>DKGG01000018.1 GCA_002453155.1 Bdellovibrionaceae bacterium UBA6776
GGGCAAAGACTTGTGAGCCCATGGATGGGCGTGTTTACTGGAGTAAATAATTGAACCTGAAAAAATGCTGGAAGAACTCATGGAAGAGTGTGTCCGGTTCTATGAAATTTAGATTTGGAGAATAAGAATTTATGCACGGGAAGTGAGTCCATGGATGGGCGTGTTTACTGGAGTAATTAATTGAGTCTGAAAAAATGCTGGAAGAACTCACGGAAGAGTGTGTCCACTTCTATGAAATTTGGATTTGGAGAATAAGAACTTATGCACGGGAAGAGAGCCCATGGATGGGCGCGTTTACTGGAGTAGATAATTGAACCTAAAAAAATACTGGAAGAACTCACAGAAGAGTGTGTCCACTTCTATGAAATTTAGATTTGGGAATAAGAACTTATGCACGGGAAGAGAGCCCACAGAGAGGCGCGTTTACTGGAGTAAATAATTGAACCTGAAAAAATACTGGAAGAACTCACGGAAGAGTGTGTCCACTTCTATGAAATATGGAATTGGTAAACTGAACGAGGAAAATGACCACATTCTTTGAAGCGGAACTCAACAATGAACAGGAACCTTAAAACTGAAAAGACACATCCAACTGGTTGCGGTGGCCACGGTTGCCCGTCGTCTCATTGGTCTGAGTCCAAAAAGAAGTCCACGCAAGCTTTGCGTTTTGGCCCAACACATAAGTCAATTGTCCCATCCAACCTCGTGACCCTAAGTTTCCATTGTTAAAATCAGATTCAGAATAGAGGCCAAAAGTGGAATCCATTTCTGTTCTTCGGTAGCTCACCAAGCCAGAAAGATCTCCTGGGTTTCGACTCTCACCAAGTGATGCGCCCAAAAGATAGCCTTCAGAATCCCTGGAAGCTTTTAAGTTTTTCACGCCATTGAAAAAGACCGAATAGGGAAGGCCCAAGACTTTAGATTTGAGTCCGGCTAAAAGCTCCATGGGTTGAAAATCAGAGTTGTAAGTGGCGCTGGAGCCAGACCCAGTGACCGAGTTTCCAGCCGCACGATAAATCACCTTGTGATCTTTCAATGAACTGTAGTCATAAATTCCAGAGCCCACTTCAAATTTCAAAGACTCGCAAAATTCTGTTTCCGCAATCACCTGGAGCCCATTTAATAGAACACTTTCATCCGCCGTAGAACTGGAAGAACTTTGAACAACCCAAGAACTTCCCCCATTCACGGTGAGCTTTACACCTTCAATGTCCCCACTTTGATATTTGAAAAAGACTCCTTCAGGACGCAAATCCGAATCCCAAATCAGTTGATTGCCACCAATGGAGTAAAAGACATTTTTCATTTTTCCTAAAGTCACGGTCCAAGGCTCTGAAGGTCTCCACTTCGCAAAAGCTTCGTCCAAAGAAAAGGACTTCGTGGAGGATCCGTCGCCTAAGGTTTGGTTTGTGGAGGTCGGATCGTCGGATCCGCTGGCTAAAGTCAGGCCAGATTCCACTTGGTCGTTCACCTGAAACACTCCCCCCAATCGTGCCCGTAAACGCTGGCGAAAATTGGGCGGAGTTGAATCTGAATCTTGATCCAAAAGTTCCGTTCGAAAACGAAAATCATTCTTAAGCTTCATGCGTTCCGACCAATCGGCTTCCGCAAAGGCTGTGCTTGCAAGAAATAGCAAAGGAAATGCTCGAATGGAAATCGCCATTTTATCCCCCCGGATTAAAGCGCGAATTCTAAAGGAAAGATCACTTCAATGGGCTCTCCTTCAAACTCACGAAATTGCATTCGACTCAAAGTGGAGTTCAGACACTGAAGCATCAAAGGATCATCGATGTCTGAATGGACAAGCTGAATTTCAGAAATTTTTCCCCGTGGGGAAATTTGAACCTTAAAGCTGACCTGTCCATTTAAGTCGGGCTTATCTTTGAAACGCTGAATCCAACAGTTTTGAAATTGTCGCTGGTAGTTGGAAAACTCCAACTGAATTTCATCATTCGTCAGAGGCGAAGTCTTAGAAAGAGCTTCTTTCGAAACTTTCTTTTGCACAGCACCTTCCGAAGTCTCTGAAGGAAGTTCCTGGGGCTTCGGCAAATTGCTGGGAGATACAGTGAGTTTTTGAGCTTGGAAGCGAACACGAGGGGAGGAATCAATCAGTTCCTCATTTCCTTCAGGAGTTTGAAAGAGCCAAAAGCTAAATCCTAGGGCAATCACCATAAAGGCAATGCCGATTCCTTTGGTGATCACTGAGCCTCTGGAGCGTCCTGAGATTTTTCAGAGTTTGCGTCTGGTTCCGCAGGAGTGGCCGGAGCCGTAGCTTCAGGAGCGGGCGCCACAGGAGCCGTCACATCACCAGTGTCCAAAACACTGCCACCTTTTTGGTTGGTGGTGGAAACGCAGGTCAAAGCCATACATGAAACTGCAAAACAAATGGCAAACCACTTTGTGGTCGCTGTCAAAAAGTTCCCAGCGCCTGTAGATCCGAAAACACTGTTGGAGCTTCCACCGCCTCCAAACATGCCTCCAGCGCCTCCACCTTTGGGGTCTTGAAGCAGAACGAAAACAACCAATCCCACGCCAATGATTACATGCAAAATGGCCAACAAAGTGAGCATGTCCTAAATTCCTCCGCCTTTTGGTTGATTGAAATGTCAGGCTTAAAAGAAATGACGGCCGATGTCTACCGCTTTTTGATTTGGGGCGGCGGAAAGCTGAGAACTTGCTTGGTGTGGCGTCGATCGAGCCAATAATCGCCCTCGGCCAAATGGCGGCCCTGTCCCAGAATCAAAGAGACCGTTTGGGCAACGATTTCGGCAAATCTCACCTCGTTGTCCACCAGTACCGTCTTCGTGTCTGGAAGGCGCACCGAAAGGGCGCCAAAAGAACGGCCTTGGCGTTGGATCGGGCAGACAATCAAAGAGTTAAATTGAATGTCTTTCAACTCACCCACTACATTTTTAAAGAAAGGATCCGTCTTTAAATTTTCAAGAGCCACAATTTTGCCAAAGTTCACCGCTTGGCTCAGCTCCGGGTATTTGTTCAAATCCAACTCGATTCCACAGGCATCTTTGTTGTCATTGGAGGCAACCACCACTCCATGGTTTGCGTCCACCACATGCACAATCGAACAGCGAACTCCATTCATTTTAAGAGCCGCCATAGACGTTAAATTGTGCAAAATGTCCTCTAAAGGAGCTTTTGCCAGAGCTTGCTTTAAAACCAAATCCGTCAAATGCAAAACAAGAGCATCATCTTCCAAAGCTACAGATTTTGGTTCCTGGGAGTTGTTCCACTTTTTCTGGCCTCGCAAATGAAACACCAGGCGCTGGTACATGTCGATCCAAGTGAAAGGCTTTACCAGGTAATCGCGGGCACCTGCGCGAAGGGCGGCGTGAACATTGGTGGCAGAGTTGTGTCCTGACATGACGATGCACTGAACGGGAGAGTGTCTGAGCGCATCTTCGTTTTTCACAAAGGAGAGAAGATTTAATCCCCCATCGGGAAGCATCAGATCCAAAAGCAAGAACTTGGGCTTCCAATCTAAGAGGAGCCTTTGAGCTTGGCGGCCATTGAGCGCAACCTTTGCCTCAAATCCGCGGTGGGACAGTTCTGAGGCCAAACGGTGGGCCATTTGCCCATCATCATCGGCAATCAAAACTTTCACTGGCTTGGTTGTGCTCATAAATTCTCCCTTTTTCTTTTTCGGACAGAGGCGCCGCATTAGTGACAGTTTTCCGGATTTATTGGACAAAGGTCCAATGCCATTTGTTGTATTTGAAGGTCTCGACGGTTCCGGGAAAAGCACCTTGATTCAAGGGCTTGAGTCCCGTTTGACCGCAAAAGGCCATAAAGTTGTCGTGACCCGAGAACCCGGTGGAACTCCCCTTGGAGAAGCGCTTCGAAATGTAGTGACCACAATAGAAGGCCAAGCGCCCACTCCAAAAACGGAAGCTCTGCTTTATCAGGCCATTCGGGCGCAGCATGTGGACTTGGTGATTCGGCCGGCAATGGAGCGTGAAGATTGGATTTTGTGTGATCGTTTTCGCGCCAGCTCCGTGGCCTTTCAAAGCGGCGCTCGTGGTTTGAGGGAGGAGCAAATTGAGTGGCTCAATGACTTCTCCACAGGGAGTCTTCAGCCCGAGCTCACCGTGCTTTTAGATCTGACCGTAGAAGAATCCCAGCGCCGCCTTCAAAAAAGATATTCAGAAAATGACGGCTCTTTGGATCGTTTTGAAAGTGAAGCCGCAGCCTTTCATGAGCGCGTTCGAGCTTCCTATTTGAAGCAATCAAAGGTCCCTGAAAACAAGGATTCCTGGAAGGTTTTGGACAGCTCAAAGCCTCCGGAAGTACTTTTGACGGAACTGCTTGAAACTCCATTTTTAAAACAAAAAGGAATCTGACCTGTGACCTCTCTCAAATCACAATTGATTGGCAATGATTTGGTTTGGGAGCGTTTGATCCAGTTGGAATCAAAAGCCAAACTTCCCACGGCCATGGCCTTTGTGGGTCCAGAAGGTGTGGGAAAGTTGAAAATGGCGAAGGCTTTGGTGCAATGGACCCTTTGCGACTCCCATTCAGCCTGTGGAGTTTGTGGCCCCTGTCAAAGGGTGGCGGCAGACAGTTCCGAAGCCCTTGTGGTTCTGGAGCCCGACGGCGAGTGGATCAAGGTGGATCAAATTCATGAACTGCTTCGTCAATTGTCTTTGAGGTCTTTGAGGGCCCGCCGATTTGTGGTGATCGATCCGGCGCACAAAATGAATTCTCAAAGTTCCAATGCACTTTTAAAAATGCTTGAAGAGCCTCCGGAAGGAACTCATTTTATCCTTGTCACTTCACAAGTTTCCGCCTTGCTTCCCACCATTCGATCTCGAGTTCAAAGTTTTCGATTTTTTCCGCTGTCCAATGAGGAGCTGAAAACTCATCATCAAGAATCTCCCGATTGGCTTTTAAACCTTTCGCGGGGCCAAATTTCTGAGCTTGAATTTTGGGCCGAAGAGGAAATGTCTGAAGTTTTAAATCAGGTGGAGCAAGGTCTACACTCTTTGGCAAAGAAAGATTTGGAGGGGTGGCTCGCGCTGTTGCCTCTGGTGAAAGATCGAAAGATGTTTTACCGCATCTCTAAGATCTTTCAGTTTTTCTTTCGAGACCTGTCTTTTGAGTTTCAGGAAGGCGAGTATTCTTTGCCTTTTTCCAAGCGCTTAAAGTCCGAGTTTTCCTGGCCCAAAAACGGGTTGGCCCTGGCCTGGCAAAGGGCCTTTGAGTTAGAATCATCCATTCAAGGCAATGCAGACCGAAGCCTGTTGTTTCAAAATTTCTATTTTGATCTTTGGTCGCAGGCAGAAGGCGAGAGGCTTTGAGTGGAAAAATTTTTTGATGTTCACACACACATCAACATGGTCAAGCGTCCAGCGGATGAGGTGGTTGAAGCGGCCAAGGCCGCAGGCGTAGAGAGAGCCATCAACATTGGAACCGGACCCGATGATTTTGAAACGGTTTTGGAACTGGCGCGAAAATATCATCCCTTTCTCGTTTGCACTTTAGGGGTGCATCCCCACGAAGGCGTGGTTTGGGAAAAGTCCGTGGCGGACTTCATTCAAAAAGAGGCCTCGCAAAACACCCAGGTGGTGGCTGTGGGTGAAATCGGATTGGATTATTATTACAACAATTCTCCGCGGGAAGAACAATTGACGGCCTTTCATGAACAAATGGAGTTGGCCCAAAGTTTAAAGCTTCCGGTAGAAATCCACACCCGCGACGCCGAAGAAGACACCAAAGAGGTGTTGCAAAAATTTCGTGGCAAGGTGAGAGGACTTCTTCACTGTTTTACGGGCACCTGGGATTTGGCAAAAGAAGCCTTGGATTGTGGTTTTGATATTTCTATCAGTGGAGTGGTGACGTTTAAAAAAGCCGAGGAACTTCGAGAAACCGTTCAAAAAATTCCCCTCGATCGCTTGCATGTGGAAACGGATGCTCCCTTTTTGGCACCAATGCCCCACCGGGGAAAAGAAAACGAACCGGCCTTTGTCTCCCACACCGCTCAAAAAGTGTCAGAAATCAAAGGCGTCAGCTTGCACGAACTCAGTGAAAAAACCCGAGCAAACGCTCTTGACCTGTTTCACCGAATGAACCTAAGTTAGGGTCCGTCTGACATTCAAAAATCAAGGAGTAAAACGTGGGTAAAGTGCGTGTAGGAATTAATGGTTTTGGCCGCATTGGACGATTGGCTTTTCGAGCGGGTTTTCAAGATTTGGAAATCGTAGGAATCAACAACGTCGCGGATGCTGCTCTTTCTGCACATTTGCTCAAGTACGACTCCACCCATGGAATTTATGATCAGTCTGTGGAAGCGGTTGAAGGTGGAATGATTGTGGGTGGAAAAAAGATCCCCATGTCTTCCACAAGAAATCCGGCGGAGATCCCATGGAAAGAGTGGGGTGTGGATGTTGTTTTTGAATGTACGGGAGCTTTTAAAAAGCGTGAAGATTTTCAAAAGCATTTGGCTGCGGGAGCCAAAAAGGTTTTGGTCAGTGCTCCTGCTCCGGAAGCGGATTTGACTGCAGTTTATGGCATCAACCACGAATCTTACGATCCCAGCAAACACAACGTTGTCAGCAATGCTTCTTGCACCACCAACTGTTTGGCACCGGTCGCAAAAGTTTTGAACGATTCCTTTGGCATTGAAAAAGGCATGATGACCACGGTTCACTCCTTCACAAATGACCAAATGGTTTTGGATGCCTCTCACAAAGACTACCGTCGTGCGCGCACGGCCTCCACATCGATGATTCCCACCACAACCGGTGCGGCAAAATCCGTAGGCTTGGTTTTGCCAGAGCTGAAAGGAAAGATTGACGGTGTGTCTGTTCGAGTCCCCACTCCTAACGTGAGTTTGGTGGATTTTGTTTTTGAATCTCAAAAATCGGTGACCGCAGAAGCCATCAATGAGGCTTTGACTCGCGCTTCACAAGGAGAGCTGAAGGGCGTTCTTGGAGTGGAGTCTGCACCTTTGGTGAGCGTAGATTACAATGGCAATCCTTTGAGCTCTATTGTGGATTTGCCAAACACCATGGTTCTCGGAGACAACTTGGCAAAAGTCTTCGCGTGGTATGACAACGAGACAGGATTTTCTTACCGCATGGTAGATATGGCCAAGCACATGGCTCAACGAGGTTTGTAATGGCATCTTCTCTTCAGGGCATCAAATCCATTGAACAGTTTCACTTGGATGACGTCCGTGTTTTTTTGCGTTTGGATTTGAATGTTCCTTTGGATGCGAACGGAAAGATTTCCGACGACACTCGATTGAGAGCAGCTCTTCCCACCATTTCCTATGCCTTGGAAAAAGGGGCAAAATTGGTTTTGGCCAGTCATTTGGGAAGGCCCTCTAAAGCGAAAGATCCTAAGAAACTCTCTATGGAAGTGGTGGCTCAAGCCCTTCAGGAGATGTTGGAAGTGGATGTTTTCTTAGTAGAAGATCCCGCCAGCGACACACCCAAAGCACTTTTGGCCGGTCTCAAAGCAAAGCAAGTGATTTTGCTTGAAAACCTGCGTTTCAATCCCGGTGAAGAATCCAATTCACGGGAATTTGCGCAACATCTTGCGGATTACACAGATCTTTATATCAACGATGCTTTCGGAGCCAGTCACCGTCAACACGCCAGCATCTATGCTCTTCCTACACTTGTGGAGAAAAAGGGCATCGGACTGTTGATGAAAAAAGAAATCGAAATGCTTGAGCGTGTTCGCAATCACCCGGACAAACCCTTTGTTGCGGTGATGGGAGGATCTAAAGTCAGTGACAAAATCACTGTGATCGAAAAGCTGATGGATGCCGTGGATGTTTTGATCATCGGTGGAGCCATGGCCTACACCTTCTTGCTTGCAAAAGGAGAAAAGGTGGGAACCTCCCGAGTGGAAAAGGATCGCATTCAATTCGCAAAAGATGTGATTCGACGTTTTGAATCCCGTGGAAAAAAACTTCTGCTTCCCGTGGACCACTTGGCCTCTTCGTCCTTTGAACATTTGGAGGATTTGGCTGTGACATCCTCCGCGAACATTCCCGAGGGAAAAATGGGTCTGGATATCGGGCCGAAGACCATTGAGCTTTTTGACGAAGCCATCAAAACAGCAAAAACCGTTTTTTGGAATGGTCCGATGGGAGTCTTCGAGCGCAAAGAACTTTCTCAAGGAACCTTTGCGATGGCTCAAGCCATTGCAGAGAGCGATTCCTTAAGCATTGTTGGCGGCGGGGATTCTGCCGCTGCAGCAGAAGCTTCGGGATTTGCGGATCAATTCACTCACATTTCTACGGGTGGGGGAGCGTCTTTGGAGTTTTTGGAAGGCGTGAAGTTGCCAGGTCTTGAAGTGTTACGGCCTCCGAAGCGATCCGAAGAATCCGTCGAAGAACTCTAAAGCGGCACAAAGGGGAAATCTATGAACTTCTATGTCTTTGGAAATTGGAAAATGCACAACGGACCGGAAGAAGCCCGTTCCTACGTCAAAGAACTCTGTGGGATGGTGCAATCTGAAGAGGGAAATTCATTGGCCATTTTTCCTCCGGCATTGTGTGCCTTCGCGGTCAATGAAGCTCTTCAAGGTTCCAAAATTTCTTGGGGCGGACAGAATGCACACTTTAAAAATTCTGGTGCATTTACCGGAGAGAACTCTCCAGAAGTTTTTCAGCAAATGGGCGCCCGTTACATTTTGGTAGGACACAGTGAACGCCGCCAGGTCTTTTTTGAACCGGAAGATTTTATGGGCCAAAAGGTCAAAGCTCTTCAAGATGTGGGATTGATTCCTGTGCTGTGTGTGGGCGAAACCATTGATGATCGCAAGTGGGGTCGGACGGCGGATGTGATATCTCGCCAGTTGAAATCAGGCTTGTCCCAGGTGGATCTCTCAAAGCCCCTGTTTGTTGCTTATGAGCCTGTATGGGCCATTGGGACCGGCGAGGTGGCCACCACCGAACAGGTTTCAGAAGCTCACAATCAAATTCGCGACGTGCTTCTCGAAGTCTATGAGGCTCGAGGAACAGAAATTCCCATTCTCTATGGGGGTTCAGTAAAGCCCAACAATTGTGCAAGTCTGGCCATCCTCAAAGAAGTGAATGGTTTTTTGGTGGGGGGAGCCTCTCTCAACCCGAAAGATTTTCTAGAAATTCTAAGAAAGAGCCATTGAGAATTCTCTGTAATTTCTCAATTTGAGACAGCCTGAAAAATTTTTTTGGCGGTCGTTTTCTAAAATTCTCACTCACTTGGAGCACAGCGAAATCACTCGATTTTTAGATTCTCACTCTGGTCTATTCCCGAAAAAATCAAACTGGGGTAACCTGAATTTGGTTTGTGGGCAGGGAGAAAAAGTGAAGAAAGTAGAAGCTTTTCGCCGCTGCCATGTGTGTGGAAAAACGTCCGAAGTCAAAGGGAATATGCAGATGTCTTTAGACCGGTGCTTGCACTGCAAAAAAGCCTTCGCTCCCTTTTACTATTACGATGACTTCTCAAAACCGATCTTTTCAGAAGGGCTAGAGCGGCCTCCCCTAATGATTGGAGAATGGCCCGCCATTCAAGGCTTGACGGCATACTGGTAAAGGTCGTCAATTGGAGGGATGTCAATTTCCCTCAAAGATATTACAGAAGCGAGAGCAAAACTTAAAGGTGTGGTCTTAGAAACCCCTTTGTCCCATTCTCAAAGCGCCTCGGACCTGTTGGGTTCCGAAGTCTTTCTGAAAATGGAAAATCAGCAGCGCACGGGAAGTTTTAAAATTCGTGGCTCGCTGAACAAGATGCTTTCTCTCACTGAAGAAGAGCGCGCTCGCGGGGTGATTGCTTCATCTGCGGGAAATCATGCGCAAGGGGTGGCCTTCAGCGCGAAGGTTCTCAAAACCAAATCTTATGTGGTGATGCCCGAAACGGCTCCACTCGTGAAAGTGCTTGCCACCCGTGGTTACGGCGCGGAAGTGATCCAAAAGGGACGCATTTATGACGAAGCCTTTCGTCATGCTCAAGAGCTTGAAAAACAAAAAGGCCTCACCTTCATCCATCCTTACAACGACCCAATGATTATTGCCGGTCAAGGCACCATCGGTTTGGAGTTGATGGAGTCTGAGCCGGACTTGGATTCCATCATTGTTCCCATCGGTGGCGGTGGTTTGATTTCAGGAGTGGCCACTGCGGCAAAGGCGATCAACCCCAATGTCAAAGTGTATGGAGTGGTTTCAGAAGCTTCACCGGGAATGATGCAACTCTTTAAAGGGGAGTCCCTTTCAGTTCCGGCAGGAGCACTGACCATTGCCGATGGAATTTCGGTGAAAAAGCCCAGCGAAGAAATTTTAAAGAACTACATCAAAAAGTATGTGGATGATGTGGTTGCCGTTTCTGACAACGAAATTGCCGAAGCCATCGTGTTTTTCTTAGAGCGGGCAAAAACGGTTGTGGAGGGATCCGGAGCCGTGGTTTTGGCTGGTGCCCTTAAAGCGGGTTGGGATCTGGGCAAGAAAACCGCACTCTTATTGAGCGGCGGAAACATTGATTTGAATTTGATTTCAAAAGTGATTGAACGTGGACTCACTCAAAAAGGTCGATTGGTTCGATTGGAAACCATTGTGGCGGATCGGCCAGGTACACTCAATCACATCACCGAAGTCATTGCGGAACACGAGGCCAATATTATTGAAGTGGCTCATGACCGCGCGCGCACGGGATTGGAAGTGAGTGAGACCGCGATTACATTTTTATTGGAAACAAAGAGTGATCAACATTGCAGAGAACTTGTGGAAGCCATTCAAAAATCCGGCGTGAAGCGAGTTCTATGGAATTCATAAGGAGTGAAATCAAAATGAAAGTGGCCCCAGAAATTTTATCTCTCGTGCCTTATTCTCCAGGCAAGCCGATTTCTGAAACCAAAAGAGAGTACGGTCTTTCTGAAGTTGTAAAGCTGGCCAGCAATGAATGTCCCATTGGTCCCAGTCAAAAAATGATGGAAGCCATGACAGAAGCTTTGAAAGACATCAATCGTTATCCAGACGGTGCGGCGTTCGAACTGAAACGGGCGATGAGCAAGTATTTAAAAGTCTCTCCAGAAAAAATGGTTTTTGGAAATGGCTCCAATGAATTGATAGATTTGCTTTTAAAAGTGTATTGCCGTCCGGGCGATGCCATTATGATTTCTGAATATTCATTTATCGCTTACAAAATTTCAGCCCAAGCTTCCAGTGTGGATGTCATCGAGATTCCCACTCGTGCTCAAATGAAATTTGATCTTGCCGCCATGGCTACAACGCTTGAAAGCAATGACAAAATCCGTTTGATCTTTTTGCCCAATCCGAACAATCCCACCGGAGAGTACTTTTCTACCACGGAATTTAAAGAATTTATGAAAACCGCGGCGGAAAGAGATGTTTTGGTGGTTTTGGATGAGGCCTACCGCGAGTTTGTTCGAGCCGACAACTATCCAGACGGCATTGAGCAAATGAACACCTATGACAATGTGGTGGTTTTAAGAACCATGAGCAAAGTTTTTGGTTTGGCCGGTCTTCGTGTGGGAGTCCTTGTGGCCCCCGAATCTGTGACCGATTTGATCAATCGGGTGAGAAATCCTTTCAACGTCAACTCCATTGCTCAGGCCGCTGTGATTGCTGCTTTAGGTGACAAAGACCATTTGAAACGGGTGCAGGTGATCACGTGGAGTGGGGTCGAGCAAATTGAGTCTTACCTGAAGCGACAAGGCTTGCGGTTTCTTCCAACTCAAGCGAACTTTGTATTGTTCGACGCGGGATTTGAGGGCGATGTGGTCTTTAAGGAATTGCTCAAACGTGGAGTGATTTTGCGGCCAGTGACCAATTATGGTTTGCCCACCTATTTGCGTTGGAGTGTGGGGCTTCATGACGAAAATGAAGTGGCAATGAAAGCCCTGACAGAAGTTCTGAGTGTTTTAAGAAATTGATTTTGAACCGCACAAAAAGTGAACAGAAATGCGAAAGTTGGAAGAGCCTGTGATTACAATTGATGGACCCTCAGCATCGGGAAAGTCCACGGTGAGCCGTGGTTTGGCAAAAAAATTGGATTGGAACTGGGTTTCCACAGGAGCTTTTTATCGTGGATTGGCCTATGCCGCAGAACAAGAGGGCATTGCCTCCAATGACGAGGCCGCCTTGGTTCAATTGGCGGCATCCAATTTGTGGCGGGTGGAAATGAACCCCGAGCGCACTTTGGTGTTTTATAAGGACAAAGACGTCTCCGATGAGATTTTTGCCGAGAAGGTTGGGGAAAAAGCCAGTCAAATCAGTCAATTGAATCAGGTCCGCCAAGCCCTTTTGGACGCTCAGCGGGTTTTGCCGCAAAATTGCCCCCGCGGTTTGGTTGCCGAAGGCCGGGACTGTGGTTCCGTGGTGTTTCCTCAGGCGGCCCTGAAAGTCTATCTCACAGCCAATCCTGAGCTCAGAGCGAAAAGAAGAGCCCTAGAGCAAGGATTGGATCCAGAAAAAACCAAGCAATCTCAAGTTCAGAGGGATTCTCAGGACAGCACCCGCACGACGGCTCCGCTGACCATCCCTGAGGGAGCTGAGGTTCTTGATACGACGGATATGACCTTGGATGAGGTCATCGATACCGTCTATCAATGGTCTCTCAAGGCTCTGAATTAGAATTTGACTTTGAGCATCTAACATCTATAAACAGAGGTTCGCGTTTTTATTTTCAGAGCGAGAAATTTTGAAAATTTATAAGGACTTAAGCGGGCTTTTCATCTCCTCTGCTTGAACGCGGGCCCAATATGCTTTTGATCCAGAGGAGGCTCTATTGAACAAAACGTCAACCGGCAGCGATAAAGGAAAATCGAAAGCCCAGATTGAGAGGGAAAAAGTCCTTGCTCAGTTGGACGCTGCTGACAACGAAGTCCCCCAGAACCCTGGGATCTTCAGTAAATCATCTTATAAAAATGGCGAATCTTTTGCCGATCTTTTTGAAAAGTCTTTGGATGAAAGAGACTTTAAGGTTGGAGACATCGTCAAAGGAAAAGTGGTTGAAGTTCAAGAAGACTACGTCCTGGTAGATATCAATTATAAAAGTGAAGGTTTGATTCCTATTTCTGAATTCCGAGTGGTTGATGGACAACGTGACATCAAATTGGGATCTGAAGTGGAAGTCTACATCGATCGCATCGAAAACGAAAACGGCATGGTTGTGTTGTCAAAAGACAAAGCAGACATGGCTCGTGCATGGACAGACATTTCTCGTGCGGCAGAAAGCCAAGAAGTGATCGAGGGAACTGTCATTGCAAAAGTAAAAGGTGGATTGAGCGTAGATATCGGAGTGAAAGCTTTCCTTCCTGGAAGCCAAATTGATCTTCGTCCGGTTCGCAACATCGATGCTTACATTGGCAAGACTTTCAAATTCAAAGTGATCAAGTTCAACAAGAAGCGCGGAAACATTGTTCTTTCTCGACGTGCCCTTCTTGAAGAAGAGCGCGAGTCTCTTCGTTCACAAACTTTGGATGCAATGAAAGAAGGATCTCGCGTAAAAGGTCTTGTGAAAAACGTGACCGACTACGGAGCTTTCATCGATTTGGGTGGAATGGACGGACTTCTTCACATTACAGATATGAGCTGGGGCCGCGTGAAGCATCCTTCAGAAATTCTTAATGTGGGTGATGAAGTTGAAGTTGTGGTTCTTAAGTTCGACAACGAAAAAGAGCGTGTCAGCTTGGGAATGAAGCAGCTTGAAGACGATCCTTGGCAAAAAGTGGTTGAGAAGTTTCCTGTGGGTCTTAAAACTCAAGGGAAAATTGTTAGCCTTGCCGACTACGGAGCTTTTGTTGAGCTTGCCGATGGCGTTGAAGGTTTGATCCACGTATCAGAGATGAGCTGGACAAAACGTGTAAAACATCCTTCACAAATCGTGAAAGTGGATGACGTTGTGGATGTTCAAGTTCTTGAAGTGGACACCGAAAACCGTCGCATCTCCTTGGGTATGAAACAGCTTGAAGTGAACCCATGGGTTGAAATGAAAGACACTTATCCTCCAGGAACCATCATCGAAGGCGAAGTGAAATCCATCACTGACTTTGGTGTGTTCATTGGTGTGGACGAGGGAATTGACGGAATGGTTCACATTTCTGACTTCTCTTGGACCAAAAGAATCAACCATCCTTCTGAAATGTTCCAAAAAGGTGACAAAGTACGAGCCGTTGTTCTTGGTGTGGACATCGAGAATGAGCGCGTAAGCTTGGGTATCAAGCAACTTGAAGCAGATCCTTGGGCAAACATCGAGAACAAATACAAAATCGGATCTCAGTATGATGTGAAAGTCACTAAGACCACTGATTTTGGAGTTTTCGTTGAGCTTGAGAGCGACATCGAAGGTTTGATCCACATTTCTGAGCTTTCTGTGAAGCGTGTGGATAATCCTGAAGAGGTTGTAAAAGTGGGCGACACCATCCGAGCAGAAGTGATCACGATTGATCAAGACTCTCGAAAAATTGGATTGAGTGCGAAACTTGTGAAACTTCGCGAACAAAAAGCGGATGTGGAAGACTACGTGAAGAAAGCCACAGCCACTTCTAAGACCAGTCTTGGTGACTTGTTCGGAGAAGAGTTCAAAAAGGCTTCTCAAGAATCCAACACAGAAGAAGGTTCTTAGACCGACGCTCTGTACAGAGTTGAATTTTAAAATTCTCGTCCTATACTTGAAAGGCCCGATTTTCGGGCCTTTTTCTTTAGGAGAAACTCCATGCTCAAAACTTTGACCCAACTGGTGAAACTTCTGATTTTTTTAGTCATTTTGATTGGCGTGTCCATGATGGTGGCCGGAACTTTCAATGCGGTTGGACCCAGCCAGAAATCGTTTTTAACAGAACCCTCCATTCTCTCAATGGAGCTCGATGGAGTGATCATTGATGGCAAAGAGTTTATCGACAACTTGGCGAAGTATCGCAAAAAAGATCAAATCAAAGGAATTTTGATCACCTTGAACTCACCCGGCGGAGTTGTGGGTCCCAGCCAAGAAATTTACGCAGAGATCAAGCGCACACGGGAGGAATTTGGAAAGCCCGTTTACGTTTACTGTCGGTCCGTTGCAGCCAGTGGCGCCTATTATGCCGCCGTTGGCAGTGACCGCATCTTTACCACTCCGGGGTGCTTGATGGGATCCATTGGTGTGATCATGGAGTTTGTGAACTTAGAGAAGCTTTATGATTGGGCGAAGGTGGAGCGTTTTGCTCTGACCACAGGAAAGTTCAAAGACACCGGAGCGGAATATCGGCCCATGAAGCCGGACGAGAAGGTGTATCTTCAGTCTCAATTGGACGAAGTGCTTTCACAGTTTAAACAGGCGGTGAGAGAAGGGCGCAAAATGCGTGATGACGTGTTGGATGCGAATGCGGACGGCCGTGTGATGAGCGGAGCGAAGGCTGTGGAGCTTGGCTTTGCAGATGAGGTTGGAACTTGGGAAGATGCCCGCCAAGCTTTGGGAGAAAAAGTGGGACTTGGAAAAGACCCGAAAATTTTCGAGCCTAAAAAGCCCATGTCCTTTATGGAAAGACTTTTCGAGCAGGATGATTCCATGCCTTTTGAATCCACATTTAAAGAAATTTTCCAAACTCAGTTGAGAGGAAAGCCTCTTTTTATCTTTCCTGGATTTTTAGGATATTCCAAATAGGAGATCGGGCTTGGCAAAGAAAGCAAAAGTTTTAAAAAAGGGAAAACCGAAGACTTCGGCATCCTTTCAGGAAAAGACAAAAGTTGAAAAGGTGCTCGAGGAGGTTTGGCCTCTAGAGCGAGATTTTTTCGAAAGACCGGACCGCTACCGCTATGTTCGAAAATTGGCGCGTCCCAAAACCTGTGTTTTTTGTTCGGCCGAAAAGAAGCGATTGTCTTTTGACTCTTTGGTGTTGGCAAAGACCCAGCACGCAATGGTGATTCTGAACAAGTATCCTTACAACTCAGGACATCTTTTGGTTCTTCCTCGAAAGCACATTGGGGAGATTTGGGAGCTGGGTGAAGAGGAACTGATGGAAATTACCAAGTGGACTCAAAGTTCCATGCGCATTCTCCATGAAGTGTATCAGTGCAAGGGCCTCAATATGGGGATGAACCATGGGGCTGTTGCCGGTGCAGGTATTCCCGATCACATTCATTGGCACATTGTTCCTCGTTGGTTGGGGGACACCAATTTCTTTCCTTTGATTGCGCAAACTCGAGCTTTGCCGGAAACCTTGAAACAAACCTATGAGCGTCTTCGTCCAGCCTTTAAAGAGGAGTTGAAAAAATGGGAGAGCAAGTAAATCAAGTGATGGGAGACATTCCTTTTGCTTTGGATCACTTGGGTGTTGCGGTTTCGAATCTCCAAGAGGGGTTTAAATTTTATCAGTCTCTTGGATTTACAAAAATGGACATTGAAGAAGTTCCTTCGGAGAAAGTCCGTGTGGGATTTTTGAATTTGGCCAACTCCTGTTCCATTGAACTTTTGGAGCCCATGTCTGAAGATTCGCCGGTGGCGAAATTCATTCAAAAAAAAGGACCAGGAATTCACCACGTTTGTCTGAGGGTGAAGGGAATTCGTGGTGTTGTAGAAAGCCTAAAGTCCAAAGGGGTCCAGTTGATTAATGACGAACCTCGCATTGGGGCTCATAATTGTTTGGTGGTCTTCGTTCATCCGCGATCCACCGGTGGAATTTTGTTAGAGTTGAGCGAAAAGCAAGACCAAGTTGGGAGTTCTTAAAGTTTATGCAGCCCACAGTAGCCCCATTCACCAAGACCGTAAAAGCCCTCGTTATCACAAATGTTGTCATTTGGGTGGTGGGCGTCCTTATTTTGCAGGGAATTTTTCTTAAAAACTCCTTTTTGTTTCAGACCTTCGGCTTGGTGCCGGATCGGTTTTTATTTAATTTTTGGTTTTGGCAGCCCTTCACTTATATGTTTGTCCACTCGGGCAGCGTGTTTCACATCTTATTTAACATGCTCATTTTGTGGTGGTTTGGCTCCGAGCTAGAGATGAAATGGGGACAGAAGTTTTTTCTTTCTTATTATTTGATTTCTGGAATTGGTGCCGCCCTTATATATCTGATTTTTGTTTTTATTTATTCCTTTATCACAGGGGATCCTCTGCCTTTGATGGCTCCGGTGGTGGGAGCGTCCGGTGCGGCTTACGGTTTGCTCTTGGCGTATGGAATTTTATTTGGAGAACGAGTCATTTACTTCATGATGATGTTCCCCATGAAGGCTAAGTTCTTTGTTTTGATCATTGGCGTGGTGGAACTTGTGACATTGTTGGATTCAGGTTTTTCCAGTGGCGTGGCAAACTTGGCTCACTTAGGTGGGATTGCCTCTGGATTTTTGGTCTTAAAATATTGGACCAGCTGGCGTTTAAAGGGATTCAAGAAGTCTGTGTCCGATCAAAAGCGCCGCTTGCGTTTGGTCGTCAACAATGAAAAAGAAGACGACAAATCCGGCCCCAAATATTGGAATTGAACTTAGCTCGGGTCGTCTTTTTTGCGGCCAGAGGCTAGGACGGTGGGAGTTTTTTCCGATGTGGACTTCGCAGAAGGCAGGGCGCGCCATTGTTCACTGAGGATCTTTAGCTTTCCATCGACAGACTTCACGTAAAGGTATTTTTCTCCGAAATCCTGGTTTTCATCGGACTGGTACTTCTGCTGAAACCGAAAGATGTACTGATCGTTGTGTTTTAAAATATCAGTGTTCTCAAGCTCCACTCGAATAAATTTGTATTTTGAATTCAACTCATCCTTATACTTTTTCCACTTTGTCTTATTCATTCCCAGGGATTTAAAATCTTCAGAATAGTAGGAAATGTATTCTTCCAAATTTTTGCTTTCCCAGGCCTTCTTCCACTCCGCAAGCCACTGATTCAAAGAGTGATTCTGCTGACTCCATTCTTTTGGAGGAATGTAATCCACCTTGTCTTGAACGACGATGGGTGTGTTCTTCAGTTGAATGTATTTTTTCAATTTTTCAATCACATTGTTTCGAACCACCACACATCCTTTGGATCCACGATTCAAGCTTTGTGTGTCAGGAATGGCGTGCAACCAAATTCCACTTCCCGTTTTATTTTGTAACAGGTCAAAATAGTTGGGGTAGTTCATGGTAAAGGCCCGCCGACCGTAAAGGCTAAAATCCAAATAGGGCTGAGTGAAGGTCTCTTGGAAGAAGTAGATTCCTTCTGGAGTTTTGTAATCTCCACGGTACAGTTTGTTGCCAGGTTTCCGGCCCATGTCTGTGGGGTAGGCCGCAAACAATGAGGGCACCTGAGCATTCTTCCATAGGCTTAAAGTTCTTAAAGCTTTGTCCACCACAAATGCGAATTTGGTTTGCGGTGAAAGCTCAGCTATCACCCGAGGGATTTTTCCGAGAGGGGGAGTCTGAACCGTTGGATCTTTAATTTTCTGGTGGACTGTTTTTGCAGCGCTTAAAACAGGGGCGCAGAAAAGTGTCCATGCACAGAAAATCTGTATCAACTTTCGCCAACAAATTTTAGAAGAAATTGGATCTTGCATCATCTATGGATTTTATCGGAAGAGCTGCATTCCGAATCAAATCTCCCTCTTAAAAGTTTCTAAAAGCGTCGAAGTTTTATCCAGTCTAACACAGGACTTTAGGACCCGGTCAAACGTCCGATAAGTCTTTAAAGGATCAGGAGGTCGTCCATGGCTGAGGCACAAGCCGAAGGTTCAGGTAAAAAAAGAGATTTTGGCAAGATCTTGGGCTTCGCCTTTATTGGTATCAATTTGGTGGGCTTGGGGCTGGGATGCTTTTTGGTTTACAGTTCCACTCTAGGGCATCATGCGGCCGTCCTTCGAGAAGAAGAGGCGCAAAAAGAGATGGAGAAGTTTGAAGAGACTCTCCGTGATGAGCCGGTTCTTTTCAGTTTGAAGCAGTTCAACACCAACCTGGATGGCGTCCCTCGTCGGTTGATTCGTATGGAAGTCAGTTTAGAAATGCTCGATGAAGAAGGTTTTGAAGAAGTGGTGGGCCTAGGTCCACAGGCTCGTGATGCGATTGTGCGCGTGATCAACGCAAAAACCTATGCGGATGTCGAGTCCGTTCAAGGAAAGCTTCAGTTGAAATCACAAATTGCTGCCGAGTTGAATGGCTTTCTCAAATCTGGAGTTGTGAAGAACGTTTACTTCTCTGACTTTGTGGTTCAGTAGTTTTTTAAGAGTCTGGATTGACCGATCCAACCTCCCATAGAGACAATAGAAAGTCTCACATCCTGGGAGGTTCTGAATGTCCAAATTTCTCTCGCTCATTCTGTTTTCAATTTTAAGTGCATCTGCATGGGGCTCTCCTCCCTCGGATCAGGTTCAAGTCAATTTGAACGTCGAGAAGTGGACTCTTCCCAACGGATTGACGGTGTTGTTTCATGAAGATCATTCCGTTCCGTTGGTCAATTACCAACAGTGGTTTCGTGTGGGGTCTAAAGATGAAGTGGTTGGCAAGACCGGATTGGCTCACTTTTTTGAACACTTGATGTTTCGTGGAAGCAAAAACTTTCCCGAGGAAACTTTCAGTCGGGTATTGAATTCAAAAGGAGCAAATTTCAATGCTTCGACCACAATGGATTACACAAATTATTACATCGAGGCTCCGAGCTCTGAATTGGAGTATTTGATTCGTGTGGAAGCGGATCGAATGAGAAATTTGACCATCAATCCTTCGACCATCAATCCCGAGCGGGAAGTGGTTAAAGAAGAGCGAAGATCTCGTTATGAAAATTCTCCTGAAGCCTTTCAGTGGGTGATTCTGCCGGAGTTGATGTACAAAAATCTTCCCTATCGCTGGCCCACCATTGGATCGATGAAAGATCTGAACAGCGCTTCTGTTGCGGACTTTCAAAACTTTTACAATGAGTTTTATGCTCCCAACAATGCGGTGATTGTGGTGGCCGGTGATTTTAAAACTGCCGACGCCAAAAAATGGATTGAAAAAGCCTATGGAAATTTTGCGGCACAAGAACTTAAACGCCCTGAATATAAGCCAGAAGTTCCCCAGAGAAAGCGCCGTTCAAAAACCATTTCGTGGAAGGTGCAGGGACCGATCTTGACGATGGCCTATCACACCGTCAGCTTGTTGGATAAGGAATCCTATGCTTTGGAACTTTTGGGATCGATCCTTGGAGATGGTGACTCTAGCCGTCTCCACCAAGAATTGGTTTACAAGGGACAAATGGCGACTTCTGTAGGCTCTTTTTACTATGGTCAACTTTTGGCAGGCCGGCTGTTGTTTGTAGCGTCTTTGAAGAATGGAACTTCGACCTCTAAAGTTACAAGCCTGATTCAAAAAGCCATTTACCGCATTCAAAAAAATGGAGTGACCGATCGTGAACTTGAAAAAGTAAAAAATCAGATTTTGACCCAACAGGTGGGATCTTTAAAATCCATCAGTGGTCGGGCGAGAGCCTTGGCTTTTAACGAGATTGTTTTCAATGATTACACCCGGCTCTTTACCGATTTGGAAAAGTATCTGGCCGTGACCAAAGAAGACATTCAAAAGGTCGCAAAAAAATTTTTGAATTCCTATCAACAAAACATCGTGATTGTGAAACCAAAGTAGGGGATGAACATGACACTTTTTCAATTTACCTTTCTCAGAAGATTTTTTGTTCTTTCCTTTTTGTTGGCTTTGCTTTCCGGTTGTCAAAGCTTTCAAAAGCAGAGTTTTTCTCCCATGGCTCACCAGGTGGAAGATTTGGACAATGGGTTGAAGATTTTGTGGATTGAGGATGGAAAGATTCCTTACTTTTCTATGAACCTGATGATTCCGGTAGGAAGTGCTTGGGACCGTGATGGCAAAGAGGGCGAAGCCAGTTTGGTGGCGTCTTTGCTAGATAAGGGGACGAAAGAGCGATCGGCCACTCAAATTGCAGAGGACCTGGAGTTTTTGGGTCTTTCCTTTGGAGCCAGTGTGGATGAGGACTTTACCACAGTGGGAATCAGCGGGCTGTCTGTTCACAGCGAAAAAGCCATCAATGAGATGTTTGATCTTTTGATGCATGCGGAGTTCAAAGATTCTGAAGTGAAAAGACAGGTTGCTTTGACCGAGGCTCAAGTTCAGCGGGGTTTTGATAAACCCAGTGTGGTTGCTTCCGTGGCCTTGGAAAAGGAAATTTATAAAAATCATCCCTATTCCAAATTGAGCTCTGGGAGTCTCTCTTCTTTGAAAGGGATGAAGCGCTCTGATTTGATGGATTTTTATGGCCGAGCCTATCATCCCGATCATGCCGTGCTGGCCGTGGTTGGAAAGTTTGGAGATGCGGAAAAGAGTCAAATTCGAAAACTCTATTCCACCTGGGCGCGGTCAAAAACAGCCATTGGGAAGTTGCCAGAACCCACGGAGCCCGGGCGCAGAGTGATTTACATTGAAAAGCCTGGATTGAAGCAGGCGGAAGTGCGGTTTGGACATTTGGGAATTTCCCGCAAGGATCCAGATTACTTAAAGCTTCGAGTGGCCAACACCATTTTGGGAGCTGGGTTTATTGGGAGATTGTTCACAGAGATTCGAGCGAAGAGAGGGTTGACCTATTCGATCTATTCTTACTTTGATTCCAGGGAAGTGCCCGGGCCTTTTGTGATTTCCACATTCACCCGTCCGGATAAGATTTCAGAAATGATTCGAGAAACTTTGAAGGTGTATTCGGATTTTTCTAAAGGGGTGTCAGAGTCTGAGGTGAAAGATGCTGTGGCTTATTTAAAGGGCAGCTTTCCCCAGATCATTGAGACCAGTGATGATTTGGCCCGGCAGTTGTTGATTCTTTATCGGTATGGCATCGATCCAGACTATTTGAAGGATTACATGAACAATGTTTCTAAAATTGATCACAAAGAGTTGAACGCCATTATGAGCAAGCATTTCCATCCGGACAAGGTGACTGTTGTAGTTACCGGCCCTCCTGGGGGAGAAGTTGGTTTGGAGATGTTCGGCAAGCTCGAGAAGATCTCTGCGAAGAGCTTGTACAAGTAGAACGCGAGGACTTGTCGAAAGAGGCGGGTGCATTTTTGCTCCCGCGCATAAGATTTTATTCCCAAATCCCTATTTCATAGAACCGGACACACTCCTTCTATATCTACAGCTGGTATTTCAAGTTCAGTGATCTCCTCAAGTAAACACGCCCCTCCATGGGCTCACAAGAATTTTTCTTTCAGAAAAATCACGTCCTGTTTTCTTGAGGTTTACTCGAGGAAATCACTGAAATCGAAAAACTACTCTACATATATAAACGCATCCTGCCTACTGGTGGTCCTTTTCTGTAAAGCTTTTAATTGGAAAAAAGATTTTCATATGAACTCCCTTTCTAAGATCGAAATTCCATAAGGACAGACCTCAATCAAGCTGGATGCGTTTTTCCTGAAGGGAAAATGATTGTGAGTCCATGGACGGGCGGGTCTGGAAGTATGGAGTTTCGATCTTGGATTAGGAGTTCGATAAGAGAAGGTGTGCTCGATTAGATTTTCGGAACTCAAATGTCTCATCAAGAAAACACGTTCTTCCATGAACTCTTCCAGTATTTGCCCTGTTGGCAAAACGCATCCAGCTTGCTGGAGGTCTGTTTTACTGGAAGCCTGTCTCTCTCCAATTTTAAAAATGCCTGCAATCCCACACGCCCATCCATGGGCTCACAAGTCTTTGTCCTTCGGACAAATCACATCCTGTTTCCTTGAGGTGGGCTTTCACGCATTTT
>DKGG01000056.1:0-5163 GCA_002453155.1 Bdellovibrionaceae bacterium UBA6776
GAAGCAGGTACCTTTTGGCGAAAACAAAAATTGAAACACAGGGGGAAAATATGATTGCACGCACATTGTTGTTTTTAGGCTTGATCGCACTTCCAGTTTTAGGAAATGCATCACAGATGCCCGCTTCGAAAGATCCCTACATTCTTATGAGTGAGTACAAGCACTTCAAAGAGCTCTGCCAATCCTTAGAGCCCGATGGACTTGTGGGTGGATATGCCTATTTCAAGAAATTTGAAGGCTACGAACTTTTGTGGCATTTGGCTGACGACGAGTCCGGAGTCGATTTTATTCACATCTATGTGGAAGACGAGGCCCCAAGTAAGGACTTCAGTGTAAAGTACTACCGAAGTCAGCAAATCCTCCCAGGCCGCACCGTTCTGCGTCGCTTTGTGGGTCCTACGCAAAATGGGTGGCGCAACGACACCATCGACTACATCACGGGCGACTATTTGGGCTCCCAAGGTGCCCCCTCACCGCGCATGAGCGATGGGAACCGAGCCCTTCTTAAAGAGCTGGGCATCACCTTGCTCGAGCTGGATCTTTAAGAGCTCACCGCAAACTCCCAGCTCCTCCAGAGCGTCTTCGTTCGCCGCCAAAAGGTACCTGCTTCCTTTTCCGATATGCACCGCATATCGGAAAAGGAAGCAGGTACCTTTTGGCGGCGGAATTCTTTTACAAATCCAAGGTTTACGGTTGACATAGCGCGCCAAAGCGCCTACTACGAGGGTCTCGTTCGAAGGTGATCTAATTAAAGGCCTCTTTAAACGAAGAAGAGGAATCCCCATGACATTTAATGACTACAGTTTTGAACCCTCTGTAAAAAAGGGGCTCGAAGAGCTTGGCTTTACAACTCCAACTCCCATTCAATCAAAATCCATTCCGTTACTCCTCGAAGGAAAAGACATCATTGGCTGCGCAGAAACCGGATCCGGAAAGACCGGCGCTTTCTCAATTCCGTTTTTCTCAAAGCTTGTGCAGGAGCCTGAAGCTACACTTCTTGTTTTAACTCCCACTCGCGAACTGGCTCAACAGGTGGGTGAGTTTTTCCGCAATCTTTCAAAATTTGAAACGTCAATCACAGTGACCAACATTGTTGGCGGCGTAGACATGCGCAAACAATTGCAAGCTTTAAAAAGAAAACCACGTGTTGTGGTTGGAACTCCTGGACGCGTGACCGATCACTTGCGACGGGGCACTTTAAATTTAAAAAATACCAAGTATTTGATTCTTGATGAAGGCGATCGAATGCTCGACATGGGATTTGCTCCTCAACTGGATGCCATCTTAAAGTTTCTTCCCAAGCAAAGACAGACTTGCCTTTTTACCGCCACATTGGCCCCAAAAGTAAAAGCTTTGGCCAATCAGTACTTGTCCAAACCTGTTCACGTTCAAGTGGGACAAACCTCCACTCCTGTTCAAAACATTCACCAACAAGTCATAGAGGTGGATGAAAAACACAAGAACGATGTGATCTTGGATGAACTCAATCAGAGAAAAGGATCGATCATTATCTTTCTTCGCACCAAGAGAAGAACCGAAAGCCTTTACAAACACCTTCGCGATTACGGGTTCAAGGTGGATCACATTCATGGAGATCGCTCACAAGGCCAAAGAAGTACGGCTTTAAGACGTTTTCGAGATGGCGACAGTCGAATTCTTTGTGCAACAGATGTTGCGGCCAGAGGATTGGACATCCCTGCGGTCGAGCATGTCATCAACTACGACCTTCCAATGATGAAAGAAGATTACCTTCACCGCATTGGCCGAACCGCACGAAATGGCGCAAAAGGGGATGCCGTCAGTCTAGTTGCTCCTCAGCAAAGACGCGAGTGGATGTCCTTGGTCCAAGAATTTAAAATTGTGGGTGCAGACTTAGAAGTCGGCCCAAGGGGACGAGGCGGACCCAAAAAGAAGAATGATCGTCGTGGACCTTCTGGAAAATCCTTTTCCAATCGAAGTGGTGGCAAAAAATCTTTTCGCGAAGAGCGTGAAGAGACACCACGTTTCAAAAAGAAGTCCGGAAGTTTTTCGAAATCAGAGCGACCGAGCTGGGATGACAACTCTGAAACTCCTCGCTTTAAGAAATCTTCAAAGCCATTTGCAAAACGCAGCCGCTCTTTTTCTGAAGAAGATGGCGAGTCGAAACGTTTTAGCTCGGGCCCGAAGAATAGTTCCCGCAAGGATTTCCGATCCTCTGAAGGCCGAGACAATTCTTCGGATTCAAGAGCCGGAAACAAAAAACGCGTTAAATTTAGTGGGAAAAAGAAGTCCCACTCTTCTTCCGAAGGTTCCTCCAACTCCACGTCCAAAAAATCTTCTTCTGGACGTCCTTGGACCAAGTCCAAGCCCAAGTTCGGAGGAAAGAAAAAGTCCACTTCAAAAAGGCGATCTTACTGATCGCCTTTTTGGGATAAGAAAGGATTCTTATGCGATACCGATCAGATGTTACAGATGAAGCTCAAGCGAAATTGGACGCTGAAATCCTTGAAGATCTAAAAAAAGAACACCTGCGAAAATCAAAATCTGTCCGCCGGTGGAATGCTGTTATCATCTGCTTTTTAATTCTTTTAATTCTCCTCGGCTGGGGTGGTTTTTTGAGCCTTGGCCACTTGGGAGGACTTTCATTGGTCACTCTTATTTTTCTTTCATACAAGTCTTTCAATCGCCGAAGCCTGTGGAAGTAGCTCGCAAACAAAGACTCCACATCCAAAAAAATCTTTTACACGTTTCAGCTCGCACCATTCTGAGACACTAAGTGCGCATTAATTGATCGTCGTCATTCTTCAGAGGAATAAATAGGAGAAATTTATTCCCTCTCATAAAATAAAAGAATGAAAAAGATCACGGTACGTCTGCAAATTATCGCTCTGCTTTTTATAAGCGGGGTCTTAACTTCCTGCGAAGCCCCTGAAAACTGCGACGCCGCATCCACATCAACTTGCACAGATTCCAGTGGCTCTTCGCCTTCCGAAAGCGACAGCTCTCCATCGGTAAATAACAACTCCTCCATTAAAACGGACGGCTACATCGTCGAAATCCTTTCGGATGACGATGGAAACTACTTTGCCATCGGTTACTCTGGAGGTTTGGAAGTTTCCGGGTCCACCATCCGCACCGGGCCCCACGGGACCACAATTATGGGACAAAATGACGTTTTCGTTTCAAAATACGATTCCACAAATGAACTCAAGTGGACCAAACTTCTAGGAACCAGTTCACAGGACTCTGTTTCTGCGGCAACACTCTCCATAGACAAGTCTTCCATAGTGTTGGTGGGAAGTGCCAATTGCAGTTGGTCCGGAGAGGACTCCTGCTTGGGCATTCAAAGAGGGTATGCCGCATTTTTTAAAATCTCAGATGGCTCGCTGACAAAGGTTCACTATTTTGGACCCAACAACGCCGTCATTGTTCCCCCAACAGGAATCAGTCAGCAACACAACACCTCTGTAAATGAAATTGCGAAAGATTCCTCGTCCTACTATGTGATTGGACAATCCAGTGCCGACATCTCTGGCTCGGGTCAGTCCGGCTACGGCGATGCCTTTATTGCAAAATTTAACGCCTCTGCTGTTCTCGACACCAAGGCGTCGGGGACAGCAAAAAACGAAAACCCTTATAAGCTTCGATGGAATGGTGGCAATTTGGTCTTCAATGTCCAATCGAACTCCTACAGCCCCACCAATTACTCTCTCGATCAGGCCAGCTTTTCGGATCAACTCAATTCCTTGTCCTATTCCACAGGGTCCACCGTCTCTGGCAGTGTTGCATCGAGCGTTTCTCAAACGACCACACAACATAGACTGTACTTGCGACAGGCCACAGACACTTCAAGCAACCTATATGAAGCATCCATCAATTTAGGAGCAACCACTCTCACCGTCACAAAGAAAGACAGCTTCGGAAGCACTGTGTGGACCAAAACAATCGACACTTCCACGGAATCCCCCTCACCCATCCGGATTCTGGTTGAAGGAATCAGTGTTCTTCCCAATCAAGATGTTATTGTGGCGTTTCGAAAAGATTATGGATCCACACAGTCCGATGGCCGCAGCATATACAATTTTATTTGGAGAATGGATTCCAGTGGAGTTCAAAAGGATCTTTTTCAATGGTAACAAAAAGAGGAAAGACCTTTAAATCTTTCCTCTTTTTTTGAACCCTCTATGCCCTATGGGACTACTCTTCGTATTCTGATGAAATCACGATCATCGGAGACCCTTCACCGGCAACCACGGACCCGCAAGATTCCCCATGATAGCCTTTTTTCTCCATGGGAGTTCCCGTGTCGGAGTGTCGCGCATAAAGAATGTACTCCCCTTCAAAAGGCTTCGCTGGATCCCCAGGTCGCATTTGATCCTCAGGTCGCAATCGGAATGTGACGGGATACTGAGGATGGTCGATACGAATCACCGCGGCTGGAGGCGCTGACTCTTCACCCACCTTTTTTGCGAATACAAACAAAGCCCCATTGGGATTTGCCTTGGCCGCAATCTCCGTGGTCATATCCACCTTCCCTACAAAATTTTCGGAATCCGCTGCCCAGCCGATCGCAGGCAAACCCACTGCGCCCGCAAGCAATACCTTCAAAAGAAAAAGCTTTTTCATAAGGATCTCCTTTTTAAAAAGAAAACGTTCTGACGGATTTCAAAATGCAGGGAGTATGCCACGCTCAGAAGAGGTTAAAATTTAGAGCGCACCTCGTGGGAGACAAAATGTTTTTACGACTTCGCTATTTCAAATAGCGGTAATGACAAAATGTCTTTTCCCAAAAAGGAAGACTCTGCAGCTTGGCGTCCCTTTCAAATTAACGGCGAGCCTTCTTTTTGGCGACACATTGAATTGCCCCCGCCCGAGGCAGACAAGTGACGTATTCACAGTTCCCCGCAACCACCTGTTTGCCGCTTTGAAATTCTGTGGGACACAGAGGCGCATCGTGAATGATGCCATTCAGTCCAAATTTCTTGCGCTCGGCTGGAGTCAAAGTGCGTTGCTGACTCACACAACCAGCCACTCCCAAAACCATCCACCAAACTAAGACGCAAATCCACGGACATTTCATGGGATGAGTTTAGTTCTTTGAAGGGCTTGGTTTCAAGGCTTCTAGGTGAAAGCTGCCAAGCCATGAACCTGGATGCGGCGCATATCGGAAAAGGAAGCAGGTAC
>DKGG01000056.1:5486-11903 GCA_002453155.1 Bdellovibrionaceae bacterium UBA6776
AAGGAAGCAGGTACCTTTTGGCGACTCAGACTGAGACGTTTGTTGAAAAATTCTATGATCCTCTCGAATGTACCGAGATAATGAAAGATGACAGAGATGGGGGTCTATGTGTTTAAAAATTCTCAGCAGGGATTTTCCTTGATTGGAATACTTGTAGCCGTTGCGGTTATGGGAATCCTCGTCTTAGGATTAACCACAATGATTTCTCATTTGAACCATCAAACCGCACAAACTGCTGCTAAGGTTTCTGCGATTTCACTTTCTCAAGACATCCGAATGGCACTTTCAAACCGGGACCATTGCCGTGCAACTTTTGACCGCTTTGTCGTTCCCTCTGATCTCAACGCAGATACGACACAAGTGATTGCAAATGGACTTGATATTTCAACCATTGGGCGGGTTACCCCAGGACAACCTTTCTCCCGGTACAACTTGTATGTTTACAATCTTTACCTTTCCAACTTTCATGACAATGGCTACGGCACATACACCGCGGACCTGATGGGACAGTTTCAAGCCAACATTGGCCAAAGTCCAAACAGTCAAATGTCCTCAATGAATTTGCAGCCCATTGTCCTTTCGAAGCTTCTTTTAGAAGTAAACGGGAGTCAGCAAGTAACCTCCTGCACATTGACCTCAGACACGAGCTCAGGGTTTCCCCCTTTGTGCGAAGGCTCACGTCAGCCAGGCAGCATCCTCTCGCCCGGAGGACTGGACATCCTACACTCTTGCAACCCAGATACAGCAATCAACCCCTACTCCACTTCCCCAAGCAGCTTGCGTCACAGAGCCAACGATCGCTTCGCAACAAGTCTTGGTCCCTGTTACTGCCATGTGATCGTTGCCCAAGGCCAAGCTTGCACTTCTTGTGCTCGAGTGCCCCCCCCAGAGAATTCCCCCAATGGATCTGGCGAAGGTACGGGCCACTAAAACTTGGGTCCCGTCTCATATTGAGAGGGGCGGTTCGATGTGAGACGTTTCTGGAAAAACTCTAGGACGGCCGAAACATTCGCCAGACAATGGAGAGTGGGGGTCTAAATGCTCAAAAATTCACAGCGAGGGTTTTCCTTGATCGGCGTGCTCATCACAATTGCTGTGATGGCAACGCTCATTCTGGTCATGACATCCATGATTTCTCACATGAATCAGCAAGCGGCACAAACTGCAGCCAAGGTCTCTGCGGTGTCGCTTTCCCAAGACATCCGAATGGCTCTTTCCAGCAAAGACCATTGTCTTGCAACCTTCAACCAATTTGAACTCCCCCCAAATCTTACCAGCACCTCAACTCAGGTTCTTGCGAATGGGCTCAACATTTCAACGGTCGGCCAAGTCAGACCGGGCCACAGTTTTGCCCGTTACAACTTGTATGTTTACAATCTCTACCTGGGAAACTTTAATGTGGTTTCCAGCCCTGATGTCTACACGGCGGATCTCATTGGGCAGTTTCAAGCCAACATGGGACAGTCCCCAAGCAAGGAACTGCCGTCCATCACACGGCAACCCATTGTTCTCTCAAAATTGCTTTTTAAGGTGGACGGCAACAGACAAGTAACTTCCTGTACCTTGACCGCGGAAGCGGCACCCGCCCCCCCTCCTCAATGTGAACCATCCACCGGATATGCCTCGACCTGCACCCCGGGCACACCCCTCTCAGACCTGTGGGGAAGCCGAATCCCCACCTCAGTGCCTACAGCCAACACCAACAATGGCTGCTATTGCTTTGTTATCGTCGCGGAGGGGCAACTCTGCCAATCCTGCCGAGAACCTTACCGGCCAGATAACTCCAACTCCCTCAATGGCTCAAACGCAGGAAATAGCAGCGACAACGCCCACTAGCCGCAAGGACTGCAGCACGGTCTTGGTGGCTTCTTTCAAAAATCCCCTGGCTAGAAAGGGGCTACAAACCAGCTTGCCATTTTGAGGGGAAGCGCTCCTCCCTGGGACGGCGCTGGCCGTGGAATGGCTCTTGCTCCTTGATCAGGACGGAATGCCTGGAAAGCGGCCGTGCCCCTCCCCAAGTCGTTCACAATGAAATTATTTTTCCATTGTCCCTTCTTTTGACAGAGACTGCCCATGGCGCACTTTCGAAGAAAGGACCTGCTCACCAGTCAGGAGGACCCCAATGCTTTCGATTTTTATCCACCTTATCCTTTCCACACCGCTTTCATTTGCAACGGTTCAAGGGCAACTTCAAAGATTTCAAGTGGGACAAGCGACACAAGCTCCTTACGCATCTGTGGGTCTGATCAATGATTTTTGCTCCGGGACTCTCATTGCTGCCAACAAAGTTCTTACCGCAGGCCACTGCACCTATGACGTGGATGCCAAAAAGGCCATGCCCGTGACTCAAATCACCTTTGCGCGAAATGGACTTAGACAACCGGGATTCACATTTAAAGTTTTAAAGAGCACTCCCCATCCCATTTACAAACAAACCGGAAGCGCGGAATACGACGTGGCGGTGTTAACCATCGACAACCAAGGAATCACCTATCCAAGTCTTCCCTTGGTTCACGATCTTCGCTCTATCCCTTGGGAATTTAACAAAGAGTTCTTTGCGATGAGCACCGTTGGCTCTATCATCGGCTACCCCGGGGACCGTCTACTTGGAACCATGTGGTATGTTGCCTGCTTTTTGAAACAAGAAATTTCCGACATCAACCGGATCCACTACGACTGTGACACCTTTGGCGGAATGAGTGGAAGTCCAATTCTGGTCAATCTCAACAACAGACCAACCATCATCGGCGTTCACACCAACGGAGGAAGGGACAACTCAGGATTGATGCTCAGACCTGAAATCCTGAACTTCATTTTGAATCCCTAAAGAAAGGATCGCTTTGAATGCCCTCAACACCCCTACTCTCGCCTCCCAGGAATTCATCCACAAACAGGAATTCAACCAAAAAAAGGAGGCCCTTCGGCCCCCTATCCAGTTCTTTTGAATTTTGTTTTTTATCTTGACGCCCTTACTGAATCTTATTGTTGATCAAAAACCAGATGTCGAAAACGGGTTTAAGATCTCCGGACTTCAGCTTAAGCACAGATTTAAAGCGTATTTCATTGCCATGGCGATCTTCAGAAGCATACTTTTTATCATAATCAAGGTCGATCACAGTCACTCCGGCATCTTCTAAAGAGATCAATTCATCACGATCCATCACGCCATCCAAATTCTTGTCGTTCCACAGTTTAAGCAAGTGATAAACTTCGTCTGCATCATCAATTCTCTGGTCTTTTTGAAACACTCTTTTGGATTTCAAATTCAAACCATCATACTTGGCCAAGGCTTCAAAACCGTTCTCCGCAAACTTTCCATCTGGTCCCAGCGTGTTGTTTCCAAAAAGAAGATCAATGCCAGCTTCTTTGCCCTCTTTTGGAAGCACGATGGGCATCACTCGAGAATCTTCCATCCAGCTGATCAACTTTTTGGTGTATGGCTTCGGATCTGAGTTCATCCCAAGAATATCAAATAGAATTCCATTTTCAGGAGCACTCAAAGTAAAGGGCTGGCTCAGCTCTTCACGAGATCTCATGTCCACCACAAGAGGGGATTCATTGTAGGAGTCGCAATTTTTGGGCCAGTTGGTCCCGTAGGTGACCTGCTTCTTGAGCAGCAAGTGAATGATCAATTTCCCCGTTGCTCCGGCCACGTAGGAATGCCCCTGGGTATCTTTCCGATTCCAAGTGCCCTCAGAACTTGAGAAGGCGTTGTTGATTGAGTTGCCGGCACCAGTTCCCAGATGCAAGAACTGCCCACGATCGTCTTTCACTTCTACAATAGGATTGCCACTGATTTTGGAAAGATCGCAATTTGGAAGTTTGATGCGCCCAGTCTCTATGATTTCCGTGAGGTATTCCGGCCCCGAAGCTTCGCAAATCACCTGACTGCCATCTTTACTGCCATCTTTAACCGTGATTGAAATGTTTTTTGCGTCCATTAAAGCAGAATCTCGATTCAATCTTCGGCACCAACGAACCACTTCGATTTCATCTCCAGAAAATCTCGTGGTGGGATTGTCCTGAATTTGGTCGTTAATGGGATTGTTGGGCGCACTGCTGGTGGTTCTTTCCGGCTCATCTTTAGCGCCATCGGGTCGAGAATCTGCAAAAGGTGCCGGTGCTGCTGGTGGATCGTCTGAATAGACATCACTTCTAGGCTGAGCGGGTGGCACAGAAGCTTCCACTTGAGGATCTAGACCTCCCCCGTCCACAACCACAGGATCTAAACCGCCATGACTTTCCAATGTGACGGCCTTTTCCACTGGATCAATTGAACTGAACTTTGTTTGAGAACAGTTCTGAAAAGACATCAGTGTTCCAAACCCCAATGTATAGACTGCTGACAAATAGATTTTTCTCATACGCCCCCCTCACTTGTTTTAGAGAAAAGCAATCTGCATACCATCCATACACCCGTCGAATCTGTTTATATTTGAATAGAGTCCCCTCAGATGTTTAGGATTTTTTCACTGTCGGAAGATCAAGCATCTAACAAATTCAATTTGTATCAATATGAGACCAATGAAAGAGTGCAAATGAATCTGAATTCGTTTTAATATTGCGATCTTTATTCTTAAAAAAGGAGTTTGTCGTGAAAACAATTGGCTATGCTGCTCATTCTGCGGGCGCTGATCTTGTCCCTTACAATTTTGACCGAAGAGATTTGCGTCCCAATGATGTGGCCATTGAAATTTTGTACTGTGGAGTTTGCCATTCAGATCTTCACACTTTGCACGGTGATTGGGGCCCTCAACCCTACCCCTTGATTCCCGGTCACGAAATTGTGGGCCGTGTGATGGAAGTGGGACCTCAAGTGACCGAATTCAAAGTGGGGCAAAATGTGGCCGTGGGCTGCATGGTGGACAGCTGCCAAGACTGTGACCAGTGTGCAAAGAGCGAAGAGCAGTACTGCCGAAATGGAATGACTCCCACCTACGGAGCGCCTGATCGCATCACCGGGGAAATCACTCAAGGCGGATATTCTAAAAACATTGTGGTTCGAAAAGAATTTGTCGTGAACGTTCCGGATTCCTTGGATCTATCCAAAGCCGCTCCGATTTTGTGCGCCGGCATCACCACCTATGTTCCTTTAAAGCGATGGAATGTGGGCAAAGAAACTCGCGTGGGAGTGATCGGCCTGGGAGGGCTTGGACACATGGCTGTAAAACTTGCTGTGGCCATGGGAGCAGAGGTGACTGTCATTAGCCGCTCAATGAAAAAAGAAACAGAAGCCAAAGAGCTCGGTGCAAATGGAATCTTATCTTCCAGCGATGCTGCAGCCATGAAAAAGGCCGCAAGCAGTTTTGATTTTATTTTGGACACGGTTCCCGTAAAGCATGACTTTAACACTTACCTCCCCCTTTTGGATGTGGACGGCTCTTTGGTGGTGGTCGGTCAAGTTGGCCCCATGGAGGAGATTATGACTCCCGGATTGATCTTTGGCAGACATCGTATCGCCGGATCACTGATCGGAGGGATTAAAGAGACCCAAGAGGTTTTGGATTTTTGTGCCCAACACAATATTCTTCCCGTTTGCGAGATGATCCCCATGGAAAAGATCAATCAAGCGTGGAAGGAGCTGACCACCAGCAATCCCGCCCACCGCTACGTGATTGATATGAGCTCACTGAGACTCGAGTAAGGCTAAGCCCCATTCATTTTAGGCATGTAAGTATTTTATGGCCGGAGGATTTCCTAGGATTCCTCCGGGGCTAGAGCTATCCCTGAATTTCCAAAAACTTTAGGAGGGCTTATCTATATGTCGAGAATCATTCTTTTGGTTTCTATTTTCTTCACTGGATCTTTTGCTCAAGCCAGTTCCTATGCGGAAGATCTCTTTTCTCCGGCACCATCCGCTGCTTTTGAAAACTGGTCGAAATACAAATTCTGCACAGGATCAGGTTTGAAATTTTACATCTTGGAAGACACAAAAGATTTCTTCTTTGAAGATCGGGATTTTGTTCATCTGGCAAAAGATTCCGATAAGGACGGGGTTTACACTTTGATGGGAATGAACTCCAAGGATCTGAATGCCATTGTGGGCCCGGAAACGGAAGCCAGCAAAGATCTCATCCTAAAAGCCTATGCGGATGGGCTTAAAAACACGATGCTTATCATGGCTCTTGGGATGGTGGGCCCGAGCTCGGATGGGGAAAAGTTGTGGAACGAATTTAAAGATGAAATCATTCTTAACAAAATCCGAGAAAACCCCTACTCCAAAGAACAACTCTGGAACGAGCTCCTAAGCTACCCTAAAGACGCAATTCCAGCAATCAAAGACCTTGCAAATACCCGATTTAAAATTCTTTCTGAAATGCCTGAAGAGGTAGAGCTTGAGTTTCAAAAAGGTTCAGAAATCGAACATGCCACCGTGAAGTGCCGAACTGAATAACCTTCCTCTTCCTCTTCCTCTTC
>DKGG01000056.1:12226-36072 GCA_002453155.1 Bdellovibrionaceae bacterium UBA6776
TTCCTCTTCCTCTTCCTCTTCGAAGCTCTCAAAAATTCAGCGTGAGAGCTTCGATGTAACCCGCATATTAAAGAACGCCTTAAGTCCGCATTTCGCATTTTTTTGATTGTCACATTTCTCCTTGAGACGATTTAATAAGATCAATTCAAGGAGAAATTCATATGAAGAACCTTTATTTTGCGCTCAGCTTATTTTCTTTTTCATTGCCGGCATATTCATCCAATCAAGTTAAAGATTTGAATCAAATTATTTCTAAAGCTTCTACTGCCGAAATGGCCAATCTTGGAAAACTTATGCAGCAAATTCACCTCGTGCCAGCAAAGGGCCCGAACGGAACAAAGAATGTTTTCAAAGTTGTTTCCGTAGAGAAAGGTTCCTTATATGAGAGAGAAGGAATCAAGGCTGGAGACCTCGTAACCCCAGGAAAATCCTATCCCAATGATCACGGAACTGTAGAGATGTATAAGTCTTCAAAACCAAGACAACCCAAACAGAGCAAATAGAGCCTTGAATTCAAATTGCAATTGTCTTGACATTTCATGAAATTTCATGAAAAATGAAAGAGTCATGAAAGCCAAGAAATTTGCCACTCAAATTGATCCGGATGTCTTAAAGGACCTTAGAGCCTTTGCAAAGAAGACGGACCGAAGCATCTCAAGCGTGGTCTCTGATGCCGTAAAGGAATATATCTCTAAGGCACAGATCCGCCCGGCTTTTCGTTCTGCCATGGATGAGGTCTTGGAAGATCACTCAGAGCTCCTCACTCGCCTCGCTAAATGAAAGTCACCCTCTACCCAACGCTCAGCGAAGTTCTCGAACTCTATCGAATCCTCATCGAACGGTTTGGGGGATCCTATGGAGTCAGAGATCTTGGCCTCTTAGAAAGCGCACTCATGAGGCCACAAACAGGATACTACTCAAGCCTTTCTCTTGAGGGTGCTGCCCTCCTTCAAAGCCTTTGCCAGAATCACGCATTCGTCGATGGCAACAAACGCGTGGCCTTTGCCGTCACCGCAATTTTTTTAAGAATGAATGGATATCGACTGAAGGTAGATCCAGACAACGGAGAAAGCTTTCTGATTGAAGAAGTCATTCAGAAAAAGGCATCCATTGATGAAATATCAATCTGGCTAGAAGCTCACATGAAGAAGGCTTAGGTTCTGAAAACAGGGCCGCCTTTCAAATGCGGGGCTGAACTTAACCTTTGCCCTGCTTCTCTGCGATTTTTTGATCTTACGATACTGATCAACCCGTGACTGTGAGGAGGCCTCAAAGGCTCTGCAAATTTCGGCGGCATGAGCCTCAATTCCGCCGGCCTGAATTCGAACGAGAATATCCTCAGGAAAAGGCTGGTCCTCCTTAAAAGGCAAAGATCCAGATGCCAACATCCAAACAACTTGCGTCGGCGGAAACTCCAGAATCTTTTCCCACCTCAAGGCCAACCTTGAACGCCAATTCCTCGGCGCAAAATCCTTGGGTTGCAGGCAGCCTTAGCGCGATCCTTCCAGGGTTGGGGCAAGCTTACAATGGAATGTATCAATCCGGACTCATTAGCTTTTTCCTCAACTTCGTCTTTATATCGACAACGATCGAACTCGAAAGCAAGGGGCTGCACCATACCGCTTTGGCCAGTGGCTTGGCTTCATCTGTCGTCTATGTCGGTGGCATTATCAGTGCTTCGAAAGGGGCTAAGCTTCTGAACGAAAAGCACTCTGCGCCTTATCAAGCACAATTAAAATCAAAACTGTTCCACATCGATTTTTAACTTTTTCAAGCCAATCCGGTAAGAATTCGTTCCCAAAAACAGATTTCAGGTCTCAATGGAGACCTGTACAGATTCGGCTACAACCCCAAAAAGACAGGTGCTGTCTGTCCAAAGCCACAGTCCAGCTTTTGAGAAATTCTCCGAGATTCGGACGCCAAATCCATTTTACGGACACTTGAAACTGGCTTGAGCCTTGCCTTACCAGGTGACAACTTCGAATCCCAAAAAAAGGAGATCAAATGAAAAGGAAACTTCTAACCATTGCCTTCACCCTGTTCACCATACCAAACGCCTTTGCCGCCAGTCGAATCACCGCCCCCGTGGATCCTGCCATTCGCTGTGTGAGTCGCGGTCTTCCTGCAGACAAGTGCACCCAATACAGAGACCGCGCCTTGGCCACCAACTGCATCACTCAAGAAGAATACAATGATCTGGTTCGCTACGGAGCCACCCCCACTTGCGATTTTGACAATCAATTGGCCGGATGGTGCCCCTGTGGATGCTTCCACCCCGACAGCCCCATCGCAACCATCAACAAAGAGACCATGTCCGAAGAGCTCACTCGGGCTGAAGACGTCGCCAAAAATCGATTGAAATTTGACTTGGTCCACATGACTCCCTCCTCAACCTTGAGCCACGTGGAAGTCACCTCCTCCCCCATCGTCTTTTCTGCAGAGGGGCCTGAAACAAAACCAATGATCGTGATTCAAACCGAAGACAATCGGAAGCTGGCTGTAACAGAAGGCCATCCCATTTTGCTGAGCAATGGACAAATGGTTCAAGCAAAGACCATCAACGCCGGAGACCATTTGGTCGGCCGATTTGGAGAAGCTCTCAAAGTCAGCAACGTAAATACTCAAATGTTTGACGGTCATGTTTTCAACTTTGTTGTGGATTCTTTCAATGACAACAAAGAGCATGTGATCTTTTCCTCAGACATCGCCGTTGGTGATCTTTACTGGCAAAGCCTTCTTGAAGATGAGTCTTCAAGAGAAGCAATGAGAAACTAGTCATGAAAAGACTTATTCTTCTTTTTACAATCCCCGCAGCGGCTCTCCTCTTAATGAGAGCCCTCGGGCCCGAGAGCAAGCCTGCTTTTTCCCAAAAAAAATATTCTGATACAAAAACTCAACCGGAAACTCAAATCGAATCCACTGATGCTGTAGATCAAGTGATACAGAACCAAGAGACGGACTCCAAAGAAACTCTTAATGTCAGCAAAAAAACGATTCAGAGATTGGTTCTGCTTTCAAAAAATTCCATGACCTATCGAAGACACGTTGAACTTGATAAGGTCAAAAACCTTGCATTGAAAGATCGTCAATTTTTAAACGAGCTTTTTCAAATTCTTAAAACAAGTAAACAATTCCTTACACTTTATCCAAAGAAACAAGCTGTTTTGCGTGTTCAAGCTCTCAACGTTTTGGAAAATCTTCCGCCCTCCATCACTCACGATGAGGTTCAAAATCTGATTCTTGAACTTTCAAGCAAAATTTCAAGCCAAGGAGACCACAAAGGAATGACATTAGATCTTACCGATTTGATTGCGATCTATCTCAAAAGCTATACAAAAGACGAACTACTGACCCGACCCGAATTGGTTTTTGAAAAGTTGCCCTATCAACCTCGCTTTAAGAAGTTTTACACCTTGGCAATTTTTTATCGATTTCCCGAATTCAAGGCAGATACACTCCACCCCAAATTTGAACGTTTAAAAAACTATCTCAAAGGATAAGAAAATGAAATTCACACATCTCACTGCGATTCTTACACTTTCTCTGTTCTCGACCGTTGGTTGCGCAGGCGGAACAGAGGGGCCGGAACCTGAATTGCAAAAAGATCCCGTCATCGAGAAAAAAGAAAATAAAGAACTTGTCGCGCAGATTCAAAAAATTCTCAAAGAAGAACCTAGCGATCTAAAACGCTTTAAGTTTAACAGTGTGGATTCAAAGATCTCCAGTGCGGGAAAGAGAGTTTTAATCCTGGATTCTAAAGATGTTCCAAAGGCTGCATTACTTCGTCACTCGGACAAGAATCTTGGGGTTTACCACTGGAATGATTTGGCACAAAAATTTGAGAAAAGAACATTCTGGTTTGATGCCCCAATTTCCCTAATGAAGGTTAATGAACTTCTACAATCACAGTCAACTCCCGTTCGAACCTATGAATTTAAAAGTGTCGCTGATGAGCTTAAGGAGTTGTCTTCAAAAGTAAAAACATTTGACCCCAAGGGCCCATATGTTTCTCATGCCTCCAGATCCTACGAATGGCTGGCAGAATATTCTCCAGACTCTCAGTTTTTAACTATGGAGTTTCCTGAACCCACGGCGCAAGAATTTTGCAAAATCAATGACTACAGCACTAAATTCAAACTTCGAAGACAGTACGACCGCGCCTTTTACCAGATTCTTGATCTCATCGAGAAAAAGCAAATCGACTACATCAACCTCTCTTATGTGAGCGATTTCACTCGAACCAAAAAGCAAATCGACACCGCCTGCAAGGGTACATGGCTGATTACAGATCAGGACATTTTGGAGTATCTAGAAATAAGGTCCAATTTTGTTCATCGCCTCCAAGAAGAATCAACGGCCTTGATGATCCAGGCCGCTCCCAACGAGATGGATCGCTCCGTAACACCAGGAGAAAGAGGTTACGAAATGTTTTGCCCGGTCAGCAGCAAATCCATCGTAGTTTCTCACTACAACATTCTGGGAAGTTCGATCTCTGCAGACGGAGAGTCCATTCAACGTTCGCTTTTACCAGGATATCAAAAAAATCTTTTTGATTGTGCCAACATGGTGATCAATTCGGGAATCGATCAAATCAAAGCCATGAGAGCAACACCCGCTCCTGGCGGTGGCGTTGAGATTCCAAGTAACCCTAAAGACTATTGGTGGAATCAGGACAGCCTTTTTTACTCTATCAGTGGGTACAAGATGTATCCCGTGGAAACCATGGCCAATTCCTGGGCCACACCCATCGCTACCGCATTTGTGATCAACGAACGAGAACGTCTTGAAAAGAAATCGGGTCGCCGATTGAGCAACGAAGCACTTCTCCGAAAATTTCACAAACTCGCATTTGATCCCTTAAAAAACCACCAACTGAACCAAAACTAAAAGGAGGCCATAATGAAATCATTATTGGTATTTACAATTGCACTCTTGGGATCTGTCTCCCAAGCCGCCATTTACGACTACAGTCCGGACAGCCGTCTTTACATGGGCGGGGGATTTAATCCCTACAAACCCACTTCAGGATATTTGAACTGTGTGGAATTTGACGCTCAGGTGTCGCCAGACAATGACAACAATCCCAATGCCACCTACAGCTCTAGTGTGGACATCAAGCAAATCAAAAGCCGAACAGATTTTTACAGCTTTTTGAACTTTTCAACCAGCGTATCAGGAAGCTACTCCTTTATGGGAGGAAGTGCCAGCTACAGTTTGTTAGATGAGCGCGCCTTCCACTCAGACTCTTTGACCTTTATGGTATTATTTAAAAATGATTACGGTAGATTTGTTTTGAAAAACCCTCGGCTCAAATCCGAGTATAAAAATTTAGAACAAACCAAACTCGTCAAAACCTGTGGAACTGAAATTGTGACCGAGATGAGAAAAGGCGTTATGGCCTATGCTCTTTTCACCATTAAGAATGTCAATCAAAGCCAGCGTCGCGAGATTGAGGCCAAACTCAGCGCAAGTGCCGGCGGCAGTTTTTGGAGCGCAAGCATGGATATGAACTACAAAAGTGTTCTTCGAACCGCCCTTCAAGCCAGCGACATTTCAGTTTCGGTGCGCGCCCTTGGCGGAACTGGAATTGTGGACTTGAACCAGATCATTGGCGGAAGTAACGATGAACAAATCAACTTGGATAAGATTCCGACGATTTTGAGTCAGTATGTGGAAAAATTTCGAGTTTCCAATGCAGTTCCCACTCAATACACCACTACAGACATACAAGCCTTTCGATCTGATGTGAGTATTACTACAGCGACTTTTGACCAATTGACCATTGGGGAGTTATTTAGCACTTACGAAGACTTTTCTTCGATCATTGGGCGCCTTCAAAAAATTCTGTACGGATCCGACAGCACCGCTTACGACCTGACTCCACAAGTGCGCATGGACCTTGAGGACAAGTTGCTAGAGTACTCCAACTACCGCCGTAAAATCAAATCCGCGGCATTGCTGTGTTTGACGGAAGGAGAGATTTGCGAAGTGCCTCCAATGTTATGGCCTCAAGTTCAGTGGCCGCGCCCACGACCAAATCTCAGGGCCTGCGTGGACATGCGGGACCAAGCTGCCGCCATGGGACTTCTTCCCCAAGAACTTTACAGAATGGCCGAAAAGCGAAACCTTGTGCCATTGATCGCTGAAGACGGAATGTCCATTGAAGGCTGGACCTCTTGCGAAGATTTTATCGACCAGGTTCATTAGTGCAACTGCAAGGGTCTGCTGTTTTCAGCAGGCCCTTGTTGCAAAATCGTACGCCGATCAGCCTAGAGCTTCTTTAGAACTGGTACCATTCTCCACGATTGTTTATCGTTGTTAAATGGAAGATTGCTGTCCATACCCCCAAAATATTCAACAATTTGAAACACGCCCGAGGCCTTAACAAGAGCATCAAATTCAGTTGCTGAAAAACAACGCTGAAGGGATTTATCCTCGATCACGCCAGATTTTCCCTGGTCCTCGTACTCCAGGCGAACCGAAACTTCCGTCAGCTGCGCAATGGGGTCAAATGAGTCTCCCTCACCACCCCACTGGACTTTGACTTTTACAGAGTCCCTTTCCATCTCCCATTCACTTAGTGTTGTCCTCGAAAGATCAAAGACTGATTTCGGATGACTCATTTCTAGAATATAAAGTCCATCAGCGTTTAGAGTGTTCGCGACGGACCTTAAATGCTGAATCATCTGATCATTAGTCAATAGATACGCCGAGGAATCCATCAACAATGTTGCCATATCAAACCTCTCATTGGTTTGATATGAAACCATATTCGCGCACTCCACCTGAATTGACAGATCACTTTCCAAGGCTTTTTTAAGTGCGTAATCCACCATTTCCTCAGACAAATCAATCGCCAGAACATTCCGCATAGCTTTTGCCATTTCTAAGCAATGCGAAGCGGGACCCGCTCCAAATTCGATGAATGATTGAAGCGCTCGTCCAGAGTGTTTCAAGAAAATTTCTTTTAAAAAGAGGTACTCTCTTGGGACATCCTTAAAGCCAAATGCGATGTCATAATATTTTGCGTACGAATAAAAACTTTCATGAAATTTTGAGTTCATAACTTACTCCATTTTTAAGAATTAAAGATATATAAATACTTGCCACGATTTTTGTTGGCGCTGAGGACAGAAATAAAAAGAGAAATCACATCTAGTAAGTCATGAGGCTTTTATGGTAAGAACTCTGAAATCGATCTGCAACAAGATCATCGTAGATATCGATCTTCTAATGCGCAATGGCAGATTCTTTGGGCGCAAGTCAGTTTTCGAAGACTCCCATACAAGATGGGCCAATCAACTCCGAAGGATCACGAACTCCATTCACCACTCGCGAATCGCCACAGCCAAGTGCCTCAACCTCATCCATGCACCGTTGACTTGCTTCTCCAATGGGAATGATAGAGCCAACCTGCTCTGCTTGAATGACATTCTCGTATTGCGCATATTGCTCCACGGGAAGCCCAAGTTTTGGATGAACATTTTCAAGCTTTAAGAACGTCTCTTCGCACTCTTGAAAAGAGTATCCTTGATGACAAAAGGACAATTTCTCGCAGGCTTTATTCATTATTTTTACCGAAGAAAGATTTTGAATGATCTGCCCCAAACTATCCTGCGACATTGGATTTCCGGTATCTGTCCCGCATCCCGAAATTGAAATCCAAATAAGCGCAAAGATGACATAACGAAACCTATTGATCATTTCTCAGACTCCTCATTGAAGACTAACGGGAAAAGTTGAAAATTTAACTGATACACTCGATTGGCGCCTTGATCCTGAGCCGCCACAGCCATGACTTCCTTTCGAAACTCACGGACCATTTCTTTGATTTTATCAACCACCAACGGGGAGCAAGAAATACAAGTTCCAGAGATTTCTCTTTGAGAGCGATGAATTTCATCAATGGAGTCACTGGCTTTACGAATCATTTCTTTATGATATTGAGACACCAGGCTGGATGCGACTTCACTTTGAGTGGAGATATTCTGGTAAGACTGCTTCAAATTTCCAGATTCATCTCTATAAAGCAGTCCCAAAAGCAAAAGATCTTCAAGGGCTTCTTTCACTTCTGACTTTTTCAACTCTGGACGAAAACGTTTTCCAATCCAATTCAAGTCTTCTTTAAAGATATTCGTACCTACCAATTCGCGAATTGGGATGTAATACCATTTTGCATAATACTTTAACTCGGCATCTTTTAATGGATAGACACTTTTAAAAGCCTTAGACTTGAGCAAGAGCGAAGCTGCCCTTGATCTTTCCGCTGGGCTTTTACTTTGACCAAACTGAACCAACCCTTTAAAGAACTCCCCTTCACTCTTTGTCATCTTCAAAGCAAAGATGAATTTCTCGGTGCTTGCCGGCGAAAGGTTTCTTTTTCCCTCGATAACGAGTTTCAAAAAATTAGGCGAAGAAAATCCGGCTCTTTGTGAAAAGTATCTATAGGAGAAATGAGAAGTTTCTGACTTGAAATGATCATACAGTGCTTTGAGATAAACACGAAAATTGGTGTATTCATAAATTGAAGGTTTCTCATTTTTTTCGAGATGCTGCATTTGACTCAGTCTACGGAAAACAAAGGGGATTGCTCTATGGAAATCTTCGGAAAGTGTATTCTATCTGTATTCTGACAGGAATTTCCTCGACCTACATCCAGACCGCTCAATTGCACTCAAAAATGTATTCTGCGGGAATACGGAACTTTCCTCAAAAACTTTATGGCCCGGGCGAACCACCGATAGAATTAAGACTTGGAGGTATCCATGAAAAAATTGGTTCTTTTGATTTTACTCTCATGCATTTCATTTCAAATTTCGAGCTGTCGGTACGCAAAAGACGATCAAGAATGGAAGAAGGAGGCATGCGCGTCCCCAGCACCAAGCTATCCTATGCGAATCCTCCTTCCCTCAGTTCATTTGCCAAGTTCATTTTCTCGAATTTACATCTCTATAAATGATGATCAAGTTTTGTTTGATAGCTGCGGCATCATTGTAAACTACTTTGAATCGCCCATTTATCTGACTCAAACCTCGGGCGAAGAAATCATTTCCGTGTACCTCGAGAAATGGGAAGCAAGCCCCTACCTGGATGAAAACCTCAATCCCCTCGAAAACCCTGCACACATTCGAGCAGAGATTTCTATTAGCAATGGTTGCACAGAAGATCCCGTCCTCTACAAGGTCATTGAAACCAACCAATTCACTTGGACACCAATCTACTCAAATGGAATACCTGAATGTGGAATCAACTCACAAGAAGGTCTTGCTCATGGAGATTGGACAAGTCCCATCGAGTTTTGAGAGATCTACAATGACAGTTTCTTCCCCTCAAGGTGATCATGGTCCAATTTAGCGAGGATTTCCTTGAATATAGGCTGATAATCAAATCGTGGGCTTTCATCGATGAACTTCTTAGCCTTCAGGTCAGTCTTGGCTAATTTTGAGTAAATGAATTCCATAGGATTTACTTTCTCAAAATCAAAAGGATCTGGGAGATCAAATGGAAAATCTTTCTCCATCCAAAGAATCTTTCGGATGGCGTCGCTATGAACCCCAGACATAAAAATCGCAACGGAGAGCAATTCTGTTCGACAATTCTTGATATGCCCGGTTCTTTCAAGGAGCAACAGTTGGACGATTTTTGCGGTGGCAACATCTAAAGATACAGCCATTTGTCTGTAAATTGCATCTCGATACGTCATTTCCTCCTGGATCCCAAAACTTATCATCTTCCCTTGATCGTCCAGCGTGTGCCCATAATAATTCCAGGAATAATTTGTCAATCCAGAATAAAGTGAAATTCGATCCCTAATCCATTTCAAATTGGCTTGAACGCTCTCCAAATACTCTGGAATCAAAAAGGTAACGAAGTGATATGACCAATCATGAATACTATTTCTATCAACAAGCGGAGCCATCGGAAGAACACCCTGAGCTAGAAAAGAATCAACGTATTCTTCACATGAGATTTCAGAATCTCGCCTCTTAAAACTGAATCCTTGTATATCTAAAGCCCTCAGTCGATGATTGATCACAGAATCCATTGGCAAAATGCAACTTCTATCAGAAGAGCAACTTTTAAGATTAAAAAAGGCAATCAAATTTGGAAAATCCTCAAGCGCCTTTTGCGGCCACAGCGGACTTCCTTGAAAATTCGCCGAAATTCTATCTTTTTCTAATCGCATTCCGCTCCATTCTGAATCACCATTTCGAGAGATCAAGCGAAACGATTCTCCTCCAATTCTAAATGTGCCGCGATGAACAAGACTGACGCAATCTTCTTTGTCAAAATCGGACTCAACGGATTCTATCTGAAGAATCTCTGGATTGCTCAAGAGATCAAGCTCGATGACGGGATTCAAGAACAACCTTCCTTTGAGAAAGCACTTCAATTGCTGAATTTATCTTATCTATATTACTTATATCTAAATTGGCATCCCACTCATCGAGGAATACAAACTTCACTTCACTTAAATTTTTAATTTCTTCAAAAGCATGAAGCAGTCGATTCCCATCGGACTGCGAAATAAGCTCATCGGACTTAAAAGAGAGATCCGAGAAATGACTGGGCAAGAAAAACGAAGATTCTCCCGTATGTTCAGCAAGAATAGATAGCAATGTAGACTTCCCCGCTCCGTTCTTTCCCCTGAGAGTAAAACGTCCGTTGTCTTTTTGATCAAGGAAACCCTTCAATTGACTTACCTTCGAAACAGAAATTTTGCCGCCCCCATTTGTGACTGAAATTTCATCTAATTTAACAAATTCCTCTAGGTCCCTTGACGTTTGACTTATCCCAAGAATTTCTTCTAGTTCCTTTAGTTGGGCACGTAAACCTTCCCAACTTAACGTAAGGCCAAAAAAAGCAAAGATATTCTGAATCACTTGCAGTTGACGAGGAAGCGAAACCAAAAGAGCCGCAAATGCTGTCGGATTATCCAGTTGTTCTTTCAAAAAAATTCCATTCCCAGCCGCAATAACAGTTAAAGCCATTCCAACCGCACAGCTGCTCACCAAGGTGCGAGTCTGATCATATCCAGCGGCAGCCTCCTTCGCATTCTGGAGAGAACCTAAAAACTTAGCCTCCCAGTTCTGTAAGCAATATTTATTACCCACAAAAATATTCTCCCAACTGGAAAGGAGAGAATCTGAAAGATTTCTCCTTCCGTTTTGCATTCTTTGAGCAGAAAGCGCAATTTTCCCTCGAAATGCTCGATTTGCTCCAGCAAGCAGAGCTCCTGCCGCCAAATACCAAGCTGAAATGCGTGGATCAATTGCGACGGCAATGACCAAAATATTAAGAACGGTAGACAAAAATATTTGATAGAGGTCATAAACAACGCGAGTTGCGTTTTCGTAAATGACTACATTTTCAGTCGTCAACCAAGACTCGTATTTCTCCTTGTCCCTGCCGTGTGACCATGTCGAATATCCTCCATTACGAGTGACAAACTCCTGCATATAACTTGCTAAAGAATCATACCTCCACCGTTGGAGCCAAATAACAGATAGGGTGTTAGGAGCAAAGACAACAATCAAACTGACAACAAACCAAAAGGCCCACAAAAGCGCTTCCTGGGTTTTTCCTTCGGTCGCGTATCGAATGGATTGAATGATAAAGTATGTGCTTGAAGCGACGGTCACTTGCTGGAGTGTTGCCCAAAAAGACGTCCAAAGACCCGCTTTATTCCATAGAGTTTTGTAAATATTAAACGATAGCATGACAAGACTCCTTCTGCTCCATTCCGAAAAGTCTGAGATACTGATTTGCCAACTTCCGGTCTCGAGAACTTAAAGTTAACTTAAATTTTTCAAGTTGAAATGATTCATTAATACTTAAAGATCTTTCCGCTAGGTCTTCCTTGATCTTATTAAAATTCTCACGTGACGTGGCCGCCGAAATAGCGAAAAGCGCGAGTCGCAAATCCTGAGATCCTTCAGAAAACTCATTGGTCTTATTTTTAAAGAAATCAATTCCATTGTTGTATGCAACGCTCTGAACCAACAAAGACTCTTTAGCACCTCTTGCCGCAAATTTAGAAGCGATGCCTACGTCTGAACTTTGAAAGATTCGAGATCCAAATTTCACCATCATAAAGAAATTTTCTGCCAAACTTTGCTCACCAAGAAATTTTTCAAAAAGTCTGTGGAATTCGGCTCGATTTTCCGTCCAAAGTAGATTTAAGCCAGTGAGACGTTTCCGTTGAACTGTTGTACTTACATTGTAATGAGCCTTCAAAGTAGGAAAGTAATTGCTTTGCGCACCCAATCTTGGGGTTGGAAGTGTTCGTATCAGAAGACTTGTGGTGGGCCGCCCGAGATGAAACACTCCGTGAGGATCAATAGCACCGGATCTGACGACGGATCGCGAACCTTCCTTCCAAATTTCGGCATTCCGAACTTTTAGGTCTCCAAACTGAAGAGCCCCATCATGAGGTCCAGACTCCGTAAAGTCGTAAATCACATTTAAGGAGTCTCCCTTGAGCTGAAATTGTACAGCCGAAAAATCATGGTCATGAACATTTACATGACCTCCATGCCAATTTAATATTTCGACCATAAATCGGCCATTATTGTAGATTTGAAAATACATGTCGGAAAAAGTCGAAAGCTGTTGGTTGAGTCGAACCGAATGATGGTCCAGAAGCTTGAGCTGATTGGACACTTTCCCGAATTCAGTCAGGTCAAGCCTTTCAGTCTCTTCCCAAACAATACTAGGAAAATATTCACAAGCATTGTCAAATTTGAGCCATTTTTCTTCAATGCGTGAACATGCCGCTACAAGATCATTATATAATAAGTTCATAAAATCTCCTTAAATATGATTTAGCCGAGACTCGACTTTTGAAATGAGCTCTAGGGCTCGTGGTTTACAGATCTTTTCAAGATTTGGATGAGATTTTACACTTTCTATCGACAATCGAATGTTCTCTTTAATTTTCTCGCTGGGTGGATGAACCTGAAGACGATCGGCATTTTTTAGATAATTTTCTCTAGCATAAAGGACCTCAAAAGCGACAATTATTGAATGCACAACCTTATCCATTGGGCGAGGGCGCATAAGGATAGAGGACTGAGCCCAATTTTCTTTTCGAAAGAGAGCCGAGTAATTGAACTGAGGATGGGAAAATTCATCAAGGAAAATGAGGGTGTGTGTCATTTCATGAATAAGGAGTTCAATGACGTCTTGGATAGACAGATTTTTTCGCAAGCTCAGCCACATTAGGCCTATGCATTTACTCGAAGTTCCTCCATACGCCCTCAATCCAGAACTGTTTAGATTTGATCCACAAATCAAAATAGAGTGAACTACGAGATTTAGGAGATCACGGGCCTCCGGATTTAACTCCGACAGATGATTCAAAGCATTCTGAACAAGTCCTTCACAGACCTTTCGATCTGCACCCTCATAAAACTTACCAACCATAGATTCCTGAGAGAGATCATTGATCTGGCTAGCCGAAAATGCGCCGGCCAATTCAAGAGCTCTATTTGGTTCACGTACAATGAGATCAAACGATGAATCTAGGTGAATTTTTGACTGATACTTGTTCAAGAACTGAATATAGGGCTCTTTTAAATCATTGCTCGTACGAATTGAATTTTTATCTAAAAACGGTGAAATCAGTTTATAAAGGTTTTGAATGTTGTTTGCGTAGCCATTGAGACCATACATATTCTCTCCTGGGTGGAATCTATTGCGACGCCGGATCCCGGCGTCGCAGATCGGCAGACGTTAATCGAAAGCAATCATAATCATTTGGTTGTTACTGATCACAGATTCGGCGTTGAAATGATTTTCAACTGCCTCCTGAGATTCTTGGATTTCCTCGGCTGTAACGGCCTCGATGATTTCTTCAATAGACATAACCTCTCCTTTTCATAAATTTCGTCAGAAACTGACTTGCCCGCCTCAATTTGCAGGAGATAAACCACCAAAAAACCGACCTAAGGCCTTGTTTTCACTGGATGCGGCCGGCGTACAGTCTCTAAATATGGACGCATGTCCGAGACCTTGTCCGGTGCTCGACCTTAAAATACCCTCACCGTCACCCTCTGATCTTCCGATAGAACCAGTATGGATAAAATGCCGGTGTTTTTATACTTTGTGGGCTCCACTTTGCTTTTGATCTATGGAATTGAAGTGTGCCCCCATTTGGAAACTCTGCACTCCAATACAAATTGGGTCCTTATGGCGACCATCTATGGTGCTGCCACCGTCAGTTTACTTGGACGCTACACTTACTTGAGAAAACGCCCCAATCTTTCCGCCCACCAACGGCTCAAAGTAGACATCATCGCCTGGCTTGGACTGGGCTTGCTGGTTGCCAAATTCAATCTTTTTGTACACGACATCCCTTTAGAAAGTGGAATTCGAATTTTGGTCGGATCGTTTGCAATTGGAACTTTGATCTCCACCTTGCTGTCCCTTATGTATGAAGGTCAGTGCATTCGAAGGGCCGCAGAAAATCCAAATGCAACTCTTCAGGCAGATCAGTATTTTTCGATGACAAAGAAGTTTGCCTACTTTTCAACCTTTTGCCTGGGGCAATTTGCACTGATCATGCTGATGCTGATTTACCATGATTTGGCCATTCTTAGAGATCATGTCGGCGAGACGATCGGAAACTCCCATCACTCTGATCTTTTTACTTCGATCTTGGTAGAATCAATCTTTGTCTTGGGAGTCCTATTGGCAGGATCACTCTCTATCGCTTTGGCTTATTCAAAAAATGTTTCGTTGGTCTATGGCTACATTCACCAGACTCTGGAAAGGGTTGAAAAAGGCGACTATTCAAAGGAAATTCCTATTGCCTCTAGCGATGAGTTTGGACAGATTTCAAGCCACACCAATCTGATGATCAGTGGCCTTAGAGACCGAGAGCGAATTAAAAATATTTTTGGAAAGTATGTGAGTCCAAACTTGGCCAAAGAAATCCTCAGCCAACATGAAGACCAACTTCTTGAAGGACGTTCCGTAAAAGCAGCAGTTCTTTTTGCAGATCTTAGAAACTTCACAACGATTTCTGAAAAGCATTCCGCAAAAGAAGTGGTTCAAATGTTAAATATCTATTTTGATCACTTTGTTGCAAGCATTCACAAAAACGGCGGGGTTCTGGATAAATTTATTGGCGATGCCGTCATGGCCGTCTTTACCGAAACCAAGGAACATCCCAATCCTTCGTTGGCAGCTGTGACCACAGCCTTGGAAGTTCGTAAGGAAATGAAAAATATCAATGATCACTTGGCATCCCACAACTTGCCTCAAGTGGATAATGGCATTGGAATCGATTACGGAGAAGTCATTTCCGGGAACATTGGATCCCATGAACGCATGGAATACACAGTGATTGGAGACACAGTAAACACCGCAGCCCGCCTTGAGTCCCAAACGAAGTCCGAATCTGCATCGATCTTAATCTCCAAAGCCGTGTTCGAAAATCTAAATGACGATTTGCGAAAGGAATTTACCGTCAAGGGCCTGCGGGCACTTAAGGGCAAAGAAGACCAAATTCAGATTTTTCAAAACGCTTCTTAAGGTCGCGAAAAATTCAATCGCGACGATCAATACGCCTGAAAGAAAATGTTTGCCTATCTATGGCCCGGCATGAAGCGCAAATGAAGTCTCCTGAATGAACTTACCTGTAGTGAAAAATGGTCTGCCAAAGTGCACGATTTTAGAACTTTTCGCTTCGAGTTAAGAAGGGGTCCAACTCATTTGTTGAGTAAAATCCTCCCACTTGCTACTTATGCTCAATGATCCTGTCAGTTCCGATGCGGATATATTTTGAAGGCAACACTGATCCTTTGGCAAAAAGGGTTTTGGTCTTCTCTTTATCTCTAGCGACATGGTGGCTCACCGAAAAATTTGTTCGCCCTTCAAGTGGAGCTTTTATACAAAGTCTTCGGTCCATTTTCGGAGGTAGTGCTTTCATAGGCCATCTTTTTTCGCAAAGCCTTCCCGTCGACCTTGTATGTTTTTTTCTTCTTTGCCTACTTTGCTACTTAAAAATCCTACCGCCTCCTCAGTTTAACCTAAATTTAAATAAAATCTTTAAAGAGGGATCCCTTTGGGCTTTGGGGATTTCCGCAATAACGATACCGCTTGCACTATATCTCGGTTTTCATCTTGGATTTTCAATTAACTGGCAAAGTATTCTCGGAAATATTATCTCGAATACATATGAAGAAATGACTTACCGAGTATTTCTATTCTCGGTCTCAGCATATGTTTTTAAAAACACTGGGGCGGGAATAATTATGTCGGCAATTCTCTTTGCGGCCGTCCACACCCAGTATCCATTATTGCTTCAAATTGATGTTGGCCTAGCCGCTATCTTCTTTTCGTTAGCTTACCTTCGGACAAACTCTCTTTTTACAGCCCTATGGGCCCACCAACTTTCAGATATGATTTTGGACTCTATCTTGTTGCATTAACAAAAATGCTTGATCAATGAGCTTCAAAAAAGGAACCCTCTCATTCAGACGGTTCCCCCTAGGTTCACAATCGCTAACCAAATCCTATGAATCTTTCCATCAAAAAATGTTGTTTTAAAAAGCCCATTACAGACAAACCTTAAACTGAGTCAGCGGTATGTCCTATGTCCAGTCTCGTTATATCCCCCGCCTAAAATAGCTAACCTTTTATAAAAAGGGAGAAACGATAAAGGCCTGTTATTGTGCAGAATCTATTGCAACTTTCAGGGAACACACCTATTATTTCTTGCTCATGGATCTTTTCAGAACAAAAAGACTTTCTGTAAGACCTTTCAAATTGGAAGATGGTTCCGATTGCGAAGAATTTCTCTCTGATCCTGAAGTCATGAAATATATTGGCGACGGAAATTTCGATTTTTCCATAACTTCCGCTCAAAAAATGGTTCAGTGGTTTATTCAATCTTCTGATAGCGCAGGTGAGATAGGAACCTGGGCCATTGTGAGCCTGAGTGACAAAAAGGTCATTGGGAACTGTCATCTTTCTGTTTGCAATGCTGTTGATAAGGTCGAATTCGGACTTAGTCTCTCAAAAAAATACTGGCGACAAGGACTTGGCACAGAGTTATGCGAAGGTTTATTGCAATACGGACGCAAGACCATCGGATATGACGCCGTAGGAATTACTCACTCCGAAAATGTGGCTTCAAAGCGTCTCTTGAAAAGACTCAACTTCAAATTTGATCGCGAACTTGAACTTTACGGGGTCGCTCAAGAGCTTTATGTTAGAAGTTAGAGCAGACCTGAGCAGACTGAAAAGCCGCCCATGACTGTTAGAGAGAGAAAACTCTGAATGATTATTAAACGAGAAATTGGGCAAATTGATGGAAATCGAATATAGACCCATTGATATTTCAGACTTTGACGAAGTGAAGTACTTTTTTATTACTCATGAGTACTCTTGGCGAGACGCCGATCCTGAGAACTTCATTCCTCGATCGGACGAAGAAAGAGAGCAGATTGCGAAAAAATACATCATTGAACTCCAGGATCCTAAGGAAAAATACCACTGCCTAGGAGCATTTCTACATAACAAGCTGATCGGTTCTCATTTTTTAGATAGATATATAATCGAAGGGAAAAGTGCCTGCCATGTTCATGGGCTATGGGTAGATCCAAGCTTTCGAGAAAAAGGTGTTGCTCACAAACTTAAAGAGCTGGGTGAAACCTGGGCACGTTCGAAAGGTTGCCTGCTTATGGATTCGAATGTAAAAGTATCCAACAAGGCTATGATCTCTCTAAATGAGAGAATGGGATATAAGGTTGCACGTTATAACTTTCGAAAAGAGCTTTAATTTAAATCTCCGATCGCACAAAATGCATCAAGCCTTAACTGTTTGAAGGGATTTAGGAAAAATTGGCGAACCAAAAGAGAAATGAAGAGGAAAGTGATAAATCTTAATTCAAAAATTCGATGGATTGACGGAAAGAGTTTGCCTTCGGAAGAACTCAAAAAAATCGCTCAAATCGACAACAATATTCCCAAGGAATTTGATCCACATTGGAAGCCCAACAAAGACAAAAATGATAGACGCATTAAATACTACAAAAAGCTTACTGATAAAGATTTCTTTCAAGTTTTATATTGCGAATCTGAAATCTGCGGGTTTCACATCATTCGAGACACTGGAAACTCTATCGCCTACATCTCCACCCTATGGGTAGATCCACGTTTTCGTAATCTTGGCCTAGGAAAAAAACTTAAAGAGAAAGGGCTAAATTGGGCAAAAGATTCTGGGTTCAAATTTCTCCATACGAGTGTTCAATCAAAAAATGTTAGGATGAATGAAATTAATCAGAAGAATGGTTTCGAAATTTTTTCCTCAACCTATCGCCTAACTCTTTAAGCTAAGGCCCATTAGACCGCGGGCGACCTGGTCATAAAAATGATAGATTTTAAATGAGGATGAAACCGTAGTTTAAACTTAGTTCCTCCGCGATACGATGAATCGCACAATCAAGAATTTAGCGAGTCAAGGGCAACGAATTTCGAGCTTTTTGCCTTGAGTCACGGCTCAAACGCTGTATCTAGCCATCATTAATCACAGGCAATAGATCTGTACTGACTTGAAACTCATCCCCTGCTAAATCAAGACCATGAAAAGTCAAAACAAGATAGAGCGAGATCTTAGAATCTTAAAAGTCTATGCATTAGCGATGACCCTCCTTTGCGCGATACTATTTGGATCAATTTTTAAAATGATCCAAAGAAATAAATTCGAACAAATCGATGTCGAAAGAATTAATATCGTGGAAAAGGACGGCAGCCTTAGAATGGTTCTAGCCAATAAGCTCCGCCAACACCAAGGAGTTGTAGACGGAGTTACATACGAAGAGCGCAGGGGAAAAAGACCACCAGGACTCATGTTTTTCAATGAAAGAGGAGATGAGCTAGGAGGTCTTGTTTTTGATGGCAATACAGAAGAGGGCCAGGGAGGATCTTTAACGTTCGACAAATTTCGTGGCGACCAAACAATCCAATTTATCCATCAAGAAGACTCTGGCGGAAATTACTTTGCCGGAGTAAAGATGAATGACCAAAATATGCCAATCAATGACTTGCTCAACAAACAAAAGGAAATCTCCAAACTCCCCACCAAAGAGGCTCAAGATCTAGCTTGGAAGAAATTAAGAGATGACGGACAACTTATGACCGAACGCCTCAAGATCGGGAGAGATTACGACAAATCATCGGTGATAAAACTCAAGGACGCAAAAGGAAAAGTCAGACTTGAATTGAAAGTAGATGCCAACGGAGACTCAAAACTTGCCTTTCTTGATGAATCAGGAAGAGTTATTTACAGCCTTCCAAAGGATGCCAGAAAATGAGAGATAACTCAGGCCAGGATGGACGAATTTAGAATTTTTCGGAAAGAAGTCATTTAATCGCCTCCTAAATTGGTCAAAATCTTTGAAAACCACACCCTTCTCCATTAAAATCCATACCATGGAGATCCAAGACACACTCACTTTAGCCAAATCATCATTAGAACGGGAAGGCGTCAAATTCGCATTGATCGGTGGATTTGCCCTGGCCGCTCATGGTGTGGTAAGGGCCACTCAGGATATAGATCTTTTGGTTGAGGGTGGAAAAAAGGAGCTTGCGAAAGATCTTTTAACTAGAGCTGGGTTTAAACTTGTTTTTGAAAATCCCGAGGTCCTGCACTTTTCCGGCAAGGGACAATTAGATGTCTTGTTTGCGAATCGCGAAGCGACCCTTGATATGCTCAAGCGAGCAAAATCAATCAATAACTTTCCAGTGCCCGTGGTCTCCGCAGAGGATCTGATCGGTCTAAAAATCCAAGCCTATAAGAATAATCCTGATCGAGAGTTTCAAGATAAGGCCGACATTCAATCTCTATTAAAACAAGTCTCGAATTTAGATTTTAATTTAGTAAAGAAATATGCCGATATGTTTAACGAATGGGGCTTTATTTCCGACCTCAGGAAGAGAATATGAAATACGAAAATTATATTAAATTCTTAAACTCGGTTTTTAAACTGGCGAAACCCAAGCCTCGAGAAAACCCCCCAATGTCCACCAAAGAAATAAAGCTCTGAGTGGACACTCAAAGTGGAATTTTTTAGAACTAAATTTCACTAAAGCAATCTCATCGAACAAAACTTTCTCCACTAATTACTTCTCTAATCTCATATTGATCAGATCCAATACCGATCCAAAACTTATCATCTTTAGAAGAACGAATCACTTTTGATCCCAATACCTCAAACAACTCAGGTTTTGCCGCCAACTTTGGAAGGCTCACCAATGAAATGAAAGAAGATGAGTCAGGGTCCGCACTCTTAAAACTTCTCTCATGGACCTCGATCAGAACGGGAACGCCCGGTCGAGCTAACCAAACTGTCGGAAACTTGTATTTTAATGTTTCAACTGATTTGGGATGTAAGTACCAACCAGAGCCACTGAGATTCTGCACGTATTCATCTAAGTTCTTCACGTTTACCGCCACATGATGAAGACCTTCGCCTCTTTTTGCCAATGCCGACGCATAAGGACCTTCTCCAATTGGCTCCATTAAAAGTAAGCGACCTGGATAGTCTTCATTTCCAACATAAACCTCTTTTGTGCCTTCTGATGGAAACTCTTCAACTTTACCCCGCTTAAAGCCTAACTGATCAATTCTTAAGACCATAGAATCGACTGATTTTACAAGTAAGGCGACATGATCAAACTGTGAGAGAATCATTTATTCCCCCATAAATCATAACAAAATGAGTTTCCGTTTCACTTTGGATCTGAAACCCGAGACTCTCATAAAGTTTTTTTGCCCGAGTGTTGATTTTGAAAACTCCAAGCTTTGTTATAAGCCCAGAGGCTATATTTCTTTCGATAAGGTCGTTAATAATTTTCGACCCAATTCCAAATCCTTGAAATCTTGGCAAGATGAGAATGTTCGCAATTGTCACAATGCTTTCTTCTTGGGTGAGCTCAAGGTATCCAATAGGAATTCCTTCATAAAAAATTATCTGAATGTGATCTGGATGAAACCCATTCTTAAAATAGCTATCTTGGACCAATTCATCCCAACCCCAGATCTTTTCCACATGGGGCTTTAATGTAACATGATGGACCGTTTTTAAAAATTCATAGTCATCAACACAAACTTTATCCAGAGCGTAGACCTTCGAAGAGTCCCCTTTTCTCCCCTCCGGAGATAGAGAACGCATCACTTTTTCTTTCTCGATAAATATAAACTCACCAAGGTCAGCCTCATATATGTCCCTAGCAGCAAGAACCGGAATATCGCTTCTGATTGGACGGACATCTTCAAGTTCCCACGAGTAGTATCCGGAATCCCATCTGGAAGCCGTTGCTGGATTTACATCCTCTTCCGTGTACTCCCTCACTTTTCTTATCCTCACAAGAGCAACAGCGTGACCATGAGTATCTGTTTCACCAGGCATCCGAAGAAATCTGTGGTTTTCCACAATCAGAAGATCGCCAGAAAAGTACTTTGGCGGCATCCAAGACCGCACTTCGATGGTTTTCTGACCTGAAGCAATTTTCTGACCGGCTGGATAAACTACAGATAATGCCTTGTACTTCATGAGTGGCTTTCCCTCTCCTTCCGGCCCAATAAATCCCTCTGAATTTCCATACCTTTTGCCAATATGGATCTGCAAGGCGAATATTGAAAGAGCACGACTGACACCTTGAGCAATAGCTCTAAAAGTGAGTTTCCGGCCACTTGAGTCCTACGAAAATTCACAATAGGATTTCCTCATGGAAACATCTAAGCCAATCATCAGAACCTCAACTTTGAACGACAAGCTCTCGGTCAAAGACGCACATATTAGATCCATCCATCAAATTTGCTCAAAAGACTATACCCAGAAGCAAATTGAAGCATGGGCTCAACCTCCATATTCAGATGATGTTTGGGAGAGGGCTGTAAATCGTCAGCTCCACCAGGTTGTCGAACTTGACGGCAAGATTGAAGGGTTTTGTCATTCGACTGTTCATGAAGACGGAACTGGGGAAATCCTTGGACTTTATTTAACACCTGAAGTTGCGGGGCTCGGAGTGGGCAAGAAGATGGTCCAGCAAGCTTTGGAGTACATAAACACATTTAAACCGAGAAAAATTGTTGTGGAATCAACCATCACAGCCAAAGGGTTTTACGAACGAATGGGTTTTAAGCTTGTGCATGAGATTCTAGATCATAAAATTAGAGGCGAGATTATTCAGTGTTTCCGAATGGAGAAAATGCCTTAGAAGTACCATGAAGAATCAAAGGCTATGTCTAAAGATTCTTTTTCATGGTACTCACTTAAACTCCATCATTTTGAGGCAATTATGACTGTGAAAGAGCTAATCAAGAAATTACAAGACCTTCCCCAAGACTCTAAAATCGTGGTTCAAGGTTATGAAGGCGGCTTGTCTGACATCGGACAGATCAAACCTAGCCGCCTTGAGTTAGGTGTCAACAGCGAGTCCTGGAACGGGCCTCATGAAGAGAGCCTAAATGGAGGTGTCCCTTGTGTCCTACTCTTGCGAGCAGAAAACCCCAATTCTGACTAAGATCGTATTTTCCTATCAACAAAACTAAAAAGCCTTCATTTTTGATTTATTAAGATATTAATTCACTTATTTCTAATGAGATTCTTTAAATTTTTAAGATAGATCACCATTCCATGATCGACCGAATTCATGACGGATGCCTTCAACTTTTCATCTACCTTACGCTCATTTTGAAACCACATGGTAATGGCTCGAAGGATTACTTCAATAACTCGTCGAAGAGCATCTGTTTCATCACTTAAGATGGCTTCTTGAAGCGCACCGTTTTCATTGAAGGTCAGTCGCTTTCCAGCATGCGTCCAATCATGCTTATCCCATGGCGGAGGCACATCCGGCACGATGTCTGATTTATTCACAAACCGAGTATAGGGCACAGAAAGCGCCGCGAATTCTTTGGCAAATTTGCCATTTCCAACTCTAGGTTGTCCAAAGGTGATGAGCTCCTCTACCTCGATCCCTTCACGTCGAAGCATAAATGTATAAAGCATCGCAAGAGCTCCACCAAGTGAGTGTCCAGTAACAATCAATTTGGAATCGGGTTTTGAAGCCAAAATATTCTTCACGGCTTCTATAATTTTCGGATAGGTGTTAGATGAGACGTCGAGAAAGGCTTTATGAATATGTCCTGCTCCAAACCCAACGAGTTCGAAATTTACATCAGTCGAAATATCAGTTGCTCCATCTGTCCCAGGGAAAACCAAATAGATCTCATCCTCACTGTTCAGAACCATAGCTTGAGTGTCTTGGTACTCTTTGAGAAAAGATTGAAAGCACTCTGGTTTTGTACCTAGGAGTTCCACGCAAACAGCTTTAACTTCATCATGCCTTGTGACCAACCCATATGATTGGTAGCAGAGTTCAGCACATAGTATTGAACGACTAAGCTCGATATCATTCAGATGTTTTTTCAAAAGTCTTACTCCGATCTAATTGGTTCAAAGCCTTCTCTGACGACAAAATGAATCAACTGGCGATCCCTCTGAAAGCCTTCAATCTCTTGAATGGCCTGATAAATATTGATCTGCCTGATCTTGGGATTTTCCTGAATCATCTTTTGAGCCTCAATCATTGTCGTATGAAGCCTGGTACGACACCCGACCTTTTTGAGTCGGGTGTCGTACCACACGAATGAATAGTAGGTTCCTTCTCTGCCATCTCTTTTTTCGTAATGCATTTTTACTCCCTTTTTTCTTTTCGGAAGTATCCAGAAAGGTATTACACCGACTGACCCAAAGACCAGTGACTTTCATCCCGCCAAATCACTCTAACGGCTGCAGAAGCGGGCCCGAGGATATAGGCGATTTAAAAAT
>DKGG01000001.1:0-1800 GCA_002453155.1 Bdellovibrionaceae bacterium UBA6776
AAATCTTAACTAGCAATTAAATTTGAAATGGTGGCCAGAGACGGAATCAAACCGCCGACACGAGCATTTTCAGTCCTCTGCTCTACCGACTGAGCTACCGAGCCAAAAAGAGATTGAAAGTTAATGAGCCCCAAGCGCCCAATTTAACGCAAGAAGACAGAAAACTCTGATATGGGTCTTTATAAATTAAGAAGGATTTTAAAAGAGACCACAGGAAATATGATTAATGGGATTCTATAGTTTCTAACTGACCTGTTGCGAGTCAGAGTTCGGTTGAAACTTGTGAGATAAAAAAATAGGATTCAGGAGTGAAGAACTGGCTCATTTTTTTCCTTCTATTTTTATTGTCACCGATCTTGCGAGCTGAAATTAAAGACGCCCTTCCAGATTGCCAAGTATCCTAAAGAGGCACTGAAAGTCTATGCAGCGAAAGAAAGGGTTGAGGCATTGACTGAAAGAATATTTGGGGAACAAGGTAAAAATGATGAGAGTGATGCTTTTAGACATTTTGCTTGGTCAGCATTGTTGGTCAAGGAGATTGGCCTAGAAAAAGCGCGGCTATTTTTATTGGCACATGAACAGGATCCTAAACAACCTCTTCATGAAAAAGAGATGGACACCGAAAATAATAAAAAAGGTCTTCTTTTTGCCGCTGAAAGATTGAAAAATAAAAAATCTCTGAATTTAGACAAAATTGAAAAGGAGGCTTTGAAAAGGTTGAAGGCCAAAAAACTTAAAGTTTTAAAGTCTTCGAGAAAGAAAATTCCGGAAGGTTATTATAGCAAATGAAATCAAGCCAGAAAGCTTTGATCATTTTTTCTCTTTGTCTAATTACGCTTTCGATAGTCGGAATCTTTGATAAGATTTTTTGGATTTCTGATTTAGTAAGTCATTTTCGGATCCAATACCTCATTTTAGGGATACTGGGTCTGGTGGTAACTTTAGTTCTAATGCAGAAGAAAGTTTTAATCTATTTTCTTTTTCTGACTGTTTTGGCTGTCAACTCCATCTATGTCTTTCAGTATCGCCCTTCACGATGGGAAAAATCTTTTGAAGCTTATGGATTAAAAATAATTTCTTTCAATCTGAATCGAGCGAATAGAAAGACCGCGGAATTTAAAAGATATATTCAAACTGCAAACCCAGATGTGCTCATGGTTTATGAACTAACTCCAGAATGGGCCCAGGTAATTGGTCAGATGAAAGACGTATTTCCCTTTGCTCAAGCGACAATTCAAAATGACAATTTTGGGATTGGAATTTTAAGTAAGCATCCTCTTTCCAAAACAGTGGTTCGTCGTCTGTCGCAAGCGGAAACGCCTGTTTTAGAAACAAGAATGATTGATGAAAATTTTGAGCTAAATCTTATTGCACTTCATGCTTTCCCACCAATTACGTCCGAAGCTAAGGGCTGGAGAGATAATTATCTTTTGCGGGTATCTAATTTTGTTCAGAAGCTAAAGGGAGAATCGGTTGTATGCGGCGACTTCAATCAAGCTCCTTGGGCCACTTCGATAAAAAATTTTTTAGAACAATCTGGATTGTCGTTGTCTCAAGGCCATTTTGCTTTGCCGACTTGGCCTACAACAATACCGGGCTTGAGGATCCCAATTGATCACTGTTTCGTTTCTCAAGGTTTGTCTGTAGTTGATTACCGGAGGGGCCCAGATATTGGATCAGACCATTTTCCAATTGAATTGACCATTGCGCTAAAAGGAATTCGAAGTTTATCTAGCGATTAGGAATTCGGCTCTTCTATCGAAGGTGAAGAACCCGAAATGGTGGCTCGGGACGGAATTG
>DKGG01000001.1:2197-51620 GCA_002453155.1 Bdellovibrionaceae bacterium UBA6776
AAGAGATTGAAAGTTAATGAGCCCAGACTTCACAGTCAATAGCTCATTTCACAACGCAAAGCCCCAGAATTCAAAAAACCTCAGTCCATTTGGGGCTTTAGATGAAAACCGCCCTCCTAAAGAGCCGCATCCAAATCTTTGAGTAAATCTTCCAGGGTTTCTACTCCCACACTCAAACGCACCAAGGAATCATCAATTCCTAAAGCCTTTCGATTTTCAGGAGGGACACTGGCATGGGTCATAATTGCGGGATGCTCCACCAAGGATTCCACACCGCCCAAGCTCTCCGCCAAGGAAAACACTTTTACCTTTTCCAAAAAGGATCGGGCTTCATTCAATCCGCCATCCAAATAAAAGGTGATCATTCCGCCAAAGCCGGTCATTTGTTTTTTGGCGAGTGAGTGTTGTGCATGGCTTTCAAGACCAGGATAAATCACTCGGGCAACCTTCTTGTGGTCTTCCAAAAACTTAGCAACAGCCATCGCATTTTCTTGATGAGCCTTCATTCGCAACGGAAGGGTTTTTAAACTTCTCATGCACATGAACGAATCAAAGGTTGAAGCAATGGGTCCCATGGAGTTGCTAAGGAAAGCCAACTTCTCGGCCAAGTCCTTTCTTTCCACAACGACAATTCCGCCTACGATGTCAGAGTGTCCATTGATGTATTTGGTGGTGGAGTGAACCACAACATCGGCTCCCCACTCGAGGGGACGTTGAAAGTAGGGACTCATAAAAGTGTTGTCCACAGCAACCAAAAGATTTTTATCTTTCGCCTGTTTGCTGATGGCCTCGATGTCTATCAACTTCAACATGGGGTTTGTGGGAGTTTCCAGCCACACCAACTTTGTGTTGGGGCGAATGGCGCTTTGAAGATTTTCGGGATTGGAGAGGTCTACAAAGCTAAAATCAATTCCGTTATTTCTTAAAACTTTGTCAAACAGGCGAAAAGTTCCACCGTAAAGGTCGTCGCTGGCAATTACATGGTCGCCCGATTTGAGCATGTGCAAAACAAGTAAAGTCGCGGCACATCCCGAAGACGTCGCAAACCCAAAACTTCCCCCTTCAAGATTTGCGACACAATTTTCATAGGCGGTCCGCGTGGGGTTGCCCGTCCGAGAGTATTCGTATCCGGTGTGATGTCCGGGAGAACTTTGAACATAAGTGGAAGTGAGGAAAACCGGGGTCATGATCGCTCCCGTGGTGGGATCCGGGGATTGCCCTGCGTGAATGGCTCTTGTTTCAAATCCGAACTCTTTTTTGTCCCAAGACATAATCTCCTCCTCCTTTGGAAAGGGGAAACATATCAATTTGGGGTCATATGGTCGAGAGAGAAATCTTTGTCAGTTAAAATCAGAGGGCTTTTCGCAGGGGAGGGTTTGAATCTCAATGTTCCAGAAGCTCCTGATCTTTTCCATTTCAGGGTCACCACTTTGTGACAGGGAAGCTTTTTAAGTTGTACAGGGGCGTACTGATCAATGGCCTTATCAATTTGAATTTGAGTCCATTCACGGGTTCGAATTTCAACAGGACAAGCTTGGCTTAAAAACTCTTTTTGAGAAGCGCTGGAAGTGGCCAGAAAGAATGCCAAAGGCAGAAGTCCCAGCAATTTTTTTGAAAGCAAGCTGGTGGAAGGTATTGGACTTTCCAAATGCTGAGTTTGGGACTCTTGTTGCAGTTTCTTTTGGTTCAAGATTCGTTGAATGTGATCTCCAATTTCCATTTGCGCTTCTGGGTTGGAGGTGAGGTTGTGAAAACTTCGAAGATGGGGGGCGGGGCTCAAAAGTTCTCCGGGGTTTATGCCGAGGCTTTCAGCCACTCGGCCCAGCGAGAACAGGTCCGTCCATAAATTGGGGGAAACTCCTGTTTCCAGTTCCGGTGCTCGAAAGAGGGGAGTTCCTTGTTCAGAAACTCTAGAAACATTGGCCAATCCAAAATCAATCAATTTCACTTGGCCCGTATCAGTGACAAAGACATTTCCCAGATGGAGGTCCCCATGATTGAGGCCACTCAAATGCAAGTCCATCAGGCCCCGGTAGATTTGTGAAACCAGCTCCAAAGCGTGCTCTTTCGAAGGTTGGTGGTCCTTCAAGTATTCGTTGAGTTCAATTCCGTTGAGCCATTCAAGAACCATTGAGGGGTGGCCATCGATCCACTCGTATCCAAAGACTTTGACACAAAAAGGAGAGTCCACTTTCAGAAGAGATTGAACCTCCTGTTTCCAAAAAGAGACAGAATTCTTAGATCTGAGAACTTTCAATGCCACCATCTGGGAGATGGACCCGGAAAAATCTTCTCGAAGGGTCTTGTAGACGGTGCTGTTAAGTCCCTCTCCGGCGATTTGAAGGATTTTAAAGTAAGTTTTTTCAGATGTAACAGTTCGCATGGGATCGAACTATTCATTCATCGTGCCACCAGTGTCCGATCTTCGTCTTTTTTGAATGTAAGCTTGAATTTGATTTTGCCGGGCCCGTCTTTCCACCAGGTGGATCAGCTCCTTAAGTGCCTTTTTGGATTCATAAGGAGGCAGTTGGTTTCCCATTCGAATGAGCTTTTGACAGGACAAGAGATCTAAATTGTGAGTCAAAGACATTTGGCAGGACGTGGTTTGAACCAGGAGTTTCTGCGATTGCTTTTGAAGTTCTGTGGGATTTGAGGACGTAGATTGCAGCAGATGATTTTGAATTTGCAGGCTCAAATCCGTCGCAGGCGCACCAAACAACACGCTTGGAACTAAGAAGAGGGCTGTGGCAAAAAGAGTCGTTAAATAAATCATGGAGTGAGTTCCTTCAACATGGATAGAATGAGCGGCCCTATTAAAAGTAAAAAGAACGCGGGTCCAATAAAGAGGAGCATCGGGATCAAACTGAGAAAAGGCAGTTTGGCCACATGTTCATCAATTTCAAGATGAATTTGCTCGAGAACGTCTTCCTCCAATTGTTGAAGAGCCTCATAGATAGGCTTTCCTTGGAGACCATCATTTAAAATAAAGAAAAGCTGCTGACGATAAAAACTCATTGGCGTCAAACTTGGAATTTCACAGGGGTACTGTTGGACCCACTTGAACAACTTTTTTTCCAAGGCAGATTGGAGGTCGTTGCAAGCATCTAAAACCGAATGCCGGACAGAATTTCCGGCATTGAGGTTGTAACGAATGCGATTGAGAACTTTCCAAAGCGGATTTATGTCTTCCATTTCCTTTTCCTCGATATCCATGTGAGGAGTAGCAATCCCAATGCCATGAGAAGGATTGAGATCAATATGAGCCACTTGATCTGCTGAAGGGGATAAGTCTTTAAACTGAAAACGGACAAGCCAACAAAGAGAAATGAAATAAAGAATGCCTGCATTCGTGTTTGAAGAAGTGCTTTACTCGACCTATGTCGGAGCAGAGCATCTAATCTGATTTGCTTTTCAAGAGTGATCAATTGATTGAGCTGATTTGCGTTTTTTCGCCCGATTTTTTCTAACTCCTGACACCAAAAACGAAGTTTTTTGTTTTGTAAAAGAGGATTTTTTCCGGAATTTGATGTTGAGTTGGAAATATTGAAAAGAATTTGATCTCGAATCTCTTTGGGCAAATGAGCGGACTGCTTTTTGGCCGCCGAAAGGAACCCAACTCCACATTTCATTTCAAAAATTGCAGCTTGCAGGAAAGCTTGAAATCCTTTGCTGCAAAGGATTTCGCGTTTTGTTTTCAAGAGGTGCGGAAGAACAAAGTGGACGATAAGTGCCACCATTGTTGGAGTAAAAAACAGGAGTGAGTTTGCGGAAAAATTTAAAGAAATGATGTAACTGAATGCCAAAAACAGGGTGCCAATTTTTGTCATCGTCGCTTTTTTTCGAATTATTATTGAAGAATAATTCCGAAGTGTCCGAATTACGAACCAAGTGACGTAAATGATTTGGATGAATGCTAAATAAATAGTTGGAAGAATCATTTCGAATCTTTGCAATAAAAAAGTAAGCCAAGGCGAAAATTTTTTATTGACGAAGGTAGTCACCTCGTTAAACTGAAATTGTCGGCAACAACGAAAACAACTTTGCTAACCCATCCTAGGAGGAGACAACATGGCGAAGAAAAGAAAAACCAGCAAGAAAGCTGCTACAAAAAAGACTTCTCGCAAAAAGGCTTCTAAGAAAGCTGCTGCGAAAAAGACTTCTCGCAAAAAGGCTTCTAAAAAAGCCGCTGCAAAGAAGACTTCTCGCAAAAAGGCTTCTAAGAAAGCTGCTGCGAAAAAGACTTCTCGCAAAAAGGCTTCTAAGAAAGCTGCTGCGAAAAAGACTTCTAGAAAAAGAAGAGCGAAAAAGGCAACAGCTGCAGCTGCTCCTAAAAAAGCTCGTCGCAGAAAATAGTTTTCAGACTCGATCTGAAAAAGAAGCCCCCTGGATTGCTCCAGGGGGTTTTTTTATGCTCTGTTTTCTTGAAATCAGAAGAGTTTGGCTTTGATTCCTTCTTCTTGAAGGAATTTGCGAATGGCTGGAGCATCTAGACCTTCCAAACGTCCAATCAGCTCATTGATCAATTTTAAAGTCTTTTGACCTTCTGGAGATCGCATTTCTTCTGAAAAATAGGCCAAATTCTTTGTGAGAATTCGAATGTCTCGAATCAAGCCCTCAATGTCCTGGTTTTTACCGGTTTTATTGACCTGTCGAAGAAGCGTGTTCAAATTGACGACCAAATTGTTCATCGTATTGATGGTGTCTGTGATGGAACTTTCATGGTCATTGAAAAACTCTAGCGCTTTTCCCGCCAAGCTGTAACTTTGGCTGAGCAATTGATCAATTCTTGGAGGATCTTCGCCGCGAACCGTATCACCAGAACTCAATCCGGGACTGGAGGCAGTTCCAGGTGTGATTTCCAGATATTTTTCACCAATCACACCCGCCAGATTGATGTAAAAGCGGCTGTCTTTTTTCAAACTGGACCAAGCGGCTCGATCGACTTGGATGTGAACGAGCAATTTGACCTCTTCGCCATCATCCATTTTGTGTTCTGGAGCAAAATCAATGGACTTCACCGAACCTACAGGAATTCCCATCACTCTGACCTTTGACCCCACATCCAAACCACCAGCAAAATTGTAGGCGATGGTCAGATTTTTTTGGTTAAGGAAGGGCTGGAAGAACCCAAGTAGATATCCAAAAATGACCACTCCAACCAATGTTGTTAGAAAGAGCAGTGCCACTTTAATTCGAGAATTCACGAGTTCCCCCTGGCTTCGTGAGAGTTAATCTTCAAGACTCAATAAAAATGCGAAAATAACCAACTGAGTATAAAGTCTATGATAATTATTGTCACAGAAGAGGCAACCACGCTTTTTGTCGTGGCTTGTCCCACACCCTCGGCACCTTCTGCACCAAAAAAGCCAAAATAGGATGCAATCAATGGAATGGTGGCTCCAAAGCAAAACCCTTTGATGGCTGCGAACAACAAATCTTTATAAGTTACAAAGACGCGAAATCCTGCAAGGAAGGCCGAGGAGGAGTGTCCAAGAATCAAATTTGAGATTAAAAAGGCTGCGTAGAGACACATAAAGTTCGCAAGAAGAGTCAGGAAGGCTCCGCTCAAGGCACAGGCCAACGTCCGAGGAGCGACGAGATACCAGTACCTGTCGATTCCAAGAAGTTTCAGCGCATCCAATTGTTCTGTCACCTTCATGCTCGCAAATTCGGCGGCATATCCGGCTCCCACTCGAGAGGCCAGGAGAAGGCAGGTAATAACAGCGCCCAATTCACGCAAAATCAAGAGTGCTGCAAATCCTGGAACCAATGAATCATTTTGAATCAAGATCTTCATATGAAAGGCAGATTCTAAAATGGTGACCATTGCTGCAAAACAAACACAGATCAAAACAATGGGAAGGCTGGAAACTCCTGCAAACTCCAAATGGCGAATCAATTCACGAAAATGAGGCCGTTTAAAAATTGCAGAAAATGAGTCCGACAGGTGATGAACCAAAATCATAATTTCCCCATAGACTGTAAAACAGAGTTGAAAAGAAAACTGGTCAGCCAATCGGTGACAACGATGCTGACCATCGACAATACAGCAGTTCGAATGACCGAGAGACCCACTCCTCGTGCGCCACCCGTTGTGGAGTAACCCATGTAAGTGCAGATCCCCGCAATCACAAAGGAAAAGGTCAGGCATTTAAAAAGTCCAGAGAAGATGGAGGAGATGGTGACGATGGAAGAAATGTGGCGAATGTATTCGTCGGGATTGATGTTCGCGAAAAAGTAAGCCATCAACATTCCGCCAGTGACCGAAAGTCCCAAGCCGAAGACCAACAGAAAAAGACTGGCCACGATGATTCCGATAAATCGAGGAACGATCACCTCAATCAACGGATCAGAGCCCAAGCACCGAATGGCATCGATCTGTTCGGTCACTTTCATCGTGCCAAGTTCTGCAGCGGTGAAGGCTCCAATCTTTCCGCTCAATAAAAAGGCAATCAGAAGCGGGCCCACCTCGCGAAAGGTGGCACTGGTTGCGAGGCCGCCCAAATAGCTCATGGCTCCAAAAGCTTCAATTTGCATAGAAAACTGAACGGTCATGATTCCGCCCACAAAAAAACCAGCGAGCATGGTGGTTGGAAGGCTTTCCAGAAAGACCTTCCAAATCTGATCAAAGATTTGTCCCCCATTGACTTGGCCAGTGAAAGACAAGCCCATCAAATGGAAAAAGAACAAAACCGCTTCACCCAAAGATTCCAGTCCAAACTGGATCGTTTTAAACATGGTTTTGATCTCCTCGGTCCAGGACTTCTTCTAGAAACTCTTTCACCAAGGGGACTTGGCTTTTTTTAATTTCAGTGGGCGTCGCCAATTCCACAATCTCCCCTTTGTTCAAAACCAAAATGCGATCGGCCACACTGAGTGCACTGTCCATATCATGGCTGACAACCAAAGCAGTGCAGTGAAATTTTCGTGAAGAATCCAAAATCAACTTGTTTACGGATTGAGTGGTCACTGGGTCTAGACCAGTTGTGGGTTCATCAAAGAGTAAAATTTCTGGACGAAGGGCCAAGGTTCTGGCCAGGCTAACACGCTTTTGAACCCCATAGGACAGTCGAGAACTGTTTTCCTCAAAGATGTCCTTTCCCAGTCCAACGACTTCAAGACCTTCAAGAACCCGATCGTAAATTTCAGACTCGGAAAGACCACTCAAATGAGGTCGAATTCCATAGGACACATTTTGAAAGACGTTTAAGGAGTCAAAAAGGGCCGGGTGTTGAAAGACCATTCCGCATTTTTTCCGCACAGCAAACATTTCTGTTTCGGAATAGTCAGAAGTTTTCTCTCCATCAATCCAAATTTCCCCGGAGGTGACATTCAACAGACCCACGATCAATTTGAGAAGGACCGATTTTCCAGTTCCAGAGGTTCCTAATATAAAGAGAATCTCGCCTTTTTTCGCTTCAAAGGACAAATCTTTCAAGATGGTTCGTTCACCAAAACTTTTGTGAACACTTTTGAACTCAAGCACGATTTTCACCTCTTAAAAAAGACCGAAAAGGTTCCTTTTGAGAAGATTTTGCCACCTCGGGGGAGCCAATCATATCCACCTGCTTGTTCCAAACAAAAACAATATTATCTGCCAGTTGAAAGGCTCTCATCATGTCATTTGTTATGATAACTGTAGAAACATTCTCTTTTTTCGAAAGATCTTTAATAAGCTTCGCAATCCGCTTGCTGGTGATTGGGTCAAGACCTGCGGTGGGATCATCATAGAGCACAATCCGAGGTTTTAATGAAAGTGCTCGGGCAATTCCCAGGCGTTTTTGCATTCCGCCACTGATTTCGTGGGGAAAAAGTGCTTTGACATGATCCAGTTCCACCGCTTCAAGGAGTTCTGAGGCCAGTCGATGTTGCTCAGATTCGGTGAGATCTGAGATTTCTCGCATGGGGAAAAGGACATTTTCCAAAACACTCATGGAGTCGAACAGCGCATTTTTCTGAAAAAGCATTCCCATTTCGAGGAACAATTTTTTGCGTTCCTTTCGGGAGCTTTCTTCGGGGTTGATTCCATGAATCAGAACGCGCCCTTTTGTTGGAATTTGAAGCCCCGCCATGAGTTTCAACAACGTGGTTTTACCCTCGCCACTTGGGCCCAATAAAACCAGGCATTGGCCTTCTTCAAGTTGAAGATTTACATCCTCTAAAAGAGGGCTTTCACCAAAGCGCACTGTTACTTGGTCCAACTCAATGATGGGGGATGCCACAGTGCAAAAGTCTCCTCGATAAGGTGTCAAACTCTGGTGATTTTATACTTGTTACAAAATTGATCTTACATTGGTTGGGTCAGTGTGCAAGTCACGGGAACTCGTTGCCCAATTTCATATTGGTCCTTATTATAAGGATTCAAATTTAATTTCCGTGAAAAGTCATTTCAGAAAGGTGAAAAAATGGAGCATCGAAGAAAGAAATTGTCGGTGATTGGAGCTGGTTTTGTGGGATCCACTTGTGCTCATTGGGCCGCAGCAAAGGAACTGGGAGATGTGGTCCTGGTTGATATCAATGAAGGCGCTGCAAAAGGAAAGGCCTTGGACCTTTTTGAATCTTCTCCCGTTGAAGGCTTTGATTCCAAGGTAACAGGAACTTCCAGTTATAAAGATACGGCGGGTTCGGATGTGGTTATTGTAACTGCAGGACTTCCTCGAAAACCGGGAATGAGCCGCGATGATCTTCTCGCCACCAATGCCAAAATTATGAAAGACGTCTGTGCAGGCATTAAAGAGCACTCCCCAAATGCGGTAGTGATTGTGGTTTCAAATCCTTTGGATGCAATGGCCTATGTAGCGATTAAGGAACTTGGATTTCCAAGAGAGCGCGTGATTGGAATGGCTGGAGTTTTGGACAGTGCTCGATTCCGAAGTTTTGTGGCGGAAGAGTGCAATGTCAGCGTGAAAGACATTCAAGCTTTTGTTCTTGGTGGACACGGTGACACGATGGTTCCAATGCCTCGCCACTGCTCTGTAGGTGGAGTGCCATTGATGGAAATGCTTCCAAAAGATCGCATTGATGCGCTTGTGGATCGCACTCGAAAAGGTGGGGCCGAAATCGTAGGACTTTTGAAAACCGGATCTGCCTATTACGCTCCTTCAGCAAGTGCTGTTCAAATGGCAGAAAGCATTTTGAAAGATCAAAAGCGGATTCTTCCTTGTGCGGCTTACTTGCAAGGCGAATATGGAGTGAAAGACCTCTATATTGGAGTGCTTTGTAAATTGGGCGGAAAAGGTTTGGAATCTGTGGTGGAGTTGGAGTTGAACGACACCGAGAAAGCAGGTTTGGATCACTCGATTTCTGCAGTGAAAGAACTTGTTGAAGCTTTAGATAAATTGGAAATTTAAGAAATCCTGAAAGGAAAAAACACCAATGAACATTCATGAATATCAGGCGAAAGAAGTCTTTCGAAAATTTGGAGTGCCGACTTTAAAAGGTCAAGTGGCTCAGTCTCCTGAAGAGGCTGTTGCGGCTGCTAAAAATATCGGTGGTTCGGTTTGGGTTGTGAAAGCGCAAATCCATGCCGGTGGTCGCGGAAAAGGTGGCGGCGTTAAAGTTGCAAAGTCCATAGACGAGGTGAAGTCTTTTGCCAAAGACATGATAGGCATGAATTTGGTGACTCCTCAAACTGGGCCTGAAGGAAAAGAAGTCAACAAAGTCTACATTGAGCAGGGTTGCAACATTAAGCACGAATACTATGTTGCAGCTCTAGTGGATCGAGAAACTTCTCGCGTAACCATTATGGCCAGCCGAGAGGGTGGAATGGACATTGAGGAAGTTGCAGACAAGACACCTCACCTGATCCATAAAGTGACTATTGATCCTGCAACAGGGATGCTTCCTTTCCAAGCGCGCCAGTTGGCCTTTGCCATTGGTATGGAAGGAAAGGTGGTCAATGCGGCTGTAAAGACTTTTCTTAAACTTTATACGGTATTTACTGAAACCGACTGCGCTCTTGCGGAAATCAATCCTTTGGTGGAGACCGCAGAAGGCGAAGTGATTCCTTTGGATGGAAAGCTCAACTTTGACAGCAATGCGCTTTATCGCCATCCAGAAATCGTAGAGTATCGAGATCTTTCGGAAGAAGATCCTGCGGAAGTGGAAGCTTCCAAGCATGATTTGGCTTTTATCAAGTTGGAAGGAAACATTGGATGTCTTGTGAATGGAGCGGGTCTTGCGATGGCCACCATGGACATCATCAAATTGTCCGGTGGTGAACCGGCCAATTTTTTGGATGTGGGCGGTGGAGCCAACAAAGAAAAGGTGACAGCAGCTTTCAAATTGATTTTGAAAGATGCCAACGTAAAGGGGATCTTAGTAAACATTTTCGGTGGAATCATGAAATGTGACATCATCGCCGAAGGTGTTATTGCAGCGACAAAAGAATTGGGTTTGGAAGTTCCTCTCGTTGTGCGATTGCAAGGAACCAACGTGGATCTTGGAAAGAAATTGTTGAGTGAAAGTGGACTAAATATCATCCCAGCGGATGATCTTTCTTCTGCAGCAGAAGCCATTGTTAAAGCGGTGAAAGGATAAGCCATGTCTATTTTAATTGATAAAAACACCAAAGTACTTTGTCAGGGTTTTACTGGAGCTCAAGGAACGTTTCATTCTCAACAAGCCATTGAATATGGAACAAAAATGGTCGGAGGAGTGACTCCTGGAAAAGGTGGAACCAAACATTTGGATCTTCCTGTATTTGATACCGTTAAAGACGCTGTGGAAAAGACGGGAGCCGATGCTTCTGTGATTTATGTTCCGCCTCCGTTTGCAGCAGATGCCATCATGGAAGCCGTAGACGCTGAGATTCCATTGGTTGTATGTATCACCGAAGGAATTCCTGTTTTAGATATGATCAAAGTCAGAAGGTTCATGGAAGGAAAGAACACGCGTTTGATTGGGCCAAACTGTCCTGGTGTTATCACTCCGGGGGAATGCAAAATTGGAATTATGCCTGGACACATTCATAAGCCAGGAAAGATCGGAGTTCTTTCTCGATCAGGAACTTTAACCTATGAGGCGGTCTTTCAGTTAACTCAAGCGGGCTTGGGACAAAGCACCTGCGTGGGAATTGGTGGAGATCCTGTCAATGGAACCAACTTTATTGATGTGCTTGAAATGTACAACAAAGATCCAAATACAGAAGCAGTCATTATGATTGGTGAAATTGGCGGAAGTGCCGAAGAAGATGCTGCTGAATACATCAAGCGTGAATTCAAGAAACCAGTGACCTGCTTTATTGCTGGAGCAACGGCTCCCAAAGGAAAGCGCATGGGTCACGCAGGGGCGATTATCAGTGGTGGCAAAGGAACTGCAGAAGCAAAATTTGAAGCTTTGCAAAGTGCAGGATGCTCCATCGCACGAAGTCCTGCAGATTTAGGAAAAACTTTGGCAGCAAGCCTGTAGTTTTTGGTCGTAAGATCGAATTAAGATTTAGGAATATTTTGAGAAGGCGCCAACGAGGCGCCTTCTTTTTCAGTCTCTTCTAGTCTTGAGAGAAGAGGTTTGATTCGAGTTTCAAATTGATATTTCAAAAAATAATATGGCTTACAAAGCTTCAGAATTTTGTCCAGAAGGTGATGGCCGTAAAAACTCCTTAGGCCCCAATAGACTTTAAATAAAAGCCATTTTGAATGATGTGCAACCATCCATCTCAGATGATCAGCTTGTCTAAAGGGTCTTTGTAGAACATAGAAAAGTCTCCAATTTGAAGGGTTCATGCGCCAAAAATTCCTCTTAAAAAAGTGGAATGTTCGATGAGCCCCGGTTCGATACCATATGGTGCGGTGATTGAGTCGCCATAGGTTGCTCTTTACGAGATGGAAGGAGGCATGAGCGCCAGAGGATTTCCAGAGCCAGAATTTAAGAGCATTGAGTCGCCATAGGTTGCTCTTTACGAGATGGAAGGAGGCATGAGCGCCAGAGGATTTCCAGAGCCAGAATTTAAGGGCATTAAGTCGCCATAGGTTGCTCTTTACGAGATGGTAAGAGCTGTGAACTCCACATTTATAAATAAGAAAGTCCTTTGCTCCATTGATGTGAACGCGCGATCGATTGACCACATATTTTAGAAAATTGAAGAATCGGTAAAGGGTCCATTTTAAATGATGGAAGATCAACCACTTCAAGTGGCGAACTCTCCAGGAATGGGCTTTTAATTTGCAAAATATTTTGCTTGCGCCCGACAATTCAAAGAACCCCTTTAAGGATTCTGAGAGCAGGCTTAAATTTTTATTTGGCCGATTCCCATATTTTTCTGGACTAAATCGAATGTCCCATTGGTATTTCAAAAAGTAATAGGATTTAAGGAGCGGCTGAATTTTAGGTAATATCTTGTGGCCATAAAGCATCTTTAAGCGAAAATAAGAGTTGATAAAAAACCATTTCAAATGATGGAAGATCAACCATTTCAAGTGTCGAACTCTCCAAAAATTGGATTTTATCTTGTGAAAGTGCTTATGAGCACCAGATTGATTCCATAAAAAATAATAAATAGAATGCAATAAATTATGTAGACCTGATCGATGCCAAAAAGTTGAGATAAAAGGATTCAAAAAAACCACACGGAAAAACGTAAACACTGCATCCCAAAATTTTGGTGTTTCGAAGCCGTATCTTTGACCCATATTGAATCCCAAATTAAAACACACATCAAAAATTTTACTTGGAGGCTTGGTGTATCCTTGAGAAGGCAATATAGATTTGTGTTGAAAGAGTCCTTTTGTTCGACCTTGCAAATAAGCCTTCTTTATAAAGCTAAAAAATGTTTCATCGACATGGTGGGAAATTTTGATGCGTTCGGCTCGTAAAACTTGACTGGCTTTCATCTTCCGAATCAATTCTGTTTCGCTTCCACCGAACCTTATGCTTTCATTGAAGCGAATCCAAATCGAAGGGTCAGATTTCATGGATAAGTTTCCGCCGACAAAAGGATTAGATTCCGCGGCAGAGTTTAGCCAACTCATTTGTACATTTGAGTAGACTTTTCCCCAGTAAGATGAGGGTAAATTTTCATAAGACCCACCAATGATCAAAACTTTTGGATGCAAAATGTGCAATTCTAAGTGTCTAAGAAAGAAATCGGACGTGGTAACTTCGCAATCGTCATCAATGAAGAACACGACTTCACCTGAAGAATGATTTAGGCCCAAATTCCTTTTTGAATTGACGCCGATGTCTTTGGAGCGAAGAAACTTTAGAGTGAAAGGGTGGGCTTCCTTTAGGAAATCTTGATGGGCCGTCCGAGCATCTCCTACCACAAAAACTTCACAAGGCAGCAAACTGGAACACAGACTCCAACTTATTGAATCCAGGAGCTTTTTAAGTCCCGGATGACTTTTGCAGGTAGGTATTACGATGCTGATTGACGTCACAAATTCTTTTACCGACATCTTATAGATCTGTAAAGATCCTATCCTCCAACGGGGATTTGTGATAGCTGAGCTCATGGACAAGAGGCAACCTGTCGAGGCCGTTCGACGCCAAGTTTATTCTAGTTACGAGGAGTGTCGTGAAACCTGCGATTTTTGTTGTGGACTTGGCCTCCTGAGAAAAGGACCTCTTCAGCCAGAGACAGCGCCTATACAATCCTGCAGCTTTTGGAGCATGAATGCATTTGAGACCCCAATTTACGAAGGCAGTGAAAATCTGAAAGAGTATTTTGTCCCTCAAAAATATTTACAGGGGGGGGCATTTTTAAGCCGGCTAAGGCAAGGTTCTTTCCAATGTAAAAGTTTAAATCTTCTCATAGATTCAGAAAATTTCGATTTAGAAATTTTCGATCATATGAGGAGTGAAATTTTCTCTGAAGTTTGGGTGGTTCTCAAGAGAAATCAAAATCTAGAAAAATTATTGCGCCAAATTGGTCGATCGAGAGAGCGTTTTAAAAACGTCTATTTTTATAGTCCCGAATATTCCATTGACCCCCACAAGTTTTTGACAACAACGGAAGTATTTAAAAAATTAGAATCTCTGAAAGATCTCTTTCCGGATCTTCAAATCAAAACCCCGCCAGGGGTGGACGTCTTTAATCCGAAAGTGAATCCACAAGATTTAAGGCTTTCACATAGTGTCTTATTTGAAAAATTTAGACCTCATGAAAAAAGAGCTTCTATTGTAATTCCATGTCGAGACAATCCTTCTTATGTATTGAGGGTGCTTGAAGGATTAGAGGAGCAGGATTGTAAATTTTCGACTTTCGAAGTCATCGTGGTGGATGATGGGAGTGAGACGGGGAATTCAACAAAACTCAATAATGAATTGAAAAGTAGGTCTTTTGATTTTGATATACGACTGATTCGCTATCATTCAACGTCCGGGGAGGAGGGGGTTCATTCCTTGAATTTTAGAGCGGGTCTGGCTCGAAATTTAGGGTCCATGTATGCCAGAGGAAGTATTCTTGGATTTCTAGATTCAGACATTTTAGTTCCCCCCAATTATATTTCTCACCTTATTGAGATGCATGACTCCTATGATGTGGTTCAATTTCAAAGACTCTATCTGACCCAAAAATCTACGGAAAGAATTCACCACTATCGAGATGTAGATGTTGAGAGAGATATATTTCACCCTGAGGGGCAGTATTGGAAGAAATTCTTTGACGATCCTCGACCATGGCAAGAAATGGAGTGTTTCTGGAAATATGTTTGCACCTATGGGCTCTCCATACGAACCAAACTATTTCGTGAATTGGGTGGGTTCCGAAGTAATTTCTCAACATACGGTTTTGAGGATACAGACTTGGGGTATAGACTCAGTCAAAAAGGAGCGAAATTTTTGAAATCTGACCTTTCGGCATTTCATTTGTGGCATCCAACTCACGGTCAGAAAGGGCGAAATTCAGAGGTTTCTCGAATAAAAATGCTGGAAACTACGGGTCGACTTTTTTTCAGGAACAATTTGAGCCTGGAAGCCTACCGAGAGCTTAGTGCTTTGATCGGGCAGGCGAGGTACATTAGAGAGCGCCTTGGCTTGCCTTGCCCATGACGTTTTGGGGCAAAAGCTCATGCGGCGCGTTTTCCCTCCGACATCCTAGACAAGTTCCAACATTTCACTAATGCTCTCCAGCTATGTACCAGTTTGAAAAGATCAACTCTGTACATATTGAAATCACCTCCAAGTGCAATGCGGCCTGCCCGATGTGCTTGAGAAATGTAAAGGGTGGTAGGGTTAATCCTTATCTTCCAATCACAAGTCTGACCACTCAAGATATTCAATACATCTTCGATGCTGACCTTATCCATCAATTAAAGCGCATTCATTTTATTGGAAATTATGGAGATCCTATTTTAGCCCCAGATCTATTGGAGACGATTCAATACTTTAGATCTATCAATCCGTACATGCGCGTGCACATTCATACGAATGGCGGTGTTCGAGCGACTGAATGGTGGGAGCGATTGGCTCGGATAGCGACAAGAGTGGTGTTTGGGATTGATGGTTTAGAAGACACCAATCACATTTATCGAAGAGGTGTGAATTGGAAGATGCTAATGAGAAATGTTGAAAGTTTTATTCAGGCGGGAGGGCATGCCGAATGGATGTTTATTGTTTTCAAACACAATGAACATCAGATTGAAGAGGCTAGGGACCTTGCATCTCGAATGGGATTTAAAAAATTCAGCACAAAAAAAACAGGACGATTTTTTAGCAATATGTTGATTAAGGGAAAAGATGTTCAAGAGGTGTGGGATGCGGAGGGAAACCTTGAATATTATTTAGAGAAACCTACTCATGAAACGAATGTAAATTCGGCGCTTAAGAATGAAATCAATATAAATCGAGAGTTTGGAAATTTGGAAGAGTACCTCACTCAAACTGAAATTGATTGTAAGGTTTTGAAAGAAACGAGTTTTTACCTGAGCGCAGAAGGGCTGGTATTTCCTTGTTGTTGGACGGCGGGCATGCTTTATCCTTGGAATTTCGAGGAGAACTCGTCGCAGATTTGGGATTTCCTGCGCAAACTTCCTGAAGGAAAAAATTCTATCAATGCACGAAAATATCCTTTGCGCCAAATATTGAAGGGCCCATTCTTTGAGGAACACATTCCTCGCGCGTGGGAAAGGGGAGCTTTGGATAAGGAGCGACTATTTATTTGCAGCAAAACTTGTGGAAAAAAGTTCAATCCCTATGAAGATCAGTTTAAAGGGTAAAAGTTGAATGGAACTAATTCACGATCAAATAAAAATTGTAGTTTCAGGAAAGATCCAAAGTAACCCTGTGAATTTTGCAATTCTTCCATACAAGCATAAGTTGGCCCAAGATTGGGTTGCCGAAATCCTGCGATTGCAAAATGAAGAGGTTCCGGTTCTAGAGAAGAATCGAATCTACTCTTTGAATGACAATTGGAGTAACTCCAAGATTTTTCAAGAAATTGAAAAATGCTATGAAATCATTAATCAGTGGAAACCCATTTTTGAGAATATAGAATTTAATGGACCCTCACAAGAACTTATGAATCGACTGCATTTGCAGTTTGAGAGAATGATTGGCTTAGACAAGAGTAGATCAGAAATTTTTGAGCAGGCTCCCGAGAGAGTTAAGAAGGCTATCATAGACTTTAATATACTGATTCATCGACACGAATGCTATGAGCGAAATGCAGACAAAGCGGACTACGGGAGAATTGTAGTTACCTTTCAGAATAAAAATCGTCGACCAATTGAGAATGAGGATTTCAAAAGATTTACCCATAAATATCAAGCAGGTGAAGTCGTTTTAAATTATTGCCATGTTGGGAAACCCCTTCTCGATGTCATATTGGATGAGGACAATCATGTCTCGCCGGAAAACATTTTGCCGCAGTCGGAGTGGTGTGGTGATTTTTCGATCTTTTTCAATAGAGGTCCATTATTTCGAAAGGACTTAAACGAAAAGGTGGATCTATTTTGGAAAAAAAATCTGGAAAAGATGAATAATCTTGGATTCTTCCGGGACGATCCCAAGCTCGCGTTTGGAAGTTTGCCAGTTGGGATCCTCCAGGAAAATCCAATGGAACTTAAAAAGAGGATCTATGGTCTGACGGAAATCTGCTCTGTTCGCGTTTGCATGACGAATCCTGGAGAGTCTAAAAATGATTTTGTTCAGACTTGAAAAGAAGCCCTCCTCTAGGAGAGATGAGAAATCGGGTGATGAATTAGAAAGGGTCATCGGTAGATTTCACTATAATATGAACGACATTGAATCCATAAAATGTGGAAGGAATCATTTCTTCGTCTACGGCGCTCCAAAAGCTCTTGTTCGCAAGTTCGAGAAAATCTATTTTTTTGATGGGTTTCTTTCTTCAACTGAAAAGCATCCAAGAAGAAATTTTGATTCGGACTTGGAATGCGTTATCGAACTAGTAGAGAGCGGGAGAGAAGATGAAATTAAGCGCTTAGAGGGCCACTTTATAACTGGATATTATTGCGAGAAAACCGACACCCTTCGTGTTTACAATGACTACTATGGGTTCAAGGCACTGTTTGTCGGCGAGACCGAGAGATATTTTTATGTGAGCTCACGCTATCAACTCATCTCAGAGCAGGGAGATTTTCCAAGGGATATTAATCTACGTGCGGTTGAGGAATATTTGGTCCTAGGTTTGGTCTTTGATGAAAAGACTTTTTTTAGACACATTCGACAATTGCCTGCTGGGGCAATGCTGCATCTTGAGAACGGAGGTTGCTCCATTCAAGCAAGGCCAGAACGACCTCGGGATTTGAGCTATTTTTCATGTTCAATGAAGGAGGTCGCTGAGGAATTTCATGAAATTTTAGGCAGATCGCTGACTTCCTTGATTTCAAGATTTCCCGCTGAAAAGATGTTGTTGACCGGCGGTTCTGACAGCCGGATTTTGCTAGGAAGCATGACTGCGGATCAAAGAGCTAAAATTCAATTTTACACGTTCCAGAACCCAGAATGGTCGCCCAACGGTAACGATTTGGAAATAGCTCGTCAGCTCAGTGAGTGTTATGGATTGAATCACAAGGTGATCAATCGTCAAGATCAGGTGAATTTCCGAAATCAGTCAATGGCAGGATTGGCCTATCAGAATAGGGGGCATTACTCCGACATTTTGACGGGCACCTATGGAACAGAGTTGGTTGGTCAAGGGCCTTGGAAGTACCTTCCTACAAAGTTTACAAATTTTAGATATGATTATCTTCGTCACTACAATAAAAAGTTGTTCCAGCCAGGTTCAGAATCTCTGGGAGATTTTTATGATTTTATCTGTGAGCGGGTGGACTCACAAGTAGGGCCGTGCAAAGAGTATCAATTTTTCCTTCCATTTTTTTGGAGATCTTTCTATTCAGATGTTTACTCTCAGCATGGAACATATGTCTTTATTTCTTCATATGAAATGCAAAACTTCCAAAAACTTTCTCCATTTCTGATGCCCGAAGTAGTTCGTTTTTTAATGAAACTGCCCAGTGAATGTTTAGTGAACTACAGACTCTATGGAGAGCTTTTTAAGGGGAAGTTGAAAGAATGGACGGAAGTTCCATTTAATTCCGAAATGACAAAGTATGTGGGTCATATCAAGGTCATGCCCAAAGACCATAAGAATAAAAACATTTATTATTTTCCTTTCCATAAGTACTTGCAAAAACACGCCAATCACGAGGCTTTTGATTTAGATTTCCTCCAAGAAGGTGGAATTATGGGCCTCCAGTGGCCCAAAGATGCCAGTCATATTGTTCGATTTGTGGATTATCTTTTTTGGTATGAAAATGCAGTTTTGTTGAATCCAAAATTTGGAGAAGAGTTAAAAGAACAATGAGCTCATTTAAGGATCAATGGATTATTCTTGTGATTATATTCTGCTACGTATTTGTCGCTCAAGTGGTGTTGCCGCAATTTAATCACGGAAAAGACTTTGGATTTGTTTCCACATGGAGACTGTTTGGGCTAAAGAGAAAAGACATCTGCTATGACATCACTTGGGATGGAGGCAAATCCTACTTGTTTCGAGATCATCGGGAAGAAGCGAGGCGGGTCGTAAATATTCATTCTCTATTCTTTCTCGTTAATCGTGGGCTGGTTTCTGAGATTCGGAAAAAATATCTCCACAGTTTGAGTCAATTCGGAGGTTGCAAAGATATGGAATTGTATCAATTTGATGGGCCTCTTCATGCTCATTACTTAGATGGGAAAAATTTAAAAGTTTTAGAGAAGATTGAACTTTGTGATGACTAAATATTTTTTGTCTCTTTTCTATTTTCTTCTAACTCTAATGTTCATTCGAAAAGTTGCACCATTTGTAGATGTTCCAAAAACTGAGAACCTCATTTGGTTTGGATATTTTTTTTCAGGGGTTTCTCAAGAATCGATGGTCTCTATCGTTTATGGAACTTATTTTGCGGGGATCTCAGTATCTCTGCTCTCTGCTCTTCTTGTTCTTGTGCCAAAGCCGGGAAAATATATTTCACTGACTGTAGTAGCATGTCGATCTTTGGTTCCTATTTTCTATATCACCTGGGTATCCCTTCAATATTCCTATGGAAAGATCAATAATGACCAGCATCCGTGGATGTTTGCCGCTATATTTTTTTCGTTTATTGGAACTTCGAAGAGTCTGGCTTCCCGGAGGAATAGGTTTTTTTTAAGGCTAACGCAATCGGTCCTCCTCACGAGTTACTTTATTGCTGGAATCTGGAAGATGCGAGAGTTGGTTCAGCTCAACGGCATTGGCGATGTTCAAAAAGAAGTGTTGAATAGCTTTGCATATGCGATTGCCGAGGGATCAATACGGTTGGATTCTTTTAGAGAGTGGTTTTTGCTCGAACATAAGGGAATCCTGGTTTTAGGAATGCTTTTGGTTTTGGTTTTTGAACTCTCGGTCATTCTTCCCGTAATTTTGGATAGATACTATTGGGCTTTTGGAATCTTTGCGATTCTTTTCCATTTAAATAATGGACTGTTTTTGGGGATTCCATTTGTTCCAACAATTTATGCATTGGCACTCATTGTGGTCCTTGGGGATATTCTGCTTGGCCTTTCTGAGAGACAGGCCAATGTCCAATTGCCCGCCCCCTGACGCAAAACGGCAATTTTCTTGTGCGTTGGCAAAATTGATAAAGATTCAGGCATTTCTACGGTAGGTCTTGGGCTCATATGCTTCATATCTTAGATTTTCTTAAAGGGCAGAGATTGGCGCGTGGTGGAGCTCAAGCTGTCTACTTGACGTATGATGAGCCTCTGAAAGAGGAGCGTTGGCAGACCTTGCAAAAATATGTTCCTCAAGCAATTCGAGTGGATGGAGTCGAGGGTTTTGACCGAGCCCATAAAGCCTGTCTTGATGCGACCACAGGTCGAAGGCTCGTAATCATAGACGGCGACAATGAACTTCAAAGAGCGTTTTTTAAAGAACGGATTCCTAATGATCTGTGGAACTCCAACTACGTCTTGTCTTGGCCCGCCGTGAATTCCATCAATGGACTGATTTACGGAAATGGGGGCATAAAATGTTGGGATAGAGATGTGCTCGAAAACTTCGATAGTCATGAAAATGCAAAGACTAAAACCGCAGCACTCGATTTTTGCTTCGATACGCCCTATTACCAAATGGAAACTCCCTTGAGCATATCAAGAGTAGATTTAACACCATATCAAAGCTTTCGTGCAGGATTTCGGGAAGGGGTCAAATTAGGCTTGGATCGGGGAGAATTGGTTAGAGGAAAACTGAGCGAATCATTCCCAAAGACAATCGCAAAATCAAATCTTTTTCGATTGAAAACTTGGTGTTCGGTGGGTGCGGATATACGTAACGGACCCTTTGCAATTTTAGGTGCAAGACTAGGATTAGTCGAACTATATCGAAACGAGAGTATGGACTGGATTCGAGACTATAGACAGTTCGAAAATTATTGGACTTCTAGAATTTCGCCTCAAATTTTTGGTGAGGATCAGGTTTGCTATTTAACAAATTTTTCTTGGTCTCAAGAGAAATTAAGCTTTTGGATTGAGGAACTTGACGACTTGATAAACGCCCAGTTTGGTTTAGATATTGCCTGTTTATCAGCGGACGAATCCAGGAATTTCAAAAGGAATATGATCAATCCCAAACGCAAGGGTTTGATGTTTAAGGAATTTGCTCATGTTTGATATATTTTTTGTTTCCTATAGGGAATCGAATGCCGATAAAAATTGGGTGGATTTAAAAGCAAGGTTTCCTGAAGCGCAAAGAATTCATGGTGTGCGAGGAATTTACAACGCTTATGGTGAAGCCGCAAAGCAAGCCAAAACCCCCTATTTTTTTACCGTAGATGGCGATAATCGTATTGTGAGTTCTTTTGATTTCTCAACCAAAAATTTAAAACTGGATTTCGAGACCGTACATGTGTGGCGTTGTTTCAATCCTGCGATCAATATGGCCTATGGATTTGGAGCGGTTAAACTTTTTCCCAAAGACCTGTTCCAAGATTCAGACTTGAATGGTGTCGACGTGACTTCGTCGCTCGCCGGGAAATATAAAATCATCAATGAAATGGCCTCCGAAACTTATTTTTTTGATTCACCACTTGAGGCCTGGCGTGGCGCGTTTCGTGAATGTGCTAAGTTAAAAGCAGGCGTAATAAAAAATCAGAGAAACGAGGAGACAGTTCATCGTCTTGACCAATGGATCAAGTTCCGAAGCCCTCTGGCAAATGAAAAATGGATTCGTAGGGGGGCTGAGGATGGCATGAAATACGCCCAAGAATCGCCGACATTGGACTGGATCAATGACTTTGAAAAATTAGATTCCTTTTTCGAGAAGGCATACTTCAATGACTGAGCAAAATTATTTTCAAGCACTAGATACGATCATTGAAACTTATTCTGCAAAGAAATCCAAAACGGAATCAAATCTCAAACAGTTTAGCGTTCTGGCGAAGTTTGCTCGCGGTGAGGATCATGGCCAAGAACGAAGCTTTCTTTTAGAAATTCAGAAAATGGGAAATTTCCCACTCCTTCACTTCGTAGATCAGCTTTTTCAGGCAAGCACTGGGAGAGAGCATTTTTTTCGAACTATTATGCTCTTAGATCATTTAGATACTTCTGGATTTCCAAAGTCTTTTTTATTTCTGACAGACAAAGTTGATGAAAGCTTGGAAGAGATGGTCAAGGTCGATCTAGGACTTCTTGAAAAGTTTGGTCAGCTTCGAGGTTGTACGGAGCTGATGGAGAAAATTTCTCAGGTTTTGACGGCCAAGGATCAAGAGAGTTTTTGTCTTAAGCTTTTGGACCTCACCATTTTCTTTTATGGGGATCAGAAAATAGCAGCATTGAGAAAGATGCTCTGGGGAGGGCCAATGAGTTCTTCCGCTGGATTTATTGAAGAAAATCAGGGTGCTCAAAAATTAATTTCAAAAATGGGACGTGTCCGTAGGGATTTTCCCAAGGCCTCCATGAATTCATTTTCAGACGGACAAATGAGGAGCAAGAAATGGTTGATTGATGAGCTTAATAAGTTGGAGGGTTTTGCGTCGGAGCGTTCGAAAATTCTTATTTTAGGAGGATGGCAGGGGCTTCTCGCGCGTCTTCTTTTTGATTTTTTGAACGTGCGAGTGAAGAAGATTCGTAGTGTTGATATTGATCCTGAATGTGAAAAAGTTGCGGATACCTACAATAAGGAAGAGGTTATTGATTCATGGAGATTTAAGGCTTCCACAGCGGATATGTACGAATTGAGCTATTCGGCGACTACGTTAGTTTTGACAAATAGTCGGGGCGAACAAAGTTTAGAGGCTGATTTCTATGACGTATTGATCAATACAAGTTGTGAACATCTAGAAAATTTTGCGGCATGGTACAGCAAAATTCCAGTGGGGAAAAAGATCGTTTTGCAGTCAAATAATTATTTTTCTGAACCAGGACATTTAAATTGCAGCAAATCTTTGGAGGAATTCAAGTCGATGGCTCCCATGAAGATCCATTATGAAGGCACTTTAGAGCTCGAGAAATACAGTCGATTCATGCTAATTGGAGAAAAGAGATGAGTGAAGAAAAGTTCGTATCTGAATATGACGAGCACAATGAAAGGGTTAAGGAACGATTGGATTGTGTTTCAGATAGTTTTTGCTTGGTGAAATGGAAGCATTCAACGATCAATCTTGCTGCGGGGACCGTTCGAAATTGTTGTCACAGTCCAAGCCGACCGATTTTGGGTGGGGAAGGTAAACCACTAAAATTTAACGATAGCACAAAAGATCAAGCAGTTAGAAAAGCCTTGCTTGCGGGTCAGAAGCCGGATGCATGCTCTTATTGTTGGTGGGTAGAGCAGAAAGGAATCAGCCATCGGATTAGGTGGAGCGGGCATGCCCCGCTTATTGAATTTTACGAAGAAGTTGCAGCAGAGCGAACCAGTGAGGTCAGCGATCCCTCATGGGTAGAGCTTATTTTTTCCCCTCTTTGTAACTTGAAATGTGCGTACTGCAGTCCAGAACATTCAACTTCTTGGAAGGCCGAAATTGATGAGTTCGGGCCCTATGAAAATCCCGGACATGGAGATATTTCATACTTAGATTTTCATGGGATTTCCCCGTACAAGGAACAGAGCGAACATCTAGAAGAAGAATTTTGGATTTGGTTTAAAAAAATTCTTCCAGGCTTGAGACGCTTAACTCTCACCGGTGGTGAGCCTTTGATAAATAAGAGTATTGAACGTATGTATAAGTTTATTTTGGAGGGTCAATATCCGTTGCTTGAATTGGGATTTCATACAAATGCATCGATTCCATCGGCCCACTGGAAACCATTTATTGAATTTAGTAAGAGGGCCATAGCAGAAAATCGAGTTAAGGATATCTTCCTTTATCCGAGCATCGAAGGGTCGGGGCAACAATCCGAGTATGTTCGATTTGGATTGAAGCGAGATCTATTTGATAAAAATATTGAAGATTATTTAACACAAACTTCAGGGAAACTGGTGTTTAACAGCTCGCTATCGAATCTTTCTATTTCCGGGTTGAAGAAGCACTGGGAAATGGTGTACCGACTCAAGCAACGTTTTCAGGGACAATGGGTTTCATCAACATCTGAACTTATTGAGACCCCCAAATGGATGAGAGTTTCCATTTTACCAAAGAGTTATGTGCGTTATGTAGATGAAGCAATTAACTTTGTTGAGCCTCGGAGAGGGCCGCGAAAGAGTCAAATTTCGGACCATGAGTTACATGGTCTTCATGTCGTTCGTGAAACACTTTTGAGATCAGAGTCAGACAAAGATCTATCGAAATTAAGAGCTCAGTTTTGGAGGTTTTTCACCGAATATGACCGGCGTCGTAGGGTTGATAGGGTTCAAGTCTTTCCAGAATATGCCGAGTTTTTTGATCTTTGCGCAAAGGCTGCTGGAGAGAAAATTTCCCGAAAATCATTTTTTGGCCTCAGACACGGCTCATTGAAATCCATAGCAAAGGCCTTTCAATAATGATTTGACCCTATTTTCCGAGCCCCCTATAAACGATCCATATTAATTTATGAGATCTACAAGGAGATTGACCCATGGCCATGGAAACCACTTTCAGTATCATTAAGCCCAACGCCGTTAAAAAAAATGTGATCGGTGCGATCATTGAAAAATTCGAAGAAAACGGCTTGAAAGTGGCGGCAGCAAAGCTTGCTGTGATTCCTCGCGCTCAATGCGAAGAGTTTTATGCGGAGCACAAGGAACGTCCTTTCTTTGGTGAGTTGGTCGACTTCATGACCTCAGGACCCGTGATGTTGATGGCTCTACATGGTGAAAATGCGATCACTCGCAACCGTGAGATTATGGGTGCAACTAACCCTGCAGAAGCTGCGGAAGGAACTTTGAGAAAGCTATATGGAGACAGCATGGGCGAGAACGCTGTTCATGGCAGTGACTCTCCTGCAAGTGCTGAAAGAGAATTGAAAATCTTTTTTACTTCCAGCGAAATGGTCAATAAGTAGTCTTTGGCCCCTTTTCAAATTGGCGAAGTCATTGAAGTTGAAATCCTGTCTCTCTCTTATGGAGGGGGACGGGGAGTTGCGCGCTTTAGAGATTTTGTCATTTTTATTCCGTTTACTGCGCCTGGTGATCGGGCTCGCGTGGAAATCCTTAAAATTGCCAAGAGTTTTGCAGAGGGAAAGCTTCTCGATTTGATTGAGAAATCCCCTCACCGTGTAAGCCCCCCCTGTCCGGTCTATGGAAAGTGTGGGGGTTGTTGTTTTCAGCATGTCAGTGCCGAGGAGCAATTGAGGCAGAAAAATGCCTACATTCAAAGGTCACTTTCTAAGTTGTCCGTGGGACAGTTGGATTCCATTGTTCCTTCTCCTCGTGATTTTCACTATCGAAATCGCATTCAAGTCCATGTTCGTGGCAAGCAATTGGGTTTTGTGCGGCCAAGAACCAATGATTTGGTTCCCATCACTCAGTGTAAAATTGCAGAGGAGTCCATTGATCAAGCCTTGTCCGAAGAAGCTTCTCGTAGCCAAATCTTTGGTTTGAGTGAGAAAAAGGTGGAAGTGGCGCTGTCTAGAGAGGGATCCCTTCAGATTTTTCCAGTTTCAACGGTAGGGTCGGAACGTCACTTTGCGCAGGTCAATCGCTTTCAAAACGAGAATCTGGTGAACCTTGTTAAGGAATGGGCTCAAGCTCAAGAGCTTCCAAAAGAGGTCTGGGATCTTTATGCGGGATCTGGAAATTTAAGTTTTCCTTTGGCAGAGGGTCTTTCTGCTCAAGTCACCGCCGTCGAATTGAGCCGACCCCTTGTGAAAGCGGCTCAATCTCAAAGGCCTTTAAAAAATCTAAATTGGATTTGTTCGGATGTGGCCGACTTTGTGAGACAGCAAAAATCTTTGGTGCGCTCGAACTCCTTGTTGGTTGTGACGGATCCACCGCGAGAAGGCCTTCGAAATTCCGTCATTGATGATTTGTGTGAACTGAGGCCAAGCCGTTGGATTCATATTGGATGTGATTTGATGAGCTTTTCAAGAGACCTTCAAAAGCTCTCCCAGAGGGGATTTCAAATCGATCGGGTCACCCCGTTGGACATGTTTCCGCAGACGGATCATGTGGAAATGATGGCCCTCATCAGCTATGGCGCTTAGCATTACCCCCTTGGAATTCCATGGAAAATCCCTGTTGATCCCCTCCCTAGCAGTGATAACTTTATGGATATGGTCTGGAGAGTTTTATTTATTCTATTGGCCCTAAGCCTGGTTTCTTGCGGTATGAGCCAGAAGAAGGTTCAGCAGCGCCAAAGGGCCGTATTGCACATGCAAATCGCGGATTCCTTGCTTGCCAATGGCAAGCTTCCGGAAGCTTTGGCGGAACTCAACATGGCGGAACAGTTGGCCCCAAGAGATGCCGTCATTCAAAGTAAGATCGGCTTGGTTTACCAGCTTCGGGAAAAGCCAGAGGAGGCAGAAAAGAGGTTTCGAAGGGCTTTGGATTTGAGTCCGAATTTTACTGACGTGCATGCCCAATTGGCGCGGCTTTACATCGATACCAATCGGCTCGAGAAAGCGCTTTCAGAAGTTGGCTATTTGGAAAGCGACATGACCTATCCATATCCGGAGAAATCTCTGCAATTGAAAGGAATGATTTATTTTAAGCAGGAAAAGTTTAAGGAAGCAGAGCCTTTGTTGGAAAGATCCTATCAAGCACAGAGAACAAACTGTATCACCTCCTATTTCTTGGGTAGGACGTATTATGCGCAAAAAAAATTGAAGGAATCCGCTCAAGTTTTAGATCAGGCGGTCAAAAATTGCGAAAGTGCAAAATTTGAAGAACCTTTATTTTATTCTGCAATGGCCTATTATGAACAGGGTCAAAAAATGCAAGCAAAGGCTCGAGCTGAGGAATTGGTGTTAAAGTACAACAAAAGTCCGTTGGCGAAGAAGGCCGAAGGACTTTTGAACATATTGGATGAATTATGAGTGATTTGGGAAAAAAATTAAAGGAAGCGAGAGAGAGTCAGGGACTGTCAATCAGTGAGGTTTCTCTGTCCACCAAAATTGGCGCTCGTATGCTTAAAGCATTGGAGGAAGGGAATTTTAAGATCCTTCCCGCATTGCCCTTTGCAAAAGGTTTTGTGCGTTCCTACTCCGCTTATTTGAAATTGGATCCAGATCAAATGGTTCAACTGTTTTTAGAGGAAAAAGGCGAAGGCTTGGCCCCTGCGCCGATTTCAACTTCAGAAACGGATTCCCTTTCAAACTCAGATCCCGCCGTCACAGTTGAGCGCTCGGTTGAAGTCGAGGAGGCGCTAGCGACAACTCCCAGCAGGGTGTTAGAATCCGGTTCCCCGTGGAATCGTGTCATGATCATTAGCGGAGTTGTTGTTTTGATTCTTGCGGTGGTAGGAATTAAAAATTTGGTGGAAAAGTACAAACGGGAAGGTGTCGTTTCAGAATCTTCGGGTTCAAATGTGGTTCCTATTGAAAAAGAGGAAGCTGCAAACGGGGCTGCAGAACTTCAAGTGGCGAATCCTGGGGAGGCCAAACTTCAAACAGCGAATCCTCAAGAAGCTCCTGAGCAAACTGCGGAAGTTGAAAAACCTCAACCGGTTCAAGATTCAGTTTCTGAACAAAAACAGGAATCATCGGAACCCGCACCTGCGTCCACTCCTCCTGTTGAGAAAGCGGCAGCAAAGGCCCCAGAGCCAACGCCTGCTGAAACAACACCAAGTCCCGTGCCAAGTGCACAGAAACCCAAAGCAGAATCGGTTGCAACTCCTCCACCCAGTTCAAGTGAGCCCAGCCCGTCCTCAGATGTTGCAACAAAAGCCACCAAAGAAATTCTTTTGGAAGCCTTGGATAAAGTTCGGGTGAACATTCGTGTGGGAGAAGAAAGCCAAAGCTTGCAGCTGCAAGCAGGGCAAGTTCACATGGTTCGAACCTCTCAAAAAGTTGTTTTGGATTTGAGTGATGGCGGAGCTGTCAATTTGGTGGTCAACGGAAGAAGTCGAGGAGTTCCAGGTTCTTTGGGAGAGCCTAAAAAAGTGCGATTGCCGTGAAACTCTATTACCGCGTTTTTTTTATCGCCTTGTTTGTTAAGCTTCTGCTGGCAGCGATTCTGCCGATCACTTCTGATGAAAGCTATTACTGGGTGTGGTCTCTTCATCCCCAACTGAATTACTACGATCATCCCGCCATGGTGTCATGGCTGTTCTATTTTGGCAGACTCTTTGATGGGCTTGGTGCAGCTTCTAGATGGCCAGGAGTCTTGATGAGCCATGGCACACTCTTTTTCTGGACGCTTATTTTTAGACGCCATTTGAATTGGAAAGAAAAACAATGTCTCTTGTGGCTGGGGTTGGCTCTCTTGAATCCACTTTTCGGAGCAGGCGCTTTGATCATCACTCCCGACATTCCCCTCTTATTTTTTTGGTCCCTTGGAGTGTTTGGCTTTTTAGAAATGCTGGAAAAGCCCTCTTGGAAAACCAGTCTTGTTTTTGGAATCGCCTTGGGTTTGGGACTGATTTCAAAATATATGATCGCGCTTCTTCCGTTGTCGCTGATTGTTGCATCTTTGGTAAAATGGAGATGGTGGAAAAAGATTGGAATTTTTCTTCCTGTGATTTTTTTAGGATTCTTTTTGGGAGCCCTTCCTTTTTTCATATGGAATCTTCAAAACGATTGGATTTCTGTAAAGTTTCAATTGGATCATGGCTTTAAAAGCACGCCTTGGAAACCCAATTGGACTGTGGAGTACATTGCTCTTCAGGTGGGGTTGATATTTCCGCCACTCTTTTATCTTGCCATCAAGGGGATACGAAAATCTCCGGTTTGGCTGACCAGTTTGGCCTTTGTGCCTTTGATTTTTTTCCTGTTCACTTCTTTTTCGGGATACGTGGAAGCCAACTGGCCCATCGTTTCCTATCCCGCCATCTTTGCATTGACCGTTCAAGCGGGCGGGAAGCGGATTCAAAAATGGACAAAGTTGTTTTGGGCAGTAATTGTTCTTATCGTCTTTGGCTTGGTGATCACTCAGTACTCGCCATTTAAAAAACCGATCAAGACCAGAGAGTTTTTTGAATTTCAGGACCTCTATTCATCCATCGAAAAGTATGAACCCTTGTATGCAAGGTCGTACCAAATGGCTTCGCGGTTGAGTTTCGAAAAGAAGAAGATGATTTACAAGTTGCGAGGGCTAAACCGTAGGGACGCCTATGATTTTTGGCCGGGATCCTTACCGTCATCCCATTTCTATTTGATCGTTGAGTCTCACGAAGACCTAACTAAAGAATACAAAGATCAAGGTTTTCGAGTGTTGAGTTCTCAGCCCCTCAGCGAAAAGTTCAAAGTCTTGGAGATCGGTAAACAATGAAGTGGTTTACTTTACTCATTCTGCCCCTCTTTTGCTTCGTGTTCTACGGAGCCTATCTTTTTCAATACGATTTAAAAATCATTCCTCAAGAATTGGTATCTCAGCATCCCTATGGATTTTATGACTATAAAGGGGTTCTGAACATTCACACCAGAGAGTCGACGGGGTCCGGCACCCACAAAGAGGTGATTCGAGCGGCTCAAGATGCGGGATTGGATTTTATCTCTATTACGGATTTGAATGATTTCAATCCAGACAACAGTTTGGAAGCCTATTACGACAACGTCCTAGTATTTATTGATGGCGAATACAGTTATCTCAATTCCCGATTGGTCAATTTGTTTGCAACTTCAACCGAGCACCTCCACGGAGTGGGGCGTTCGCAGGTCTTTTTTAATGATCTGTTAAATTCCAACCCCAAGCCAGAAGACGCAGGGATGTTGATCTTAGCTCACCCATTTAAGCAAGGTTACACCTGGAGTGGAGATTATCCCATTGGATTGGATGGCATAGAGATCATCAATCTCAAGCAAATTTGGCAGCACGCTTGGTTGACTCGAAAGATGTCTTTTCTATGGAGTCTGTTGATTTTTCCATTTAATGACCGGTTGGCATTTATCCGTTTGGTGGAGGATATGAAAGATGAGGTTGCGCTGTTGGACGAACTCAGTCAAACCCGGCATCGCGTGGGAATTTCTGGAGCGGATGCCGAGGCGCGCTTTCTTTTTGGTGAGGTGTCTTGGATTCGATTTCCGTCCTACGAAACCTTATTTAGCATTTCGACCAACCATGTACTTCTAAGATCTGAACTCACGGGAAATGAAAAAAGTGATCGGGAGAAAATCAGCCAAGCCATTCGAAAAGGAAGTTTCTATATCAGCTTTGACATTTTAGCGAATCCGAAGGGATTCAATGCGGTTCTTCGGTCTGCAAATGGCAGAGTATCCACCATGGGGTCCGAGCTCAAATGGGAAGAGGGAATGCAGTTGGAAATCGATCTGCCCCATAAGCCCAACGTTCCTTTTGATGTGGACATATATAAAGACGGAGAGTTGATGGTGGTCTCCAATTCGAAGCGAACGGTTTTTCAGGTTCCTGGTCCAGGAGTTTACCGTGTGCGAGTCCGAGTAATTCCAACCTTTCCTCTGCCGGATGGAAAAAGGTGGGTTCCATGGATTTATGGCAATCCATTTTTTCTTAAATAGGATTTGAAGGAATTCGAACGACCAATCCGGGAAGCGCATTCAGCTGACAAGACAAGCGTTCATTATGGGCAAAGCCTCTGCCTTCAATAATGTCTTCCTCGACTTCCGTCCGGGGGTTTAGGTTTTCCACAGACTTTTCCACAAAAACGCGACAGGTGGTGCAGGACCCCATGCCTCCACAGGAGTGGGCCAAAGGAATTTTATTTCTCAATGCGGTCTCCAAGACCGAGGATCCCTCGATAATGGGAACAGATTGATTTTGAGGCAAAAAAGTCATCTCTGGGCGTTTCATTTCTTGAAGGAAGCTTAAAGAGCTAGATATAACTTTGTCATGAGATTTATTGCATTTGACTTAGAGACGACAGGTTTCCTTCCCGGTGTGGATCGAATTGTAGAACTGGGAGCCGTTCGGTTTATCAACGGTGAAGTGGAAGCTATTTTTTCAACATTGATTGATCCTGAGATGTCTATGCCGCAAGCAGCTTCTCGGGTGAACGGAATCACTGATGACATGCTAAAAGGAAAGCCCAAAATCGAAGAGCTTTTGGAACCTTTTGCAGAATTTTGTGGGGATGATTTTCTTGTGGCCCACAATGCAGCGTTCGACACTCAGTTTTTAACCAAAGACATTGAAAAGCTCGAATCCAAAGCTCCTGCAGGAGTCATTTTAGACTCTCTGCCTTTGGCCCGAAAAGTTTTCCCAGGTTTGGCCAACTACAAATTGGGAACATTGGTTCAACATTTGGAAATTCCTGGATCTGGGTTTCACCGGGCGGAAGAAGATGCGTCCTTTTGTGGTCGCGTTTTCTTAAAGATCATTGAGAAAATGACGGGCTCACACATGGTGCAGCCACCTTTGGAAAATTTGGTCGCCATGACGGGAAAGCCCGAGTCCCGATTTCCTCAACTGACTCCTCAGCCCAAGCAATTGTCGCTTTTGTAACTAGGGATAAATGTAGGCTCCCGTAATGGGAAGCCTTCGACCTCTTCCAAACGCATGGGACGACAGCTTTAAAATAGGCGCGGCTTGCCAACGTTTGAATTCGCTTTTCATCATCATGTTGTAAATTCGCTTTTCCAAATCAGATTTTGGAGTTTTGACCTTTTCAACGATCTTATAAACCACAGGATCCAATTGATCGTAGGGGGGAAGAGAGTCCTCATCCTTTTGATTTTCTCGCAACTCAGCGGTGGGGGGACGAGTGATGATTTCCAAAGGAATCAATTCATGTTCCGAATTGTAATGTTTGGCCAATTCAAATACTTGGGTTTTTAGAAGATCTCCAATGGGCAACAGCCCAGCACAAAGGTCTCCATAAAGAGTGGAGTAGCCCACCGCCAATTCACTTTTGTTGCTGGTTCCCAGAAGAAGACTTCCTTTTAAATTGGAAATGGCCATAAGGAAATTTCCTCGAATGCGAGCCTGAAGATTTTCGTGGGTGAGGCCGAATTCAAGAGGTCCTAATTTTTCATTCAATTCCTCTGCAAGAACCTCAAAGCCGGTGTTGATCGAAAGAGAATGGGATTCAATTCCCAGGTTTTCGCAGAGTTTTTGCGCCAATTGGTTGGAGAGAGGTGATGTGTAGGGCCCAGGAAGTAAGAAGGCTTTTACATTTTGTGGTCCAAGAGCATCTACGGCCAAACAGGCAACCAGTGCAGAATCAATCCCTCCGCTGAGGCCTAGGTGAACCTTTTCAAAACCGGATTTTGAAACAAAGTCTTTAAGCCCTAAAACTGCCGCCTGACGAATGCTTTCCATTTCGTGAGTGACCAACGGTTTTTTGGAGCCTTCGTTTTTCTCAAGATCTAATATCGCAAGATCCTCTTCAAAGTGACAGGCCTGAGCCAGAATCTTACCTTTGGAGTCGACGGCGAAACTTCCACCATCATAGATCAACTCATCTTGGGCTCCGACCATATTCACGTAAACCATGGGTGCATTAAAATGAGTGGCCGTTTGTTTCACAACCAACTGACGTTCTTTTTGTTTCTTGGGAATGTAAGGAGAGGCACTTAAATTTAAAACCAGATCCACTTTGGATTTTGGAATTTGAGTCAGTGGGTTCTTTCCATAGGTTTGATACCGATGGCCACCCCGTTGGGGCCAAGCCCAGATGTCTTCACAAATAGTGACCAAGACATTCTGTCCTTTGAATTTGAAAAAGTTTTTTGCAGTTTCACCGGGCTCAATGTGCCGACCCTCATCAAATACATCGTAGGTGGGCAGAAGTTGTTTGGAGAAAAGCTTGGAGGGCTTGTTTTTTGAAATCAGAATCGCCGAGTTGAGAAAAGGTTTCCCCACTTTATTGGGGTTGATGGCAATAATCCCGACAAGAGCCGTGATTCCGTCTGGAATGCTTGTTTCAATTTTTTTAAGGGCTTTAAGTTGGGCTTCAACCACGTAGGGCTGCTCCAAGAGGTCCACAGGGTGATAGCCCATAAGAGCGCACTCGGGAAAGACCACCAAATCACAGTGGCGGTCTTTTGCAGATTGAATTTGTTCAAGGATTTTTTTTGAGTTGGTCTCAAAATCTCCGAGGTGAGAGTTGATCTGAGAGAGAGCAATTCTCAATCCAGGAGAAGACTTCTTCTTGGTGGCCATTCACGAAATCCTTTGTGTTTGGAATTTGACCAAGAGATTTATCAATTCGTTTTCGACCTGTAAACCCGTCTTCATAGGAGTGGTAATAGAAAAGATCCGCTTCGGGATACTTCCAACAGTAGTAGCCTTCGCCGTTGTCAAAGTCCACGTACCACAAGCCCTTGGCTTTGACTCCCAACTTAGACATTTTAGAGTGCCACTTGGAAATCAGTGAGTTGACTTCCGCTTCGGTTTCAGAAATTTCAAAGCTTTCCGTTGTTGGAGAAGACTCCAACTTCACCAGTAAGCTTTCAACACGTTCTGCGACTTCAGCAGTTATTTTTCGAATGATTGGCAAAAGACTTCGAGCTTGATCCAAGCTGAATACTTGAATATCGGGCGAAGCTATCGCCACGACATCACGATCTGATTTCATTCTCATACCCCCCAGCAGAGGTCTTTAGTCATTCCTGATTCGAGACCACAATTCAATAAAAATTGTGTGATTAAAAAAAATATAATAATGACTAAGCGTGTCTTTGCTTAACTGAAGTGCATGCAGGGAAGATCCCGAAATCACTCGGAGTTTTTGGAAATTTGCAAGGCTTGACCCCCCAGAAACAACACCAAAGCGATGATGATTGCGGCAATGATGAGAAAGCGTAAGAAGCTTCCGAAAGTCATCGGTTCATCTGCTTCATTGTTGTCCTGTTTTTTAATTTCCTTTCGGATGACCTTGAAAGTTCTTGGGGTGCGTTCGGACTTGGAATCTTTTTTCACGGCATTTTTCGAAGAGCTGGTGGATCCTTCTTTTTCAGAGGTATCTACGATGGCCGATTTTGGAACATCAAGATAGCGGGGACGTCCATCCATTCCACCACTGGATGAGGATCTGGATCCTCCATAGGAGGTGGTGCCAGATTCGCCGGTGTATTTTTTCTTTTGTTTTTCCTGTTGGGAGGAGGATGCAAAGGTGCGAGAACCGGAGCCGTTGCTGTTTCGAAAAGAGCGTGAAACCAAACTTCCACGAGATCCGGCTGCTGATTCACGAGTGCCGCCACCGCCTTTTCCGGATCCCCTTCGAGACCGGTCACTCAACCCATTGTCCGAACCGCTTCCGCCACCCCCATCTTCTTTGAGTCTGCGGCCGTTTGCAAAATCGAAGGGTTCAAAGAGTTGATTGCATATTCCTGAGTCTCCGGGAGCACCACCTATTGAAGGCAATTCGCCGGTTTCTAAGATGCAGGCCAAGTATTCGCCAAAATAATTGTTGGCCCATTTTTGAAAGGCGGTGTTGAGCTGGTAGATCCCACCGAAAACCATGGCCACAATGATCACCAGGACGAGGATGTACTCGGTGACACCTTGCCCGCGTTGGTTGTTCAAAAATTTAGGACCCATTTTCTTCGCCATCTCCCTGACTGTATCGGAAGAAGACACTCGTCCCATGACACCCCGAGCGCAGAAAAAGGTGCCAGGTACCAAAATCTGTATGCGCTGCATACAGATTTTGGTGCCTGGCACCTTTTTAAGGGGGAAGTGTCTCAAGTTGAGACGGGGGGTTTCAGACCATGGTCGGTATTGCTATGATTGTGAGAGCGGTTCGTCTTTTCCCATGTCAAAGCTAAATGATTTCTGAGTCTTATCCGATGAGTAAGACTACAAGGGGGATGTCTATGCAAAAATTCAAATCAACTTTGAAACAACTTTGGGCAGACGAATCAGGTCAAGGTGCAACGGAATACATTCTTTTGCTCGTGATCGTTGTTGCAGTTGCTTTTCTTTTCAAAGATCGCATTCGTGAAATTCTTTCCGGAAAACTGGATGAGTTGAGCGGAAAAATCGGCAGCTTCACTGGCGAATAATTGATCTTTAAATTCAAAGAAAGTTGATCAAACATGACGACCGAGTTTGTCCTTCTCTTAGGAATTTATGCCTTTCTTGTTTTGGGCGCCTTTTTAGGTGATCTCGGTCCCATTCAGACATTCAAAAAATCAGCCCCGCGCTTAGGGGCTCGCATCGAACGCAACCTCAGTGTGGGTGACGGTTTTAGAGCGGCCAAAGATGGCAAACCTGTCAGTTGGGTTGAGCCTCAAGGGGGGCAGTAAGAGGGATCTTCATGGAAATTTTTGCCACCACATTACTTATTGCAGGCATGATTGATGATCTCCGGTCTCAAAAAATTCACAATAAACTGATTCTAGCTCTCGTCGCGGCAACACTTATCTTTCTCACAATAAATTCTGGGTTCGCCGGAATCGTCTCTGGAGGTGTAAGTTTTCTGGTTGCGCTGGCATTTGCAGTTCCGCTGACGTTGGCCAAAGTTCTTGGTGGTGGAGACATGAAACTCTTTGCCGTCTTTGGTTTGGCCACAAACATTCCTGCCGTGCTGGGTGTGGCCGTTTTCTCTCTGTTTTGGGGAGCCCTTCTTGGAGTGGTTCGAGCCGGACTTGGCGGCCAATTGAAAGGTTTAATTTTAAGCACAACCCAACTTTTGTGGACCAAAGGCGAAGGGCACCAAGCCTTTCGTATCCCGTACTCTGTGGCTTTGCTTTTGGGTTGGATGACTCATCTGACACTTCTTCACGCGGGGATGTCGCTATGGTGAAGTCCTCCTTCAAGAATCAAAAAGGCCAGGCCATTACAGAAGCTGTATTGATGATCGTTGTGCTTTTTGCAGTCACAGTAATGATTTCCAGTTTTTTCAAAGAGAAGCAATTGCTTGCAGGTTTGATCAAGAAGCCTTGGCAAGATCTTTCGGGCCTTCTGCAAAATGGAGTTTGGGAAGATCCCAAAAAAAGTGGAGCCAAGCATCCAGCCACTTATGTGAGGCACGTGTCCCTGGAAGGAGAGGCGGCCAATTGAAAAAGATTAAAAACCAATCTGGATTTATGACCATGGATTTTCTCTTCGCCCTTGTTCTAATTCTCGGGTTTACGGTCTTGCTTTTTCGAGTGAGTTTGACCCTCACTACAGCATCTATTGTTCAGTACATCACCTTTGCCTCTGCACGAAACTACTTTGCCGCCCATGCGGATTCAAACAGCCAAGTGAAAATGGCTGAAAAAAAGTACAGCGAACTGGTCGGAAACGATGTCATTAAACCTTTGTTGGCCAACGGTTGGTTTGAAGTTTTGGATCGTCCCGAAGTCGGAGACATCTCTACCAAAAAGCCTGAGTTTGAACCCGCAGTCAAAAACACTTTTTATGGAGTGGGAACCACTTTTGTAGCGCGAATCCTCCAATACAACATGCCTTTTTTTGGTTCTACCGATCCGGAAGGAGATGAGAGTGGAAGCGGTTTTTCAACATACATCGGATCTTTTTTAGGCCGCGAACCCAGTGCCATTGAATGTTTGGAATTTACAGCCCGTCGCTGGGAAATGATTCGTAACCTTTCTCCCAGTCGCGGAGCGAGCTACTCTTCGGGAACATCTGGGGACAACTATTTTCCCATGGAGGACTCCGGATGTTAAATCCCGCAAAACGTTCTCCTAAAAAGAAAAATCTTTTAAAAAATCAATCCGGAATGGCTGTGATTGAAGCCGTACCGTTGTTAGTGATCTTTGTGATGATGTTCTCCTTTGGTCTGGGATTTTTTGGAGCCATTCATACAGCAACTTTGCATTCCATTTCTGCCCGGGCCTACGCTTTCGAAACTTTTAGACAAAGGTCGAACCTGACTTATTTTCGTGAAGACGGGTCAGGTTTGAATTCACCCATGCACTACAAGACCAAAGGCTTTAGGTACCACGGAATCAGTCATGAATCGGATATGAGAGCCTCATTTGTTTCAACGCTTCGTCCGATAGCAATAGGTAGAGAGATTGCAAGTGACGCAAGCATGACGACCCATAACCAGGGAATTTTTGACCTGGAGGATCGCAACCAAAAGGTCTCGGTGAGTCCTTTGTGGATCATGGTGGGTTATGGAATTTGCATCGATCAAAAATGTGGTCGATAGAATCGAAGGAAAGGCTTTATGAATCAGAACGAAGCAAGGACATTTTGGATATCAATTGCCGCTGCTTTATTCGCTGTGTTTTTGCTCTACAGTTACACACAAGAAAAAAGCGCAGAGTTGACCAAGAAGTTTGGTGCTAAACAGCGTGTTGTAATTGCTGTGAAGGACATCAATGAAATGGAAACCATTGATGAGTCCATGGTTCAGATTGTGGAAAAGCCTGTTGATTTTGTGGAACCAAAAGCCACGGCAGATATGGAAACGGTTGTTGGACAAGTGGCTCTTGCGCCCATTAAAAAAGACGAACAGATCCTCTTAAGTAAAATTATTAAACCCGGTCCAGTTACAGGACTTTCACTTCAAGTTGCCCCTAGTAAAAGAGCCGTGGCCATTCCCATTGACGAAACTCGAGCTGTTGCAAAACTTCTTAATCCTGGTGATCGCATTGACATCATTACGGCATTGGATGTGGGCAAGGGTGCCAATCTAAAAAGAGAGGTTAAAACTCTTATGCAAGACGTGGTGATTCTTTCCACGGGCCTTCGTGTGGCAAATGAGCTTCCACTTTTGTATGAAAAAATTGGCCGCGAAGACCAAATTAGAAATCTTCGAGGAGATACATCTTTCAATACGATCACCGTTGAGGCCTCTCCCAAAGAAGCCCAAGATTTGATTTATATTTTGTCGACCTCTCCAGGATCTCTATTTATTTCGTTGAGACATCCCAGTGATCGTCAAAAGAAGCCCATTCCAGAGACCACGATTGAAAGTTTGATCGGACAGGTGACCAAGTCTGTATTGAATCAACAGCAACGAGTTCCGGCCTCTCGACCGGCACCGCCACCGAAGCCGAAACCCAAAAAGAAGTCGGGACCCTTTATAGATTTGTAGGATGAAAGGTAAGTTTGAATGAGAGAGAGTTTTAAAAAAATCACCTTCCTGATCGCAGCTGTTGTTGTGAGCTGGAGTGGTGTCTCTTTCGCTCAAGCAGATGACGATGGAAAGTATCTCAATCTTTCCGTTGGTGTTTATACGGACGAGAAAATTGATTCCGCACCGACAAAAATTGAATTGGATGGAACTTTTAGAAAGCTCACAAAAGTTCAGTGGAATCCAAACACCCGCACCATGAGATTCAGTCCGAAAGCGGTGGGTGTAGGAACATTGATCGTAAAATCTCCAGCGTCTGGTCGAGTGATTGCTCGTTTTACTTTAGATGTTCGTAAAACAGACTTGGATAAAGTTGCCAGAGAGATTCAAGCTCTCCTTCAAACCATCGATGGCATCAGCATTAAAATTTTAAACAACAAAGTGGTTGTGGATGGTCAAATTCTTCTTCCTTCCGACATGAAGCGCATTCACTCGGTGGTGAAGCAGTATGGAAACAAGGCCACATCGTTGGTTATTCTTTCTCCCATCGCCCAAAATAAGATTGCACAATTTATCGAGAGAAAAATCAACAACCCTGAAATTCGAGTTTCTGCCATCAATGGAAAATTCATTCTAGAAGGTTTTGCCAATTCTCAATCTGAAAGAGACCGCTCAGAGATCATTGCCAAAATGTATGTTCCTGATGTGGTTGTGGATGAGGCTGTTGCAGACAAAAAGGTGATGGAGCGAAAAGCTGATGTGGTGGTGAACCTGATCAGTGTGAGACCGCCTCCTCCTGGTGAGCCCAGCAAGATCATTCAGTTAGTGGTCCACTATGTGGAACTTCAAAAAGACTACAACAAAAGCTTTCGATTCCAATGGCTCCCAGATTTGGGTGATGGATCCACCTTAGAATTTTCGACGGGAGGCCGTTCGCCTGGTGGAATTGTGGGAACCATTACTGGGACCATTTCAAATCTTCTGCCAAAGCTGAACTGGGCGAAACAACATGGTTTTGCCCGTGTTCTTCAAAGCTCCAGTGTGGTTGTGGAAGATGGCAAAAAAGGTGTGATGAATGCGATCACACGTCTTCCTTATCTTGTGACCAACGCTCAAGGGCAACCGTCTACAAATTTTGAAGAGGCGGGAATCCGCAGCAATATCACTCCAAATATTATGGGTGAAAGATCTGACAGCGTTAAATTGAACATGAGCTTTGCGGTGAAAAGTTTGATCAGTTATTCCGATCAAGGTCCGTTGACGGCCAGCCGAGAGATTCAAACGGTTTTGCACGTTCGAAGCGGTCACAGTGCTGCGGTTGGTGGATTGATCACCAGTGACAACGGAGCCAACTACAACAAACTTCCGGCAAACGCCAGTACGAATCCGATCATCTCTCTTTATGCTTCAAAAGATTTTAGGAAGAATCAAAGTCAATTTGTGGTGTTTGTTACGCCCATCATTAAGGCTTCGGCCAGCGCAGGGGCAGATAAGATTAAACGCAAATTTAGACTGGATCAGTAAAAAGGAGTTTGCATCTTGGCTATTCATGAATCCTGTCACTTGATTGCTGTGATTGGCGGAAAAGGAGGCGTTGGAAAAAGCGTCTTCGCGGCCAATCTTGCTTTCACATTTCTTAAGGAAATGAGGGCGCCCACGCTTCTTATTGATGGGGATCCAAAGTCTTGCGGAGATCAAAACTTCATCACTGGAATTCGACCCAAACAAACAGTCATGGATGTGGCTCAGTTCAAAGGAGTCATTTCCGCACAATCCGTAGACCAGTTGGTCAGCAAACACCAGACCGGCGTGGGATACATCGGTGCAGTTCACGGACCTGATCAAACCTTTCAGGTGGACACAGCTCTTTTAAAGAAGCAGCTGTTTTCAATCTCTCAGCAGTTTAAGTTTATCGTTTTGGATTTGGGAAGTGACCTCACAGAATATCAGCTAGACATGATCGAAGATGCCAGTGCGGTGATAGTGGTGACCACTCCTGAAGTTTTGGTGGTCAATCAGACGCGAAGACTGATCAGTGATTTGTTGACGGCTTCTGTTCCTGCAGAGTTCTTACAGCTGGTTGTGAATAAGGCTTCGCGAAGCGGTGTTGATCCAAAAGCAATCAGCCAGTCTTTGAGACGGCCCATTCTTTCGTTGATTCCTCAGGATGACGTCACTGCCTATGCGGCTCTTCAAAGATCCACTCCGTTTATTTTAGGTGCGCCGAACGCAGCCATTTCAGCAGCCTACCACGACACGGTTCGAAAGCTCACCGGTGGCATTCTTCAAAAGTTAAAGACTCTCTCTAAACCTCGACCCAAATCTGCAGACAAGCCTGCAGAAATTGAAGGTTCTCAAGACGCACCAAAAGGTCCAAAAGGGCGAAAGCGCAACTTGGATGCACACACCTTGCTGAAGATGCAAGTGCATGGTGCTTTGATCAAAGAGATGGATTTAAAAAAGGACATCGTCAACACCAAGGATGATCCTGTAAAGGCCAAGGAGTTGCGAAACAAAACTCAACGGGCCATTTCAGAACTGACGGATCGCATTTCTCCAGGGCTGGGTCGAGACGAGCGTTCTCGAGTCATCAAGGAAACTTTGGATGAAGCTTTGGGACTGGGTCCTTTAGAGGAATTGCTTTCAGATCCTTCTGTGACGGAAATTATGGTCAATGGCTGCGACATGATCTACGTGGAAAAAAACGGAAAGCTCACTCTTTCTCCGGTGACCTTTACAAGCAATTTGCAACTTCGAACTGTTATTGAGCGAATTGTGGCGCCTCTGGGTCGACGTATTGATGAAAGAACACCCTATGTGGATGCTCGATTGGTCGATGGAAGTCGTGTGAACGCCATCATTGAGCCTCTAGCAATTGATGGCCCTGCGGTGACCATCCGAAAATTTCCGGCCGAAAGAATTCAGGCATCCGATTACACCGATCGTTTCAATTCAATGACTCGGCCCATGATGGAATTTTTAAAAGTGTGTGTGGAGCAGGGATTAAACATCGTTATTTCCGGTGGTACGGGATCTGGTAAAACGACTCTATTGAATGTGATGTCCAGTTTTATTCCCGTAAATGAACGGATCATTACCGTCGAGGATGCGGCGGAACTTCAAATGAAGCAGGAACACGTGGTTCGCTTGGAAACCCGTCCCGCAAACATCGAAGGAACTGGAGAAGTGAGCATCCGAGATTTGATTCGAAACTCCCTTCGTATGAGACCCGACCGCATTGTGGTGGGGGAGTGTCGTGATGGAGCCGCCTTAGATATGCTTTCTGCAATGAACACCGGTCACGATGGATCTATGACCACGGTTCACTCGAACAACCCTCGTGAAGCGGTGGCTCGACTGGAAACTCTATGTATGATGGCTGGAATGGATTTGCCTGCAAAGGCCATTCGCGAACAGATTGCCGGCGCGGTAGATCTGATCATTCAAATCAGTCGATTGAGTGATGGAAGTCGTAAGGTGATGAGCATTACAGAAGTGGTTGGGATGCAAGGTGAAACCGTCACTTTGCAAGAGATCTTTCGATTCAAAGAAGAAGGCTTCGACAAAAACAGAAAAATCATTGGACAGTTTCAAGCTATGGGTCTTATTCCAACCTTTATTGAAACCTTTGAACAACGGGGAGTTTCGATCCCAAGAAACCTGTTTGTGACAAATACGCAAACTCCTCAACAGGCGCAAAAGCCTCAAGGCAGACCTGGAATTGGAAAGCCTATGGGACTGAAGAAGCCTGCCTTAAAAAAGACTGGAACAGGGGGTGAATGATGTCCTCTATTCTGGGAAATGATTTCTTTTTTATTCCACTTTTTGGCATTACAGTTTTTATATTGGCCTATTTGACCTCAGATCGAATTCTTGAATTTTTTCACAAAAAAAGTTTAGGAAATCGGAAAATCATCATCGACCTGATGGACCGCATGTTTTTTGATGTGGACAAAAAGAAGATCACCACCATCATGCTGTTAAGTTCTTTTGGTTTGGGAGTGATTGTCTTTTTGATTGTTTGGCCAAACATTTGGATTGGACTTCTTTTTGGAGGGGTCGTAACCGTTTTAGGTTGGTCCGCGCCCAAGTGGGTGATGGAATCCATGTGGGAGAGACGTTGCACTCTTTTGACCAATCAACTTGTCGATGGTTTGACGATCATGGGAAACAGTGTAAAGGCCGGACAAAGTTTGAACCAAGCCATGGAAAGAGTGGTCGAAAATATGAAGGGTCCCCTCGCTCAAGAGATGAGCTTGGTGCTCAATAAAATTCGTCTCGGGATGTCTACGGAAGAATCATTGAATGAGTTTGCCGAAAGAATTCCCCGTCAAGATGTGCAAATGCTTGTGACCTCGGTGAACATTTTAAAAGAAACCGGGGGAAACTTGGCCGAAACCTTTGCTACCATTGTGACCACGGTCAGGGAACGTCAAAAAGTGGAGAAAAAAATCCAAGCTCTAACTGCACAGGGAACCATGCAGGCTATCATCATTACCTTGGTCCCGTTTGTGATTTTGGGAGTTTTCCTTCTCGTAGACCCGAATTACGTTATGCCTCTTTTCACTAGACCTTTGGGATGGGTGGCCCTCGCTCTAATGCTAGCCCTGCAAACAATTGGTTTAGTTGTCATGAAAAAAATTGTTACTATTAAAGTGTGAGACCTGTCGAACTTCGACAATTGCTTTAATCGATGGATAGAAAGAGGAAGACATGAAGTTTTCTTTGTCGCTTTTGATTCTTGCGCTTTATCCCTGGGCCAGCTTTGCGGTCGTTGATATGAAAAGTGCAAACTACGCTGAAACCTACATAGACATGAAAGTTCCAGGAGTGGGTTACGACCTGCGTGTGGCAAGAACTTATAACAGCCGGTCTATTTTTAACGGAATGTTTGGCTTTGGTTGGTGTTCAGACTTTGAAACTAAAGTGGAAGTGACGCCGGAGAACGGATTGAAGCTGACCGAATGCGGTGGTGGAGTAGAAATCAATTATTTGCCCAAAGGCTTTAAATCGTCTTCGTCGGACGAAGTGATCAAGCAGATCATTATGGCCTTAAAGAAGAAGCGTCCGGAATTGAAGGACGATTACCTTGGTAAACTCGCCAATGAAATGAAGACCAACACCTTTATGAGAGAAGAGTTCGCCAGAAACTTGGACATCTCAGGGAAGATTCTTCAAGGCAAGGCCTACTACGCCAATGGCAAAGAGGCAGAGTACATCGTACTTGAAAAGGGCTATTACAAGCGCAGTCTGACCGATGGAACCTTTCAACGTTTTGACGACAAAACCGGGCTTTTGACTCACATGTATGACCGCAATGGAAATTACCTGAAGTTGGCCTGGGGAAAAAGTGGACTTGATGGTGTGGTTGATAACTTGGGCCGTAAGCTCAGTTTTAAACACGATCCGGTGACAAAAAAGGTGGCCTTAATTGTAGGTCCTAATAAGATGACGGCCACATACAATTCAAAAGGCGACAACTTGGTTGCGGTTAAAAATGCGGACAGTGAAGTTTATAAGTACGAATATGATGAACTTCACAACTTGACCGAGATCACTTTGCCAGACAAGCGCATGAAAAAACTCAGCTACAACAAAGACAAAGATTGGGTGGTCAGCTTTACCAATCCCAAAGGCTGCGTGGAAAATTACAATTACATTTTGGGAAAGCCAAATCCAAAAGAATATTTCAAATCGGAAGTGGTTAAGAAGTGTGGCAAGGAAGTAACCAACCAAAGTTCCTATGAATTCTTCCATAAAGAAAGACAGGATGGATTGGGACTTTATCTTCACCGCGTTCGAACGGTAAATAACGGTGCGGTAACAGATATCACTTATCATCCTATTTTTGGCAAGCCGCTGACTATTTTGGAAAATGGAGACAAGACCGAGTACGCCTATTATTCAAATGGTTATGTCTACACCAAGAAAGAGCCCAGCCGACATTTTAAGTATGAATACAAAGGCAGCTGTCAGAAGGTTTCTCGGGTTTATACCGAAATCATCGAGAAAGTGGAACGACCAGTTGCGGATGGCAAAAACTCCAAACGTGAAGTCTCTGCGGTGGAAAAAGTGGCAAAGAAACTCTACACGGATTTTGAGTACAACAAGCCGAAGTGCAATTTGGTGGCCGCTAAGAACTCTGATGGGCAAAGAGTGCAGATTTCTTATGACACCAAAGGTAGAATTGCAAAAATTGTGGATCAGACGAAGAAGCCCATTAACATTCAGTACGAAGAGAAGTTTGGAAAACCCGAAGTGGTTTCCCGTCCGGGCCTTGGTACCATTAAAGTGAAATACAAAGAAGATGGCGAGATTCTAAATGTCGAAAGCAAGCAAGGGCCAGAGGTGGCTGTGCAAGTGGCTTCGATATTTAACAACCTCCTTGATATTATTGCCCCAGCCACTTCAGAAAGTCCCTTGTAAGGAGAAGGTATGAAATTGATGAGTTGGATTTTATTCGGTGTGTTTACAGCCTTTATGGCGCTTCCCTCGTTTGCGGCAGAGGATCACGAAGACATCGCAGAGACTGATGCACAAATCGAGAACGCAAAAACAGAGGCCTCGACTTCCGCTTTAAAGGACTGTCCAGAATGTCAGCGAGTGATGTACCAAAAGTCCTTGGCCGAGCGAAATGATCAGGAAACAAGGAAGATCGTAGAGAGATTGGCCAACAAAGGGTCCACGTCAGTGCCAGATCTTGAAGACAGCAAAGGGACCAAATAGGTCGTTCGCGCCCCTACCAAACTTTAGACACCACCGAAAAAGTGTCTCAAATCGAGACACTTTCAGCTTCAAAAGGGCCTATTTTCGCTCTGGCCTGTCTAAGAATTCGACAAAGAATTTGTCAGCGCCAATAAAACTGACTCCCATTTAGGCACACTCCTCGCATTAAAGTCTTGTATGTAATGGTCCGTGTTCGGACCTTAATGAAGGAGTCAGTGTTATGAGAAAACTATTGCTAACAGCTTTTTCCCTGAGCTTGATGTTGGGTTCCGTGGCTCACGCGACGAAGAAGGGCAATGCAAATTGTTCTGCGACGAAAAGTGGGAGTGCATTGAGCAATGACATGAAAACACAGGCCTATGTTGCGAGCCTTACTCAAGGTACGAAACAAAGAACTGGATCGACCTCTACGGGCAACAGCTCAGGAGCGAGATAAGGTTTACTCCCAGTTGAATCGGAAACCAGGAGCCTTCTCTTTGTCGGAGGCTTCTGAGTTCTTGGCCTCTCGCTTTTTAAGAAGGGGCTCGGACTGGGATCCTTTCTCCTCTTCGTCGAAGAGTTTGTGTTTGATTTTTTGCTTGGTGGATTTCAATCCATCTTGAATGGCTTTTGCGCCTCCACGGGCAATGTCATCCAATGGTGCGGCAAAATCAGACCCGCGAAAGTACATGTGTGCTTTGTCTTCAAGGCGAGCGTCGCCAATTTTGATTTGCAAAAGTGCCACCACCACCAGAGTAAAAACCAATGTTTTGATAAAAAACAAAAAGTCCATCATGGGGCTTTCCCTCCTGCCTTTTTCAAAATCCCAATCAGCTCCTCTTTTTTAAATGGTTTGACCACATAGTGCATGCAGCCGGCATCAATCGCGGCCATCATCAATGACTCTTGATCCATGGTGCTGCAGGCGATGATTTTTTGATGAGGGCGAATTTTCAGAATCTCTTTGGTGGCCTCGATACCACTCATATGGGGCATGACCAAATCCATAAGGATCAGATCGGGATCGGTTTCCTGGGCCAAGCGAATTGCTGATTTTCCATCCTCAGCTTCGCCAACCACCTGAAATCCATTTTCTGTCAAAATTTGCTGAAGAACTTCGCGGATAAACGGAGCGTCATCAGCCACTAAAACTTTCACTCCCATAGAGCCCAGTATAAGGTGAAAGCCACCAAAACAAAATGTTTTGTCGACAGGGTCTTGTGCATGTCTTCGATTGGACAATCAATTATTGAATTTTTATCCCAGTTTCATGGGCCATCTGCGTACGCACTGGTCTTAGGACTGTTATTGATTTGTGGTCTTGGAGTTCCCATTCCCGAGGACATCACTCTTATTGGTGCGGGAATTTTAGCCGCCCTTGGTTCCATGAGTTTGACAGGAGCTCTTATTGCTGGATTTTTGGGCGTCATGATTGGCGATGCCTTTATGTTTTACCTTGGGCGTTTCTATGGTCGAAAAGCCCTGACCCTTCCCCTGATTCGAAACATCATGACTCCCAAGAGAATTGAAAAGGCCGAACGCCGGGTTCTTCGAAATTCAAAGTTCATTTGTTTTACGGCGCGCTTTCTTCCAGGACTTCGATCCGCGGTATTTTTGACTTCAGGTATGCTTGGAGTTCGACCGGTGATCTTTTTTGCATTGGATGGTTTTGCAGCTTTGATCAGTGTTCCCGTTTGGGTGGTTGGCGGCTGGTGGTTTGGTCAAAACATCACGGAAGCTTTGGCCTTTGCAGAACGCATGCAAGTGGTGTTGATCGCGGGAATGATTACTCTTGTGATTGGTTATCTTCTGTTTAAAAGATGGAAGAAAAACAAAAGAGCCCGCGCACTCATCTATCACATGACCAAATAGATTATTTTCCCCAAATGTAGCCGATAGAAAATAAGGTCAAACTTTGATTGACGCTCAATCCGTCTGGAGTGGTTCTGGTTTCGGGATCTGCGTAGGATGCTGCGCCTTTAAATAGATTCTTTTCAAAGCGATGTTCCACTTTCCAATACACCTGGTTCTTTCGATCAAACTTTACGCGACCACCCAGGTGAGCGGAAAGTGCGGTGGTTACGTTGCTCAATCCCGAATTGATGTTCTGAGCACCTGAGGATTCCGTGTGAGTCAACTTGGGGTCGATGCCCACTCCTAAAGAGTGAGAGTAATGCAGGGAAGAGGGCAAGTCGGCTTCAAAGGAAATTTGAACTCCCGTAGATTTGGTTGAGACCCGTCCACCAGTGCTGGAGCTGGTTGATGCTTGGCTGTCCAGATAGGAAAATTTCCAAATGGTTTGAGGCGCCAAGGGCTGATCCAAATCAATGTTTCGAAAGGCAATTCCAATTCGACTTTGAGAAAGTGTCAATGCGCTGACACTGTTGTCTGTCAGTGAAGAAACAGATGCCCCCATGGAAGATTGCATTTGTCCGTCCACTCCAAAGTAAGGACTGATCCAAAGACGAATTCCGGCAGAATATCCGGGAGCAGAGGACGAATAGTTTTTCACCGAATAGCTGCTGGAGCTGTTGTAGTAAAAGTAGGTGGGTGAAAGAGAGATCTCAACGGAGTTTTCCCCATCGCTGTTTTTTGACTTTCGGTTTTTCAGTTCGCGAAGTTCTTCCTCATCCACTCCTAATATAAGGATGCGCAGACGATCCAGAAAATTGTCGTTCTTTTCCAACTCCATATTGGCATTTGGATTTGAGTCGGCCGCGTCTTTGTTCGAAGGTGCTTGTTCTTTGTCTGCATCTTGCGAAGCCTTAGCTTCGGTCTTTGTAGGTTCTGAAGTGTTCACAGTGACAGAATTGCTTTTTACAGACTTTGGTGCAGCTGTCTCATTTGGAGACACTGGAGAACTGGAAGATTCTGCACGGGGAGTTCGAATGGGAGAAGGTTGTCGTTCTTCAATGGGTTTTACGCTGAAACGATTGGAATCCAAAGTATCGATGCTTGGAGAAGATCCTCGACCTCGCAAGTAAGGAGAGACTGGATCTAAGTCCGACCACGCCTTTGTTTCCACAAAGAGGGAAACTGCAAAAAGGAAAACCACAAACAAAGTTCGTGAGTGATAGCATCTCATCAATACTAAAATCGGTATGGATCTAGGTAGACTTAAGTCAAATTGACCCAATTGCAACTTAAGAGCACACTGAATAAGAAGATGAGATTCTTTCAAAAATTTGCCTATATCTTTTTCTATTTCGGTCTTTTGCACAGTGCGCAAGGACAAATGACCATGGGGCAAAGTCAGTACTTAAGTCCAGAGGATCAGGTTTTTCAAATCGAAAGGCTGACGGTCAGTCCCTTTTTCGACAACGCAGATGGAATTTATGCTCGACCTTTGGAGAGGCATTTGATCGATTCCCTCAGCAAAGGACATCGGTTCAATTTTATTCCTTCGACGTCAGGTCAGAAGCCCACAAGCCCCGAAGCCTTTATGAGAAATTCCAATGAGGCTCAAAATTTTGGAAAGTCCGAGAAGGTGGATGGATTTTTCTCGGGTCGAGTCACACAGTATCCTGAGGGGATTCAGATTTCTCTCTATTTCTTTTTAACTCGAGATGGAGATCCCTTGGTTCAAGGGGAGCTTAAAAATCTAAAGAACAACTCTATAGAGTTTTTAAAAGGTCAGTTGGATATTTTGGTAAAGCAAATGTTAGAGCGTCTTCCTTATTCGGGAAGAATTCTTAGCCGTGAAGGTCTTCGAGTGACTGTGAATTTAGGTTCGAAAGATGGAATGAAAAAGGGCCAAGAATTGACTGCGGTTCAATTTTTATCCGTCAATCGACACCCCAAATTGAAGTTTTTGATCAATACAAAAAAAGAAGTGGTGGGAAAGATCAAACTTCTTAAAGTGGAGCCCACTTTAAGTTTTGCTGCAGTCGTTTTTGAAAAAGAAAAGGATATTCTTCAAAAAGGAACGAAGATCGACAAGATCGAAGAAGTTCATTACTCAGATGTGGAAACCGGGTTTGAGCCGGTAGCCGGAGAAGCCAATCTTTCGGGAAAAGAATCTATTTTTGGCAAAGATCCGGTGGAGTGGAAGCCACTTCCAAAACCTGTATTCGGAATGGTCAAAGCAAAGGCCGGGTTGACTCGATTTCAGAACAATCTGAATTTAACGGGGGTTGGCGGCTTGAGTGCCAGCTCAAACTTTGCGCCCATCGTGGATCTTGAAGGTGAGCTTTGGGTGACTGCAGAGTGGACCGTCCATGCGCAGATCAAACAAGGCTTGGTGATGGTTTCCAATCCTCGTTCCGGTTCGACTCCAACAGATCTTTCGCAAACTTTTACCGCTTATGAGTTGCTTGCAGGATATCGTTTTCGGTTTGGACCGGCGGGGCCTTCTTCTTTTGCAGAGCCCTTTTTTGGATACTACAAGCACGAGTTTTTTGCGGACAGCACCCAGCCCGAAACCTTTAACACCATGAAGTATTCAGGTTTTAAAGTGGGAGTGATGGGAGAATTTCCCATCACCAAAGACGAGAAGTGGCGCGGGGGCGGAAAGGCTTCCTTTGCAGTGACTTCAAGTTTGAGTGAGTCCCCGGTTACTTCGGGAAGTGCGAGTAACAATGTGATTCAATTCCAATTTTATGGATCCAAAGCTTTGTCTGCCCGTTTGAGAGCCTTAGCCAGCATTGATTTTGAACAGTTCTCTTCCAGTTTTTCGGGTTCAGGAACCCGGTCAGATGCGGCCACTTCCTCCAGCCTTCGATACACCAGCCTGACCGGCGGCGTTTCCTACAGCTTCTAATGGGTTTGTAGTCTTCCAAAATGCGCCAAAAGACGTCCGCCAAAGTGCGTCCGCAAAAAGGTACCTGCTTCCTTTTCCGATATGC
>DKGG01000001.1:51980-52119 GCA_002453155.1 Bdellovibrionaceae bacterium UBA6776
GGAAGCAGGTACCTTTTGGCGGAAATTTTTTTGGGGCATAAAAAAAGCCCGAGTTCTTCAACTCGGGCTTTTTCATGAGCTTGGGCTCAGTTGAAAAGACGGGGGATTACATCATCCCCATGCCGCCCATTCCTCCCAT
>DKGG01000001.1:52449-55349 GCA_002453155.1 Bdellovibrionaceae bacterium UBA6776
CATTCCTCCCATACCACCCATTCCGCCCATGCCACCCATATCAGGAGCACCAGCAGAACCTTCATCTTTTTTAGGAGCTTCAGCAATCATAGTTTCAGTTGTAAGCATCAAAGAAGATACAGAAGCTGCATTTTCTAGAGCGCAACGAACCACTTTTACAGGATCAATCACACCATCTTTAAGAAGGTCGCCATACTTTTCAGTCAAAGCGTTGAAACCGTAAGAAGTGCTTTTCTCGCTCACAACACGATCAAGAACGATGGCACCGTCAAGACCTGCGTTGGTTGCAATTTGACGAACGGGCTCTTCACAAGCGCGACGGATGATTCGGATTCCAGCGCGTTGTTCTTCGGAGTCTGCATCCAATTTTTCAAGAGAGCGAGAAGCGCGAAGCACGGCAGTACCACCACCAGCAACGATACCTTCTTCAACTGCAGCGCGAGTTGCATTCAATGCATCTTCAACGCGAGCTTTTTTCTCTTTCATTTCAACTTCAGAGGGCGCTCCAACGTGAATCACAGCAACACCGCCCGCCAATTTAGCAAGACGTTCTTGAAGTTTTTCTTTGTCGTAGTCGCTAGAAGTTTCTTCGATTTGAGCTTTGATTTGAGCCACTCGGCCTTGGATTTCTTTTTTAGAACCTGCGCCATCAACAATAACAGTGTTGTCTTTGTCGATCACGATGCGTTTTGCTTGTCCAAGCATGTCTACAGTGGCTTGCTCAAGTTTCATTCCAGTTTCTTCGCTGATCAACTGTCCACCAGTCAAAGTTGCGATGTCTTCGAGCATGGCTTTTCTGCGATCGCCAAAGCCAGGAGCTTTAACTGCAGCAACGTGAAGAGTTCCACGAAGTTTGTTCACAACAAGAGTTGCCAAAGCTTCGCCATCAACATCTTCAGCGATGATCAATAGAGGACGGCTGGATTTTGCAACGCCTTCAAGAACACCGATCATGTCTTTCATCGCGCTGATTTTTTTGTCGAAGATCAAAACGTAAGCGTTCTCAAGAACGGTTTCCATTCTTTCAGCGTTAGTGATGAAGTATGGAGAAAGGTAACCACGGTCAAATTGCATACCTTCAACAACTTCAAGTTCTGTTTGAGCGGTTTTGCTCTCTTCAACAGTGATAACACCTTCTTTTCCAACTTTAGACATGGCAGCAGCGATCATTTCGCCGATTTCAGAATCGTTGTTGGCAGAGATGGTTCCAACCTGAGCGATTTCTTTTTCGCCTTTTACAGGTTTTGCCATTTTCTTAAGTTCTTCGATCACGTGAGCAACGGCTTTGTCCATTCCACGCTTTACGTCTGTAGGGTTGTGACCTGCACTTACGATTTTAGCACCTTCGCGAAAAATCGCTTGGGCCAACACGGTTGCAGAAGTGGTTCCATCACCAGCGTCATCGTTTGTTTTGCTGGCAACTTCTTTCACCATTTGAGCGCCCATGTTTTCGAACTTGTTCTCAAGCTCGATTTCTTTGGCAACAGTAACACCGTCTTTAGTGATCAAAGGAGATCCAAAAGATTTGTCGATAACAACGTTACGACCTTTAGGACCAAGAGTGACTTTTACAGCATTCGCGAGAGTGTTCACTCCACGAAGGATTGATTTTCTTGCGTCTTCGCTAAATCTTAATTCTTTGCTCATGATTCAATTCCTTATTAGTTAATGATTCCTAAAACATCTTCTTCGCGCATCATCAGATAATCTTCGCCGTTCAGCTTAAGCTCTGTTCCTGCGTATTTTCCAAATAGAACTTTGTCGCCAACTTTTACGGCAAGAGGAAGGTTCTTTCCTTCTTCAGTGATTCGTCCGTTTCCAGCAGCTACGATCTCTCCGCGCTGTGGTTTTTCTTTGGCGGAATCGGGAATGATAATTCCTCCAGCGGTTTTTTCCTCTTCAGCCATGCGGCGAACAAGGATTCGATCATGCAGAGGGCGCACGCCCAACGCTTCTTTTGCCATGGTTAGACCTCCTATAGTCCAAATGGGTAACGTTTAAAAAAATAAATGGTGATATCCGAACGCCGTCCAATATGGACCGCCCAAATTTTCTGTCAAGGCGACAGAGCTAATTTTTTGAATTTAGAAAGAAATTAGCGGGAAGAGGCCTCACGTTGGGCCCAAAATCCGTTCAACTGGGAAGAGCTGGAAGCGGATCTATCTCTTTGATCTGACTGTCTTTTTAGGATTTCTTCGAGGATTTTAGTCAGCTCTTCTTTAGAGAGGGTGCCCACCAGGGTTTCGAGGGCTTCAGGGGATTGGGAAAGGGTTGGCAAATAGACGGTGATATAGTCTTCAAATGTAAGGCCAGAAGCTCCTTCTACCGCCTGGCGAGCAAGCTTCTGTTCCTTTGTAAGCCTTTCAACTTCGGACTTGGTTTTGGTCTTTTGAAATCGCTCTAAGGCCTGCTCTTTTGGTGAGGAGGCTTCCGAGGATTTTGAAGATTCGCTGTTTTCGGTGGTCTTCACCGTGTCCAATTCGGCGCTGATTCTTAAAAGTCTGTTTTGGGCATTGAGGATCTGCTGTTCCTTCCAAGCTTTATAGGGCAGGGGGCGGGTGTCCGGTGCCTCTTCGGCACGGGCAATGAGGCTGAGGCCGAAGAAAAGAGACATCAATATGAGTGAGGAAATTTTTTGGAGGGACAAGCTTCAAACTCCTTGAAAGTCGAGAGGCTCAATCAGTGAGCCCTTGCTAGGAGCATAAGATTACAAAGCTTGTGCCAATGAAATTTGACCTTTCCCTGCAATTTAAAGGCTTTATAGATTTTTAGAGCGCCCATATTTGTCATCGCGGCGTCGAAAAAGGTTCTTCCCGCCCAGACTTTTTCCGCACCAATGCCGTTCCCGCACTGATTCGGTTCCCGCAAAAAGGTACCTGCTTCCTTTTCCGATATGCGGT
>DKGG01000068.1 GCA_002453155.1 Bdellovibrionaceae bacterium UBA6776
CCCCACAATAAAAACCGGAGAGGCGGCGAGATCTATGGGCGGAAATTGTCGCCGGGAAAAACTTTAGACACCCCCAAACCCACACAAGTGGGTGCCGGCGTGGCACAGAACTTGTTTCTGATAGATCTCAAAGAAGGAGATCCGCTTTTGAAAACTTCTATTTTAAACCCTCGAAAATCCTATAAATTCTTCCTCCAAGCCTTTGCTTGCGGAAGCCTTTTGTTCTCTAGCGCATCTCTGTGGGCACTGAAAAACGGAACCGAATCCATCGTTCTCAAAGCCGACAAACTGATCCCCTCTTGCGAACGTCAGGGCATTGCTTTTCCAGATCTTGAAAATCAAGACCTTCAAGACAATCTTGTGTGCAATCTGGTTTCCCCCGAGGGAAAAATATTTTCTGAAGGAGACGATCACTACAAGCTGGTTGTGGATTACGTGAATTCAAAGTCCGAAGACACCTGGGATGACTTGTACATTGCCTACAATCAAAGCCGCATGGACTTTGTCACTAAAGGTGAACCGGGACAGTCAGTGGACGTACTTTTGATTTTACAAGATGCCAAAACCCACAAGCCTTACGCCCTGATCGCTCAAAGAAGTTTTGGAGTGGATCAAAAGTGGCATTATGTCAGACCTCATTACTTCGTTTTTCAATTGAACAAAGAGCAGAGCACTCTGATTCAAGCAAAGGGAAAAGATGCATTTCCAAACTCTGTGGCGTTTAAAGATTACCGCCGCGCTTTGCAAAGAGCCGAAAATTTACCTCGTCCATAAACACAAAGAGAGCGACAAAATCTACTCGCTCTCTTTTGGAGGCTCTTTAACGCCTTCCTGAGGTACAACAAAAGATGCTTTTTTTCCAATCCCAATCAAAAAGGTTTCAAAACTTCCTTTTCGAACCGCTTCAGGCTTTAGGCGCTTAAAGTTTTTAAAATTTTTTTTGATCTCTTTGACAACTTCTTCCGCCTCTCCGCCCTCGAAAAGCTTCATCACGATGTGACCGCCCACCTTTAAGTGTTTTTGAGCCACCGTTAGAACTTCCAAACACAACGCCTCCGAGCGCGCCTGATCCACAGAGCGAACTCCGGTGGTGTTCGGGGCCATGTCGCTGATCAATACATCCACTTCACGACCTTCAAAAATCGCCGGGTCCAGGTTGAACACATCCATTTGATAAAACTGTGCATTGGGCGCCTTTACTGTGATTGGCTTTAAATCCAATCCAACCACTCGTCCCTTTTCTCCCACCACGCGAATGGCATACTGAGACCAAGAGCCCGGGGACGCCCCTAAATCCACAACAAAATCGCCGCGAGAAATGATTTTGTATTTCTTCTGAATTTCTTCCAACTTGTAAGCCGAGCGAGCTTTGTATCCATCCGCCTTGGCCTTGTGGAAAAATCGATCTTTTCGGTTGAACGCCAATGTATCAGTCCTCTTCGTAAGTCCTCTTTAAAATTCCTCTTGAGTATATCCGCCAAAAGGTACCTGCTTCCTTTTCCGATATGCGGTGCATATCGGAAAAGGAAGCAGGTACCTTTTGGCGGAGCCTCTTTTTGGCGAGATCCTAACTGCGGTGGAACTTGGTGGCAACCAATGCTTCAAAAGCTCGGGGAAAATGGCGATTCAATATCAATCCAAAACCGGTTGCGCCCGTGGGCTTCACTTCCTCATGGTCTTTCTCGATAGCTTGAACCACCTTTTTGGCCCAATCTTCCGCAGGAATGGAGGAGAGAAAATCCAGGTCTATATGTTTTTCATACTTATTGTGAATGTCGTCGAACATGTCGGTTTTCACGCCGGGAGTGTACATCAGCAAAGTGTTTACATTGGTCTCCCGAAGTTCCTTCTTTAAAGATTCGGTAAGCCCTATCACATAAGCTTTCGAAGCCGCATAGGTGCTGGAGGCGGGAAAGCGCATTTCTCCCATGACGCTGGCGTTGTTCACGATCTTTCCTTCCCCCTGCTCTAAGAATTTTCGAAGAAAGTATTGAGACAACAAACTGACCGCCACCACATTCACTTGAATCATTTTTTGAATCTCTTTGGCGTCTTGCTCTTCCAGAAGTCCTCCGGTTAAAAGACCCGCGTTATTAATCAACACGTGAGGGGTGCAACTTTTAAAAATCTCTTCCACCAGGCCTTCCAAACTCTCCGCATGACTCAAATCCTGCTCGAACACATAAACTTCTGGGGCGCCCTTTTCCTTCAGCTCCTGGATCATTTCTGGTGTCACAGACTCTTTTTTCCGAACAATCATGGCAATGGAGGATTTTCGCTTTGAAATTTCCTGAACCAAAGCCCAGCCGATTCCGCGATTGGCTCCCGTGATGGCCACGGTCTTTCCCTGTAAGTTCATAGAGTTCCTTCCTTGTGTTGAGCTTTGCTCGATATACGTCCAGCATCTATAGATTTCAAAATCCTACTTCAGCCCTTCTAAAGCTTCAAAAAAATTATGAAAATTCCGACAAGTAGGAGGATTCTACCGACGTCAAGGGAGTTTTATGATTAGCCTTTGGAGCCTTTACAACACTGTTGAGAAGATTCAAATCGATGATTTGAAGACGGAACAGGTGAAAATTGTTCTGCTTTCCATTCCCACTTCGCGAATGAAAGATTGGGTGGTCCTCAAAAAAGGCACTGTCAATTGGCAGCCCTTAGCGGTTCATCCCGAGTTTTATGACGATGTGAATGACCTTCGTGGACAGGTGGAATTGAACGTGCCTGCAGACCCCACAAAAATCTCTCAAGAGAACAAAAAGCCCGCTCCTCCCGATCGACGTCCGTTGTTTGAGGATGTGGATTTGGATGCAGAGCAAACGCTTTCAATAATGGACGCGGGAAACTATTCCGTGAAAGAGCGCCGCTCGGCCCGCAGACAAAATCGATCTTTAAAGTTTGAAGTCATTCACGGCGGAAAGCATTTCGAAACGGAAACCAAAGACATCTCCATGTCTGGAATGAGTTTGAAAGACCCTCTTCCTGAATGGCTGACCAAAGAATTTCCAGCAAAACTTCATCTTGGAAATCAAGTGATCGACATTCGAGCCATTCGCGCCCGCAAGGGAAAGTCAGACACCGCATTGGTTATTGTGGAAGCGAACCCCTGGGCACTCCTTAGAACCTGGGTCGTGGGTTGGTAGGCGATGGCAGAAAAACAGCCTAAGGCTTCACCCCCTCACCTCTATGAAATGGCTCGAAATTTAAACTTGGAGAAAAGACTTTTTCCAAGAGCAAAATTCCCTTCCATCGCTCATTTTTCGGGTCCTTTTGTCGAGTGGGAAGGCATGAACTTTTCAATTCGAGATTTAAGTGAGGGGGGACTTTGCCTTTTAGATCCGAATGGGAAGTTTTCAATTCCTATTGGTAAAGAAAGTCACGCCCGAATTGTTGGGGATGAGTGCTATGAAGTTTCTCTTCGCGTGGTGGGTAGCAATATAGAAAAGCGCCATATTCAATTTCACGAAGCCTCTGACGAACTGAGACAAGAAGTTCGAAACTGGGTGACCGCAGGACTTCGTGGCCAATGGTTTCGCCCCTTGGAGCACTCGTCCGATGGAAACACTTTCAACCCCATCCTTTGGACTTCCATGTACGACGACGCCCTTTTCAAAAGTGATGATCCACGCTGGTCCTATGTCCTCTCTTTAGGTGGAGATTTCTATTGCTTAGACAGTCGCTATTGGCCCGTGGATCAGAAAACATTTCAGCCCATTTCAGAACGGGAGTTTGATCGGGTTTTAGTGGCTTTCGAGAACATCTCTTTTCAAAGCAATTTGGTTGATGAAATCATGAGCTTTCTAAAGGAACTGCGGCGGTTTCCACATGATTGAATGGTCTATTGAAGATTTTCAGCCAAAAATAAAAAAAGGAGTTATTACTCCCGCCGGGCGCAATTTTGTATATGCCTCGGGAGATTTAAAATCCAAGGAACTCCCTTTGGCCGTTGTCGATTTGGTTTTGCTTTGCGACGGAAAGAATACTGTTTTTCAAATTTTAGCCAAAATCTACGAAAAGCAAGGCGTGGTTCAATTTCAAAAGGTGGTGGAAACTTTCGATAGCCTTTTGGAAGATCAACTCTTTGAGTCCTCTCCAGAGCTAGAGTCTTTTGAAAAAGGTCTTCATAAAATTTTGAAGAAAAATTCCTCCCATTCAAAAACATTCAGTGAATATCTAAAGATCCTTCCTTTCTTTGGATCTGGCAAAGAGCTTTTTACCAGAGATTCTATCCGCCAAAAGCTTGAAAACCTCTCTTTTTTCTCCGAGTTTTCCGACGAAGGCATGGAAGAAATCCTAGACGCTTGTGAGGTGATCGTATTTGCCAGGAATCAAGTGATCATCAATAAAGATGAGAATCCAAAGGATCTATTTTTGCTTTTAGAAGGACAATGCGAGGCCCTCGGCGAAGGTTTTCGCGGCGGAATACAGAGAGGATCTTTCTTTGGAGAGGCTGCTCTTTTGTCTTCAGGATCCCGTTCGGCAACCGTAAAAACTTTAAGTCCTTGCAAAGTCCTTCGTATTCCCACGGATCGCGTTCGAAAGAATGTTGTTTCCGAAAAGCAATTGGATGTCTTGAGACAGCAAATCATTGTCAGTCAGTACTTTGGCTCCTCCCCTCACTTCGAAGGAGTTAAAGAAAATACCATCGAACGTCTTCAGCGCACCGGACAATTGGAGCTAAAAGGATCAGGGGCGGTGATTTTTGACGATGGTGATCCCACAAGTGGTTTGTATTTTTTAGTTCGAGGTTCTGTTCGTGTGGACATTGCTGGCGAGAAAGTGGTGGACCTTCATCAAGGAGATGTCTTTGGTGAGATCTCCGTGCTGGCCAAACTTCCACGGACTGCCAGAGTGAGTACTACGGAACCTTCGTTTTTGTTTAAAGTGTCACTTGAGTCTTTTTGGGAAGTTTTGTTGACCGACTTGGAATTCGCCTATCGCATTGAAAGATTGTGTGAAGTGCGTTTGGCCGATGATTTCGAAATCCTATCCAAGAAAAGTCAGGAATCTGCTTAAAAGCTGTCTCCATATGAGACACCTAAAAAATAGTCACTTTGAGACACTTTGGGATGTGGTAGACTTTTTGAGAGCGGAAAAATCGTAAGGGGTCAAAAGCATGAAGAAGATTCTACCGGTATTTATTATAGGCCTGGTCACTGTGCCCTTTTTTTTCAACTCCTGCCAGAGTGGTTTTGAATCTCAAAAAAGCCTAGCGTCCAATGTCAGTGCCACATCTTGCAAAGTCACCCTTGAAGATGGGCAGGTTAAAAAGCTCAACCACTCTTTTAAAGTTCAGCCACAAACTTTCTCAAGTTCAAAACTTCAATTGACTGATCCAAAAGACGCCTCTTCGACCTTTCAAAAAACAGCGTCTGCCGCAGTGGTTCCCTCCGGCTCCAAGTTGAGCGCAGTGTATGACAACGCCTGTTTGAAAGAGACTCAGTTCAACACTTCAAAGACAGCCATCCTCTGGGATTTGATCGATCCAGCAAGACAAATTGAACCTGTCGCAGAGCTGATTCGTCAGGCCTACAGTTTTGAATTGAATCAGGACTACTTAGAGTCGGATTTGAACGAACTGGTCAACAGTGATCCTTGTGTGGTGGGTGTTTCTTGGAACAACCACTATGAAGCTCAATCGGTCAGTTTTTCAGATTCCAGTTCGGCGATGCAGACGCATTTGGACTCCATCAATGCCATGGATGCTTACAGCTCCGTTTACGGATCGGACCTTTCCAATGCGGGAACTCGCACATCCAGTGTGAGAGTGGCGGTGATTGATTCCGGAGTGGATTGGCAGCATCCAGACCTTCAGTCGAACTTTTGGAACCATTCTCAGGGGTGGGGTGTGGACGCCACCACCATTGATTCGGGAACAGTAAACTTCAATCCCTTTGACGTCTCGACGAATGGTCATGGAACGCACATCGCGGGCCTCATTGGAGCGGTTTCAAACAATGTGATTGGAATTGTGGGAACCATGCCCTTTAACGCAAAAATCATGGCCATTAAGATTTTCAAGTTGGATTCAAGCAACCAGCTCTATACAAACTCCACTCACCTTTACAACGGAATGCAGTTTGCCATTTTGAACAAAGCAGATGTGATCAATATGAGTTTGATGGCCACGGGAACAGGATATGACAGTGTGATTTCTTCGGCCTTGGATGATGCACTGGGATCGGGAATCACAGTGATCACCGCAATGGGGAATGGGAATCCGGGAGCTCAGGTGGACGGCTCCAGTCTTCGCGTGGTGCCTGCGGTGTATTCCACTTTGTCGGGAGTGATGGCCGTTGGGTCCTATGATTTGAACTCCAATCAAAGAAGTGATTTTAGTCACTACAGCACCACTTATGCCGAAATTTCTGCGCCCGGTTCAGAAAGTGGCGCGGGCTTATACTCCACTCTTCCCACCAGCATGGGAAGTTATGGAAAGCTTGCGGGAACTTCGCAGTCCACAGGGATTGTTTCCGGAGCGGCCGCATTGGCGGTGGGCATGATCAAAAAGGCTTACGGAATGGCACCGTCTCCCACAGAGGTCGAGCGTTTGATCACGGGTTCGGCTTATAAAAATTCAAATTTGTCCGCTTACTTTAAAGACGGAAACCAATTGGATCTGTTGGCTCTGGTGAACAAGGTTCATGCGGATTATCCGCTGACGAAGCAAAACAGTGTGGTGCCTGAAGTCACTTGCGGCCAATAGAGAAGTTCAGTAAATTTAAATCCATTCATACCCTCTTTAAAATCTTCAACCAGTCCTCGCCTGCGGCTGCGGAGCTTGCTTTTAAAGAGGATACGGAAGTCTTTAAATTTACTGAACTTCTAAATTCTTAAGCGGTAAGAGGTTTTGGCATCCACATCCAAACGAATTTCCGAAACACCCGCCCCATCCTTGCCCATTGCGTTTTGAATCCAAGGCAAAAGTTCCCGGTAGTTTCGCAAGCCAAATTTAGGATTGGAACTTAGGTGAGTGTGATCTATCTGAGCAACAATTTTGCTCAGATTTGCTTCTTCCTGTCGGGTTGGGGGCATTCGGAAACAAAAGATCAGAGTCAGGTTTTTCCCGGCTTCCCTCCCCTGATCTGGGCTTTTATCCGAAGCCTTAAGACTGACGCTGACTGTATAGACCCGCTCCATTTGCATACGCAAAACCAGTTACCACAAACATTGACCTTTGAGTAAAAAAAACGGCAGAATAGAGAAATGTTTCTTTCTTCCCTATGGGTGATCCTTTCACTTTCCTCCTCTCCCTCGATGGCCAACCAAATTCAAGAAAAGAGTTTGGCGGATCTCTGTCAGGAGGAGCTTAAAAAATTTCCAGGTCCTATCGATAAAAAAGCACTTTCTTCGGCTTGCGAAAAAGTCAAAGTCCTTAAAGGCTGTCAAAGTGTGGAAGGTCGAAAGATCTTTCATTACGACAAGATTGGAACCTCCAGCAGACCTCAAAGAATTTTGGCCAAGTCTTTGATTCACGGAGACGAAACTCCAGCAGGAGCTGTGGGTCGTGCATGGATGGCTCGTCTTGAAAACATCAGCCCTCGAAATTCCTGGCGCGTGATTCCCATCGCAAATCCGGATGGAGAATTAAGGAAGACCCGCTACAATTCCCGCGGTGTGGATTTGAATCGAAACTTTCCCACCGATGATTGGGGAGATGCCGCTTTAAATTACTGGAAGAAACGCCAGAAGTCGGATCCCAGACGCTATCCGGGGAACGGCCCTGCCAGTGAACCTGAAACACAGTGCCTTGTGAATCACTTTAAAGATTTTAAACCGGATTTTATCATTTCCATTCACACTCCTCTTGGAGTTTTGGATTTTGATGGTCCTAAATTAAAGAATCTGCCGCACTTTTCTCCTCTGCCTTGGATCTCTTTGGGAAATTTCCCGGGAAGTCTCGGAAGGTACATGTGGCGAGATCGTCAAGTTCCCGTTCTGACCATCGAACTCAAAGGTGAGAAAGATTTAAAAACTTTGGAAGAGTTTGATCGCCTTCAAGACATTTCCGGCACGGTGGCTCTTCAATGGAACCGCCTCAAAGAAAAGAACAACTGATCCGCCAAAAGGTACCTGCTTCCTTTTCCGATACGCGGTGCATATCGGAAAAGGAAGCAGGTACCTTTTGGCGGAGTTAAGACTGGATGTAGCTT
>DKGG01000069.1 GCA_002453155.1 Bdellovibrionaceae bacterium UBA6776
AGAACCAAGAACCAAGAACCAAGATTACACAGAATCCCTACCGACTCAAAGAAACAAAAATCAACCTTTCCCCTTGGTCTTCGTCTTTCCGTGCTTGGCATTCTTCTCAATAAAATCCATGACCAAGCCGGCAATGTCTCTGCCCGTCGTCTTCTCAATGCCCTCAAGACCCGGAGAAGAATTCACCTCCAAAACCAACGGGCCTCGTGAAGAACTGACCAAATCCACACCGGCCACATTCAAGCCCATCACTTGAGCCGCGCGCACCGCCGTCTCGCGCTCCTCGGGTGTGATCTTCACTTTTTCGGCCTTCCCACCCAAGTGTAAATTCGAGCGAAACTCCCCGCTCTTGGCCGTCCTCTTCATGGACGCCACCACTTTTCCACCAATCACAAAACACCGAAGGTCAGCACCACTGGCTTCGCGCACAAACTCTTGAACCAAAAAGTACGCATCCAAATTTCGAAAGGCATCAATCACCGAGTGGGCCGCACTTTTGGTCTCTGCCAAAACCACGCCCTTTCCTTGAGTTCCTTCCAGCAATTTAATCACCAGCGGCGCACCACCCACCACATCAATCAAGTCATCCGTCATCTGAGTCGAGTGAGCAAATCCCGTCGTCGGTAGCCCCACCCCTTTTCGAGAGAGCAACTGCAAAGCTCGCAACTTGTCCCGCGACCGAGAAATCGCAACCGATTCATTCACGCAGTAAACTCCCATCATCTCAAACTGGCGAAGCACCGCAGTCGCATAAAACGTGACCGACGCCCCAATGCGCGGAATCACCGCATCCACGCCTTCAATTCTTTTTTTACGGAAAAACACCGCCGGTTTTTTCGACGTGATATCCATGTAACAAAGAAGCGGATCCACCACTTCCACTTCGTGGCCCCTCTTCTCCCCCGCTGCAATCAAACTTTGTGTGGAGTAGAGTTTACTGTTTCGAGACAAAATCAAAATCTTCATGGTTTTTTCTTTCCGAGCAAAAATTTCTGATCTGGGTATACGGCAAATCCTTTTAAAGACTCACGTCCCACAAGCATCAAATACTCCATGGGCTGACGGTTGACCAAAGTCACTTCCACCTTTTGCAAATGTTCGCCCAACTTTAAAGTTGTTCGAATCACCGGACGAATGGTCGCCACTCCAATGGAACTTTTCACAACTTTAGAACCCAGTAAGGGTGCGGTGACTCTCAGACCCTTCTTTTTAGTCTTTGATGTAAACACCGTAAAAGAAACCTGACGCCGTCCGTTCTTCAACTTTTTCACGCGAATGTTTTCAGCATGCAAAGCCGAAGTCTTTGCGCCCGTATCCACTTTTGCCTTGATCGGCTCTCCCGCCAAATCTGGAAGAAAGGCCCATTCCACCCATCCTACTTGGTGATCTTTTTTCACAGCATGCTCCTTCTATCAACTCACTAAGGCTTCACGGAACTCATCCTCATGACGAGTCTTCGATGCAATCAACGAATACAAACAGGGCACCACAAATAGAGTGAAAAAAGTAGAGACAAAAACACCACCCACGACCACCACAGAAAGTGGAATGCGCGTCTCCGCTCCAGGACCAAAGTTCAGCGCCCCGGGAATGGCCGCTGCGATGGTTGAAAAGGAAGTCATTAAAATCGGACGCAGTCGTAAGGGGCAAGCCTCAATCAACGCTTCGTTGATTCCCATTCCTTCATTTCGCATTTGGTTGGAAAAATCCACCAACAAAATGGAGTTCTTTTTGACGATGCCGATAAGTAAGATCACGCCGATAAAAGAGTAAACGTTGAACGACTGCGAAAACACAAGCAAACCAATAAAGGCTCCGGAAAATGCAAACGGAAGTGCCGACAACACAATCAAGGGATCTCTAAAGCTGTTGAACTGAGAACCCAAAACCATATAAGAAACCAAAATTCCAAGAATCATTGCCACCAACAGCCCAATGAAAGATTCCTTAAAGGTCTCTGCACTTCCTGCGTCCACCACATAGTAGCCCTTGGGCAACACTGATGCGGCCAACACTTTGGCATCTTCTAAAGCTTTGGCCTGATCAATGCCTTCGGCAGGGTTGGCATTGATGGAAACCGCACGCACCCGATCTTCTCGAGTGATGCTGGGAGCGGTGTTTCGTGTTTCAATGCGCACCACTTGAGAAATGGGCACAAGTTCTCCGCGGTTGTTTCGAATCAAAATCTTTTTGATCTGATCCAAACTGCGGCGGTCCTTTTCTTGAAGTTGAACCAACACATTGAACCGTTGTCCCCCCTTCGAGTAAAGGCCCGCAGAAGCTCCTCCCACCATGTACTGAATGGTTTGAGAAATGCCTGAAATTTCCACCCCTAAGTTTTTGGCCGCCTGTCGGTTGGGAACAATGTGGATCTCGTTCACACCTTCCACATCACCCATATTCACATCCACAAATCGGGGATCCTTGGTAAAGGCTTCCTCAAGCTTTTTGGTCGAGTCGACCAGTGTTTCCCACTCCGGTCCCCGCACCGACAACTCCACCCCGTAACCGCGACCACGGCCACCAAAAACGCCGCCACCCCCGGTGGGAATAAAGGCACGAATACCCTTTACTTCACCCAATTTTTTTCTCAACGCTTGAACCACTTCCAGCTGGGAAGGTCGATGCCCCAACTCCGAGTACACCGGGCGATCTCCCGGAGTTTTTAAGGTGATAAACATCATGGCTTGGGAACTTTGCCCCCCAGAAAATCCACCGATGGCTGTAAAGTAACGAAGTACGGCGGGTTCATTCATCACCAGCTTTTCCACTTCTCTCATTTTTTGATCGGTAAATTCCAATGAAGACTTGGTGTCCGTCTTTAGCGAAATAAAAAGTGAGGAAGAGTCCTGATAGGGAACAAACTCTTTTTTAAGTTTTGGAAAGATCAAAAGCGAGGCACCAAAAAGCACCACGGACACCACCAAAGTTAAAACTCGATGATTTAAAACCTTAGGAAGAGCGCGCGAATAGGCATTGGTCACTCCGGTCAAAACACTCTCAATCCACAATCCCACTCGAGTGGTGTGCTTTCCTTCATCCAGCATCCTCGAGCAGCGCATGGGCGCCAAAGTCAATGCTTCAAAAGACGAAAGCGCTACGGCCACACACAGGGTCACTGCAAACTGAAAGAAAAACCGACCAATGATTCCATCCAAAAACGCCACCGGTAGAAAAATGGAAATCAATGCCACGGTGGTGGCAATCACCGCGAAAGAAATTTCTTTGGTTCCATCCAAAGCGGCTTTGATGCGGTTCTTTCCCATTTGTCGGTGGCGCATGATGTTTTCAAGCACAATGATCGCATCATCCACCACGATCCCAATGGCCAAACTCAAACCCAACAAAGAAAAGGTGTTCAACGTAAACCCAAGGAAATACATCACCAAAAAAGTTCCCACAATAGAGGTGGGAATGGCCAAAATCACATTGATGGTGGAGGCAAAACTTCCAAGGAACACCCAACACACAATCGAAGTTAAAATCGCCGCCAAAAAGATGGTGAACACCAATTCACTGACCGTATCTTCGATAAAAGGGGTCGAATCATAATTCACCGCCATGGTGACCCCTTTGGGAAGCTGATCCTTAATTTGATCCATGCGCTCTTTCACCGCACGTCCCACATCCACAGCGTTTGCGCCCCGTTGCTTTCGAATTCCAAGTCCCACGGAAGCCTCGCCTTGAACCCGCGAAAGCCTTCTTACATCTTCAAGCCCTTCATACACATTGGCCACTTGAGAAATGGGAATGGGATTGTAGTTCACACCACCACCCCGCTTCTTAATCATGACATTTTTAAATTCATCCACCGAAGTGGCCTCACCCATCACGCGGATGGGGCGTTCCTCTGTGGGGGATTCAATGCGGCCGGCAGGGTCTTCTCGGTGTTCACTTTGAATCGCATTCACAATGTCATTCACCGTCAATTGGTAGCGAACCAAGGCATCGGACTTAAGGTCCACCCGAAGTGCGGGATCCACATATCCACCGAGGAAAATCTCCGACACCCCTTGAACGGTTGTAAATTGATCTCGAATTTGTCTTCGGACCATAAACATCAGTTCATCTTTTGACAGAGTTTCTGAGCGAACCGAGAGCCACATGATGGGTTGATCTTCCACGTTGGACTTCGTCACAATGGGCGGCTCTAAATCTTCGGGAAGTTGTCTTTGGGCGCGCGCAATGGCCGACTGCACTTCCTGCACGGCCACATCAATGTTCACACTTAAATTGAATTCTGCAGAAACACTTCCTGATCCATTTCGCGCCGTAGAGGAAATGTTCTCAATCCCAGCCACCGAAACAATGGCCGCTTCGATGGGATCGATCACATCTTTTTCCATCACTTCTGGAGCCGCACCGGGGTAACTCAAGCGAATGGAAACCGAGGGAAAATCCACATCGGGGTATTGGCTCACCCCCATTTTGTAATAGCCCAGTCCTCCAAAGAGCAAAAGGGCACCCATAATCATCCAAGCGAAAACCGGATTTCGAATTGAAACTTCTGAAATTTTCAACAGGGACACTCCTTCCGCGAGGGGTCACTTGAAACGGACCCCAGGGACGCAGAAGAAATCTTAAAGGTATTCTTTCAGTTCATCCAGTTTTTTTCGTTCTTCCTTAGGAAGAGTAAGACCTGCACTTCCGGAAAAGCCCATTTTTAAACTGGATTCGAAGCGGTCATAGCAACGTCTTGCAATTTTAGATTTGGGAGACCTTTTAATACAGGCTTCATAGTAGGCCTCATGCAATCCATAAGATCCCAAATCATCCAAAACCTCATAGGCACGACCTAACAGATAATAAGCCTTCGCTTCTTTGCGAGGATCCTGCTTCTTGAGCAAACTTTCATGCAAAAGGTCTGTGGCCCAAATGTATTCCACATCCCCTGCGTGATCGTAAGAAAACTCCTGAAGTTTTAAAGCTTTGGCAATACGGGCCTCGGCCAACTGCACCAAATCTCCTTTTTTCTTGAAATGCGTCCAGCCTTTTAAAGAATCGCGCCAAGCCTTCACTTGTTTCTCTAGGTAGGGAGGAAGTTTTTTGTTCTCAAGAACACGGTTCAAATTGTCCAAAGCCACTTGAGGCTTTTCATTGAGGCGTAAAGACAAAGCCAAATGCTTTCGAAGCAAGCCTTCAAAACGCATGGGCGATTGGTCCACAATCCCTGGGCGAGTGATTTCCTTTTCCACAAAATCATAGGCTTCTTTGTATTTGCGAGCTGCAATCATCAGATCCAATTTTTCTTCGCTGTTGATTTCTAGCTGATTGAAATCCGAAAGATCCCACTGCGCTTCCGAACCAATGGTGGTCAACGAGTGGCAACGAAAACAATGTCCAATGGAAGATTTCATCACGGATCGCGAATACTCTTTATGTCCTGCTTTGAAAGACGATGCCGCGCGCGACAAATCACTTTGCAGGTTGTTGAGTGAAAACGAAAGAATGGGATCATCCCCCAAAAACTTCTCTCCCATTTTTTCAGGTACGCGGTGGCTTTGGGATTTCAAATCATCCAAAGCACGGGAAATCTTTTCTTCATTCTCTTTCGCAGAATAAGATTTTTTATCGTAAAGGAAGGGAATCAAAAGCTTGATGTCTTGAGACATGTTTTGCATTTGACCGGACCAGTTGGCCGCATCCACGGGCTTTTGCTTGGACTCACATCCAAGGACCAACCCAAGACCCAAAAGTAAAATTCCCCAGTTCTTTTTCATATCGCCCCCACTTTCCTCTTCATTCCAGTGTGAAAGGCTCTGGAGCAATTGTCCTTATGTTTTGCAATGCGCAATTGAAATGCGTGAGGAAACAGAGAGGAGTCCGCAGAAAATTAGGGCCGAGACCACTGCTCGAGGGGTGCGCCTTCGCGAATTCCATAAACCACCTCTTCGATGATGGGCCCAAAGCTTTTCTCTCCCGAGATGATTCGGTTGGCGAATTTTTTGGAGGGCTCCACAAACAGGTCATGCATGGGCTTCACGTGATTCAAGAGCTGCGACTTCACTCCTTCAGGGGTGCGCCCCCGCTCTCTCACATCGCGGTACATGCGGCGTTGAAACCGCACTTCTTCGCCGGCATCAATAAAAAAACTAAAATCCAAAGCGGTGCGGACTTCTTCTTGGGTGTTAATTAAGATTCCGTCCACAATCACCACGGGGCGAGGGTCAAAGTAGGTCACTTCAAGAAGTCTTTTGTGAGAGGCAAAATCGTAGCGAGGCACATCAATGCTGCGCCCTTCTTTCAAATCCTTCAAATGTCGCGCAAGGAGCGAAAATTCAATGGCATCAGGATGGTCAAAGTTGACCTTTCCACCGTCGCGGTCAAATTGCTCAGAAAGGTCGCGGTAGTAGCTGTCTTGAGCCAGAGTGGTGCAGAAATCTTCCCCCAAATGGGCTTGGAGCATGCGGGCAAAAGTGGTTTTCCCAGACCCGCTTCCACCGGCCACACCAATCAGTAAAATCGATGACGGAGAGCTTGGAGTCATAGTTTCCTGCTTAAATTGTCGTTTTTGAACAGCACCTTGGTTAGAAGTGGTAACAACTTCAAAGGTCGATTTCAACCGGAAAGCCTATCCAGAACCGGAAATCAAAAATTTAATCCCAGGATTTTCTTTCTCAAGCCACTTCAAATCCCATTCCCGCTCCAAAAGGACCACAGGGCGCTCTTCGGCATCTTCAAAGATGCGGGCTCCCCCTTTGAGGCTTCGAACAGGTTCGCCGGCCTCATTGACTGGCCATCTTGCCACTGAAAAAGGCATCCGCTCAATCTTCGCGTCCAACTTGTACTCATCATTCAATCGAAACAAAAGAACTTCCAACTGAAGCTCCCCAACCACTCCAATCACAGGATCCTGAGGACCCACCACGGGATCGATGAGCAATTGAATGGTCCCCTCTTCCGCCAGTTGCCCTACGCCCTTCTGCAAAGACTTTCTTTTGAGAGGGTCTTTGATGGACAGACGCGCGAAAATTTCCGGACTGAACCGAGGAATAGGATCAAACTGAAAGTTCTTTCCAGAGGTGATGGTGTCGCCAATTTGAAAATATCCAGTGTCGATCAAACCCACGATGTCCCCGGGGTAGGCCACTTCCACCGTCTCTCGTTCCCTGGCTAAAAACTGGTTGGCATAGCTGAGGCGCAATTCTCTTTTGAGGCGGGGGTGGTGAACCTTCATGCCTCTTTCAAACTGGCCGGAACAAATGCGAAGAAAGGCCACACGGTCCCGGTGCTTTTTGTCCATGTTGGCTTGAATCTTAAACACAAAGCCTGAAAAATCTTTTTGAAGAGGATCTATTTCGCCGGCATCACTGTGCCTGGGAAAGGGCGCGGGAGCCTGTTCGCAAAACAGATCCAAAAACAAATCCACTCCCCAATTGTTTTTGGCACTTCCAAATGTCATGGGAGAGACTTTTCCCTCCATGAACTCTTCGTGGTGAAAATCCCCAATGGCCAATTCCAAAAGCTCAAGATCTTCTTTAAGCTTCTCTCCCAAATCCACGCCGTAAGACACTCCTACACGCTGGGAAATTTTGGGGTCATCGTAACCGGTCACATCCACCACTTCCGGCTCTTCTTTCCCTTTGGTATACAAATAAAGCTTCTTTTGAGTGCGGTGGTAAAGACCTTTGAACTCTTCACCCATTCCAATGGGCCAGGTGACGGGATAGCATTTCACACCCAAGGTGTTTTCCACATCGTCGATGATTTCCAAGGGCTCTTTGCCCTCGCGGTCCATTTTGTTGGCAAAGGTAAAAATGGGAAGCTTTTTCATGCGGCAGACTTCGTAGAGCTTTCGCGTTTGAGCCTCCACACCTTTTGCTGCATCAATCAGCATAGCTGCGGAATCCGCCGCCACCAAAGTCCGGTAGGTGTCCTCACCAAAGTCTTTGTGCCCCGGGGTGTCCAGAAGGTTCACACGCAATCCGTGATAATCAAATTGCATCACACTGGAGGTGATCGAAACTCCACGCTCTTGCTCCAAGCTCATCCAATCGGAGGTTGCCTTTTTGGAGCCGGCCTTTCCATGAACCTCTCCGGCTTCGCGAACGACGCCCCCTTGATAGAGAATTTTTTCAGTGATGGTGGTTTTTCCAGCATCCGGGTGAGAGATAATCGCAAAGGTGCGACGACGGAGAGTTTCTTCTTTAAATGACAAATTGGACATAACCCAAGGTGATACGGTGGCTCCACCCAAAAGACAAGACGAGACTTTTCAGTGACAAAATCACTCTGCGAGCATAATCTAGGGGGCACTATGGCTGACAGTAGCAACAAATACGATGAAAATGTTCCCGGCAAATATTACGTCGACCGGGAATGCATTGCTTGCGATGCCTGCGTTTTGGCAGCGCCCGATCACTTCGGCATGGACGAAGATGATGGCCATGCCTTTGTGATTAAGCAGCCCGGCTCAGAGGCGGAAGAAGAGGCCTGTCGAGAGGCTCTCGAAGGGTGCCCGGTCGAGGCCATTGGTAACGACGGCGAGTAGCTGTTCGAATTTCAAGTTCCTGTTCATTTTCCTGTTCCCATTCGCTTCCCTCAGATTCATCCTTCTGTGGCTCTTTCTTCTCGGGCTCTTTCAAAAGATATTGCCTCCTCAGGTTCAAAGGCCTCATCGCGCAAACACGCCCTGATTTCTTGAGGTCACTGTTTGCAAATCAATCACAATTCCCTTTCTAAATTCCTTTCCATCAGACACTTCCTTCCCTGGACTCTTTCAAAAGATATTGCCTCCTCAGGTTTAAAGGTCTCATCGCGCAAACACGCCCTGAATTCTTGAGGTCAACGTTTGCAAATCACTCGTAATTCTCCATCCAAATTCCTTTCTATCAGACTCTTCCTTCCCTGGACTCTTTCAAAAGATATTGCCTTCTCAGGTTTAAAGGCCTCATCAAGCAAACACGCCCTGCTTTCTTGAGGTCACCGCTTGCGAATCAATCGCAATCCTCCATCTAAATTCCTTTCTATCGGACACATCCTTCCATAGACTCACCCGCATTTGCCCTTTGG
>DKGG01000008.1 GCA_002453155.1 Bdellovibrionaceae bacterium UBA6776
GTGATCCACGGGGCCATCAAAAAATCCCTGAATTTGAGAAGAGTGAAGATCCACAACCACCAGGCGATCTGCACCGGAAGTTTTACAGAGTTCCGCCACGCATTTTGCAGAAATGGGGGCGCGAGGAGCCACCTTTCGATCCTGCCGGGCATAGCCGTAATAAGGCATCACTAAGGTGATCTCTGCGGCCGAGGCTCTTTTAAGAGCATCGAGGATCATGAAGAGCTCCATGTAGTTCTCATTGACCGGAGGAGGGGTGCTTTGAATCAAAAACACCCGGCACCCACGAACACTCTCGTGGATTTCCACCTGAACTTCGCCATCTGCGAAGCGGCCGATGTCACAGTGGCCCAGCTCTAAATTGGCGGCTTCCGCCACTTTTCGAGCAAAATTAATATTCGAGTTTCCTGAAAAAATGCGAAGTCCTGCCATAGGACTAAGGTCTTAACTTAGGACCGTTTTTTTGTCTACCGAGGACCTCATTTGACAAGCAGAACTAAGGAAAAAATACTTTTCATATGGCAAACCAAAAACGGAATGACAAAATGAAAGCCCGATTGGATCTCCCCGAAAGAGTGGACAGCTTCAATTTCGAGGGATTTGTGGCTGAAATCGAAACCCGATTGGCCTCGGCGAAAGAGCCTGTGACTTTGAATATGAACGACACGCGCTTTATCAGTTTGCCGTTTATCAAAAAATTGGCCCAGATGGCTCACAATGAGCGCTCAGCGGGCCGGGTCCTTCGGCTTCTGAATCCTTCTGAGAAGGTCAAAAAGCAAATTGGGATTTTTGCAGATCTCAATCTTTTTGAGATTGAAAGACGGCCTTCAATGCGTGGATGGCCTGAGCTCGGTGGGAGTGCTGATTTTTAAAGGCGGCTCCCAAATCACTGAGAGTTTTCGTCTCTCCTTTTGGGATAAAAACTGGATCGTATCCAAAACCGGATTTTCCAGAAACTTTTTGAGAAATTTCCCCTTCAAATTCCGTTTCAATGACGTGCTCTTCTCCGGAAGGGGAATAGGCCACAAAGGCACACACAAATTTGGCTTTGCGATTTCCGCCGGAGCGAATTTGCATCATCTTTAAGAGCTTGGAAATGTTTTCTCCGTCAGAGGCTTTTTCTCCGGCATATCTGGCCGAGTGAATTCCGGGCAAACCTCCAAGACTTTCCACCACCAGTCCGCTGTCGTCGGCAACCACCCAACCTCCAGTGACCGCATGAAGAGATTTGGCTTTGATTCGTGCGTTTTCAACAAAAGTGGTTCCGGTTTCTTTGGGGGCCGTATAGGCCGAGAGTTCCGAAGGGGAATGAAGTTCTGCCACATTCATCAAAATGTTTTTGAACTCACTGAGCTTTCCTTTATTTGTGGTCGCAACCCAAAGAGAAATCACGACTGACCTTTCAAGGGAAAGAAAGAGCCAATCACTTCCGCTTGCTTAGAGAAAAGCTCTTGAATTCCAGAGAGTGCCAAGTCAGTCATCTCTGTCATTTGATCTCGAGTAAAAGATCTTCCTTCTGCCGTTCCTTGGATTTCCACAAAGTTTCCATCGCTGGTTCCAACAAAATTCATGTCGGTGTCGCAGCTGGAATCTTCGTCGTAGTTCAAATCCAGCAATGCGCCTTCGTTTCCAAGTCCTACGCTGATGGCAGCAACATATTGTTTTAAAGGGAGAGTTTGGAGTTGTCCTTGAGATTTCAAAAACTGAAGTGCAAAGGCCAAGGCCACAAAACCACCAGTGATCGATGCGGTTCGGGTTCCACCGTCGGCTTGGATCACATCACAATCCACAGCGATTTGTTTTTCGCCCAAAGCTTTTAAGTCCACGGCTGCGCGAAGGCTTCGGCCAATCAACCGTGAAATTTCTTGAGAGCGCCCACTGTTCAAAGCTTTGTCTCTACGAATGCGGGTGTGAGTGGAGCGGGGGAGCATGTTGTACTCGGCCGTGACCCATCCCGTACCCGTTCCGGCCAACCACTTGGGAACCATCGGCTCCAAGGAAGCCGTGCAAATCACCTTGGTGTGACCCATGGAAATCAAGGCGGAGCCTTCCGCATAGCGAAGGTATTCAGGTTCAATCGTTACGGGGCGAATTTGATTGGGGACTCTTTGATCTGGTCGCATAAAGTGACCTTAAAGAGGTTAAGGAGTCTTTGCAACCGTATCCTCTGTGGCTTCCGATTTATATTTCAAAAGCCCTTGGTAGAGAGACTCAACCACTTGATCCAAGTAAGCATCGTCATTTAAAGCGCGATAATCTCGTCGGTTGGTGAGGAAACCCAACTCCACCAAAGTGGCGGGGATTTGAGTCTGACTCACCACTCGAAAGGGTGCTTGCTTTAGACTGTGGGTTTTGGATTTTTTGGTTCCGCCCCAAGTCTCACGGAGTGCTTTTGCCAATAAAAAACTTTTTTTCACGCGGGCCTGCTGAACCAGATCTAAAAAAATCGTCTTCAATGTGGATCCCCAATGAGGGGACACAAGAGGGTGGTTGGTCATTGAGGCATGGACTCCGCCCAACTGGGATTCTTGGTGGGCCAAATAGGCCGCAGCTTCGTTGGGCTCCAGCTGGTTTTGAAAGTAAAACTCTGCGCCCTTGGCTCTTTGATCCTTGTTGGAATTGACGTGAATGCTGAGGAACACGTCGCCTTTATGGCGTTCAGCAAATTCCACGCGATCGTCTAAGCCCAAGGTGACATCCCGGGTCCGAGTGATTTGGCTATTCATTTCCTCTGACCTTTGAATTCTTTGGTGAAGTTTTTTAGCAACCTTCAATGTGATCTCGGATTCTTTGACCCCACGATGATTTGCCCCCACGTCGGCACCGCCGTGGCCAGGATCGATAATCACCGTGAAGCCCCAGGAGTTAGAGGAGAAAGTGGAAGAGAGAAAGAGGGCCGCGATAAGAATCAGATAAAATCTCATCTTTTTATAATACGAGTTCCATGTCCGAAGGGGGACGCTCACACCAAAAAACTGTTCTGAGGGCTCGTCTTGAAGATTTTTGGGCAAAAAAAAGCGACCTGGAAACTTAAAGGAGGGAACCAGGCCGCCAAGGGGGGGATAGAGATCAGTAGAGCAATCGGAGTGCCAACTTTTTAGACGTTAAATGGAAAATAAGGGCAGATCAGAACGATTGAGAGCGGGTTGGTTCCAAGTTGGACAGTCTTTGGGCGCAGGAGGAAAGGATGTCAGGAAACTCCATGAATTTGCATCGTGATTAAGCATATAGAATGACTAGGATTTTTCAAAATGTGTCCAGAGGGTTCACAGAGTCCCATTTTGGAACTGGAAATTGTCGTTTTTATATTTAGCCTTTGGTCGAGTTTGCCGATGAGTTCTTTGAAAGAACGGAGCCATTCAAAGGGGTATTTTATGAGAAGCACTTTCACCAAACTTTCGATTTTGACGATTGTAGCTGTTGCATCCATTGGGATTGGGCAAAAAGCTTTTGCTCAGGCCGAACTGGATGAATTTGAACTGGATACTGAAACTTCATTTTTTGAAGCTGAGAATACCAAAAAACAATTGGAAATTTCCCAACAGGCCCTTGAGGCGGAGCAAATGGAAGCTCGCGAGGCGGAAGAGCGCGCCAAAGAAATTGCCTCCAAGGCCAAGGAGGTTCGCGAGCGCACTGAAAAGCAACGGGTGGAAATTGAAAAGCGAAGAGCGGCTTTGAAAAAGGAACGGCAGTCCTATCAATCAAAAATTGATCAGAAATCCAGTGAGATCAAAGCTCTCAATAAGAAGATTGTTAAAGAGAAAAAAGATCTGGCTGGATTGGTACATGAAGTGCGTCAGCTCAAAGCCAAAAACCGAGCTTATGACAGGCAAATTGCCAAGGCCAAAGAGGCTCGAAAGAAGCTGCGTGCGTACACAGCAAAAACAAAGGCTTACGAATCCCAACATCGTAAGAACTTGGCGAACCGAAAGAGAATTTTAAATCAAGTTGCATATAGAGAAAAATCAAGTTTGGGAAGAAGTCCCGCAAGCGTTGAAGATCCCAACTTGAACGTGCGTTTGCGATCTAAAAATTCTAAGTGATTTTTAAAAGCCGTTGGAGCCGACTTCCACAAAGTGAAGTTGGTTTTCGCGAAGGGCCCAAGGAAGAATTTTTTTGTCTTTCAAGTTCAAATGATCTTTTGTGAGATGATCTCTTAAAACAATCTTTTCATTGGAAATTTCAAGGGACTTGAGAACATCATCCCACCCCGAGTAGGGGCGCTTTCGCAACTGGGCATCATGGGTAAACCCCTCTGCGGAATACACATCGTGATAGCTGAGCCATCGATAACCACTCATTTGGGAATTGATGTTTTCAAAAGTTTTTAAAACCTTATCTTCGATGTTTTCCAATCCCAATTGTCCCAGCAAATTGGACCACAACCAAATGTGATTTTCAGAGGGAAATTCATTGATGAATTCCGCTTTGATTTTTTGGTTTGAATTGAAAATATTTGATCGAAGAAATCTCACCTTTAAGTTTTTATGACGTCGCTTAAAAAAGAAGGCTGCCAATGGATCTTTGTCGATATGAATGATGGATTCAAAGTGTTCTAGAAAAGAAGTGGTGAGGCAGTGCCCGCCACTTCCGCCCACCAAAACCAGATGGGAAGAAGAACACTTTTGTGTCCGGTTTTTAAGTTCAGAATCTAAGTTTTGAATGAAAGGCAGCCACAGGCTGCCACGGGCTTGAAGGGCTCGCAAATGATAGGTGAGCCCTCCGGATGGACTGAAAAAAATCACTCAACGAATCCGTTATTTTTCATCCAGTTGTCGTCTAAAAATTTGGTCATGTAGTTTCGAATCCCATCAGAAAGAAGAACCACGGCCCTTTGACCTTTCTTTAAACTTTTTGCGGCTTGAAGGGCTCCCACCATGGCAGAGCCACTGGATCCTCCGCACAGAAGACCTTCATGGCGAATGATTTTTCGCGCCATTAAAAAGGACTCTTTGTCTTCGGTTTTGATCCATTGATCCACAAGACTTCGATCCAAAACATCCGGAATAAAATCGTAACCAATTCCCTCCACCAAATAGCTTTTGATCTCTTCATCACCGGCCAAAATAGAACCTTTTGGATCCACACCAACGACGATGGCTTCTGGGCAGGCTTCTTTGATTCGACGAGCGACACCGGTCAAAGTTCCACCTGTGCCTGTGGTCATAATCACCATGTCTACTTTTTGTTCGAGGTCTTCTAAGATTTCCGCGCCGGTGCCATGATAATGGGCATCTGGGTTGGCATCGTTGCTGTACTGATCCAAAATGTGGGCATTGGGAATTTCTTTTTCCAACTTCTGAGCCACGCCAATGTGACTTTCAGGAGAGTGAGATGGGGCCTCTGTGGGAGTGCGAATGATTTCCGCACCGAGGGCCGCAAGTGTGGCTTGTTTTTCTTGGCTCATTTTTTCCGGCAAAGTGATGATTACACGATAGCCTTTGACCGCTCCGGCAAGAGCGATTCCGATTCCGGTGTTTCCACTGGTGGGCTCAATCAAAACGTCCCCAGGCTTAATCCGTCCTGAGCGCTCTGCTTCTAAAACCATGTTGTACCCAATGCGGTCTTTGACAGATCCGCCGGGGTTGAGGAACTCACATTTTGCATAAAGTTCACACTCAAGGTCTTTGGCAAGATGATTGATTTTCACGAGGGGCGTGCGCCCAATGGCTTCTAAAATGTTGTTGTATTTCATAGCTCAAGAGTCTCCATGCTTTGAAAACGGGGGTCAACTCCTAAGCTTTCATTTGAGTTTCAATTGTCAGAAAATTCGTGAATCTTTCGGCATTTGGGCTTAACACTGTGCCATGGAATCCGTGGAAAACCCTGACCAAACCCTTGCTGATATGCCAATTGGAGCGGTCAGCCAAATTCAAAAACTGAGTGGGGATATGGAACTCAACCGCAGGTTGAGGGAAATTGGTTTTTACGAAGGGGCCATCATCAAAGTGCAAGGGCGCATGCCTTTTCACGGACCGATGGTGATCGAATTGGATTCTTGTTCCTTGGCCTTGCGGCTTGGAGAGGCTCAGCAGTTGATTGTGAGAAGGTGCCCATGATTGAAGTGCAACCCCCACAAACTCAATTGCGAGTGGCGTTAGTGGGATCTCCCAACAGCGGGAAGACCAGTCTCTTCAATTGGATCACCGGTTTAAAATACAAAACCGTCAACTACCCAGGCTCGACGGTTGAAAGTCATCGCGGCGTAAGCCTTCCCGTTTATGGAAGTCGCTTTGAAGTGATCGACACTCCTGGCATTTACTCATTGAATCCGTCTTCCGATGACGAAAAAGTCACTTTGGATCTTTTGCTTTCGGGGCAGTTGGATCGGGTGATTTTAGTTATGGATGCTTCTCAAATCCAACGGCAACTTTTGATCGCACTGCAGTTGAAAGAAATGGGCGTTCAATACTCCATCGCTTTGACCATGAATGACTTGAACGCAACCTGTGTGGATGTGGATTTACTGAGAAGTGAAATTCATGTGCCCGTAACCGTTGTGGATGGCCGTTTGGGTGGAGGGGTGAAAGATTTGGTTTCGAAGTCCGTGGATCACGGGCCCATTTGCAAAAAGCCATTTCGATCTCTTTCTGAAGATGAGCAGGTGTTGAAAGTCCTGACCGCTCAAGGTCGAAAAATTTCTGAGAAAGTGCGAAAGACTCCTCCTGAGGTGACGGCCCATCGTTTGGACCGGTGGTTGGTTCATTCCCATTTGAGTTTTTTGATTTTTGTGGGCGTGATGACTTTGCTTTTTACCAGCGTATATTCTTTGGCGTCTCCGTTGATGGATGGAGTTGATTGGTTCTTTGCTTCAGCGAGCATGTGGGTTTCGGCCAATATGGGAGATGGTTTGATTCCAGATCTTTTAGGGTCGGGATTGATTGAAGGCGTTGGCGCAGTTTTGGTTTTTGTGCCGCAAATTTTTGTTTTGTTTTTTGGCTTGGGACTTTTAGAGGAAAGTGGCTATCTGGCCCGCGCTTCCACGTTGATCGATCGACCTCTTCATGCGGTGGGTTTGAGTGGCCGATCTTTTGTCCCTTTGCTATCAGGGTTTGCCTGTGCGGTTCCTGCGGTCATGGCCACTCGAAATTTGAAATCCAAACGGGAACGGTGGATTGCGGTTTTTATTTTGCCCTTTATGACCTGCTCCGCAAGGCTTCCCGTCTATGCGTTGCTCTTGGCCTTTGTGTTTTTTGGAGAGGCTGCATGGAAACCCGGTGTTGCACTTGCCGCCATTTACTTTGGGAGTGCTCTTGTTGGAGGAATCGCGGCGTGGGCTCTTCATAAGATCTTAAAGACCAAAGAGCGGTCTTTGTTTTTAATGGAGTTTCCTCCTTACAGAAAACCGCGAGTGTTAAAGGTTGCGAAGGAATCCTTGCATCGAACTCAGTCCTACGTTTGGAAAGCTGGACCGACCATTTTTACTTTTGTGTTGGTGTTGTGGTTGCTCAGTTACTTTCCGCACAACCCCCAATGGACGGACAGTGAGCAGTTGGCCAATTCTTTTTTGGGACAAATCGGTCATGCCTTGGATTTTCTATTTCGGCCCATGGGATTGGATTGGCGGGCGGGAGTGGCACTGCTTTCGGCCTTTGTGGCACGTGAAGTTTTTGTTTCGGCCATGGCTGTCATCTTTAATTTGGGTGGAGTGGCTCAGGAGTCCGTTCAGAATTCCCTGATCGAACAGATGAAGCATGCGCAGTTTCCTGAAGGGGGAATGATTTTCACCACACCGACCGTGGTGGCTATGATTGTTTTCTTTATGTTGGCATTGCAGTGTCTTTCAACTACGGGTGTGACGGTCAAAGAAATGGGCTCATGGAAGTACGGCCTGGTTCAACTGGTCACACTGAATGTGATGGCTTACATCGCAGCCGTTTCTGTCTTTCAAACCCTGTCTTTAATTCTCTCTTAGTTTTGATGGCAATATCTTCTCTTGAGCCAATGTGCTCCGCCCAAAAGGGCTTCGCCAAAAGGTACCTGCTT
>DKGG01000067.1 GCA_002453155.1 Bdellovibrionaceae bacterium UBA6776
AACAAAGAACAAAGAACAAAGAACAAAGGAAAGACGATCAATGAAACAACTGAACCTTATTCCCCAGCCGAGCCTCGAAATGGGTGGTTCCCTCAACAACACTCGCAATCAAAAAAGAGTGTTGTCCTCCCAAAGACCCATTCACCTGGTGTTAAAATCAAACAAAAATCACCTTTTCAAAAACAGAGACTTCATTCAAAGAACAATTAAAAAACAGACGAAAAACTTTCGGCACCAAATTCAAAGCATGAGCATTCAAAAAAATCACATCCACATCTTGATTCGCATTGCGGACAGATCCTCATACATCAAATACATTCGAGCGCTCACCGGGCTTATTGCTAGAAAATTGGGAAAGGGGATGTGGAAATTCAGACCCTTCACAAAAGTGTTAACGTGGGGTCGTGAAATAAAGAACGTCAACACCTACATCTTTCGCAACGAAATGGAAGTTTTCCAGATTTGGTTTTACAAACGTCGGCGTCCACGAAAAAAAACAACCAGCAACGCTTTCCATCCGCCGAATGAATGTGCCTAAGTGACATTCTGGAAATTTGCCACGCACCAAAGAATTTCATTTAAATATAATCCGCAAGTTTTTCTTCCCGCCAAATGAGCGCGCTTTAAAGGCAATTGATGGAGAAACTGGATTTGGGGGTTGAGAATATCAATCTCATCGTCCCGTCAAAATCTAAAGTAAGCCTCCGCCCAAAATCAAGACATGCCTCCACCCTACTTCACAGCTCTTGGTTCAACCGCTCTTGCATCATCTCCTGAATGTCCTCACTAATTTCTAAAACCAAGTCTCTATCCTTGGCCTTCGATTTGGGATAGGGAAGCACAATGGGTTTCAAAAACAAAATCTTCCACTTCGATGGAAGGGGAATGATATTCAGTGGAAGGGGCAGTACGAGTCCGCGAATGTATTTGGTCAAACTCAACTGACTGAGATTGATGTGGGTCTCTTCCGCTCCCAGAATCAAGGTGGGAACAATCGGACACCCGGTTTCAATGGCCATCCGAACAAAACCCCTTCGAAACTCTTGCAATTCGTAGGCATGGGACGAGGGTTTAAAATTTCCTTGCTCTCCCTCAGGAAAAATCACCACCAGCTGGTTTTTTTTCAAGGCGCTCAGTCCATTGCTTAAATTGGCTTCCACAAATCCCAACTTTTGCGCCGGAATGGCCGTGGTCTGATTGACGAACCACAATTTATGAGTCAGCACTCGAGGATAGCGGCCAACAGCCTTCAAGATCTCATGATGAAGCACCATGGCGTCAAACCCCGAAACGCCGGAATGGTTGGGGCAAATCAAAGCCCCACCTCGCGTAGGTAGGTGCTCCGCCCCCTCAACCTCCACTCGAAAATATTTAGAAGCCAACTCGGTAAAGAAGTAGGGCAATATTTTGTACAGAATTTTCTCCCGCCCTTTTTGGGTCAAAAGATCCTGCAGTTCAATGGGGTTCAGCTGAAAAAGTTTTCGCATTTTCAGGGAGTTTACAATAGTCTCTGTCGTTATGGAAAAGATGATTTTGACCATTGATCAGGGAACCACAGGAACCGGCGTGCATTTGGTCGATGCGCGGGGTCGCGTTCGCAAATCTTTCGATAAAGAGCACCGTCAGTACTATCCAAATCCCGGGTGGGTGGAGCATGACGCCAATGAGATTTGGATGAATGTGCAACTGGGCATTCAGAATCTGCTCAAAGGAGAGAAAAGCTTAAAAATCGAAGCGGTGGGAATCACCAATCAGCGCGAGACCGTGGTCGCCTGGAGTCGAAAGTCAGGACAACCTTTGTGTCCCGCGATTGTTTGGCAGTGTCGAAGAACCGCAGATTTTTGTGACAGCTTAAGAAAAAAGAGAGGGGTTCCTGCAAAGATCAAACGCAAGACCGGATTGGTTGTGGACGCTTACTTTTCAGCCTCTAAAATTCGCTGGATGCTCAAGAACGTCAGCGCTGTGAAATCCGCGTTCAAAGAAAAAGATCTTTTGGTGGGCACCATTGACAGTTTTCTTTTATGGAAGCTGTCGGGCGGGGACGCTCACAAAACAGATGTGACCAATGCTTCTCGCACTCAGCTATTGAATCTTCAAACTCAAAAGTGGGACAAAGAGCTTTTAAAACTTTTTGACGTTCCCGAAGAAATTTTGCCTTCTGTTCACGCTTGCAATGATATTTTCGGAGCGACGAAAAAGATTCCTGAACTTCCAGATGGCACTCCCATCAGTGGTATGATTGGGGATCAGCAGTCCGCACTTTTTGGTCAAAATTGCTTTAAAGATCGTATGGCCAAATGCACCTTTGGTACGGGCAGTTTTCTATTGATGAATACTGGCAAGACAAAGATCACTTCCAAGTCGGGATTGCTAACGACCATAGCTTGGCAGTTGGATGGTCGTCCTGTGAGCTACGCTTTAGAAGGCAGTTCCTTTATTTGTGGAGCTGCGGTTCAGTGGCTTCGGGATGAATTGAAAATTATCACTCACTCTGCGGAGGTTGAAGAGATGGCTCGTAAGGTGGATTCTGCAGATGGTGTTGAATTTGTTCCTGCGTTTGTGGGCTTGGGTGCGCCTTATTGGAATCAGGAAGCCCGCGGAGTGATTAGTGGTCTTACGCGAGGGACGAACCGCTATCATCTGTGTCGGGCCACTTTGGAAGCTATGGCCATGCAGAATGTGGATGTTCTTGAGGCCATGGAAAAAGATGTGGGGCAGAAGCTTAAAATTTTGCGGGTTGACGGCGGCGCCACAGCCAACGAACTGTTGATGCAACTTCAATGTGATTATTTGGGTGTGAAGGTGGAGCGACCGAAAAACATCGAGTCCACTTTGATGGGGGCCACATTTATGGCGGGACTTGGAGTGGGATTTTGGAAGTCTCTTGATGAAATTCAAAAGATCAAAGAGATGGACAAAGTCTTTCAACCTGAGATGACCAAGGCCCAACGTGTGAAGCGCAAAGCCTCGTGGAAAACGGCCATTGCCAGAGCCGCTCTTTAAACAAAATCAAAATTTTTGAGTTCGCCAAAAGGGAGTTCGCCAAAAGGTACCTGCTTCCTTTTCCGATATGCGGTGCATATCGGAAAAGGAAGCAGGTACCTTTTGGCGAAGCCATTTAGCGGTGGAAGCTCTATTTGGCGGAGGCCAGAAGACGAGGGCGTTATTTAGGGTGTCAGAGCGTCTTCGCAGTTGGCAAGGGTCTCAACAATTTTCATCAGTTGCTTGAGGGTTTTGATTTTTTGGGGTTTGTAGCCCATTTCCTGCAGCTTTAGAAATAACCGATGCCCCATCACCACTTCTGGATAGGCCAGGGTAGGGTCATAAAGATCTTTCAGAATTTTTTTGGCCCGAGGAATTTTTCCGATGCTTCTCCAGGGACTTTGAGTCAACTGGGCGATGGGAATGCGATCGTAAGTTCCGTGAAGGTTTTTTGGGTTCCAAAACTCTCCGTAAAGCTCCAACAGTTCGGTCTGTTCCGGAGCCGAGAAGATGGTCAAGTCATCGACAATTCGAACATTTAAAAGAACGGGATCTTCCATGGGGTCGGCATCCGCGCGCTCGGCCACACGAAACATTTTGTTGTGGCCTCCTAAAAGCTGGTAATAGGGTTTTTCGGTGGTTCCTGCTTTGACAGCTTCGAAGACATGCTTCTCTAAGTTTGGATATTTGGGCTTAAAATCCCCCTCAAAATAGTCGGTCAGTTCAGAATCATTCATGGCAATGCTTTGCCCGGCATAGAGCTGATCCAGGTCAATCTGCTCGATGGGAAAGTCACTTTTTTTGAGCTTTTTTAAGTTCAGGTGAAGCAGAAGTTTTCCGTCTTCTTCTAGGGTCCACCAAATTCCATCGGTTTTCGAATGATAGCGGATTTCCTCGGAGCTGTGATCAATGCGTACGGATTCTTCCGAAAGCTTGGGCACCGTCGAATGGGCGAAAAGAGGCATTAAAATCAGCAGGAGGGGCAGAATCAACTTCATGGCAATTCCTCTTCAATTCAAGGGGGATGCCACAAGTTTAAAGAGTCAGCTCCGAAGAGAAAAGAGTTGAGAAGAGATAAAACCAGATCTTGTCACAGAGATCGGCAGTCTTTTCAACCGGTGGTGACCATTTACGGAGAAGCTAGAGGGGAGAGGAGCTTCGCCAAAAGGTACCTGCTTC
>DKGG01000065.1:0-5018 GCA_002453155.1 Bdellovibrionaceae bacterium UBA6776
TTTGTACGGGTATGTTTTGAATGACCCGGTGAACTTTGTGGATCCGAGTGGATTGCTTCCAAACGGAGTGTGTGTGCTGCTGTTTACCGGTGGTGGACTTAGTGCAGGAACTTTCGTTGGGAGTTTTCCAGTGGGTACGATGTACGGTGGATTGGCCGGATTTGGAATCGGACTCACCATTTGTCCTGATGACTCTAAGGCGGAGAAGAGGCACTCTTCTTCTCAGCCTTATAACTCACCCTCGTTTTCCTACGAGCCTGACAAGGGAGAAGCTTGTGAGTAATAAAAGAAGAATTGAATACATCTTATCATTTTTTGGATTTTATGGTTTGTATGCCTATTCTTCGGGAAGTCTATTTATCGGTCTATTGGCTCTGCCTGTGTCCGTTCAACTTATCCTCTTTCAGGAGAATTTTAAGAAATGTTCGCCTCTGAAATATTTTTTTGTTTCAGCTTATTCAGTGGGTACAGCATTTACAATCTTGATTTATCTTATGAGTAGGCACAATGTTATGAGCGGTTCTTATATTTCAGCGCTAAGTGGTTCGACACGAGAATGGTTTTCTCTTTTTCTAGGTATAATGTGCGGCATTTTCATAGCCTTTGTTATCGCCTTAGCAAGGAAAAGATTCAGAGCTAAGTGTTGAGGCTATGACGAACTAGTGACAAATAAAAGACGAAATATATTTATCGGAAATTATGATCTTACTCCTTATTTTAATTGGTAGATTCTTTACTTTCCGGGCGGATGGTCCTGAGAAGAGGAGTGGACCCATTAATTTCCCCAACATAAAGAACTCTCTACTCCTATGGGTACTTCATCTTTGGAGTACTTTTGATACTCAAAGCTGTCGGCTTCTACATTCGAGATTGGGACTAAGACATACCGATTGATACTTTGATAATTTCGGTTCCTTGACCCAGATCTCCAAATCCAATGGGGATATGATTCAATACAGCTATGATGGTCGTCAGAGCAGAATTCATCAGGAGGATTTCGAAATCTGGAATATGGCTGCTATTTCAATATCTTACGTCAGATCCATTCGACAGATGCCACATTTTTCTATTGAAAAATGTGGCATCTGCCGATAAGATGATTATCGGAGTATAGAGAGATGAACAAAGCTCAGTCTATTCGAAACAAAATTGGTAAATTAACGCCCGGGAAGGTGTTTTCCGCGAAATCTCTGAACCTGGACGGTACAGCCACTACACGTAAAATTTTATCTCGCCTGGAGAAAAAGGGCGCAATACAACGGGTGGATGGTCGGCAAGGGTTTTATTTTATTCCAAAGCAAGGAGTTTTCGGGACGGTAAAGCCTCCCCGTGGAGTTCTTGTGAGGGCTTTGCTCACCGATGAAAATAAGGGATATCGCTCTGGTCTTTCTTTATATAATAAACTTGGCTTGACCACTCAGGTGCCAGGAAACATCACAATTGCCTGTAACATGTTTCCAAGAACGACCACAGTCGGGGGGGTGGAAGTTCAGTACAGAAAAGCCAGAGCGCCAATTACTAAAGATAACATTCCTCTTCTTCAGTATCTTGATGTGTTCATGGATATAAAGAACATTCCCGACACCACTCCGGGAAAGATTGTGAAACAAATGAAAGAAAAATTAAAAGGACTTGAAAAGTCTGATGTAAAAAGAATGATAAAGCTTTCAGATTATTATCCCAAAAGAGTTCAAGCTTTACTGGGGGCTCTCCTTGAGAATTTATGTGGTGTGGAAGCTGCAAAGCCCCTGAAGAAGGTCACACAATCCGGCTCTATTTATAAACTAGGAATTAAAGAATGTGAGCTGCCCAATAGAGCAAAATGGAACATCCGATGAAATTACATAAAGACTCAAACGCTTTTATCGAATTTATTCAGAAAACAAGTGAAGATCTAGGAATCCAAGATATTTTTGTAGAGAAAGATTATTGGGTCACCTATATCTTAAAAACGCTATCGCTTTGGGACACTCAAAAAACCGTCGTTTTTAAAGGTGGGACCTCTCTTTCAAAAGCTTACAGTCTTATTGATAGATTTTCAGAAGATGTCGATTTGGTCCTTAAGGACACCCGTATGAATCAAAATCAGATTAAAAGGAAGCTGAGGGAAGTTCACAACAATGTTGGGGTGGATCCTTTAAGGGAAGTCGATACCTCTCGTACGTTAAAAGGGTCCCGATTTAGAAAAGTGGACTATTCCTATCCCCAGATTCTTGATGACTATAAGGAAATTGGTGATGCAAGCGACAAACTTCTTGTGGAACTCAACTCATTTGGAAACCCTTTTCCGGTCGTTGAGCGACCAATAAGAACATATATTGCCGAGATGCTGGAGCAAGAAAACAAATTAAACCTGATCTCCCAATATGGGCTTGAATCCTTTTCTGTTGAAGTCCTTGATTTTAAAAGAACATTTAGTGAAAAGATTTTGGGATTGCTGAGAGTCAGTCTCAAAAAAGATATATTTCTCGATGAGTTGCGGGCTAGGGTCCGTCACTTCTATGATATCACCAAGCTTCTTTCCGCAGACGAAATCAAAAGCTATCTGGCTAGCGAAGACTTTATTAAGTATTCAAAAGAAATTTATAAGAACGACATGAATACTCCAGAATTCAGATCCGATTGGATATCAACAGATTTAAGTGAAAATCCACTCTTCGTAAAAACAGACGAAATTTTGGCACATGTTGAAAGTCATTTTAATTCGCAGTTTAAATCTCTGCTCTACACGCGGGAGAAGTTCGATTTTAAAGAAATTAAACCAACTATCGAGGTTATAAAAATCCGTCTTTCAAAAATCATTCTTTAACTGAACTTAATATGGAGGCTGCACACGCCTATTTTCCTGGGGAAAGTATCCCCACGGCTTAGATAGTCATGAGGATAAGACGCTGCCACGAAAACGAAGGTCTTCCTGAAAACACGGGATTCACAAGAAGACCTCCATGGGGATACTTTAAAACCTAGTAGCAATTGGTCGTTACAAAGACGGGTGTTTGAACTCTTTTATACTCAAAATCATTTGCGCCTTTAAAAGACCTTACATCTGCGGTCAACATTCTGGCATCCACTTGGATTTTTAAAAGACCTTCATAAGGTTTTCTCCAATTGGAGCATTCAAAATCCAGCGCATAAGAACGAACAATGGCCTCGTAAACTCCAGGAGCCAATCGGCGCGTGGAAATCAACTCATTAAGAGGTGAAATTTCATGAATCGAGCCGGCATCTTTCATCTCGGACTTGTTCAAAGTTGTTAGATAAAGTGTGGCGCGTGGGCTTAAATCCGTACTTCCACCATTGTCTGAAACTACAAAACTGACGCGAAGATTCGAATCGCCCTGTTCGGATTGAATCAACGTCACTTGCTTTTGAACGCGCTCGATTCCGAATCCTTCCGTTTGGTCACCAAATCCATCTACAATTCGTTGATGGCCAGAGGCCCCTCCAAAAGCTTGGATTGAAAACAAAATTCCACTGAGGATCACGATTGCATTTTTCATAAAATTCCTTCCTAAAGGTTTGTAGAGTTCCGCTTTACACGGGACTGGTTTTAACATAGCTTCATCTATGCCTAAAAGAGCAAATAAGGAATAGTATCTATTCCAAAAATGAATATTTAGAATTGGCGGGAAAATCATGATTGAACTTAACCACTTAAGATACTTCTACGAGGTCGCAAAGGCGGGAAGCTTTACCTTAGCCTCTCGCAATTTAAGAATCAGCCAAAGCTCACTCAGTAAAGCGGTCTCTCTTTTGGAGGCTCGCGAAGGAGTCGAATTGTTCTTGCGCTCGAAAACGGGAGTGGAATTGACTCCGCTGGGCCGCGAAGTTTTTTCTCAATCCAAAGAAATCTTTAATGCAGCTTCGCAACTGACCTCTACCTTTCGAAACTTTAAAGAGGAGGTGGAGGGAACCCTTCATTTTGGGGCATCAGATCACATCGCCGCCTATTTGCTTTCTCCGCAAAGCGGATCCATCGCAAGGCAATTTCCAAAATTGGTGCCCGCCGTTTTTTGTGGAACCCCTGGTGTCATTGCGGAAAACATCATTCAGAACAAATTGGAGTTTGGAATCTTCTTTATGAAAGTGAATGCCCCTGGCATCGTGTATGAATCTCTAAAAGAAATTGAAATGTCCCTTGTCTTTAATCCCAAAGTTTATTCTCGAAAAGAGGTCAAAACAAAAAAAGATCTGGTCGAAAAGGTCGGATACATTGGTTCCATTCGAGGAAGTCAAAAAGCCCACGCATCGCCGGAACTGCTTTCTGTGCTGGGAAAGCTCCCAAAAATTTCGGCAGAGTCTAACAGCCAAGAGATGCAAAAGCGAATGTGCCTGAACGGAGCGGGCTTTGCCTATCTTGCGAGGTATATGGTTGAAGAAGAGATCCAGTCGGGGGCTTTGGCGGAATTCCCGCTAAGGAGCAAACCCACGCTGACCCTTCACTTGGCCCGCAAGCAGACCGCGCCCTTGTCCTTCAACGCCAAGTCCTACTTGAAGGAAGTGGGTCTTTTGGCGCAGCCTTAGGTCGAAAGATTTGCCGAATGTCTTCTACCCGGAATTCCCACGACCTAGGCGACATCGACGGCCTCATCTAAAATCTGGTTTTTTAGGGCAGGATGAATGCCATCTTTAGAAACAAGGTCAACCTTGCGTTTTAAGATGTCTTCAAGAGCATATTGAAGATTTAAAAATTCAAAGAATCCGATTTTCGCATCTGGAAGAAATTCGACAAGAATATCGATATCACTTTTCTCAGAAGCGTATCCTTTTGCAAAGGAACCAAAAATATAGAGCTTCGCAACCTTAAACTGACTTAAGGCATCTGAGTGATCGCGCAGTAAGTTTTTAATGCTTTCAAGAGTTTGGCTCATACTTCAATGATAGTTCACTGCGCCAGGGTTGAAAAGGCTCCAGATTTCAAAAATTGGCCGAAGATCCGAAGATCCCGCTAATTTCAAGGAATTTTAAAGACTTGTAAAGAATGTGGTAGCGAGGGAGGGACTTGAACCCCCGACACG
>DKGG01000065.1:5359-31512 GCA_002453155.1 Bdellovibrionaceae bacterium UBA6776
CGGATTATGATTCCGCTGCTCTAACCAGCTGAGCTACCCCGCCACGGTATTACAAGAGGCGTCAACTTACATATATTGGATCTGGCTGTCAACAACTTGACCTTCCTCTGGGGGCCGATTTCAATGGTAAAAAATGACTTCACCAAAGGGAGGGGGAAGGCCATGTTAAGGAAGACGACAGCACTTCTAAGTGCACTGTTTTTAATCACTCTTGGAGCGACGGGGTGTGATTCCCAAAGCTCTTTCAATCACCAACTGCAAAACCCAAAGCACCTCATTCAAGATGGGCTGCTCAGTCTGGCGGAAACCACCAATCGCCTGTTTCTGGGCGGAGAGGTGACCGGCTTTGGACGCCTGAAGCGAGATGGCAAAATCGACTTCGCTTTGGTGACCCCAAGTTTGACCCGGATGGACCTGCTCAATTTTGACCTGTCCACTTTGATCAGTCCTCAAATGGACACCATCTCGATCATTGGGAATGACCTGAACATTCCTTCAAACATCGCGCTTCCCGATCAACGGGAAAACTACTCACTGATCACCATCCGGTTGAACAAACCCAGCTACCGCAGCTTTGTTCACAATCCGGGGACCCACACCTTTTCGGCTCTTCGGGGACAGTTTCCCGTGCGCCAAGTTGTGGATGATTTTCGAAATGACAAATCCATTTTCGAAATCATGAATCACTTTCAGTTCTTGGGCTCTGGTCAAATGGATGTTCAATTGAACACGCCTGTCGAAAACCAAGCTTTTCCTGTGGATCAATTTACCTTTGATCAACAGGTCGAAATTGCAGGTCTTCCTTTAGAGCCAGGAAAGCTTTCCTTCGCAGTCAGTTTGGCGGATCAAAACGGAAAGTTTTCTCCAGTGGATTTGAAAAATCTGAAGCCGGATGCGGTTCAACCTTTGGCCGTGGCGCCTTACGGAAATCGTTTTCTTTTGGGAGCATTGGTGAACGAAGGGGCTGAAGGGGAGCTTCCTCAGTTCGATCAAATGTCTTTGACTTTGATCCCTATGGAATACAAAGACCAATTGGACTTTTTGCCCTTGGCGAAGAAGCCTGAATTTTTGAGTGAAACCACTTTGCAAATTTATCCGTTGGAAATGCGCGAAGGTTTGATTCCTCAGTATGTTTATGTGAGTTTTTCTGAAATTCAAACTCATGGAGAGGGAAGCCTAAAGACCGAAGAAAAAACTTTGATCTGGGACAACTTCTACAGTGGATTTCCATCCCAAGTTGAAATTCCAAAATTGGATTTCAACAAGGATCCGAATAAAAAATATCAATATGAAGTTCTTTATTTGGCAAAAGATCCTCGTTTGGTTCAACGGGCATCCACGACGGCTTTGGATGAAATCACTCACATTTCTCGAAACGTGGTGGTTGTTCAAGAATGAAGATCTTAAGAGCACTTCTTTTCGCAGTGGTCACGGTTGGAAGTTTAACTTCCTGTGCCCTCTTTCAAGAGCAAAAGCCACCTGAAAGTTACATCGGCCCCCGAGAAGAGGTTCTCTACGCAGATTTCGAAGAAGTTTGGAGGGCGACGAATATCGCCCTTCAAACCTATCCTTTGCGCTTGAGCAATATGGATGAAGGCTTGGTCGAAACGGATGAGGTCAAAGGTTACCGCACATGGAGACCTCCTTTTCCAAGGTCAAAGCCTGCGGGAACCACCTATAAAATTTCAATTCGTGTGGTTCGTGGATCCTCCGGCGAGCGCAAAGCCACAAAGGTCATTATCTTAAAAGACACTCGGGTTCAGAGGGATTTCTTTTCCAATGCGAAACAGGTGCCCAGTGATGGTTTGGAAGAAAAGGCCCTTCTTTATCGAATCAAACGGGAGATCCAAATCGAAAGGGCCCTCAATCAGGCTCAGAAAAATATGAACGGTTAATCCGCCGTCTTAAGACCTAGCGAACAAAACATTGAGTTTGGCAGCGGAAAGAATTTCTTAAACAGCGTCTTTCGGCGCGAGAAAACACACGGCCAAAGTCATATCCAGATGCGCGAAAGCGCTGACCACGGGCGTTTCGTGAAATGCACACATACATGGCGTTTCCACCAGTTCCCACACCCACTTCCACCTTGGCAGGCTTTAACAGGACCTCATCGTCTCCCATGTAGCCTTGAGCCGCTCTTTGATCCAAATGGTCTTCAATGGACTGAACATCCTGTGCGCTTAAGTTTTCGGCCAATGCGGGCGCTCCGCAAATCCCCAAAGTCATCAATGCAATTGCGATTTTTTTCATTTTTGATCCCTTCCTTTGTTGGTTGAAGGCCTGAGAGAACGGTTTGGAGGTGGAAGAGTCAAATTGGAACTGGCATTTGCATTTCACTTTCAACTCTCTTTCAGGTGATTTGTTTCACCTGGAATTTCTGGTGCTTCTTCTAAGTTCTTGATATCGAAAGGTTAAACGTTTCAACAATGATTCAGAGGAGGAAGCCCTTGAAAGCCTTATTTCAAATTTGTTTAGTTATTTCCACAGTCTTTTCGCTCAGCGCCCAAGCGGACTTGGTGGTTTATACCGATAGAAATCCCGCTCAATTTGCCACAGCCGTGGAGGAATTCGAAAAGCTGACTGGAGAAAAAGCCGTTCTGGTTATGATGTCCAACTACAAGGCCATTGTGGACCGACTTCAAATGGAAAAAGATCTTACCCACGCAGATATGGTGATCATAAAAGATTTGATTTACTTCAAGGACTTAAAAAACAAGGGGCTGTTGCAAGGGTTTGAAGAAACTTCTGTGTTGAAAACAGTTCCATCCTTTATGAGAGGAATGAACAATGAATGGGTGGCTCTTTCAATGAGAGCTCGCACCTTTGTTTACAACCCCACCTTTCTTTCTCGCTCTGACTTGAGCTCTTATGACGATTTGGCAGATCCCAAGTGGGAAGGACTGTTGTGCCTTAGAACCAGTAACTCTTCTTACAACTTTGCATTGGTGTCTGGATTCATCGAGCACTACGGATTGGAAAAGACCAAATCAATTCTCGAGGGATGGATGGCCAATCTGGCTCAGGAGGTTTTTCCCAATGACACATCTATCATTCAGGCCATTGCGGAAGGAAAGTGTGCAGTGGGTATTGTGAACCACTACTATTACGCAGGGATGAAAGACCGGGACCCCAGTCTTCCCGTGGAGATTGCATTTGCCAATCAAGGTCAAGGTGGAGTTTTCACCAACGGCACAGCGGCGGCGCTGTTAAAAACAGCAGACAATAAGGCTCTGGCTCAGAAATTTGTCGAAGTGATGCTTTCGGAAAGAAATCAATTGGCAATATCTGCCGCACACTTTGATTTCCCCGCCGTGGAAGGCCTCCAGCCGAACACCTTGATCAAAGAGTGGGGGGCTTTTGAAAGAAATCCTCTCTCCTGGGATGTTTTTGCGGATCACCTTTCGGAAGCGAAATCGCTTTTCGAAGAAGTGGGATACAACTGATGACAGGAGCGTTAATTTGGAGGTGGTCCGAAGGGTCCACCTCCATGTTGATTTCTGTTTTAACTCATGGAGCCCTGTTGGGCCTTTTGATGCTTTCGGCAACTCAGGTTCCACAAGAAATGGTCGAAATTCATCTGATGGAGTTTCCCTCTGAAAAAGTGGGATCTGAAGCAGAATCCCCTGTGACAGCTCCTAGGGTTCAGTCCTCGCGGGAAGATGCGGTCTCGCCAATGATGGAAAGCGACCCATTGGCAGTGAAATCACAAGAGAAATCTCAAGAAGTCGTCGGTGAAAAGCGCCAGGCTTCGGGGGGATCTACGGGTGAAGTGGTGGCTAGAAATTCTTATCAAAGTCATCTGATGCAACTTTTGAATGCGAAAAAATTCTACCCTCCCATGGCTAAGAAATTGCGCCAGCAAGGAGTGGTGATGGTCAGATTTCGAATCTCAAAGGACGGTCATGTTCTTGAAGCACGGGTGATTGGACCCTCTCCTTTTCCAACCCTCAATGAGTCCGCCAAATCCTTGGTCCAAAGTTTAAAAGCCATCAAACCTTTTCCGAAGGACGTTCAGGCCAACACTTGGCTTTTCGACGTTCCCGTAAAATATCAAATGTGAGGTTTAAAAGTTGAAGAACTTAATCTTTATTCTATCCCTATTGTTTTTGAGTGCAGGCTGTTCTGATTTTTTCAATCCCACCATCGTGGAAGAGGTCAAAGGGCCAAGCAGCGACTTGCCCAATCCTTTTGAAAAGGAAACCGGTGAGGGATCGAACCCCTTCCCAAAAGATTTTGATCCCAACGCAGGAACTTTTTCCGAAGCAAAAATGTTGGCCAACATTGGATTGAACGTGATTTTTCCCGAGGCACGAAACTTCCGTGTGGAAGTGGAAGCTCTGAAGTTGCGCCTCTCGGAATACTGTCAGGACCTTCAATCCATGGAGCCTTTGAAGACTCAATGGAAGAATGCCATGAAGGCATACCACAAATTGGCTGCGATTCCGGTTGGACCGTTGGCCGAGAATGATCGATTGGCCATGGCTTATCTTTATTCTTGGCCTTCAGCAAACAGCTGCGGTGTGGACGTCCAAGTGGAGAAAATGTCTCGAATTGGAAAAATAGAAGGGGAGCTGATTGTTAGCGTGAAAGGCCTTGATGCCTTAGAGTATTTGATTTTTGAGGATCAACTTCAGTCCACCTGCAACTTGAACAGTCCGTTGTTTCGAAAGGTAAAGGATTGGGTGGAAAGACCAGAATCAGAGAAGAGAAAAGATCGTTGTGCTTTTTCAAAGCACTTGATGTCTGAGATTGAAAGCATCGCAAATTGGCTTGAATCTTCATGGGATCCGCAAAAGCGAAACTTCAGCAAAGAGCTTTACGAGGGCAAAGGTTTTTCTTCGGTGCATGAGGCGGTCAATGCCGTCAGTGATGCCATGTTTGCCATTGAAGAGGTTAAGGATGAGCGCCTTGGGGTTCCTCTGGGTCTGCACTCAGATTGTACGGCAGACCAATGTCCAGAGCGGGTGGAACATCCTTGGTCTCAATCTGAGTGGACTGCTATTGAACAAAGAGTGCTTGGCTTTGAGGCCGTTTATTTTGGCGGGTATGATAAGGTTTCCAAGCATTTCGGGTTTGATGACTTTTTGAACAGCTCAGGTCATGGGGCGGTGGCTTCGAGCCTCAAAGAGAAGTTTTTGGCGGTCGAGGCGCTTTTGAAAGATGCGAAAGCACAAGGACCGTTGACCGCTCAAGTTCAAGCATCCAGCGGTTGTGGAAGCCAAGGGTCTCCTGAAAAATTATGTCAGCTCTTTTGGGCGGTGAAGAACCTCTCCTCGAGTCTCAAGTTGGACCTTCTTAGCGCTTTGTCTTTGAAAGCTCCTCCGGTGTATCAAGGAGACAATGACTGATGGGTGTGAACTTTTTAAAAGCCCTTTTGCTGGGAGTATTTTGTCTTCCCGGGGTCGGTCTTGCCCAAGCGTTGGATCAAAATTCCAATGAAGAAGCCACTTTGCTGCCTACCGTTCGAATTTTTGGATCAGACCGTTCGGTGGTGACGGAGTCCATGACTCCAGGAGTGATCTCAAAAGAAGTGCTAAAGACTCAGCAAATTACAGATGTAAACCGCGCATTGAAGCAATCCGCTGGGGTTTATGTCCGCGAAGAAGAAGGGCAGGGACTGCGCGCAAACATCGGTCTTCGTGGAACCAACCCAGACCGCTCGAAAAAAGTCACGCTTCTTGAAGATGGAATTCTTATCGGGCCCGCGCCTTACTCTGCACCGGCAGCCTATTACACTCCGTTGATGAATCACGTGGAGCGGCTGGAAGTTTTTAAAGGTTTCAAAGCTACGGGCATTGGTCCCAATTCCATCGGGGGAGCCATTGATTATATCACTCTTGGACTGGAGGGTGAGGACTCCACCGATGTGCAAAGCACCTTCGGAAGTTTTGGAACCTGGAACACCATTCTGACCCATTCGGAAAAAACCTCCTTCGGCGGATTTTTAATCAACGGATCTTTTTTAAAAAGTGAGGGATTTAAAAAGCTCGATGGGGGAGGGAGTACCGGATTTGACAAGGCCGATCTTCTGACCAAACTTCGATGGGATTTGCCATCTCCTGACGGTCGCTATCAGGGACTTGAGTTTCGCTTCTTCTTTACCAATGAAGATTCTAAAGAAACCTATTTGGGACTGACTCGATCAGATTTCAACCGCAGTCCTTACCGGCGTTATGCCGCTTCTCAGTTGGACGAAATGAAGTGGGATCATCGGCAATTTCAAATCCGTCATGAATTTCAACCCACCGTGACCAGCTTGATTCAAACAGATCTTTATCATCACGAGTTTCATCGCACGTGGTACCGCTTGGACCGTTTTCGAGACGGTACGGCTCTTTATGGTCTTTTGAAAGATCCCACCTCAGGAGCTGCAAATTCTAACCGTTACTCCATTTTGAAAGGAGAGTTGAACTCTTCGGATCTTGGTGGAACAGATTATCAATTGGTGATGGCGCGAAATGATCGGGATTATTTTTCCCAAGGCATTCAGTCCAAGTGGACGGGAAGTTTTTCTTCGGGTGCGGTTCAATCTTCGCCTTGGGCAGGAGTTCGTTACCACCGGGATCAAATCAAAAGAAATCATACGGCAGATTATTATGAGATGAGCAATGGCTCCATGGTCAGAACTTCAGATTCTACTCAGCAAGACAGTTTCAATCGTGAAAGTGCAGATGCCTGGACCTTAACGGCAGGATCTGATTTGAAGTGGCGGGGCTTTGTTCTAACTCCGGTCTTTCGTTATGAGAGCATTGATTTCCGGTTGGACAACAGTTTGGATGTTTCCAAAAACAACACGCGCCGATCCGAAGTTTTTCTTCCAGGGGCGTCCTTGCTTTACGAATGGACTTCTTCGATGTCCACGCGCTTCAGTTACAACGAGGCCGCCACCATTTCGGGATTGAGTGCGGACGGTTCTGAAGTCAAAGAAGAGGCTAAAAACTTCGAATTGGAGTTGAAGTTTATCCAGCCTGAAAAATTCTTTGAAGTTCAAGTGACAGGATTTCAGATGAAGTACGATCACCTCACTGGAACTTGCACCATTTCTTCGGGCTGTTCGCCATCCAATGTGGGTGAAGCCTTTCAAGGGGGAAGTGCTCGTGTTCAAGGAGTGGAAGGAGAAATGGCCAAAGGGTTTGCATGGGGAGAAGTGTTTGTTCCTCTTCGCTTTACAATGACTTATCTGGACGCTAAATTCACTTCAGCTTTTACTTCCACGTCCACCGAGTGGGGAAGTTCAATCTCTGAAGGGGATCCTTTGCCTTACATTCCCGAATTCCAATACTCTTTCAGCTTTGGAACAGAGTGGAAGAAGTGGACTCAAGAGCTGACCTTTGTGTACCAGTCCAGGGTTTTTGATCAAAGTGATCCGACGGATCGAGAAGAGATTCAAGGTTTTGGGATTGTGGATTGGTCGGGGAAGTACCAATGGAACTCGAACTTTTCGATGATTGCTAAAATTGACAATGTGTTGTCCCGGGAATATGCGGTCGCGGCCAGGCCCTTTGGTTTTCGCTCTGGAAAACCACAAAGCTTTCAAGTCGGGGCTCGATATGAATTTTGAAACATTCTGGAGTTTTGCGAACTCATTTCTTCTTCAGTGGCAACAGGCGGGCTCGCGACTGTTCTATTGGAACTTGATCTCAACGCTTTTTTTGGTATTTGCCTGGAGCGCATTTTCATTCGGCACGCGAACAAGTTTTCAAAAATCCCTCTCTTTTATCTTTCGTAAAAGATATTGGTGGAATCGGTCCACCCTCAAGGACTATTGGTTTTTTACGACGAATTTTTTTCTGAAAGTGGTGCTGTTTCTTCCCGTTTTGGATTTCAGCTACCACATTGCTAGAGGGGTTTCTGGGAAGCTTGTGGATTGGAATCAAAGTTTTCTAGGATTGGAAGCTTCCTTTTTCGCCGTGGCGCTCTTTACATTGGGAAGTTTTGTTTGGGATGATTTTTTACGGTTTGTTCATCACCTTTTGATGCATAAAGTACCTTTTCTTTGGCGACTTCATCAGGTCCATCATTCGGCCAAAATTTTGACTCCGCTGACTCTGTATCGGGCCCATCCTTTGGAAGTGGCGATGGCAACCTTAAGAAATTCGTTGTCCATTGGGATTTCTGCGGGAATGTTTGTTTTCTTTTTCGAGTCGTCTTTGAATTTGTGGACGCTGGCGGGAGTCAATGCCTTCGGATTTGTGTTTAATTTCTTGGGTGCAAATCTGCGCCACTCCCACATTCCACTGGGTTTTGGGTCTTTGATCGAAAAGATTTTTATTTCCCCCAAGCAACACCAAATCCATCACTCGGCAAATCCGGAGCATTGGGATCGAAACTATGGTGTAAGTTTGGCCCTTTGGGATGGGATATTCGGCAGTCTTGTTCTTTCAAAAAACACCGGAAAATTGAAGTTCGGATTGGGATCTGTGCAGAACAGATCCCTGTTGAAGGAATATGGCTTGGATCTTAAGAGCTGCAAGACAGTGTGGAAGAGCCAGGTTGGTCCTCGGCCCAATCGGGTCTTTTCTGACTCAAAAGATCATATTCCGTGGGCTCCTCATAAGGATTCTGAATCTTTTCAAACAGTTTCTCCATAAGAGAAGAGTCTTCTTTTTCCTCATACAGTTTATAAGCCTCGAACAGTTGAAAATTTCTTGGAACAATTGCGGGATTTGCCGCTTTCATATTTTCCAACTGGTGATCTTTCTGAATGTTTTGAGCGGCAAGCAGATCGCTGTACTTCTTGGCCCAAGCAAAAAGGCTTTCCTTTTCTTTCACATTTAAATTTTTATAAGAGATTGAAAAGACGCTCTCAAAAGAACTTGATGGTTTCATGAGCGCGCGAAAAAATAAAGTGTAGTCCAGTTCCAAAGACTTCATCAATTGGTCCAATTCGGTGATAAAGTCTTTGTGTTCCTCGGGATTAAGATCTTTCAAGCCAAGCTTTCGAGCCATGTTTTTAAAATATTTTTCTGTGAATGTTTCTCGAAAGATCCTTAAGCCCTCTTCCAATTGAGAGGGCGTCAAGCCAATCACCGTTAAACTTTCTCCAAGACGCTGCAAGTTCCAATGGGCAATTGGGGCTTGAGCGGCAAAGCAGTAACGTCTTCCCGGCAGATCGGTGGTGTTTGGTGTCCACAGGGGATCATAGGATTCGAGCCACCCGTAGGGACCGTAGTCGATGGTTTGTCCTAAGATGGACATGTTGTCGGTATTCATCACTCCATGGACAAAACCCACTCGAAGCCATTCTGCAATCATATGGGCTGTGCGCGAGCAGACCTCTTGAAAGAACAAGGGCAAAAGGTCCACCTTGCCCGACAGATGGGAATAGTGACGATCCACCACCCAGGACATCAGTTTGTGAAGCAAAGCCTTTTCCTGTTGGGCAGCCAAGATTTCAAAATTTCCAAACCGCACAAAACTTTCTGCCACCCGAGAAGTGATGGCTCCCAATTCGGCGCGCACATTTCCATCGTAAAACATATCTCTAGAAACAGACTCTCCGGTATCCACTAAGGAGAGTGCGCGAGTGGTCGGAACTCCCAGGTGGTGCATGGCTTCGGAGGCGATAAATTCTCTGAAGGAAGATCGTAAAACGGCGCGGCCGTCCGCACCTCGGGAGTAGGCAGTTCTTCCAGCTCCTTTCAGTTGAATTTCCCAGAGCTTATTTTGTGGGTCGGTGATCTCGCCCAAGTTGATGGCGCGACCATCTCCCAATTGACCTGCCCAATTACCAAATTGATGTCCTCCGTAGCAGGCCGCATAAGGAGTGCTGGACTCGGGAATTTGATTGCCACTTAAAATTTCAGCATCACTGTGGGTCGGAGGCGTGGAAAGGCCAAGCCTCTTCGAAAGGTCATTGGACCAAAGAAGAATCTTGGGTTGTTTTACCGGTTGTGGATTCACAGTGCTGAAGAGCACCTTTGGCGTCGAGCGAGGAGTGGCGTCGTTTGTGAATTCTCCGGGAAATTGGCTGGTAAATGAATTTGAAAAAGTAACGTCGGAAAGGGATTTCATCTCCGACGTTATACTTTAAAATAAGCAGAAGGGCCAACATGGAATCCTCTTATTGGCTTGCGAGTCCACGATCGGACAAATTCTTCATAACCACACGGTATTCGGCCGTCATAAAGGCATTGTAAGACAAAGACTTCTTGCGAGCCTGTTCGATCATTCTTTTGGCGGCCACCCAACGGTGTTCGTTGATCAAAGTGTTCACATAGGCCCGTGTCACCGAAACATGGAAAACGTCCGTCTTTCCATTCAGAAGGATCGAAAATTCCTTTCGAGCCTCTCTGTTTTTTTCGAGTTTTGCATAGGCTTTGCCCAGTTCAAAGTGGGCTCGGGGTTCTTCGCCGCCTTGATCGATGTAGGCTCTTAAGGACTCAGCCCCCTCTTCGATATGATTCATGCGCAATTCCAAAAGTCCCAACTCATAGCGAGCTTTGAGATCTTCAGGATGAGTCTGCAAATAAGCCCTCGAGTTTTGAATGCTGCAATCATATTTCTTTCGATCAAAACAAATGGCAGACATGCGAAGAAAATCTTCTCCGTCGGCAGCCCCCGTCATAATCCGTGCTTGAAGGGGAATCACTTCAAAAGCGTATTTGTCCCATTGGGTGATTTGGAGAAAAGAAACAATCAACAAGGTCGCCAGTGCGAGCATGATTCGCGATTGCTTTTTGTCTTTTTGTTTCTCGGATTCTTGCGAACCCAAATACATGGATATTGGATCTGTTGCCATTGACGCCCCCGCATTTTTTTTTCGATTTCGTCTTTATATCTAGCAGGTTTGGTGCCAAATGAACTCTCAGCAAAGGGCTCTAAACCTTTGAAAATTGATCAAATTTTAACATGGTCAAAAGTCTAGGCACTCTTTTGCAGAAAGGCTTTCAAAGGAAATTTTCAAAATGAGACAATCAATCGCACCAATTTTCAGGAACAATCAATCGAGTCACTTCTGCAGTTTGAACGCCCAAGGCGGTCTTTCCCTGTTTTAAGACAAAGCGCTTTTTCATCAATGATTTGGTGGAAACCACACGAATGATTCCGTAGCCATCGGAGTCGGTCCGTGAAGATCCACGGTAATCGCCAATGACCCATTCCAAGTTTTTACGAAGAGCTCTTAAATCCAACTCGGTCACCGCCGTTTGAGTGGTACCAATGGAGTTTCGGCATTGAACGCGAAAGTGAATCAAAGTAAAAAAGCGGGTGCCGCAGGCTTGGTTTTCTCGAAGGGGTTTTGGCAGGGAGCAAGAATTAAAGGTGCGTTCCATAGAGCCCAAGTCCCCCATCTCCATTCCCAAATTGTCTTGAAGTTCTTCCAGCGAAATGCCTTCAATTCCTTCTTGAGTGGCTTCGGGCCCCTTAGGAGCGGTGGTACAACGACTGAGCAATGTCACTCCAAAGATTAAGACAATAAGACTTCCCCATTTGCGCATCATAAACCACTCCTTTGTTGCTTGACCATGTTCCCATAGGAATGAGTTTTCAAAAAGGCTCTTAATGGAAACAGGTCTTTCGTATCAAATTTGGGTCTGAGCGCGAAGACTCATAGGTCCAAATCACACTGTTTCCATCTGAAGAATAGGTGACGGCTTCAGTTTGCGATCCTTTTCCTGTGCTGACCTTAACGGCATTTTCCAAATCCGTGATTTTGTCTGGAGACAAGGAATCTAAAAAGTCTTTGAGGTTCAACTCCAAAGAAAAGAAATACCCCAAAAGAAACAATCGTTTCCCATTGGGTGAAACGGCAGCATCTGTCACAGTTAAAGGGCTTAAAAATGAAGACCATTTAAAAGTGCCTACTTTTTCAAGAACGTCCTGTGAAGAAGACTGCAGGCGCTTCAAAGAAATGCGGTAAACCCGAGTGGGGTCCGAAGACAGCAAACCAAACTCTTTTGAAAAAATATAAAGGTAGCCATCCGGAGCGACGATGATGGCCTCGGCATCTTTTCCTCCGTCGGGATATTTTAAAATTTTGTGAAACAGGGGAGTGACTTGGGATCCGTACGATTCTTTTTCAACGATCCCGGCAATGCGAATGATTTTTCGACGGGCTTGATTGTCCCCAATGTCGGCAACATATATGCAGTTTTTGGAACCACAAGGTCCGTAACCCATGGCCTCCATGTCCCAACCTTTAAAGCCTTTGATCTGAACCTTTTCAAAGTTCCCTGAAATTTGGTCGAAAGAGTAAAAGTTGGCGCCGTCTCCAGAATCATTGACCAGGTACAGTCGGTCTGCAAACTTTTTAGAAGACCTCATTCCGCTGACTTCGGGAAAGTGTTCTGCAGGCAAACTTTGAAAAGCCTCATTGGCGCTCCAACTTTCACAGGGTTCCACCAAGCTGTCTCCAAGGGAAGTCACAGAAGTGGTGAGTAAGATTCCAAAAATCAGTTTGCTTAAAAATTGACCGGTTCGATTCATCCCTCTTTCCTCTCCCTGTGAGATCCCCTCCTTAAAATCCGACCCGCTGGGTCGAAAAGAAGGACCTCCTGGTTTTAACACTTGTCTGTGAATGGGCTTCATATATCTTCTGTGCCCATGAAATATCTTCATACTTTGATCCTTATTTTCCTGTCCGTTTTTGCGTTCAACCTCTCTGCGACTTCTGTGTTTTTATCTGGAGAGTCTATCAGCGCCGTGCGGGCTCCGGGCACCTCCTACAGAAGTTATTTGGCGCCCAGTTTACAAAAGGCCGAAGATGATTCCGTGGTGGTCCGAGCAGAGGTCTTTTCGGAAAAAGAGCTTTTGGATGTTCTCTCCAAAATGGACTTTGAGGAAAAGAAGGATCAGGAACTTTTGGACGCCTACCAGTGGGTTCGAGATTTTCGATTTTTTCAAACCGAGCAGCAGCCTTATTTTCTTCGTCGAATCAGTTGGCAGTATCCGGATGATGGGTGCTTTACCCGCGCCGAAATGGCCATCAATCAACTTTTCGATCACGGTTTTCAAGGCCTAAAAAAGATCTTTGTGTTTGGGGATTTGGAAGCCTTTTCCGGAAATGCTCCCACCGGTGTTGTGACCTGGTGGTTTCACGTGGCACCTTTGGTAAAGTCTGAGGGAAAGTACTACGTTTTGGATCCCGCCATTTCGCCATCGAAAATTCTCAGTCTTCAAGCATGGCTTCAATCCATGAAGCAAGACTTTGGTACGGCGGAGATCGCAGTTTGTGATTCGCACACTTACGGCCCCCAATCCAGCTGTGGCCACCCAAAACCTTTGACCGCGGGAACTTTAAACTCTCATCAAGAGAGCTTTCTGTTAAAAGAGTGGTTTCGTGCCGAAGATTTGGGGCGGGATCCGTTTGTGGTTCTGGGAGAGCAGCCCCCTTGGGGAGCGGTTTCTTTTCGACAGGAATACAACAAAAGGTAAACACAACTCTGACAAACTCTTTTTGGTCCCTTTGTTAGCCTAAGTGCAGATAAAGGGGGTGAACATGCTACTTTCCTCTGGAAACACAGCGATCAAATGGATCAAGACAAAAACGCTTTTGCAAAAGTTGAGATCTTTTCAGCCGAACCTTTCGATCTTTTTTGAAACCGAAGACTTTATTGTTAAAACGGCGCGTACACCCAATGAGCTTTTGGAAGTTTTAGAGCTTCGCCACGAAATTTTTGTTCGCGAGTGGCAGGGCAGACAACTTCCCTTTGGTGTGGACGTGGACAAATATGATTTTGAAGCCGACCACCTGATCATTTGGAGCAAATCTCAAAATCGGGCCGTGGGAACTTACCGATTGCTTTGCAGTCGATTCACCAACCGCTTTTATTCTCAATCTGAATTTCAATTGCACGAGTTTCTTCGTTGGGGTTTTACCAAGCTTGAAATGGGTCGTGCCTGCGTTCATCCGGACTTTAGAGATGGCAACACCATTGATCTTTTGTGGAAAGGACTTTCCCGTTACATCGATTTGGCGGGTGTTCGCTTTTTGTTTGGATGTTCCAGCGTGCGCATTGAAGATCAAAGAACCTCTGAAGCTTTGATGAAGTCTTTCTTTGAAAAAGGACAATGGAGCGATGACTTTCACATTCGTCCCACAAAAAAATACAGCTACAATGACTTTTCAATGGAATCAGCCTTTGCACTGAGTCCCACGGAATCCCGAAAATTGGTTCCACCTCTTCTTCGAAGTTACATGTCTGCCGGAGCAAAAGTTTACGGGCATCCCGCTTACGATCGATCCTTCAGTTGCATCGACGTGCTCACCATATTAGATATGAAGCAATTGAATCCGCGATTTCGTCAGCGATTCTTCTAAGGAGTTTGCTTGTCTCTGCAGGCCTTTCTTAAAATCTCGGTGATTTTCTTTTTGATCTTTGTGTTTTTGGTCATCAGTGGATTGATGCGGCTTTTTTATTTTGATCATTACAAATTGCAAAAAGCTCGCACGCGCTGGCAGTCCCGATTGTGTCGGTTGGGACTTAAGGTTTTGAACGTCAAAGTGGAAAGTCGTCATAAGGACAAGGGCGATGATGTGGCTCGATTGATGGTGGGAAATCATATGTCCTATTTGGACGTTTTGATTTTGTCCGCCCTTTACCCAACAAGTTTTGTCACCTCCCAAGAAATTCGCGAAACTCCAGGTCTTGGGTTTCTCTGCGAATGGGCAGGATGTCTTTTTGTGGAAAGACGAAACCGCGAAAATTTAAGCAAAGAAGTTTCGGACATCACTCAGGCTCTTCAAGCGGGACAAACGGTGACCATCTTTCCCGAAGCCACCAGCACCAATGGAGTGGAAATTTTGCGTTTTCGCACCCCCTTGTTTCAAGCGTCTGTGGATGCAGGCGTTCAAGTTCAGTCTTTTTGTTTGAACTATGTGGAAATCGATGGAAAGCCTTTTTCCGAACGCAACCGGGACTTTGTGTGCTGGTACGGGGATATGGACTTTCTTCCTCACCTGTGGAGTTTGTGCCGACGAACCCAAGTTTTGGCGGAAGTTTCCTTTTTGAACCCCATTTCTCCTTTGAATTGCTCCGATAAAAAAATCTTGGCTGAAACCACTCAAGCCCAGGTGACCGAACGTTTTCGCGGGGTTATGCAAACAATCTGAGCCTTCCTTGACCTCTGCGGTTGACCGTTTCCATCCAAGTGATATGACTGGGGCCACAAATTTTGCGTTCCAAGCGCAAAGGGAGGTCCCATGAGAGCTTTAATTTTTAGCCTGTTCGCCTTTTGGTCTTTCAGCACTTTGGTGTTTTTATCAACTGCCACTCAGGCGGCGGAGTCTCAATCTAAAGGAGCCTTTCGAGGCTTGGTGGAATCCACCATTCAAACTCTTTATGCAGAGCCCAGTGATCAAATGATTTTGGAGTTGGAGCAATTGGAATACTCCCATGAAGAGGCTTTGGAGGTTTGGATCGTGGAGCTTCGAGAAGATTCGGGCTACTTAAAAGCCCTGTTCCGAGTGACCATTCGCCAAAAAAGTTTTTACGGAGAAGGTGAAGCCAATATAGCTCAAGTTCAAGTGGACCAACTTCATAGGCCTTAAGTTTCTTAAAAGAAAAAGGACCTCTCCAGGAGGAGAGATCCTTTTTTGAGGGAATGAGGTGGGACAGGGGATCAGTGTTCTTTGTTATCATCCTTTGATTTTTCGCCAAGTAGCCTTGAGAACAAGCCTCCTTTGGCATTTTCAACTTTGATGGTCCGTGCTTGGGCCTTTTCGGCCTTTGGAATAAAGACTTCCAAAACTCCATTTTCAAATCGAGCTTCAATTTTGTCGCTGTCGACCTCTTGGGGAAGAGTGAAGCTGCGTTGAAAAGATCCAAATGAACGCTCAAAGTAACGACCGTCACTGTTTTCCTTTTTGGTCTCCTGAACCCTTTTTCCAGAGATCGTGAGTTGTCCAAGGTGAACGTCCACTTTGATGTCGCTTTCCTTCACTCCGGGCAGATCCATGCTGACCAAATAGTGATCGTCGCCTTCGTCCACATCTACGGCTGGGTTGAATCGAGCCATGGTGGGTGCGCCAGAGGTGCGGTCGGTCAGGGCTGTATCAAAGGCCCTTTCAAAGTCGTTCATAAAATCCCAGAGACTTCCGGGTCGGTTTTGAGTGCGAGTCAGATGTTTCATAGTAACCTCCGTAAAAAGCATTCGCTTATAAAAATGATAAGTTCTTCTTTTTTTCGAAGGATGCGCATCCTTTACGAATCTAATCTGGGATCAAATTTTAGGGTGTCAAGGCGGGCTCAGGATCTGGATTCACCCTTTTACAGATTTTTTGAAAATCTTTCTGTAGACACAGATCGTCAACTTCGCGAAAACCGTCCTTTAGGCATTTCGTCCTTATGCTTTTCATAGTCAAGAACGGAGGGATTTCTTGAATTCAATTCGCACTCATTTATTGCGCCTTTTTATTGTACTCACGTTATTTCTACCGTCCCTTTCTTTTGCCGAAACTCGATGTGAAGATTTACTGACTAAAATCGAGGGATCCTATCCTTACTATGCAAAACGCGCCGAAGAGAATCGCGGCAACTTTAAAGAAAAACATCCTGAATTTTTAAATCCTCAAAAAGAAAAATTGCTTGCTCAACTTTGGCAAGGGGAGTTGGGGCCAGAAACCTTAAACATGCTCCTTCCCGAAGGTGTGACCTTCGTGGCCCATCAATTGAGAAAGGCCGGAACTCCTGGAGTTGTAAAACTTGAAAGTGGAGATTTGGTTATCCTCCGCGTAGAAATGCCATTTGATGGAAAAGTCATTGGAACCAATGTGACTTTGAATGCTCAGTCCTTATTTAAGAACCTCGAGCGCTCCATCAAAGGAGAGCCCCTGTGGTTGGTAGGGCCTGAAGCGAAGGCCGCATTGGACTGGGGACACGGTGGAGGAACAAAAACCACCGGTGGGCATACCGCGGACACTCTATTAAACTCTATGGCGAAGTATGACGTGTTCACTGTGGGAATGGATCAACCTTGGCACGGTGAAGGGGCTAGAGAGTGGTTCAAAGATGCCAACACTTACTTTCGATACCGCGTGGCCTTTCGAAACCGATTTATTCATCCTGATGTGCCGACCTTTTTGGTGGGACACTCTAAAGGTGGATTGGTTGCGGACATGGCGGTTCGTCGAACCGGTGAAGGCTTTGAAGATATCGGTTTGGACAAGGCTTACGTGGGCTTTATTCCACTCTCTTTTGTTCCAGACGTGATGCCTGAAGGAACCTTTAAAGACAAAACCATCGTTGAGCGCCAAAAAGACATCAACCAAAAGGCCGAGCACGTCATGTGCCGCATGAATCCCGGCGATCGGGATCTCTTTGCAAACCTTGTGGCCGAAGATAAAACTTCTGCTTTGTCCGGACTTTTTTGCAGCTTCCTCTCTGTGTTTAGCAACTGGTCCAGCACTCATAAACCCACGGTGCCTTCGCTTTATGTGATGGGCGAGCATGATGCCCTTTATCTTTTGAGTGAGGAAAAAATCGAAGAGTACGTTCGAAACCTTGGAAACAGCTCTCTTTGGACCTACTCCGCACGGGTGAACTTCCGAGGAGAAGTGGAAAACGTGGGACACTTGATTTTTGATCACTACATGCCCAAAAAAGACCATGAAGAGGCATTTCAAGTCATGGTGGATTACATGACTTCAAAGAAATTGATTGAAGGACCTGTGGAAAGCAAAGAAGCCATTCAAGCTTTGTTTAAAGAAAAGGTTCTGGATCGCTTCAATGCGGAAAATCCCAAACTCCACTTGAATGCCTATAGTGACCTGACGGCAGTGAACGCTTATGCTTCCACTCGTGTGTTGGTGGCTTACCAATGGATTCCTGAATTTAGAGAATTTTTAGATCAGCGCGTAGAGGCCCAAGCTGGTGATCAAGATCTTGGAAAATTTAAAAAGTCTTACTTTTTAAATTACACGGACCAAGGAGTGTTCGAGACCTACGCCATCATTAAGAACTTTGTTGCGGAAGTTTTAAAAGAGCGTGGCGTGGAATTGGAAGAAGTGAACCCCAAAGAGCGCTTGGATCAAATGAAGCAAGCCAACGATCCTTTGGCCAACCAGCGTGAAGCGATCATCAATTTTTACCGCGTGTACGCAAACAATCTGGCCTTCCGAGAGTTCTTGAAGGATTTTGTCTACTACGACAGCTCGGCAACGGAAGAGTTTGAGTCCTTAAATCATGTGGCTCAAGCGTTGGCCATTCGCTTGAAAGAAGTGACAAAGCTAGAGAAAAACAAAGGTCTTTCTGATGAAGAAAGACTCGAGCAATTTAAGGCTTTAGGTTCTCTTGTGGATGAAAATGGCAACGAGATCGACGCTGCGGATATTGCCCGAATGAGAGAGGTTTCCGAACGCATTCAGGCCATCCGCAACAAGAAGTGGATTCCAGATGGAGAGCTTCATGATTTTGCTCAAGCCAATGTTCAACGGCAGGTGGAATTGGCGCCGCAAATTAAAGAATTGGATCATAAAAAAATCGCTCTGAAAAAAGAGTTGGATCAATTGAGACTGCAAGTTCATCGCAAAGAAAATCAGTTCAACCATGCGGCTTCCCAGCAAGAAAGCCCGGCGCTTCTTGCTCACAATGAGAAACAAGAACAGATGTTCAAGACTCTTGAAAGTTTTGACTTGAAACAACGAGAGTTGATTGAGCCCTTCATCGCAAAAGGCCTAGAGGAAGGCAAAAATTTTGATGAGATCTTTGCGACATTGCCTCAAGACATGTTGAACCTTTTTGAAAAAACCGAGGAGGCTTCTCAAAATTACCAACGGGTGCTTTCTGAAGGGCAGTTGCTTTTGGAAAAAGAGGCCTTGGAAGGACGCTTGGGTGAAGAGGTGTTGGCCCAAGCTCAGGAGCTTTACGGACCTGGTGGACTCAAAGAGCAGTTGGACAAAATGACTTTGGAATTTGCGCAGTTGGAGTATGAACAGATTGCTCCGATGAAACATGAGCTTGAAGTTTTGATCTATGAATATGTGGAAAAAGTGGTTCCTGAGTATTTCCATATCAATAAAATTCGCGTTTGGAACATGCTCGACAAAAGACCTTCTTCCATGGAAGACCTAAGTCAGCAGTTCAAATACGCCAAAGAAGCACTGGCGCAGTGGAAAAACCGCATCCTTTCTAGCAAACAAGAGGGTGGAGACACTTCCCTTTACTAAGATCTCAGGTTTTTAAAACCCTGTAGACTTCAAATCTGAAAGCATGCACCATAAAAGACATGCTTTCAGATTCTCACTCTTCACTCATTATCACATTAGGCGGAGTGGCCTTTTTTATGTACGGACTCACGTTGACCAGTGAGTCTTTGCAGCGTCTTGCAGCCAATCGCATTCGAGATCTGATCACGATTCTTTCCCGTCGCCCCATTCTTGGGGTTCTCCTTGGAATCTTACTCACTTTGATCTTACAAAGTTCAGGTGCGGTGACGTCTATGCTTGTGGGGTTGGGGTCTGCCGGTGTGATTGCACTCAGCCAAGTGATGGGTGTGATATTGGGAACCGCCATTGGATCCACCTTGACCGTTCAAATCCTTTCGTTTGATATTGCGCGGTTTGGATTGCCTTTGTTTGTGATTGGATTTGCGGTTCAGTTTTTGGCAAAGCCTGGAACTTTAAAGACCAGCATGTTGGCCTTGGCCGGCTTTGGGATGATCTTTTGGGGTCTCGAAATGATCCGCATGGGGACTCAGGTTTTACAAACCTATCCTTTGTTTACATCTGTCTTAAGCGCGCTCAATGACAGTCCTCTTTACACCATCATTGTCACTGCTATTTTTACAGCTTTGGTTCACAGCAGTGCGGTGACCATTGGGATTGCCATGACCTTTGTGGCCCAGGGGATTTTCAGTTTGGATCACGCGATCTTTTGGATTTTTGGTGCCAACATTGGAACCACGGCAACAGCCCTCATGGCTTCTACGGGAGGAAACTCTGTAGCCAAGCAAGTTGCTTGGGCCCATTGCTTTTACAAATTGGCCACGGTGCTGTTGTTTTATCCCTTCGCAGAAAGTTTTGTGAATTTGGTGGCTCAAGGAAATTTGGAGCGGGATGTGGCCAACATCAACACCCTTTACAATTTGGTGGCAGCAATTTTGTTTTTTCCCGGCATCAATTACGGGGCAAAGCTTGTGCAGAAGATCTTTCCGCCCACAGATGAGGAGCGTGTGTTCTCCACAAAGTATCTGACCAAGGAGCACTGGGAATCTCCTTCCGTGGTGGTGGCACGAGCCGAGAGAGAAATTTTAAGAATGGGAGACATCGTGACCCGAATGATTTCCCAGTCGTTGGATCTTTTTCGAAAAGACGATCCCGAAAGTTTTGCGGCCATGAGAAAGTCCGATGACCGGGTGGATCTGTTGGCCAGAGAGTTGAGTTTGTATTTGGCCGAGCACATGGAAAATGCTCCACCGTCTTTTCAAAAGCAGATGATGAGACAACTGAATATGGTCACCGATTTGGAGTCTGTTGCGGATGTGGTTGAAAATCAACTTTTGGAAATGGCCTCCAAAAAGCACAAATTGAAATTGGAGTTTTCCCCAGAAGGTTGGAAGGATTTGGAGGAGCTTCTTGGCGCTGTACGTCAGGTTGCCGAAATGTCCATGGTCTGCTTTCAAACTCAAGATCCGGATTTGGCGGCTCGGGTGGTTTTTCACAAACGAAACATCCGTCGCCTGGAAGAGCGAATGCGGGAAAGTCACATTACGCGATTAGTCAAGGGGCGTCCAGAAACCATCAACACCTCCTCCATCCATTTGGATGTGCTTGGAGAGTACCGACGCTTGGTGGGCTTGATTTCCAACCACGTCTATCAACTTTTGAAGGGGTCCGACCCCTACAATATATTGCCGCGAAGAGAGTGAGTCTCTTTGACCTTGACCCAACCATGACATAACCTGATTTCTGAGTGGATCGCCCTAAGTTCTGGGGAAAGCTCATTTTTTGTGATTTTTGGAATTCTTAAAGGAACGTATCATTCATGGTTGAAGAAAAAAACGAAGCGAATACATTTGAAGTGACGGTGGCAGGTCTGCCGTTAAGGCTGCGTTCTTCCCATGACAAGGACACCGTCAAAGAACTGGTGCGCCTGGTGGACGAGAAGATTGAAGAGGCTCAGTCTGTTCATTCAAACATTTCCTTTCAAAATGCCATTGTTCTGGCGGCCCTTCATATGGCCGAGGACTTGGTTTTCTTAAAGCGAGGGGCTCGTCAGCGTCTCGATCAGATTGAATCCAAAACAAAAAGTGCACTTTCCGAATTGAGTGGCTCTCCTCTCAAGCAATTGACTCTTGATCAGTAATTGATCTGTTGAATTGCTCTTTGAGAAAGGACGCACGCACTTGGATAAGGCCCAATTGAGGAGGCATTTTCGCTCCCATAGGAAAGCATTGAAAGAAAGCCCGCAGGCTTTTGCTCAGGCATGCCTTCAATTGGCCGAACAGGTCCGGTGGTTTTTAAAAGATCTGTCCACGGACTCCTACCTTTTTTCTTACCGGGCGTTTGGTTCGGAAGCTCCTGTTCCCTCTATTGAGGGCTATCGTTGGTGTTACCCCCGAATGAGATCCGAAGGGGAGATGGATTTTTACCAAGCCCATGAAGCTCAAGAGTCCCATTGGATTCAACACTCCATGGGAATCCTGGAGCCCAGTGGCCAGGTCTGTGAAAAGGTCGATGGAGAAAAAGCCTCTGTGGTTTTTGTTCCCGGAGTGGCCTTTGATCGAGAGGGTTTTCGCTTGGGCGGGGGCCTTGGGTTTTATGATCGTTTTTTAGCTTCCTTGAAAAAGGAAGTGTTGAAAATTGGTGTGGGGTTTCATGTGCAACTGAGCTCTGAAAAGTTGCCTGTGGATTCCTGGGATGTGCGTTTGGATGGATTGATCACTGAAAAGGGAACCATCCATTATTTATAGAGTGCTTTAAAAAGCGAGTATGAGGAGAAAAGTAAGATGAACTTGGAAATTGCCATTTTAATATCAGGGCTTTTAGGTCTGTTTATTGGAACCTTTGGTTTTTTCATTTACATCCGCATGACCGGTCAAAAGGCCATTCAAGCGGCAGAAAAAGAAGCTGAAAAAATCATGAACCGCGCCAAGAGCCGTGTGAATAAGATCGAAAAGGATGCTCAAACAAGGGTCAAGGATTTTGAATCTCGGGCCAAAAAGAATGCGGAGAACGAGATTCGCAAAGAGAAGCAAAAGATTCAAAACTTTGAAAAGCAGATCAAAGAAAAAGAGCAGCGGATTCAAAACGAAGTGAAGCGAAAAGAATCCCAGCTGAGCTCTAAAGAAAAAGAGTTGGATGATTTGGAGCAGAAGCTTCAAGTGGGTGAAACCCGTCTTCAAGAGATGGAGTCCCGAGCAAGGGAGCACATCGCGGAACTTGAAAGAAAGCTTCAAGCCACGGCGAACATGTCTCCAGAACAGGCGAAAAAAGAACTGCTTGATAACTTGTCTGAAGAAATGCGCCAAAGCATGGCCATTGAGCTTCAAAAGATCGAAGACGAAGCTCAAAAAGAAGCCAAGTCCAAAGCCAAACACATTTTGGCCGTGGCCCTATCCAGATACGCTTCCGAAGTTTCTACGGAGCGAACCACCACTTCTATTCCTCTTCTTGGAGAAGAGATGAAGGGAAAGATCATTGGTCGCGAAGGGCGAAACATTCGCGCCATGGAAGCAGCTTGTGGAGTGGATTTGATCATTGATGAAACTCCAGAAACCGTGATCATTTCGAGCTTTGATCCGGTTCGAAGAGAAGTGGCTCGAAATGCTTTGCAACGTCTGATGGAAGACGGACGCGTTCACCCCGCACGCATTGAAGAAGTGGTGGAGCGGGTGAAAAAAGATCTTTTCAACGAAATGAAAGAAGATGGCGAAAAGGTGTGTTTTGATTTGGGTGTTCACGATGTGCATCCCAACATCATTCGCGTTCTTGGAAGCTTGAAGTACCGACAAGGAGATGGGCAGAATCTTTTGGCTCAAGCTCAAGAGGTTGCGGACTTGGCCGGGTATTTGGCGGAGGACATGGGCGTGAATTCCAGTGTGGTTAAAAGAGCTGCGCTCTTTCACAGCATCGGCCGCGCATTGGATCACACCTTCGAAGGCAGTTACGCTTTTGCAGGTTCTGAATTTTTACGTAAAAACGGCGAATCTAAAGAAGTGGTTCGCGCCGTTCGAACCCACACCGGAGAAGAAGAGCCAAGCTCTGTGACCGGTCACATTGTTCAGGCGGCCTTTAATCTTTCTCGGTCTCGTCCGGGATCTAAGCGTGGAAACTTGGATTCTTTTGTGAAGCGCTTGGCAGATCTTGAAAGTGTGGCCAACAGTTTTGACGGAGTTTCCAGAAGCTATGCGGTTCAAAGCGGAAAAGAGATTCGCGTGTTGGTGGAAAGCAGCAAAGTCACTGACGATCAAACCACCATGCTTTCGAGAGACATTGCCCGAAAGATCGAGCGGGAATTGAATTACACTGGTCAAATCAAGGTCTCTGTGATGAGAGAAACTCGCATCGTCGAACATGCACGATAAGGAAATGTTGACGTGGAATTTTTAAAGCCAGAAGAGCAGCTCAAACAACTGAAAAAAGGTGTGGTGGACTTGGTCTCCGAAGAGGAGCTGCTGAAGAAATTAAAATACAGCTACGAGAAGAAGAAGCCGTTGCGAATCAAGGCGGGCTTTGATCCTTCACGGCCGGATCTTCATTTGGGGCATACGGTTTTGCTCAACAAAATGAGACAGTTTCAAATGCTTGGTCATCAAGCGATCTTTTTGATCGGTGATTTCACGGCGTTGATTGGCGATCCCACCGGTAAAAACGAGATGCGTCCACCATTAACTCCTGAAGAAATTGAGGAAAACGCGAAGACCTATGCGAAGCAGGTCTTTAAAGTTTTGGACGCCGAAAAGACCGAAGTGGTCTACAACAACAGCTGGTTTAAAAAGTTTTCGGCTGCGGATTTTATCCGCCTTTCCAGCAAATACACCGTGGCTCGCATGCTTGAGCGCGATGACTTTCAAAAGCGCTTTTCTAGTCACTCACCCATTGCTCTTCATGAATTTTTGTATCCCTTGGTGCAAGGGCATGACTCTGTGGAATTGAAAGCCGATGTGGAGCTGGGTGGAACGGATCAGATATTTAATTTGTTGGTGGGCAGAGACTTGCAAACCAAAGCGGAGCAGGCGCCTCAATGTGTGTTGACAGTTCCTATATTGGAAGGTTTGGACGGCGTTCAAAAGATGTCGAAGAGTTTGGACAACTACATTGGTTTGGAAGACTCGCCAAAAGACATGTTTGGAAAGACCATGAAGGTGTCAGACGAACTGATGATTCGTTGGTACACCCTTTTGACCGATTACACTTTGGAGCAGTTAGAGCAGTTGAAAAGCGATTTGGCATCTGGAGCCATACATCCGCGAACGGCGAAGGTTCAGTTGGCGCAAATCATTGTGGAGCGTTTTCACTCGAAAGAAGCGGCAGCGAATGCTTTGGAAGAATTTGATAGAGTCTTTGTAAACAAAGGGCTTCCAGATGAAATTCCCGAAGTGGAATTGGCTGCGGAAAATATTGGAATTTGTGCTTTGTTGGTGAAAATGGGCTTGGCTCAATCGAACGGAGACGCTCGACGAGCCATTCAAGGCCGCGCAGTGGAAATTGATGGTGAGAAGGTGGATGATCCGAAACTTTTTATGGATTTGAAATCGGGCTCAGAAATGATTTTTAGAAACGGCAAAAAGAAGTACGCCAAATTGAAGGTGTCCCCATGAAAGTAAAATTCTTGCCTCAGGAAGTGGAATACGAAATTGAACCGGGACAAAGTGTTTTGGAGTTGGCTCACAAGCACAATTTGCCCATTCACTCGACATGCAATGGAATGCCCTCCTGTGCAGAATGCCGCATTCGTGTGGTGGAGGGGGAATACAATTTGATTCCGCCTTCCAAAAAAGAAATGAGTTTGATCGGAACGGGCTACTACATTGATGGGCGCCGCTTGGCCTGTCAAATGACCTGTTTTGGTGATGTGGTCGTGGATATGAGCGAGCACTTGGAAAGAGAAAAAGCGGGTTCCATGACGAAGAAGTTTTTGTCACGGGTTCAAAAAGAATCTGCGGACCAAACTCATTCTGTCGGAGATGTTTTGATTCAAAAAGACAATCAGCTTCTTCAGGAGCTGGGCGGTGATGTGGAAGTGGACTCTTCGGAAAACAGCGATCACAAAATGTTTTCTGAAATGCTTAAAGGGGGCGGAAGCCGTTCGTCCAAGTCTCGCAACAAATCTTCAAAAAACCGGCCTGGAAAAGACCGACCCGCAAAAGATAAATCGGGTGGTGGAAAGCCGGCAGAGCAGAAAGCCTCTGGAAATCAAGGCGGTTCCGGAGCGGAGTCTGAAAATCGCGGCAACAATCGAAACCGCAATCGGAATCGCAACAGAAACCGCAATCGCAATAGAAATCGTGGTGGCGGTGGCAGTGGCGAAAAGAAGGGACCTTCTTCTTCGAACTAAACTCCGAAAGAGGATCCGCAGCCGCAGGTTTTTGTGGCATTGGGGTTGGAAAAGATAAAGCCTTTTCCATTGAGGCCGCCTTCGTAATCCAAAGTCATTCCAATCAAATAGAGGTAGCTTTGGGTGTCGATGGCCACTTTTTCGCCAAAGGACTCGAAGACTTTGTCGGAGTCGGCCGGAGCATCGGCAAAATCCATTTTATAGGAAAATCCAGAGCACCCACCGCGTTTCACTTGAACACGAAGGACGGCGTCAGGTTTGTTTTCCTCAAGTTTGAGGGCGGAAATCTTTTTGGCAGCGGACTCTGAAATTTGAATCATAATGGCTTAAGATATCCCAAAATCCGCCAAATTTCCACCGATTTCCGCACAAGGGCTGTGGTTGTGGGATTTTTGGGGGTGTGCCGGGTCTGCGTTGGGGCTGGTGCGGGATTTTGAGACAGGCGTGGCGGCTGATTGGGTTCTGCGGGCCCCTTGTTTTTGGGAGGGGGCTTTGAGCTAGCCCCCTTGTTTTTGTCCCACCAATAGGGGTGTGTTTATCAGTTTTGCGGACAGCCAGTTTGCACTTGAGGCATGGGGCCGGTGGTTCGATTCGGAATTCCTTTGAAGGGGCGAAGTTACAGACAGTGAAACTAAGAGTGCGCAGGGGAAGTCTGCGGTTCAAAGTTCTTGGTCCCCGATGGGCAGGGCTCTTGGATTTGTTTGAGGGATTTGTTTG
>DKGG01000024.1 GCA_002453155.1 Bdellovibrionaceae bacterium UBA6776
GGCTTTACGCGCTAAGAATGGCTCTCTGTCTATTTAGTGAGTTCGTAAAGTTCATCCAAAGTGGACTCAGTTCGCGAGCCACCCTTGACATAGTCCCCACCACCTGAGGTGTGAGTCCTAAAGGATTTTTTATCCACAAGTTCCATGTAAGTATCGTTGAGGTAGCTGAGGCCGGATTTTAATCGCTCAATCCATTTTCCACAGGATGGGTCATTTTTGCTCCAGCTGATAGGATCAATGAGTGATACGTCAGTGACCTTGATCTCAATTTTGTGACTTGCATACTCCATATACTCTAGAGTTGAATCCTTGGACCTCTCTTTTATGGATTTTATTTCACCCTTTTCTGCGTAACTACATACTGTGGGGTAAGGCACCTCGGGATCGTCTTCATGACCGACTTGCCTAGATCGGGCGACGAGAATTTGACCATCTTTTCCAATTTCGAAGTATTCACCGTGCTCACTCTCGCGAAACTTCTTTCCTCCATAGACGCTAATGAACTCTTTTGTAATATCAAGGTCAGGTTCTTTCTGTGGAGCAGGAGCTTTTCCTTTTTTATCTTTACAGGTGAACAAATACTCTTTCTCATCCCGATCTTTGTTTTTTGAAGAGAACATAATTGAAAACTCATGTCTTGAACCTCTGTCCAATCGAATTGTTCCCTGGTTGTATTCATTTGCGTAGGTATCAATCTTGGTCCCAAACTGAATTCTGTTGAATTGGCTTTCTTTGGGATTTAAGAAATCAAAATCTTTCAGTACGTTAATTTCAGCAAAAGTTTCAAAAAGCGAGTATTTACCTTCAATTTGGTCAAACAACAGCACAGCCTGTTCAAAGCCTTCAGCGTTGATTTCGTTGAATAGATAAATTTTGGTGTTCTTGCTTGTTGCCTGTCTGTCACTAATTTCACAAGTGGCAAATTTTTCTTTTGGCAGTCTTTGAAATCGTGACCTGATTCCTGAGTCAGATAAGAGGTGTCCAACCAATTTACGTGACTGTATGGAGTTACTTTCCCCTTGCTGTCGAACCATAAAGTAAACAAGCTCATGAAGTAAAAGTGCCGCCTTGTTTCTCAAGTCCATTTTGTCCCAATACTCTTTATCAATAATCAAAACACTTTCATCGTAATAAACGGCTAATTGAACAACCTTGCAGTCACTTGAGATCAAAGGCTCACTGGCATCTACGGTGTGTTTGAGCTTTTGTCCTTTGGCGGTAAATTTGATGTTTTTTAATAAAGGGTTGAAGATACTTTCAGATATAATTTTGAGATTTTCTTCAGTCTGCTCACTTTGGGGATAGAAGTGAGAGATGAATTTTTTAAGGACCACAGCGTGCATTTCTTTTTCCGACTGTGCGATGCTGCCAGAGTAGTTTAGATTGTAGAGTTCACGGCCTTCGTAAATGTCCAAAACTTCAACGTTCTCAGGATTGGAAGCACAGAGAACTCCTTTTCCACCGCCGCCATTGATCGTGCCTTGGAAGGTGGCCTCATTTCCAGCTTCACCTGATGGAGATGACTGAGGCGCTGTGTCGTAGTGATGTACCGTTTTTTGCTGAGTGCAGCCCAAAAATGTCACCATTAATAGAATGTAGAGCGAGTTTTTCACAGTATCTCCCTGCCGTGGGTTTAATTTGCAAGGCCCGCTCCAAAAATGGGGTCGCGGGCCGTTATTTAGAACTATTTTAATCGAGTGTAAACTTCATCCAGAGTGCTCTCAGTGCGAGGCTGACCGCTTTCATAGTCACCTCCTCCAGATGTGTGAAATCGGACTCTGTTTTCTGACAACACCTCAAAGTAGATTGAGTACCAGGGCTGGGTGCTGTTCATTTTATTTACCATGGCCTGACATCTATCTAAGTACTTGTCAGTGGAGTTGGCGTCGGGAAGGAGTTCGACTGAAGTCGTCTGAAATGAAAGCTCATGAGAGGCATAAGGCATGTAAGAGCCAACCTCTTCAGGCGAGCGTTCAAATAGACTCATGAGACGGCCATTTATCCTGTATTTGCACACAGTGGGGTAAGGCACTTCTGGGTTATTATTAGAACCAACTTGGCGGATGAGAATTTGGGTGATGGAATCCTTGCTGATGCGGAATTCTTCGTTGTTTTCTCCTCCATTTTCCTCTTCTACAAAGTTGTCTCCTGCGAAATAGGCAGCAAGATTTTCGTCGATTCTCAGTTCATCAGTGTCGGAACTCTTTGCGCAAGCGATGTTTGAGCAGGCAAGCACTATTGAGGCGATCAAGAGTTTAATTTTTCGGGGGTTCATAAAATCTCCTTTTTTGGGCGTCATTGCCACCTCAAGAAAAATAATGCTAAGCGTATAATTTTGATAGATTTAATTACTTTAATACTATATATTTAAAAGAGTTTTTACTCTATTTAAATGAATAAATTTAATAATATTAGGTGGTTATGGTATTTGATTTTTTGGACTATAGGGCCTATTTAGAAGAGAAACTAGGTAAAAAGGGGACTCGGTCAGGAGCGAGAAAGAGGCTTGCCGAGTACATGGGAGTCCACACCACTTTTATTTCTCAAGTCCTAAATGGGCAGTCAGAGCTTTCACTGGAGCAAGCCGAAGTGGCGAATGAGTTCCTTGAGCACTCTTTTGATGAGGGGGAATTTTTTATTTATTTGGTCATGATCGCGAGAGCTGGAACTCCTGTTCTAAAGAACCGATTTGTGGAGAAAGTTAGATTACTGAAAGAAAAGCGACTAAAGATAAAGGATCGGTTAAAAGCCGAAGGTTCGATTAATAAAGAGGATCAGCAAAAATTCTATTCAAGTTATCACTATGGAGCTGTTCATGTTTTGGCTTCAATCCCTGGACAAAATACGATTGAGGCGATTTCCTTAGCACTGAAGCTTCCCCGCTCAAAAGTTGTGGAGCTTGTTGAATTCCTTGTAAAATTAGGTGTCTTAGTGAGAAGTGACTCCAAAGTAGAGCCTGGTAAAAATCATATTCACTTGAGTAATGAAAACGAGTTGGTCTTGAGTCATCACCGAAATTGGAGGCAACACACGATTTCTCGTTTGCAATTTCTCAATAAAGAAGATGTGCACTATTCAGCGTGTGTCAGTCTATCTCATAAAGATGCCTTTCAAGTGAAAGAATCACTCTTAGGCAATTTGGAAAAGAACGTTCAAGTTATATCAAAATCAGCAGAAGAGGTGGCTTATGTTTACAGCCTGGACTTTTACAAATTAAGTGATGATTGAGAGGGACTGGCTGTTTCGCAAATCTTTTGAGTGAGCGAGGTTTAAAGGTTATATCATTGGAACCGGCAAAAGCATCTTTGGACATTGCACTTAATATTCTTTTAAAGAAGTTCTATGCCTCTTAAAGCCGACTGATTTAGATCAAATGTGTCTTTTGTTGATAGTTTTCTACCAAGGCATTTTCTTCCGACTATCAAACTCCACCAACCTTAGCGACAAGTTATTGAATTTAAAACTTTGTTACCAACAGCAAGAGTCGTGGAGAAGGTACCTGGCTCACGAAGTGAATTGTTGAAATCAACTGCTTTGCCGCTGACGTCTCCAGAATACCGTCTGGTATCCGCGGAGTTTTCGACAGGTATTCCGATGAGTTCAGGAAAACCATTAAACTTTAAGAAAGTACAAAAGCCTACTCCGTCATGAGGGTAATCATGAATGATATAATGCTCATTCGTGTATGGAGCGTGATCTCCAAGAACAAGCGTTGGGTGAACTACCATTATTTGCGGAGATTCTCGATTTGCGTCTCTGTGAAACTCAGTTGATCTTCCAAAACTAAAGGTATTGATAGTTAATTCGATCGTTCGTGTTTCTACATTATTTTCAACAATGCGCACTTCTTGTTGAGCTGACGCCAGATAGGGGCCGAAAACAAAGACAATTGCAATAAAAAATTTTTTCATATTACGGGCTCCTCTATGTAATGCTCCAAAACCGAAGGGATTTCTATGATTTCAAGATTCTGGAACTGTCCTTCAAGCTCTTTGATATAGCAATACGGATACCAGACTCAAATCGAATTTATCGGGCTCAGAGGCCATTTGAGGTGTCAAAGGGGGTGCGTAAAATGGCATTCCACCTTGGGAAAAGAGTTGGTCCAATTATAACTTCGTGCAAAAGAGTTGATAGGTCAGACCCTGTTTCAATTTCTTTATTCTGTCCGACATTTTCCAAAGGCACCTTCTGAACAATTTGAGGGGTACCATTTACGGTGACTGTCTCTTTATCTAGATACTCGGAACTTTCCAAATTGGGTGAATAAATGAGTCTCCATTCCTTTTCCTCTTTGTGACCAGCCGGAAGTTTTCGTGCCAATACATAAGTTCAAATCAGATCGCAAGGACATTTAGGTTCGGTTGAAAAGTTTCTGGAGCTGGAGGCTTTCCGCCAAGACTCTGATTGAGCCATTCTTAGCGCGTAAAGCC
>DKGG01000030.1 GCA_002453155.1 Bdellovibrionaceae bacterium UBA6776
TAAAATTACCGCAAAAGAACCAATTAAGAAGCTCAAGCCTCTCAGCCAGTTTAACCCTTTCATAAAACCCCCTCACGTCACTTTGAGTTCATAAAGACTTCTCGGACTTTGGTTGAGTGGCGTTTAGGGACTTGAGCTTTTTTTCGATATTTTTTTTTGTAAGCCCAATCAGGAGCCGCTGCGCATTATTTTTTGTGGATCAAGTTGAGACATGACCAATTTTTGTACAGTAAGACCGTTTATAAGTTTACGGCCCGATCGATTTCAGAATGAAGGTTAATGAGATCCATTCCATTGGTGTGGATTTCTTTAAGAGCTGCCTGAAGCTTTTCTCGAAAACCCAGAAGAGATTCCAGCAAAACTTCCAAGTCCTTTTTATTTTTTGTCACCTTTGAAACTTCAATTTTTCCTGTGACTCGAACCATCTCAAGAGCTGTGGCCAAGTCTCGAACTCGGTTTTCCACGCGAATAAAAAGTTGCAATTGCGATTTGATCTGGTCCAAAGCTTCTTGAACTTTTGAACGACCTTGATCGGCGACACATTTAAGGTGTTTCAATTCTTCTTGCACGTTGATGTGATCGGAGTTTTCAATAATAAACTCTTTGTGCATTTCTGACTGAAGCAGAAAACTTGCCAATAGAAACTGACTGCCGCGAATGCTCTCCTGTACCACTTGGCCGGCACTTTGAAATTGGGAAAGTTCACGATTGAGCTCATTGCTCAAGTTCTCGTATTGATGGGCCACCACCGAGATGGGGGCTCCTTCATCTCCACCTTTATTCGCTTGAACTTCCAAGTTCAAAGGAATGTGCTGACTGACCTTGTAATGTTCAAAAGTTTCTTCGGTGGTCTTTTCTAGATTGATTCCATGCTTTAAGGCTCGGGTGAGTTTTTCCAGGATGGGATTTTCCTGGCCTCTCAAGGAATTTTCACGTTTCTGAACTTCAGCAATCAAACTGGTGGTCATGAAATCCTCATAGGATTCAAACCCTAGTTTTTTAAGAATTCCAAGCAACACCTCTTGCGACTCTTTGGGCTTTAAACTCTTTTGCTTCTCTTGCTTCAGAACTTCCGAGTAAACATTTTTGACATGGTTCAAAATTTCGGAGGTGGGCTTCAATCGAATGGAAAGAAACCCATCGTCCAGGGGAGCCACCAGTGCGAAAACCCAATAGTGAGACCCATCCTTTGCCTTGTTGATCACATAAGCTCCAATGGGTTTGCCTTCCAAAATGGTTTCCCACAAAAGGTGAAAGACGCCCTTGGGCATAAAAGGATGGCGAATCAAATTGTGAGGGCGATCAATGAGCTCAGACCAATCGTATTTACTGACTCTTTGAAAAACCTCATTCCCAGAGAGAATCCAGCCCTTTTTATCTGTGCGTGAAAAGAAAAGTTCGGAGACCAAAAAAGAACTCTCGGGACCAAAATTGTGATCTGTATTTGTGCTCATACTTCTATTTTTGGAAAGAAGCAGAGGTTACGCAAGGGGAGAGTCGAGAACTCTATCGGTTCTCGACCAAGGTGCTTTATCTTTCAATTTTCTAAAGACTGCGCTCTAAAAGTCCTCGCAAGTTAACGTCCGGTGGAGTCGAGACTCCAAGTTTCCGGCGAGTTTCTTGAAGGTCATAACCCATGAATGCGTCATAGGTTCTTTCCAGTTGATTGCGAAGGCCTTGTTCTGCTTCGTACCAGTCCAGTTTGTCTCCACGGTCGGGACAGGAGTTCTTTTCTTGGCCATCCGCGCCCCACCGAAGTTCGATGCAGTGATAGGGATCAAAGGAAAGTTTGAAAAGTCGAGATGTAATTTGATTTATATCAAGAGAGTGAGGCTGGCCCACAGAGTTGGTATAGGTGAATTGGCAGACAGACTTGCTTGCAACCTTGTCATATTCGTCCAAAAGGCTCGCGACCAAATAGCAGGTTTTGTCTTGAGGAGAGCAGTTGGCGGAGTAAGCAGAGGAAACGGGTGTGTATTGAACCCGTGAATTGCCAGATCTGTACATTTCAATGTAGCGCTCAGCCTCTTCTTTCAACTCAAGGAATGCGGTTTTTAAACGAGCATCACGAGAAGGGGTGGAGTAATCTTCCCATTCACCGTAGGTTCCGTAAATATTGGAGGGCAGCTTTTGCGGATGGGATTTTTTATGAATGCCCACGCGAATGGCGGCCTGTACGGAGTGAACACGTTCTTGTACATTCGAGCAAAGTTCGGTCATGAGCCCAGATACTTCTGCGACGGGGTCGAACTTTAAATTTCCTCCAGCCATTTGTGCACGAACATAGTCATAGTAATCCAATGGTGTTCCATTCAACTCAAAAGTCTTTGAAAATTGAATGGTGGAAAAACGGGGAAGTTTGTCCGTTGCCGCCGTTGAAAGTTCGGGCCGCCAGTTTCTAAATCCAGCTCCATGGGCAATTCGACTGCGGCTAAATTTTTTGCTGAAAACAATGCGAGAAATGCTTTGATCGGGATGGGCGTCCATCATGCGAACCAGTCCGTTCTTTTCAATGCGATAGACAATCGCCGCGTGCCCAGAGGCATCATAGAGAATAGTTCCTGGAGCAATGGATTTTCGATCTAACATTGTGGGATAAAAATCCAATTTGTATTTGTAGTGCATGCGGTACATGGCCGTTGAAACCGCATTGATCATGTTGCGCATTTCTTCAGGGCCATTGTACGAGTTCCCCGGAGTAAAGGCACGTCTGGCTTTTGGAAGGTTGCCGTACTTCGTATAACGGATGTCGCTGACATTTCCATTTTCTGGAGCCGGGTCCACTTGTGAGACATAATCGAAGGGTAGGCCTTCCATCCACGCAAAATACATTCTGAGCGCGAAAGGCAGGTCGGCGCAATCTGCCAGGTAGTCGGTGTATTTTGGAGTTTTACTGGCGTAAAAGGGGTTGGACTTTGGGGATTTAAGGCATTTGTCCAAACTTCGGCAGCCACTGTCCCCCATGGTTTGAATGAACTCCGAAAACTTTTTTTCATCGCTTTCCTGCCAAGAGGATTTTTTAACAGTCCAAGTGCTGGATTGGGCTGAGGCTCCAACTCCGAAGGTTGAAAGGATCAATCCAAAAATCAGAGACATTGATGTTTGAACAGATCTCAAGCAAAGTTTGCGAAATGCCATTGAGTGCACCCTCCAAGGTTGGCGTATGGGAATAAGAATTTCAGATGGATGTGCAGAATTTCACAATCTGTGCCAGGATCCAGAGCGCCGAGTTCTTGCGCAGGTTCTAATCCTAATTTGGGTGTGTAAACAGAATTGACGTTCCAGTAAATCCGTAAAAAGAGGCGGTGAGTCTTGAACCGCCAGAGGGGCTCTAATGTGTCCTCTCCCTACAAAATTTACCTCCCCTGGGGCTCATGGAGAGCTCTATGGCCCACTGAGCGAGGCCTGGACCTTGAAGAGAAGTCCTCTGTTGGTGAGGGTTCCGCAAGGCTGCGGGGCTCAAATTTTTATAAGTAAACAAATCTAAGGAGAGAAAATGAAACGCCTCATAAGCATTCCCATTGTTTGCGCAAGTTTGCTGGCTTGCTCGAAAAATAACCCACCGGCAGCAACTCCACCAAACCCCGATATGGTGACCTATGACACCACAGTCAGTTTGGATACGAGTAAGAATCCTCCGGCGCAGGTGACAGCCTTGGCGGAAGCGATCAATGGCAAGCAGGAAGTCAGTTTTAACTCCATCAGTGACATGATTATTGGAGACCATGTGGCCGAATACAATCGAATGGAAGGAAAGACTTTGTCTTTGGCCACGGTTCAAGCTCAGATTTCCAACTTGGCTTCGAAAGTTCAAGTGAGCCAATCCTTAGGTGCGAAGAAAGTCGCCTATGAAACCGCTTTGGAATCAGATCTTGGACGATCTATCGATTACAATTCTTCGAAAGTCACTTTAGCTCATCCTTTGGAAGAAGGACGTCAACAGTGCTATTCGGGAAGTATGTTGAGCATGGTTGTAAATCGTAAGCTTTTAACCGGGCAAGATTATCGAACCATGAACTTTGTGATGATTTATACCGATGGCCATCAACTTCCAGGTCAGATGGTATTCAAAGATTCCACCTGGTATTTAACGGGTGTGGAAACCACAGCTTTGGGGGCTGCTGAAATTAGGGAGGTTCCGGCTTCTCAAATTTCCACGGACACGTTGGTTTATGATGCTGAGTATACGGCGCTGATGGAAGTTTTTAAAAACTATATCAGTTGGCAAGAAGGAAAGCGTTTGGCCTACTCACTAAGAAAGATGACCTCCGATCGTTATGGAATCCCCATTCCTACTCAGGTGGATGCAGAAAGAATTGCGGCTCAAAAGTTGGCCGGGCAGAGGGGATCAAGATTTCGAGGATCTAATTTGAATTCCTCACCCTTTGGAATTGGAGTTTCTAAGGCTCCTGCAGGGGATCTTCAAAGAAGTGCTTACGTGGGCATTGGCACTCCAGGGGTTTTGAGTTTGAAAGCTGAGGTTCAAGGTGGGTTTGAAGGACCTCGATTTCCCGATCACCCTGGTGAGATGAGGAACAATTTTCGGACCGAAATTTTCAAATGTGAATCTGATGGCAAATACTTCGATATCCAGATGGGGAAGCGAATTAATTTGTCGATGAAAGAAGTTGTCTTCCAATACTCATATCGAAAAGGCCGTAGAAAGATTGTCACTCGAGATTTCAAGTTTGAAAATCCGGTTTTAATTCCAATTGAGCAATATCTTGATGGGGCTCGCAATTTGCCTAGGGAATTGGAAGTTTCAGGCGCTTACTATTTGAGGGATAAGTCTCAAAGTTCTGGTGGATTGGAAGTCGAAAGACATTATTCTGAGAACCCTGACGCCAATGGTGAAAGTGAGTACCGGGTTTACTTTGTGATGGAGAATCGACGCCATATGGATCGAATCAAAACCCTTTGTAGGACCGTCGGTCACCTTTAAACCTATAAATTGACATTTTTAGAGTGATGAGAAAGGCTTAAAACCAAATGGAGAATTTAAAGATGGTAAAAAGCCTTTTTCTTTTTTTGAGTGTTGCTGTTTTATCTTTGTCCGGTTGCGGTGAGAATAAGCGAGAAAAGGGAACCACTCTTTCTCAAATGCAAGGATCTTGGATGGAGCAGGACATTGAGCAGGCTCTGGCCTCCAAAAATAAAAATAAAATTTGTGAATATTGGGAGGATAAGGAAGTTGGGGAAGGTGATCGAAAGGTGGTCACCAAAGTTTTTAGTCTCAAGGGGATCGTGATTGATTACATGGGGAATGTGATGAATCTAACTCCATTTGGAGCGGGAACTGAGGCCATGTTTAAAGTAGATCCCCGCGGAGAAGTCTATGAAGATCGTTCTGTGGAAATGAATGACAAACTGACGGATCTAGGAACTTTGATTGATCACGAATTAAAATTTGAGGCGCCTCATTTGCTTCGCGACACCATGTATTTTGAGTCCAATGGTAAAGAGAAGTCCGAGGTTGCTTTTTATGTGCGGATTGATAGCTTGCAATATTCGAAAATTCAGACTCTGCTTAAGAACTGCAACTAGAGGTTGGGGCTCAAAGCAGAAATCGTCCCTAGTTGGAAAAAGCCTTTTTCAAAAAAGGTAGAATCTCATTGATGTCTTTTTTGTAGGAATCAAGATTTGAGTTTTGTGACAGCACCATCACCTGGTGATTCTGAATCTGACTGAACATCATTATGATTTGAGTGTCGCCTTGGATAACGGCCTGAAAAACATTGACGTACAAAGTATTCTTGCCCTCTATGCGAAGCGGAAGACTTCTTAAGGAAGTTGCTTTGCCCTTGAGGTAGCGCGTGTTCAGCCACTGAGTGAGTTCCTTGGGGCCTCCCTTGTATTCTGCATGAAAAACAAAAAGTGACGGAAGCTCTTTGTAAGTGAGCGTTCCTTGAAAGTCCTTAGAGGGATGTGAAAATAGGGGATCATCACTGGGAGCTTGATAGCTCCAACCCTTTTGCACGAACGATTGTATTTTTGGGGAAACTTCTTTTGCTTGGGGGGAAAGAGCAAACGTGAAGACCAAAATCAAAAGAAGCCCCTGAAGGGGACTTCTTTTTGTCATTACCGAACCACTCCTGTAACCTTTTCGCCGCCATCGGTAACCAGAACACTGTTTCCTCTGAACCGAACTTCAGCGGTGCGAGAAAAGAATCCAACCGTCGCTTTTACGACAAGGCCAGAACCTGAGGGACAGAGGGACACATAGGCATTTTTTCCATCTGGAGTTTTCACTCGAATTCGATTACCTGAGTTAAAGATTTTATAGGACTCGCCTTTGGAAGGAATGTAAAAAGTGATGGCGCCTCTTTGCATTTTTGAGGAGATGTTGGAGGGCAGGTTGATCGCTGAAATCTGAGACCATTTATCCACGCAGCTACTTCTTGCGAAACTTACGGATCCTGCGGTCAGGAGAAGACCTAAAATCAGTTTTTGAAGCATTGAAAAATTGTTGGTCTTAATTGCCATAAGATACAGTTCCTCTCTATTTGTTTAACCCTCTTGATCTTTAGCATTGCAGGGGGTGTTCCAAATAGAGACTCTGCTGTTTCATTTAGAGACCGTGGAGCTGTCTAAACCTTGTTCACCGGCCTCCGTGTGCGCCATTTTTCGTCCTTCCCTGTGGTTCTTTTCGACTTCGAGTGGT
>DKGG01000059.1:0-1653 GCA_002453155.1 Bdellovibrionaceae bacterium UBA6776
CATCTTGGTTTGAAATCCCACCATGTTGTAGGCTGTGCCCGAAAGGTTATCCTGTCTCAATTGAACAATGGCGTAGTAGTTCTCTCCATCTTTTGGATTTCGAATTCCTTTGGGCGACATGGGTCCAAATCGAAGTGTTTGATCTCCACTTTCAATCATGGCCTCGATGGGCATACATCCTGAAAAATAGGGAACCTTTTCAAATTCTTTAGGTTCAACTTTGCGCGCGGCTTTGATCTCGTTGATCAAATTGAAATAGCCGTCTCTTTCCAAAGGACAATTGAGGTAATCACCATTCCCCTTGTCAAATCGATCTGCGCGAAAGACCACGTCTTGATTGATAGAGTCCACATCAATCACTGGTGCAATGGCATCAAAGAAATATAAAAATTCTTCGTCAAAATGCTGTCGAAGACTTTGCGCAAGCGCCTCGTCCGTCAATGGTCCCGTGGCAATCACCGCGGGCCGTGGAATTTCATCCAAAGATGAAATCACTTTTCGCTCCAACCGAATGCGCGGATGATTTTCAATGGTTTGACTCACATGTGCGGCGAAAACCTCGCGATCCACACCCAGCGCCATGCCCGCAGGAACCTTGGCTTTTTCCGCGGCCTGCAAAATCAGGGAATTCATCCTTTGCGCTTCCCATTTTAGCTGACCGGGAGCGGAATAGTCTGTGGTGCTTCCAAAAGAGTTGGAACACACCAGCTCGGCCAATCGATCTGTTTTGTGAGCGGGAGTGGTCTTTCCGGTCCCCCTCATTTCAATCAGAACCACCTCATAGCCTTGCTCGGCCAATTGATAGGCGCATTCGGATCCGGCAAGACCGCCTCCTACGACGGTTATAAACGAATTGGGAGGATTTAAATCATTCAAAAGGAGCGCCTTTCCGGGAGGCCTGATTGAGAGGCCCTGGGTTTCATGGTAGGCTTCAGGAGATGTCATCAGATAAAAAACAACGGCCTGACAGCCAACTCACCGATTTGTCCAGTGTTCTACAAAGCCTCTTAGCCAATGGCAAGTCACCGCTATCGGATCAGTTTTTAAAGTTCAAATTGGTAAAGTCTTGGAAAAAAATCGTCGGTCAAACCGCGGCCGAAACCAGCTTGCCCGTCAGCTTGAAGTTTTCTCGCTTGATTGTGTGGGTGAACAGTTCTGCCCGCCTTCAAGAACTTCGGTTTATGGAAGAAGAACTCAAACGCCGCATCAACCGATTTTTTGGCTCTGAAAGAGTCACTGAGATTCGCTTCACCCTCGAACGCCGCCGCGCCACCTCCGCAGATGAGGTCACCGGCAACTTTCGATAAGGTGCGTGGCACCTTATTCGACAGTGACGGATTTGGCGAGGTTGCGGGGTTGGTCCACGTCATGCCCTAAGGATGCGGCCACATGATACGAGAGCAGCTGCAAGGGAATCACTTCCAACAAAGGCAATGTGAACCACGAAGCCTCTGGCAAAGCCAAGTAATGCTCTGAGAGTTCTTCCAAACGGCCATCACCATGACTTCCAATGGAAATGATCTTTCCACCACGTGCCCGAGCTTCTTCCAAATTAGAAAGGGTTTTCTCATAAAGCTCATCTTTTGGAGACAAGACAACCACGGCCATTTTTTCATCAATCAGCGCAAGGGGTCCATGCTTCATTTCTCCAGC
>DKGG01000059.1:1973-2755 GCA_002453155.1 Bdellovibrionaceae bacterium UBA6776
GTCCATGCTTCATTTCTCCAGCTGCATAACCTTCCGCATGCATGTACGCCAACTCTTTCAATTTCAAAGCCCCTTCTAAGGCCACAGGGAAATGCACTCCCCGTCCCAAGTACAAAAAGCCTTTGTTTTCTTTGAGAGTTTCTGAAGCCTCTTCGAAATAGCTGTCGAAAGCCAATACGGTTTCCATTCGAGAAGGAGTTCCAATCAGCTCTTCGACGTAATTCTTTTCATCTTCTGCGGACAGACGATCTCGAAGCTTTGCCACTTGAAGGGCCAAAAGAGACATCAATGTCAAAGTCGCAGTAAAAGCTTTCGTACTTGCAACGCCCACCTCAATGCCTGCACACATGTGAAGACTGGCATGGGCCTCTCGATCGATAGAGGAATCTGGAACGTTGCAAATGCTCAAGACTTTCGCTCCACTTTCTTTGGCCAACCGAACTGCCGCCAAAGTGTCTGCGGTCTCTCCACTTTGAGAAATCGAAATGAACAAAGAGTTTTTAGGAAGCACGGGATAGCGGTATCGAAATTCACTGGCGATGTCACATTCCACAGGAAGACCCGCTAGTCTTTCAATCATGTACTCACCCACAAGACCGGCGTAAAACGAAGTTCCACAGGCCACAATAAAGATCCGTTCAAACTTTGAGAGATCTTCCAAGGCCATCTGTTTGTTTCCACCAAATTTCAAATGAACCGATGGGTGCGACAAATCCACATGGGCATCCAAAGCCTGCGCCACCGCCCGAGGCTGCTCGAAAATTTCTTTGAGCATAAAATGC
>DKGG01000059.1:3073-3315 GCA_002453155.1 Bdellovibrionaceae bacterium UBA6776
AAAATTTCTTTGAGCATAAAATGCGGGTGTCCGCCTTTTTCTGCCTTTTCTGCACTCCAAGAAATTTCTTTCATATGTACAGGCAAAGGTTTTCCAGATCGATCAAACAAATGAAATTCACCCTGTGAAACCAAAAGAATCTGCTCATCTTCCAAGTGAAGAATTTTTTTGGTGTGACTGACAATGGCCTGAACATCAGAGGCTACAATCATCTCGTCTTTGCCTTCACCAAAAATCAAAGG
>DKGG01000059.1:3657-3896 GCA_002453155.1 Bdellovibrionaceae bacterium UBA6776
GGACCTTTTTTAAACGCCACAAAACGATCTGGCTGTTGATCCCACACAGCAACAATGGAATACGCGCCTTCCAAGCGAGGCAAAATGTTCTTCACCGCTTCAAATAAATCTTTTGTCCGCTTCACTTCCTCTGCAATCAGGTGGACCACCAACTCGGAATCGGTGTCCGATTCAAAAGTGGCTCCCCGAGTGCGAAGTTCATTCTTAAGATCCACGTAATTTTCAATGATTCCATTGTG
>DKGG01000059.1:4215-5707 GCA_002453155.1 Bdellovibrionaceae bacterium UBA6776
TTTCAATGATTCCATTGTGAACAAGCACAACTCCATCGTGGTGATGGGGATGGGCGTTCTTTTCGACAGGTGGTCCGTGAGTGGCCCAACGGGTGTGAGCAATTCCTAAACGTCCCGAAAATTTTTCGTGCGCCAACTTTTCCGAGAGCTTTGCAAGTTTGCCTTCCGCCCGCACACGCTTGAAATGCCCATCATTCAAGATGGCCACACCGGCGCTGTCATACCCTCGATATTCCAAAGCTCTAAGGCCCTCAATCAAAACACTCTTTGGATCTTTTGAACCCAAGTATCCAACAATTCCACACATGGTTATTTTTTATCCTCAAATTTTTTCGCGTAGTTTTCTTTCACAACTTGCTTGGCGCGCGCCACTGCAAGCGCATGGCTGGGAACATCTTTGGTAATGGTTGAACCCGATCCCACAATGGCTCCATCGCCAACTTGTACGGGCGCCACAAATTGGGAATCACTCCCAATAAATGCATTTTTACCAATGATGGTTTTGTATTTCTTTTTGTCTGCCGAGTAATTGCAAGTGATGGTTCCACAACCGATGTTGGTCCCTTCCCCAACCTCTGCATCGCCCAAGTAGGTCAAGTGCTTGGCTTGAGAGCCCTTGTCCATTTTTGTATTTTTAAGCTCTACAAAATTTCCAATTTTCACAGACTCAGCCAACTCTGTCTTTGGTCGAAGATGAGCATAGGGACCGATTTCACATTTGTTTTCAACTTGGCAGTCTTGCAAATAACTTCCGGCTTTGATGTGCACGTGATTGCCAACCTCTGCATTGGTCAACCATGAGTTGGGCTCCACCACACACATCTCTCCGATGGTTGTGGTTCCTCGCAAAAAGACATTTGGAAACAGTGTGGTTCCCGCACCCACTTGAACAGAGTCTTCCACATAGGTGCTTTCTGGATCCATGAGAATTACTCCTTGGTCCATCAATTGATCTGCTTTTTCTCTAAAGACTTTTTTGGTCGCCATGGCCAACTCCCTTTGTGAGTTCACTCCAAAAGCAATGCGTTCACTTGCTTTGATTCCGTCCACACGCACACCATCTTGCACGGCAAGCAAAACAATGTCCGTCAAATAAAATTCACCTTGAGCATTTCGAGATTCGATTTGTGGAAGATACTTTTGCAACACTTCTGCATCACAAACATAGATTCCCGTATTTACTTCCTTCACTTGCAAAGTTTCGTGAGAGGCATCTTTGGCCTCTACAATGGCTTGCAAAGATCCATGTCTGCGAATCACCCGACCAAAACTTCCCGGGTCTTCCAACTCACAAGTCACTACGGCAAGCGCAGAATCCTGTTCAAAGGCTTCCGATAGAATTCCTTTTAAATCTTTTTGATTCATCAAAGGATGGTCTCCGTTGATGATCAAAACTTTGCCCTCAAGATTTTGAACATCTGCCGATCGAACGGCATCTGCGGTTCCTCTCATTTGCTGCTGCTTGAAACAAATGGCGCCTAAAGGTTCCACC
>DKGG01000059.1:6051-7119 GCA_002453155.1 Bdellovibrionaceae bacterium UBA6776
CCTGCCGCACCAAACTTTCTCCGTATCCAACGACCACACGAATCTCTTCGGGGTTCAAGGTTTTCAGCGCCCGCAAGGACCGCTCAACCATGGGACGTCCCGCAACCGGGTGCACCACTTTTGGCAATGTGGTCTTCATGCGCGTACCTTTACCGGCTGCTAAAACAATGGTGGAAAAAGCTCCTATACTCATGAGAACATGTTTCCCTCGAGGCCTTGCAAAGGTCAACCTGCTTCGCCGTGGAAAGGAGGAGCTCATTGCCTATATTTTGTGACCCAAAATGGAAATTCAGTGCCGGTAGCCTTCCCATTGAGCTCTATGCCAGTAAGCCCCTTTCTGAACTCAAAAAAACACACCCGCTGCTTCTGATTGGAGGCGTTCACGGCGACGAACCTGAAGGGGTCGAGCTTGCTAAAAAGACACTCCTTTGGCTAAAAAGTGAGTCCTATCAGAAACACAAAGGTTCCAAGCCTTCTTGGATTCTAATTCCTTGCATCAATCCTGATGGTTTTTCCTCAAACCAAAGAACAAATTCCCAGGGCATCGACCTGAATCGAAATTTTCCCACTCAAAATTGGTCTGCTGAATTCTCAAAAGATCGCTACTACCCAGGAACAAAGCCCTTAGAAAGCCCCGAGGTCCAAGCCTTGGTGGAACTGATTGAGGAACACTCCCCCCCTGTCATTGTGCACTTTCATTCGTGGGAACCCTGCATTGTGGTGACGGGTCCCGAAAATCACCCTTTTGGAAAAGCCCTTTCGGAATGCTCCGGCTACCCTTTAAAAAGCGACATTGGATACCCCACTCCCGGAAGTCTAGGTTGCTTCGGCTGGAAGGAAAAAAGCATTCCGGTGATTTGTGTGGAAGAGCAAGAACATTCGGACCTTTCAAAGGTCTGGGATCACTTCGCCGAGGGGATCAAAGAAATGCTTCTCACGCCCATCGCATGATAAACTTATAAACTGTGATGACTGCCAAACAAGTTCTTGTTCACAACGCAACGGCCTCTTTCCTTGAAAGAGATGAAGCTCATTTTGAGGGCGATGAAAATCTTTTTTTTCAAAAAT
>DKGG01000059.1:7448-10098 GCA_002453155.1 Bdellovibrionaceae bacterium UBA6776
TGAAAATCTTTTTTTTCAAAAATTAGATTCCTGCGAAACTCCTCGCGTTCTTATCTTTGATATCCATCGCTTGAAGGATCCCATTCCATTTTTGAATCGACTCCACTCCACAAGTCCTTCCAGCCTTTGGCTGGTTGAAAACTTTGAAAATCTCAAACTCGAACTGCAAAAACTTATAATTTCCTTTCCTCAATTTTCAGGAAAACTCCAACTCAATGACCTTCACCAAAATCGAACGATTTTTGAAAAATCATTAGAGCGACTTTCGGAAACCATTCAAGAGTTGGATTTGCTCAAAGTTTTGAACAGCCAAAACTCAAAACTTAAAAATGAACTGGAAAAACTAGATTCAGTTCCCTCAAAAAGCTCGAAAGTCACAAAAGCCAACCAGCGCATCGGAAACCTAAGAATGAAAGTTCTTGAGGATTCACTCATTGAAGTTTTGAAAGCCAAATCTGTTCACAGCTTAGAAACTTCCTTGCAAAGAACTTTGGCCAAACTTCTTCCTTTAGACTTCACCCGCATTCTTTTTAATGAGCAAAATTCTTTGGTCCAAAACAAGGACCTGCCACAGATCAAAAAAATTCCCCTGCAAACCTTTTCGGGCATTTCTAAAGCGTGGTTGGTTCTGGGTCTTAAGGGGAGCAAAAATCTCACGGACCGAGAACAAGAGCTGCTCGAAGAAATTTCAGAAATCACATCGCTTTCTCTGAACCGCATTCTTCAATTGGAAGCCTCTGAAAGTTTAAAAAAGCAATGGGATGCGACCTTTGATGCCATTTTTAATCCCCTATGCTTGGTCAATGAGTCCATGGAAATTCTGCGCACCAACAAAGCTTTTTCAAACGCCACTCAAAAAAGCTTTAAAAGCCTACTTGGTGAAAATGCTTTGCGGGTGTTTTTCAAAGACAACCCCGAAGTTTGGCAAACTCCTCCACCCATCAATTTAAAAATGCAAATTCAGTCCAAAGGAGATGGAAAGTTCTACAGCCTGATGATCCATGATTTGGGCTTTAAAATTGACCGTCATTCCATGCACCTCCTTTTGATCAAAGACATCACTGATGAAATGAAGCTGGAACGCCAGATTCGAGAAAAGTCAAAGTTGGTGGAACTGGGAACCATCGGCAGCAGCATTGCCCATGAACTGAATAACCCTTTGGCAGGAATGCTGTCTTATTTACAACTGCTTCTGATGGACGAACCCAAAGAAAGTGAAACTTATGAGGATCTCAAAGAGATGGAGCAAGCCACTCTTCGATGCCGCGACATTGTCTTGAGCTTGCTGGGATTCTCTCGAAAACAAACCGCTGAAAATATCGGCCTTTTGGATTTGAATGAACTGGTTCAAAAGTCGGTCCAGTTGATTGAATTGAAATCACGGTTCCGAAAAATACAAATAGAGATCAACGAGCTTTCAAGCAAAGCCATCATTCGGGGAGATCAAAATGCACTTATGCAAGGAATCACCCATTTGCTTTCCAACTCTCTTGAAGCACTGGAAGAAAAACTTGCGCTTGAAAAAGATTTTCATGCACGGATTCAGATACAGGTGTCTGAACACAACGAAAATTTTGTGGTGGAAATCAAAGACAATGGACCAGGTATATCTGAAAAGAATCTCAACCAAATTATCAATCCCCTGTTTTCGACAAAATCCAGCTCGGACCACGCCGGTCTGGGACTGACTGTGGCGTATTCGATATTTTCCGAACACAAAGGCTCACTAGAGATTGAATCCCGCCCAGGTCAAGGAGTCTCGGCAATTATTTCTCTTCCCCGTCCAGAAAACATGGGATCCAGTCGGGGAATTGACACTCAAATTTGACACCGCCAAAGCCGCCTTCTTAAAATAAAAATAAGAGATCAAGATGTTCTCTTGTCACTGTCTCTAATGCCATGGAAGGAGTCCAATGCAGAGCCAAAGAATTCTTATTGTTGATGATGAAGCGAGCTTAAGAACCGCCCTTTTTCGAGCCTTAGACCGAAAAGGATTTCAAGTGGTCACCGCATCTACCATCAAAGAAGCTGAGAATTTTAGCCAATCGGAAAAACCTGTAGATTTGGCACTGGTTGATCTTCGACTCCCTGATGGCAACGGAATGGATTTTATGACCGGGCTAAAAGCCAAGTGGCCAGAATCCCAAGTGATCATTCTTACAGGACACGGTTCCGTCGAAACTGCTGTGGAAGCCACACAAAAGGGCGCCTTTCACTTTGTAATGAAGCCTTGCAACTTGGATGAAATTTTGACTTTGGTCGATCGCGCCCTGAATCAAAGCCATCTGCAAAAAGAAAATGTCCGACTCAAATCTGCCCTTCACAAAAAATACCAATTCGAAAACATTGTCGGTCAAAGCGACCAAATCACAAATGTTTTGGAAGTGATTGAAAAGGTCGCCTCTTCAGACTCGACTGTTTTGATCACTGGCGAAAGCGGGACGGGAAAAGAACTGATTGCCCGAGCCATTCACTTCAACTCACAAAGAATGAACAATCCTTTTGTCCCTATCAACTGTGGAGCCATCCCTGCGGACCTCTTGGAAAGCGAACTGTTCGGACACGTCAAGGGCTCTTTTACCGGGGCAATTGCCAATCGCACAGGTCGATTTGAAATGGCGGACAGTGGAACTTTGTTTTTGGATGAAAT
>DKGG01000059.1:10414-12000 GCA_002453155.1 Bdellovibrionaceae bacterium UBA6776
GGAACTTTGTTTTTGGATGAAATCGGCGACATGAATCCAAACCTTCAAGTGAAAATCCTGCGGGTCCTTCAAGAGCGTTGCTTTGAACCTGTTGGAAGCGCAAAGACCGTGAAGTCAAATGTACGAGTGGTTGCCGCAACCAACATTGATTTGGAAAAAGCCGTTGCAGAGGGTCGGTTCCGAGAGGATCTTTATTACCGACTGAATGTGATTCCTGTTCGAGTGCCTTCTTTGCGCGAAAGAAAAAGCGACATTCCCCTATTGATTCATCACTTTATCGAACAGTTCAACCGCACACGCCAACGAAGTTTAAAGGGAATTGCTCCTGAAGCCCTTCAACTTTTGGTCAATTACGCTTGGCCAGGAAATATCCGCGAACTGGAGAACTTGGTTGAAAGGCTGACCATTCTCAAGGGTGCAGGTGTTGTGGATGTTCCCGACCTTCCTGAAAAATACCGCCAAGGAAGTCTTTCCCAAAATCCTTCGGAACTTGAGATTCCAGAGAATGGCTTGGATTTCAACTCTGCCGTGGATGCCTATGAGAACGCACTGATTCTTAAGGCTCTTGAAAAAACAGGTTGGAATCGCAATCAGGCTGCACTCTTGTTGAAGCTGAATCGAACCACCTTGGTTGAGAAGATCAAGAAAAAGGGTTTGAAGCCGCCTCAAGAAGTGAATGCTTGATTTCTGAATCTTGACCTGAAATAAAAAGCTCATGACGGAAAGAGAGATTGAGCTTTCACTGATATTCCCCTGCTACAATGAGCAAGATTCCGTGGATCAAGTGATCCCTCTTGCTCTGAAAGTTCAAGAACAATCCTCAGAACCCATAGAAATTTTGGTCGTCAATGACGGCTCCACAGATCAATCTTTGAAGCGCTTGAAAGCTTATGAATCTCAGGTGCAAATCATTTCCCATGAAACGAATAAGGGCTATGGAGCCGCACTCAAAACCGGACTCTTCTATTCCAAAGGCAAGCACATTGCCTTTATGGACTTTGATGGAACTTGTGACCCCTTGCAGTCCACGGTCCTGCTTCACTACTTAAAAGCCCGGGGATCTGACATGGTCCTTGGAAATCGAATGCATGACGAGTCTCAAATGCCCACTCTGCGAAACATCGGCAATCGCCTTTACACCGGGGTCTTAAAATTTCTTCAAGGAAACCAAACTCCCAAAGACATTTGCTCAGGGTTTCGTGTGATCCAGAGAGACACCGCGGAAGCTCTGTATGAAAACTTGCCAGACGATTTGAGTTTTACGCCCGCCATGACAGCAAAAGCCTTGAGAATGGGATTTTCCATTGAGGAGCATCCCATTCACTACAAAGAACGCATTGGGCATTCCAAAATTTCATTGCTGAAAGATGGTCCTAAATTCTTTTTTTCCATTCTGAAAGGCTACATGGGATGAAAGATCAAAAGGCCCTTCCCACAATCACCTGTGGAGTTTTGTGTCACAATGAAGTGAACTCCATCGCCAAATGCATTGATCGCATTATGGATGAGAGCAACCAGTTGTTGCTTTCAAAAGTTTGGGTGGTGGACAATGCCTCCACCGATGGAAGCACAGAGGTTTTAAAAAA
>DKGG01000059.1:12314-15826 GCA_002453155.1 Bdellovibrionaceae bacterium UBA6776
TGGAAGCACAGAGGTTTTAAAAAATCTCGCCCAGATTTATCCTAAACTTGAAATTCATTTCAGTAATGTGAATCAAATTGGTGGAGCTCGGCAATGGATTGTGGATCATTGCACCACAGACCTTTTGCTGTTTACCGATGGAGACTGTGAGGTTCCAAACAATTGGGTTTCACAGCTTTTAAAAGCCTATATCAAATTGAGGGACCAAGACCTTACAGGCGGTGTGTGCGGTCCAAACCGACTGCCTGAAAATTCGGTTTGGCAAAAATCCATCAACCTCTTTATGGATTCTTCCTTGGGACACGGTTTTTCTCCTCAGGCTTACAAACCCAACCGACCTGTTCGTACGGATCACCTGCCAACCACCAATGCGCTTTTCTCGGTATCTGCACTGAAGGAAACAGAGGGATTTAAATCTGATTGGATGGTGGGAGAAGATGTGCAAATGGGAAGACAACTCAGAGACCGCGGGTATGCCCTTTGGCTCCTTCCAAGTCCTATCGTCTTCAACGATTGCGCAGAACATTTTGATGGTTGGATTTTACGAATGCGAAAGTTTGGCTCTGCTCGCTGGCTACACTCTCCGTGGACCTCTTGGCCGCTGTTTCTGGGTGGGCTTTTACTTGCATCGGTCTTGGCATATTTACTGGGCCCATGGGCTTTTTTAGCAGGAATACTTTTATTGTTGAGCTTTGAAGTTTTGATCCGCACTCTCAAAAGTTGGATGGAGAGAAAAACTCCGGCTTCCCCTTTTTCAATCAAAGGGGCCGCCTATCTTTACGGACTCTTTACTTTGCGTTCTTATTTTTTAGGTTGGATTCAACAAGGCTTTTACTTTTTAAGAAGGCCTTGACCCAAATCTCTCCGCATCTGCATCCCTTGAAATTTAATCTTTTCCGCTTGAGCATAAGCTCTTTGCAAGGCTTCTTCCAAGGTGGAACCTAAGCCAATGGAGTTCAACACGCGCCCACCGTTGGTTTGCCACATTTTATCTGCGTAGCGTGTTCCTGCGTGAAGAAAATAAGACGACGGACTTTCGAAATCCAACTCTCCTTCAATGCGCAATCCTTTTTCAGGCTGATCCGGATATCCAGGAGCTGCCAAGACCACACAGGCGGAACTCAAGGGCTTCCATGACATGGGTTTTACGGAACCTTTTGCAAGACTCAAAAACACCTCGCCCCAATCTCCCGCATACAAAGGCAACAGGGCCTGTGCTTCAGGGTCTCCAAATCGAACGTTGTATTCCAAAACGGACGGCCCATTCTCGGTCATCATCAATCCAATAAACACGACACCTTTAAAATCCATCCCGGATCGCGCCAACCCTTTAACCGTAGGACCGATGACAGATTCTTTTAAACTTTCAATAAGAGTCGCACTTTCTGGCAAAGGACCGACCACACCCATTCCACCGGTGTTCGGGCCTTCATCACCTTCTAAAAGTCGTTTGTGATCTTGCATCAATGGCAAAACTTCAAATTGCTCTCCGTTGGTAAGAACCAAACAAGAAAGTTCGAATCCCGTTTGATGCTCTTCCAACAAAGCCGTCTTTCCGGCTCCTCCAAAGGCCTTTTGATTGAAAATCAAATCTGCTTTGGATTGCAGCTCTTCAAAAGTTTTGCAAATAAAGACGCCTTTGCCCGCAGCCAATCCATCCACTTTTAAAACATAGGGCGCAGAAAAGTTTCGGGCTTTTTCCACAGTTTCTTCCACAGAAGACACTTCGAAGAAGCGTGCCGTGGGAACACCATTTTCAACCATAAATTGTTTTGCAAAAAGTTTGCTCGATTCCAAACGAGCACCCACTTGGTTTGGCCCCACCACAGGAATGGAGCGATCTCTTAGAAAATCTGCCAAGCCCTTGTCCAAATAGGCTTCGGGTCCGATGATGGCCAAATCAAAAGAAATGCGATCCATCAAGGAGCCCAGGCTTGCAAAGTCGGTGGGGTCCACATTGTGGCACAAAGCCAGTTTTGAAATTCCATCACTTCCCGGAACCGCATGGACCTCAGAAACAGTCATTGAAGCGGACAAAGCTTTTACCAAGGCGTGTTCTCGCCCTCCAGTTCCAAAAACCACGACTCTCATAAACTCACTCCTCAGTTCTTCCTATGGCAAAAAATAAGATTGCGAGGACTCATCTCCCACCTCACAATGATCTCGTTTTCCAAAAACACGATAACGGGATTTTGCAATCCCTTGATAGACGCTATTGACTGCAAAATCCGGAATCCCTCGACCCAATAGCGCCATAAACTTATACTTCCCACCCAAATCTTCAAACACTCTACGAAGGGCATCGGCCTGGGTCCACAACTCCCCATCCCGGTAATACACCAAAGAGGAAAGCTCATGCCTAAGATCCTCTGGAACAATTCCTTGAGCCGTTGTCCCTTGCAAAGATGCAAAGGAAAAAGGGGGTTTTTGCTTCACCAAAAAGCGAACCACTCCATTGCACAGGTTGCAGGCTCCATCAAAAAATAAAATCCGACTCATTTTTTTAAAGCCTTTGATCGATCAGAACCCGTTCACTCAGGCTCAATTGCTCTGGAGGAACATAAAGGCGATCAATCTGTCGGGTGTGTTCGTATTTTTTGAAAATCTCCGTGGCCTGCTCTAAAGGATAGGGTTTGGAGTGATAGTCATAGCGATCCACAACGTAAATCTGCTGAGATTTTTCCAACTCGGAGCCACTGTGATATTTGCTCAAACGCGCCTGGGAGTTGGCATATATGACAGGAATTCCTTCCGCCTCAAGAGCCGCTTTCATTCTTAAGGGCCGCTCACTCTCATGGTTGGAGTGAATTTCAAAAAGCATTTTGTAAGGGCGACGCTCTGATATGCGACGAGCCCACTCATTGTTTGAAGATGCCAAATGCTCATACAAAGAGTAGTCCGTGCACTTGATGTATTCTTCAATAGGTGCGGGAACATGGTAATCACATTCCGGAGAACTCAAGTAACGATGAAGCAGTTCCTCGAAAATGATAGACTTGTGATGGAAGTAAACCATCAAATGCATGTGGTGACGAGAAAGTAAAAAGTCATCGAACGCATAAAGCGCTCTGCGATCCAAGGCCAAGTGCAGTTGATTGTTGACCCGGTGAAACGTCAAATTCGCCACCAACCAACTCAACTCCACGCGGCCATAGTTGGTCCCGCAGTAATAAGCATCTCTTTCCAAATAATCCAAACGGTCTGCATCCAACTCAGAGCTGACGATCTGGCTAAGAACCACTCTGAGGTCCCACTCACCGTCCCGGTAAAAATCCTCCGGCACCTGAAGAGATTTATCAATCAAGGCCGCCACATGCAGAGGTGTGAAATCGGGAAAATTGTCTTCTAAGATTTTGGTCAACGAAGAGTCCGTCAAAAACTTAATGGTGTAATCTTCATGATTCGCCTGACGTTGAGAATCAAAATTGGGATTGCGATCGTAGGCTTTGATGTTCAATTGAGCCACGGGTGGCATCACCTGCTCGGTGGTGTGACTCAAAGGTCCATGTCCA
>DKGG01000059.1:16135-16666 GCA_002453155.1 Bdellovibrionaceae bacterium UBA6776
TGTGACTCAAAGGTCCATGTCCAATGTCGTGAAGAAGTGCTGCCAAACGAGTCATTTGGCGAAATCGATTTCGCGCCGCTCCCGTGGAAAAATTGAAATCTTTAAAGACTCCATCGAAAAAACGAGTGGCCACATGGGCAACGCCCAAAGAGTGGATGTATCGGTTGTGGGTGGCACCTGGAAAGCTGAACTCGGAAAATCCCAATTGCTTGATGGCCCGAAGACGTTGGTAAGCCGCAGAATCCAAGACCGCCACTTCCGCATTATTGAGTTCAATGGTCCCATGGACCGGATCGCGAACTTCCATTCCATCTTGGTACTCTGCGCCAAATTGGGGGTCAAGGGAAGTTTGCAAACCGGGTTGGAAAGAATCCGAAAACAAGCCTTCTCTCACTGGAAAAGTCGCCCTATGATGGGACCCAATTCGAGGAGGAGGAACGAGTGAAGATTTACTTGGATTTGATGGAAAAAATCTTGGTGGAAGGAACAACCAAAAAAGACCGCACAGGAACGGGAACCAAAAGTATTTTT
>DKGG01000059.1:16984-17179 GCA_002453155.1 Bdellovibrionaceae bacterium UBA6776
GGAACGGGAACCAAAAGTATTTTTGGCCATCAGATGCGCTTTGATTTGGGCGAAGGTTTTCCTTTGGTCACTACAAAAAAGGTTCATCTGAAATCCATCATTCACGAACTTCTTTGGTTCCTCAAAGGTGACACCAATGTGGAGTATTTGCGAGAAAACAAGGTTCGCATTTGGGACGAATGGGCGGATGAAAAC
>DKGG01000060.1 GCA_002453155.1 Bdellovibrionaceae bacterium UBA6776
CGCATCCCAGTTGGTCGAGTTGTCAGTCACCGCACAATTGATCGAAGTTCCGTTGTTGTTACAAAGTCTTCCACTGGTCAATGTTCCCACTTGAGGATCTGTTTCCGTGTAACTGGTCAGTGGCGCTCCAGCAAGCCCACCCAAGTACCCCCACTGAGTCGCTGAAATTGTGGTCGTTCCAATGTTTTCCAACTGATCCACCTCTCCGGTGGTCAAAGATTGCATCCGTGGATCTGTTTCCGTGTAACTGGTCAGTGGCGCTCCAGCAAGTGCTCCCAAGTATCCCCATTGAGTGGCAGTAATTGTGGTCGTTCCAATGTTCTCCAACTGATCCACCTCTCCGGTGGTCAAGGATTGCATCTTTGGATCTGATTCCGAAATCGTGGCGTTTCCTGCAGCAGTCAATCGTCCTTGAGCATCCACGGTAAATGTGGCCACTTGGGTGGTCGAACCATAGCTGCCTGCGGTCACCGCAGTATTCGCCAAATTCAAGGTTCCGGTTGTAGAAATGGATCCGCCAGGACCGGCTCCCACATTCAATCCGGTTCCCGCAGTTATAGAAGTCACAGTTCCACTTCCACCACCACTGCCGACAAGGTCCACATAGGCACCATTGTTTTCTGAAACTTTAAACTTGTTTGCAGTGGAATCGAAGTAAATGCGACCTTGCCCTGCAGGAGAAGTTGCAGGCGCAGACATTCCGCGAGTGGTGAACGCTCCGTCCACATCCAGGACTGATCCTGCAGCCGTCGTTCCAATTCCAACATTTCCACTGGGAAGAATCGTCAAAGCTTCCACTGCAGAACCATTGTTATAAACTCTTAAAGTCATACGCCCATCCAAGGTGCCGGCTGTGGCATCTGTTGCTGTGACGTAGATGTCCCCACCACGCTCAAAAGTTCCATTGGTTTCGGTTTCAAGATTAAAGCCCAAGAGACTGGTGATTCCATCAGCTCCTGCTCCAGAGCCATTGTGAGCGATCAAGGTCATCACATTGGATGTCCCTGCAGAAGATCCAGCATCTTCGTCTGCTCGAATTCGGCCAAGCACATGAAGCTTAGTCGAAGGAGTCGAGGTCCCCACCCCTACTTTTCCATCAGACAAAATGGTCAGCGCAGGAGAGTTGTTGGTCTCCAAAACCAAAGAGTTCGCATCATTTGTTCCAAGAGTGGCGGTTCCTGAAAAACTGTTTCCATCTTGCGCAAAGTAATTGCTTGCGATGTCCGTCACTGCACTTGATGCAATGGCGATGTTCGTACAACTAAACTGATCGGTCACTGCCGAGTGAACCAAGGTTTGTGCGGCGGTACAGGTCAGAGGAAAAGTCGCATTTCCTGGAGTTACTGAAGATCTGATGTCGGCCACATTGATAAAGCCAGCGGCGTACTCTGTGGTTCCATCATATTTTAAAACTTGTCCACTCGATGTGGGAGCACTGTTGTCCACTGCAGTCCCTTGAATCTGAGTCACCGTCATCGCTCCGGTATTTGCCAAAGACACATCTCCGCTCACGGCGACGGCGGCAGCCTGGTTCGAACCGTTACCCACCCAGATGTTGGTGTTGCTTAAACTGCTTCCAGCCACTGCTGACAATTTTCCTGAAAAACTGTCGTAATCGGTTTTGCTTAAAAGACCTGCGGTCACACCGGCTGCAGAAGCCATTGGTATGTTTAGCGTGTGAACATTGGAACTGGACGACCAGGCAGGAGCTGTGCCTGAAGTTCCCGGAGCTCCAAAACTTTGAGTGCCACCGGTCTCACCGTTTAAAGAGGAGAGACCGGAACCAGCCACTCCCAAGGTCTGCCAACCGGAACCGTTGTAATATTTCAGTTTGTTTCCATCACCACTGTCGATGGCAATGTCTCCTGCTGCAGGAGTTCCCGGAAGAGCTGATGCAGCAACTCGGATTGGACCTTCCACATGAAGAAGTCTTCCTGGAGTTGCGGTTCCAATTCCCACATTCCCACCACTTAAAATGGTCATTGCGGGAGAGTTGTTTGTTTCAAGTTGCAAGCTTTGAGCATCATTGGTTCCAATCACAACCGTTGATCCGGTGGTGTTACCACCATTCACGATATCGCCACTTCCGCCCGCTGAAACATTGGCAATCTCATCCCACGTGGCTCCGTTGTCCCGGTAAATCTTCTGCGTATCGGTGGCCAAGTAAACGGCCCCTGAATTTCCAGCCAATGGCTTTGAAGCATCAGCTCCAGCCGCCATGGTCGCTACACCGCCCAAGTTTTGAACCGCATCGGTAATTCCATATCCACTGAGTGTGGTCGGATTGGTTCCCGCGGTTACACGACCTTTTGCATCCACTGTCACTGATTTGTAAGTGCCCGCTGTAGCACCGCTGGTTGCCAAAGTCAGAGTTCCATCGTTGGCCAATGTGGCATCTCCAGACATTGCAACAGCGGCCGCTTGACCAGATCCATTCCCCACCCAAATGTTTGTATCTGCAAGTGAACTTCCCGAAACTGCTGACAACTTTCCTGAAAAACTGTCGTAATCTGTTTTACTTAAAAGACCTGCGGTCACACCGGCGGCAGAAGCCATGGGTATATTTAAAGTGTGAACATTGGAACTGGACGACCACGCAGGAGCCGTACCCGAAGTTCCCGGAGCTCCAAAACTTTGAGTGCCACCAGTTTCACCATTTAAAGAGGAGAGACCTGAACCAGCCACTCCCAAGGTTTGCCAACCAGAACCATTGTAATACTTCAGTTTGTTTCCATCACCACTGTCGATGGCAATATCTCCTGCCGCAGGAGTTCCTGGAAGAGCTGACGCCGCAACTCGGATTGGACCTTCCACATGAAGAAGTCTTCCTGGAGTTGCTGTTCCAATCCCCACATTCCCACCACTTAAAATAGTCATTGCGGGAGAGTTGTTTGTTTCAAGTTGCAAGCTTTGAGCATCATTGGTTCCAATCACAACGGTTGAACCGGTGGTGTTACCACCATTCACGATATCGCCCGAACCTCCGCCGCTACCTACAAGATCCACATAAGCGCCGTTGTTCTCTGACACTTTAAATTTGTTTGCTGTGGAGTCGAAGTAAATGCGCCCTTGTCCTGCCGGAGAAGTGGCTGGCACAGACATTCCGCGAGTGGTGAGGGCTCCGTTCACATCCAAAGCTGAAGCTGGGACGGTGGTACCAATACCTACATACCCACTTGAAAGAATACGCATCTTCTCATCTGAGGCGCCAGAGCCACCGGCATAGATCTTAACTGGAGTCCCTGCAAACTGAGCCTTTAGTGCCAAGCCTTGAGAAGTAGAAGATTGAACAATGGCCAAATCCGCACCCTCATTGGTGTTGCCAGAACCAGTCACGTACAAATCCAATTGCCGGTTGGAGTCATTTTCAATCCGAACTCGAGAAGAAGCAAATGTTCCTGCACTGTCATTTTCCAAGTGGATTTGACCGCCGCCGTTCACATTGGTTCGCACATGAAGTGGACTTCCTGGAGTCGCGGTCCCAATCCCCACATTGCCACCACTTAAAATGGTCATTGCAGGAGAGTTGTTTGTTTCAAGTTGCAAGCTTTGAGCATCATTGGTTCCGATCACAACGGTTGATCCGGTGGTGTTACCTCCATCCAAAATGTCACCCGATCCACTTGGAAGCATGGATGTGGGAATTTTTCCAGAACCATCCAGTTGAGGAATATTTCCAGACCCAGTTCCCACATCTTGAGCTGCAGCCGTTCCAAGGCCACTCACCGCAGTCGATGCAATGGCGATGTTGGTGCAAGAAAACTGATCGGTCACTGCGGAGTGAACCAAAGTTTGTGCCGCCGTACAGGTCAGGGGAAATGTCGCATTTCCAGGAGTTACTGAAGATCTGATGTCTGCCACATTGATAAATCCAGCGGCGTATTCGGTGGTTCCATCATACTTTAAAACTTGTCCACTCAATGTGGGAGCACTCGAATTTACCGAAGTCCCACGAATCTTGGTTACACTTAAAGCACCCGTATTTGAAAGGGTGGCATCTCCAGACACAGCAACCGCTGCTGCTTGACCAGATCCATTCCCCACCCAGATGTTTGTATCAGCAAGTGAGCTTCCTGAAACTGCTGACAGCTTTCCTGAAAAACTGTCGTAATCGGTTTTACTCAAAAGACCTGCGGTCACGCCCGCAGCTGACGCCATCGGTATATTTAAGGTGTGAGTGTTTGAACTGGACGACCACCCAGGAGCTGTTCCTGAAGTTCCTGGAACGGCAAAGGTTTGAGTGCCACCAGTTTCACCGTTTAAAGAGCTTAAGCCAGAGCCTCCTCCAGAGGCGGAGATTTGAATGCCTCCTGCAGAGTGAGTAATGGTCACATTCGAACCGGCAGTGATGGATTTATTTTCCAAAGCGGTGCCCGCCGCATTCATTCCCAAAACTTGATTGGCAGAGCCTAAAGAAGTCGGAAACATCAAAGAATAATCTGACGTCAAATCCCCGGTCGCCGGAGTCACAAGGGTGATTTTATTCGTGTTGTCAGAATCGTAAAGATCAATTTGCCGTGTCGACAAGGACGCCGACGACAAACTGCCCGTGGCCGTCACATTCCCTGAAGTTGTGATGTTCCCCGAAGTGTTGACTGCGGTCGATCCCGCAATGGTTCCAGAAGTGATGGCATCTCCTGACACTTTTCCAGCTGTGCTCAAAGTTGGAATGTCACCCTCAGACAATGAACTGTGCGCAGTCACAATTCCCTTCTGGTTGACCGTGACTTTAGGATAGGCTCCCGGAGTCACTGAACCCTGATCCGGAATCGACACGGCACCTGAGGAAACAGATAGCCCCCCAGCCACAGGAAAGCTCGCAATTCCCTTTGTGGAGTCGGTGGCATCCGCTGGAGTTCCTCCACTGGTGTCCGTGACACAGCTCAAACTGGTTCCGTCCGCCTTCAACACCTCTCCCGCTCCACAGGTGGGAAGAGAGGCTTTTGCAAATGCGGAAACATTTGGATCACTTTCCGATGTCAATGGAGTCGCTGCACTCCAGCCCCCACTTCCGTCACTCACCACCGTTTGACCCGAGGTCAGCGCAGGAAGATTGGAACCACCCAACTGCCCCGCTTTGGTGTATAAAGAAGATGTGCCACCAACAAGTGCCAAAATCTCGTTGTATTGAGCTGTACTCAAAGCGGAAGGAGTTCCCAAAGTTCCACCGTCTTGAACTCTCAATAGAGAAGACGCGGGAAACCCGCCTACGGCATAGGACTCAATGGACATGGGAATAAAATTGATGGTTTGAACGGGAAGAGATTCCCAGCCTGCAAAACTTCCATCGTTGAAGTGAACTCGGAACTTTCGGTTGTCTGTTGCACCCGGAGTGTAGCTGGTCCCCGCGGTACAATCAGCTGCGGAAAAAGTAAAAGCTTTGCGGTTCGAAAGGGAGTCAAAAAGATTCCATGAGTTGGAATCTTGGCGGGTGCCAGATCCATCTCCAAGGGACAAAGCAAAGGTTCCCTTTGTGGATGAAAGATCCAAGGTTTGAATTTCTTCGTACAACAGACAGTCTTCGGTTCCTGGAGTGCGAATTTGAATTTTAAATTGAACCGAACTCGAAGTGACTGGAGCTCCTGTAGGGCTCATCAAACGACCTTGATAGGTGATTCCTGAGGCTGCATAGGAAATCTGCCCTGTCACGAAAAGCAACTGTGCTCCTGTCATTAGAGACAGATTCAAAATTCCCCTCACAACCTTAAGATACATACAGAATGCTCCTTTGAAACTTTATCGGTAGGTTCACAGGATAGGTTAAGGGGTGGGGTCTCAAACTGAGACAAAAGATTTCTAAAATTTTATGTTTGTGACAAATCTTGTTTCTAAGTCTCAAATTGAATTGCCAAGAATCTTATTTTGACTTGAGGGGTCCTAAAAGCGCGGAAGTCGCATATTATATAGCTCCCGAACCTTCGACCCGTGAAAGTGGCAGAGAGAGCCCTCTTAGGAATGACTTCCATGACCCATCGGAATAAAACTGATCGTCTGTAAAGAAAGAGCTTCCCACTCCGTAAAGCTTCCATCATTGACGTACACTTTTAGCTCGTGAGTTGAGCTCCACTGTCTCAACGTGAGACCGTATCCTTAATAGATTTCGAAGTTCGAATTTAAACGATCTTTATTTCTCGGCGTGGATCGCATCGAAAATCTCATGATCTTCTGGATCCATTTGGCTTTCGAGATAGGCGGCTTGCTGTTCTTCCAAGGGCGCGCCTTCTTCGACAGCCATTTCGATCACTTCTTGCACAGGAGTGGGACGAAAGGTGGGAACAGGGACCGTCTCGCCTCGAACTGCTAAGATTTGTTCCAAGTTGGTCAACACATCCCGCACCCACAATGGACCCGCATAACGAAATCCCAGATCACAAAAAGTGTGTTTGGTTTTTCGGACACGTGACCGACAGTTTTTTGCCCAAGATGCCGTCATCCAATTCGCATAAAAATTCACATATCCATTGGGGCCCTTATTTACAGCTTCCTTGGCCGACTCCACCACTTGGCGCAAAGTTCTTCCGCCGGGAATAAAATCGTCCTTTCCATCGCAAGCCCAACTGAACTGACAACGGCGATCGCCGCGGTCGTGCCCCTGCCAGACCACTCCACACATCGTGTTGGGGTAGTTTCGATCGAGCACTCGGGTGAGCATAGATCTTCCCGTCTCCACTTGATCGGCCCAATGGGCTGGAGTGTGACCTTTGGATTCAAAGTAAATTGAGCACACCAAACACTTTACGGGGTTCTTGTCACTGGCCTTGCAGCTCAAAGCTTTTCGAGGATTTGGAAACATGTCTGCATTTGCAGACATCGTTGCGAATGAAAAAAGCAAAATCATAAGAGCCTTCATCTCTTGGGACCTCCTAGGTCTTCACTAAGCCCAAAAACCTTCCACCTTTTAGAGCAGCAATCCATATTCCTCTCTGAAGTGGCCCTCAAATCCAGCTGAGCCCATGCTACTTCCCCTTCTTTCATTTTTAGGAGTCTTGAGAGCGCTAATCGTCACCCGATCTCCGTTGACAAAGATCAAAAAGACCATAAAAACAAAGGCTTCAAAACTTAACCTCCAGGAGATTCCCGATGATCAGCTACGAAATCTACAAACTGACTCACATTCTCTCATTCCTCTTCATCTTCATTGGACTGGCTGCGTACATCTATTCTCACAAAAAAATCTTTGCGCTCTTTCATGGATTGGGACTAGCGCTTCTTTTAGTGACCGGTTTTGGGTTGCTTGCACGCTTAGGCCTTACTTCCGGAATCCCCCAATGGGTTTGGGTGAAATTGGGCGTTTGGTTTTTGGTGGGAGCCACTTACTCCGTCGCAAAACGAAAGATGCTTTCTCCGTTTTTTCAAATCACCTTGTGGATGATTTTGGCGGGCATTGCCGCATCCATGGCGATTTTCAAACCAATGCTGTTCTAAATTTTGAATTGCAAAATCAAATCAGACGATAGGCTTTGAGCTGCGTGATCAGGGTGTGAACAATGGTTTTCACAACCACCACCGTGGGAATGGTCAACACCACTCCCACCACCCCAAAGAGAAGTGAAGACGCCGAAAGCGACAAGATCACAACCAGTGGATGAAGGCTGACCGCTCGGCCCAAAACCACCGGCGCGAAGAAAATATTATCCAACACCTGAACTGTTCCGGCCACGATCAACGCCGCTACCGGAAGATGATCTAAAGTTAAAAACGGAAGCAAGGGGTGAATATCTTCGGCAATCAGCGCGTAACTTAAAAGTGCAAGGCCACCCAGCATGGGGCCTAAAAAAGGAACGGCATTCAAAGCTCCACACACCATGGACAGAAGCACGGCTGCAGAAAAAGGTAGGCCAATGACCAAGCTTCCAATAAAGGTGCTCAGAGCCACCAGCAAACACTCCATGGCGGTTCCCCGCAGGTAAAGACCAATGGCTTCGTCCAGACGGTCAATCAATGTGAGAGTCAATTCAAAATAAGAATTCGGCACCAACTTCACCAGAAACCGCCGAATCTGGCCGTTGTCGAAAATTAAAAAGATAAAAACAAGGGGTGCAAGCATCCACAGTGACAGCAAATACAAGAGCTGACTGGACTGCTCTTTTTCTTTGGCTTTGTCTGGATTGATTTTTTCTTCGGTTTGAACCGCCTTCATTTCGCCGTTCTCATCAAAAGTCAAAACCGCCGAAGGTTCGCGGTAGATTTGCTCCACATTTCTGCGCCTTTGATTGGCCATATAATACTCGTAGTAACGGTCCGATATGCGCTGCTTTTTTTTCAAATGGCTCAGACGAAACTTTTCCACCTTGTCTTGTTCGTAAGGGGTGATCTCGAGCAACGAGCTGACCGACTGAAAGGCCGGTGCGATTTCTTTCCCGATGGAGCTTAAAAAGCTGCTTTGTGTGTCGATGAAAATCTCGCTGTATTTTTTGTGAAGACGGTAATCCAAGCGGATTTTCAGTTCGATCTTTTCTTTTTCGCTGGGAAGAAAACTCTTCACCTTAAAAAAGACCAAAGTCGAAGCGATCAAAATAAATCCAAAAGCCAAAAACACACCCACTTCATGGGGAAGCCAGGAAAAGTGAAACTTTGCCTTTAAGGGACGAAACACATAGGCAAAAACCACTCCCACCAGAACCGGTGGAATCAAAACCGAAACGGACCAAACCAAAGTGAGAGCGAGGGCAATGGCTCCAAGCACAAAAAAGACTTGAAGCTTTCTCATTACGAAGCCGCCTTCATGTCAGGATGAACTTCGGTGTCGGAGTTGCGAATCAACTCGTTGGTTTTTTTCAGGCGATCACTGACCAGTGTAGAAAGGGATCTAAAAATCAACGCGGCTGCGTGGGGATCCACCTGGACCATGCGATTCAAATCGGTGCGGTAAAGTGCCAATGCTTTTGTGGGCTTTAAAGCCGTTGCGGATGCAGATCTGGGAGTGTCATCGAGGAGCGCAAGTTCTCCAAAAAAATGGCCCTTCTCAAGCCGAGCTAAAACCGTGTGCGTGTGCTCTTCAAACAGATCAATTTCCACAGCGCCTTCCACCAAAACAAAAAGCGCAGCACCTGGCTGCCCTTGAGTGAAAACGCTTTCTCCGCGGTCATAGGTGCGCTCGAACATCACTTCAGAAATGCGGCGAAGTTGCCAGAATGACAGGTCTTTGAAAAACGGCAAACCTCTTAGAAACTCCAAACGCTCCACATCGGTGGAACCACCGGTCCATTTGCCGAGCATTTGCCAAAAGATTTTTTCCGCACGAAGACGTTTGAGCATACGCCTTCATCGGAATTTTCAAGGGGAATTTTGACTCGCCGTTGGTCTTAAAGATCTGCTATCGAGTGATTTTCAACGTCTTTCGAAACAACACTTTGTCTTTGCCCTGAGACTCGACCTCGATGCTTTTTACCGACTTTCCGCTGGGACCTGAATGGAAAGTGAATGTGGAAAAATTAAACTCCCCGTCCACTCCAATCAACTGATTGGGGCTGGGATCCCTTTTGAATGCGCCTGGGTACATGTTGGCGTGAATGCCGCTGGTGGTGACTTCAAAAGTTTTAAAGCCCGTATGTTTTTTTGCAACTTTCATGATTTCGGTTAAGTGCCTGTCTCCGCTGACAAAAAACACTTTGGCTTTTTTGGATTTTAGCTTTTGAAGAAAATTTTTAAAATCTTCAGGTTGGTTTCCTTCAAAAGATTCAAATTTGTGATAGCCGCCAAACCACTGATCACCGCTCACAAGAACGCTCAGTTTTTTAGGGTTTAGATTTTGAAACAACCACTCTGATTGCTCTTTGCCAAAGTGAGTTTGAGACGTGCGGAAACTGCGATCATCCAAAAGAAAGACATCCACTTTTGAAAATCGAATCACCGAAGACACCCCAGGACCTTTTTCCGCAAAGCTTTTCCCCAGATTTTCCACCGGAAAAAACTGAGTGAAGAATTTTGTGACTTCAGATTTGTAAGCAAAATCTTCGCCGCCATTGTTGCTTCCATAGTCATGGTCATCCCAAACGCTAAAAGTGGGGATCAGTTTTTTCATTCGAAAATTCAGTAGATCTTGTCGAGTTTGGATGTAGCGTCCCTCTAGGTTTTTAGGAGTAATCAAAGCTCTATAAGCTTCGCCGTCTCCGGGCTTTATTTTTTTGTGAGTGAGCACATCCAAATGGGCATCTGCATAGACATTGTCGCCAATCAAAAAGAGCGCATCGGGATTTTTCTCCCACACGTGGTTCCACATGATCTTTTGAACTTCTGGGAATTGATCGTCCATGCAGGAGGCAATCACCACTTTCAGATTGTTTTGTTTCGCAGGGAGAAATGAAAATTCCCGAGTGTCCACAAGCTCTCCGGAACTTTTAAGAACGTAGAGCTTTAAGGGATTTTGATCACCTTTGACCTCTATGCGGAACTCATCCATGACCTGATCTGAGTGATATTTAAGAGCTTGGGTGCGTGGGTCCACCCAGTGCTGATAAGTTTTCCCTTGGATAAAATATCGGTAGGAGTCTTTTTTGGGGTGAAGGACGCGAAACACTGTTTCCGTGGGGGAGGTCGGCCCCTGAAGAATGGGAAGGGCTCCGAATTTTTGAGATTGAGAGCTTGAGACCAACTGGCTTTCAACCTGCGCCCAGTCCACCGGCTTGGACGCACAAGCCACCATCCCTATCAATACCCAAGCCAACATCATCGCTTTGAACATCGCACTCTCCTCTTCCCATTTAGGCATTTCATTTAGGCGCCACGCACCTTTTGGTAGCACAGATGCGTTAACTCGAGGATTCCTCTCTCCCATGACACGACGGGTGAAGAGAAAGGTGCCCCCAAAAAAGACCAGCTTCGAAATCTGTAATCGGTGCGTTAAATTGGAGGCATAAAAAAAGGCCTCTGAGTCAGAAGCCTTTAAAACAAATCTCAAAATTTTTAAATCAGACGGGTCTTACCAAGAAGACTTGGTCACTCCAGGTAGAAGACCTTTGTGAGCCAATTCTCTAAACGCCAAACGAGAAAGCATAAACTTTCTGTAAACGGCACGAGGACGGCCTGTCAGATGACAACGGGTCACCACTCGAGTGGGTGAAGTGTCACGAGGCATTTTTTGAAGTTTCAATCGAGCGGCATCGCGCTCTTCATCAGAAAGTTTCATATCTACAGCTTTTTTACGAAGTTCGGCACGAATAGGGCCCCACTTGTCAGAAAGCTTTTTACGTCGTTCGTTCTTTTTAACCATGCTCAACTTTGCCATGAATCTCCCGCTTTTCTCGCTTAGAAGTCGAATCTCTTCGCTAAAGCATAGAAACCTAATGGACTTGGGGGCCTTGAGTCAAGAGCTAATGGCAAATTAGCAGCCCAGGCCCTTTCGAGGCAATGGTCGCGGGGTACAGCCCTCTGTTCCCGGGCAATGAAACCGCACGTGGATGTGATGGTGGTGACCCCCCACATGGTAGTAAGAGCGCAAAGTTCTGGCTCCGCAGGAGTTTCCACTCAAATCCTCACCTATCTTTTTAGCATATTTGCACATGCGGGTCTTGATGTGCCTGTCGATAAAAATGGCGTTGATCGGAGAGCTTCCATTGTACTTTGCACAGACCAGCTGCTTGGAAAACTCCCACAGACGCTCCTCATCCAACTTGTTGCTGTGACGGCCCGACTTCGGATCATAGGCCACCCAAAAAGACCGCGTATAAGAGGTCTTATGAGGGAAGGCGATGTCCGCATCCAGTCCGTTTTGATGGCTCTTGTGGCGCCCAAGACGCCCTCCATTCTTCGCAGACAAATGGCCCACCGAAATGGGGGGACGATTGGGGTACTTGGCTTCCGTGGCCTTTGCCGCCTCCAAAATGTACTGAATGGTGATGTCCGCCGCATAAACGGGATTTCGAGAACTTCTATCCCTTCGAGTGACCCCGTCCGCGTCCAACGGAAAGGTGGAGGCGCGAACCAGGGAGCCTCGGTTGTAAAGTCTCATGGCCTGAGGAACCGAGCGGGTTAAAATGTCCGTGGCAAATTTTTCGATCCCACGAATGGCGAAGTCCGAAGAAGTTTTGGGTGCGGGAGTTTGCGTGGGCCCCGGCGCCAACAGTGCGGCTTTAAAATCTGTGCCGGAGTTTTCCTCCACATCTTCTGCATCTTGATCCGGAGGGAGAAGCTCATCATCGCCGCCCTCTTTTGCTTTTGGCTGGCCGGGCTGAACAGGCACCGCTTGGTGATCAAGAGACAAAAAGTCCAAATAGACATCATCATTTTCTTCACCGGCATCCACCTCTTGAAGCTCTCCCAAATCACTTAAAACTTCTTGCGGACCCAACTCTGTGGGTGGCTCAAGAGGTTCTTCTGTTTCAGAGGGATTTTTAATTTTGTCTTTGAGTGGAGGACGCGCTCCCACAGAGACCGCTCCGCGCTCAAAGTGAAGTTCCAAAACTTCTCCGTTGTACAGGTAGTAAAACCTCACGGCGACCTTTTCACACACATTCACATCTAAGCAGATCGCAGTGGCCTGAATCCGTCTTTCGGAGCGCAGTTTTTCATCGATGGGAAATAGATCATTCGAAGACCAAAGGGTGGCTCCGGGATTGAAAGTCCCCTCAAGATCGATGGCCTCTAAAAGCTCGCCGTTTTTATTCAGCTGCCCTTTGAAGCGCATTTTCTTTTGATCCAAATCCACAGTGAAACTAAAGCCCTTCAATTCAAAGTTTTGAGCCTTTTCCGCCAAATGAATTCCGCTGGTGGGCTGGCCGTAATACTTTCGCTCTTCTTCAATTTTTTGAACGGCTTTGGGGGGAGCTTTGTAGGGTTTAACTTCGATGGTTTTCTTACCTTCGAAGAAGGGTTTTTCATCCATCAGAGCGGCTTGAGATTTTTTGCCGGCATTGTCCATTTCTAATTTTGGAGTGGGAACTTTCGGATCAAAGGGCTGATCCAAAATCGTGGAGCCATTTTTCACAACGGGATTTTGAGCCTCGAAAGCGGGAGCACACCCGACAACCGCCGCACCTAAAACTCCAAGAGCCCCCCAAAGAAGAAACTTTGAATTTCGGCCTTTTCCAGAGGTTTGATTTGCAATCTTCATAGAGCTCCCTTTGTCCGTCCTCAAAGGGTTGCGAATCCGAGGCCAGCCCGCAGCCCCTCTAATGCTCTAATTTTGATTTGAACCCTAGGGATTTGTAGCTCTTGTCCAAAGCTCTTTAAATGCGCCGATCTTTGTCACCGCCAACGCACGGATTACAGATTTTGGTGCGTTAATGCGGCTGCGGAGGACTGATCGATTTTAAAGTTAAATTTGAGATTTGTGGGATGGCTTTGAGCGCCTAAAGAAAAAAGGCGATGGGAAGCATCCTTGCTTCCATACGAGGTTTCCTGCCTTCCATCGCCCCCCCACATTTCAAAGCATAGGAAAAAGTCTGGGGGCGAGACAAGTGATTTTGTCCTCGCAAAAAAGTCTAGGTCTTTGGTCTAGTGGAGAGTGAAATAAAAAAAGGCCAGAACCGTTTTTCAGATTCTGGCCTAGAGATCTTATGCAACAAAAAGTCACCGAGATCTTAAAGTGTCTTTATGAAACGTTTCATAAAGTAACACTTTAAGAAGCGGTCACCTCCTGTTGCGTACACATGTCATAACTCATACGCACCACCTCCTCTCTAGGCCCAATAGAACCTGAGTTTTAGTTTATCAAAAAGTTGGACATTTTCGGCAAAAATATTCGCCGAGTCATAATTCATTTTGAATAGAGTCTTTCCCATCAACTTCCCTTTAGCCAGACTGGGCTTTGATCGATAAAACTCTTAATTGCATGTACGCGCCTGCTCCAGACCCCCTCTCCGGTCCAAACGTTTTTAAAGCCTTAATAAGGAGGCGCTATGCGATTTCAGACAAAAATGATTTTTGCCACATTGCTTGTTTCTGTTTTGGGAGTGGGATGCTCTCCAAAGGAAGCCTCTTATTCCATTCTTTCTACGAATCAAGAGTTCAGCCAAGCCACTCAAGACAACAAGGTGGACGTGCTGTGGGTGATCGACAACTCTGGATCCATGGCCCCTTCTCAACAAAACCTTGCGGACAACTTTCCGTCCTTTATTCAAAATTTCGAAAATGCAAAGTTTGACTTTAACATTGCGGTCACAACCTCTGATGCCTTCAAAGGTCTTCCTGAACACTCCCAAGACTATGACGTGAACAACCCCTATTGGGAAAACTTGCCCGCCGAGTACAAATCTAGGTTCCGCGATGGACTTGGAGCCACTCACTCGGGCTACTACATCTTGAATCCGCTCACTCCAAATCTTCACAACAATTTCATCACCAACATCATGCAGGGAACCAGCGGAAGCGGTGACGAGCGCAGCCTTCAAAGTATGAAAGCTGCCTTGAACAGTTCACTGAATGCCGGCTTCCTAAGACCTGGGGTGTTCCTCGCCGTGATCATTGTGACCGACGAAGAGGACTTCTCTCACCCTGGAAACACCCTGGTCGAAAACTACAGCTACCCCACTTTGTACACTGTGGATTCTTACAAAGAGTACTTGGACAACCTCACGCTTTCCTCGGAGCAAAAACGCAATTACAGCGTAAACTCGGTGACCATTCAGGATTTGAATGACCCCACCTGTGCCGGTCAATTGCACGCAGTTTCTAAAGTTCCCCTTCGCATTCACGAGTTGGTCGACAAGTCCGGCGGAAAAAGAGCCAATCTTTGCGGTGATTTTGCCAATGAATTGGATGGCTTGGCCGGAAACATTGTCCAATTGGCTGCACAATTTAGCCTCGGCGGAGCCAATCCTGTCCCCTCAACCATTAAAGTGTTTGTGGACGGTGCGGAACTTCCAGCCAGCGACTGGACCTACATTGAGGCTTCAAACGCCATTCAATTTTCCGAAGGCCACGTCCCCCCATCTGGCTCAGACATCAACGTGACCTTTGACCCCAAAGAAGTAACCTTCTAATGTAGGGGAATGAACCTCTACAAGAAGGCGCTTTTTATCAGCGCCGCCGTTTTTTTTGCTGCGGGAATTTTCTGGGGCTTTCAAAAGGGCCCCTTGTTTCAAACGGAATCTTCCAAGAAATCTCTGCGTATGCTCTGCAAAGAAGAGTGGATCCCTCAAACGGCTTTGGATCAGATCGAAAAAGAACTCAACGTCTCTATTGTTCGGGAAGACTTCGAAAACTGGTCCAAATATTTAAGCCTTCTTGCAAACTCCCAAGGCGAGTACGACCTGATCTGCGCCCATTCTTTTTTGGCCAAAGACCTTTCTGAAACCCAATGGTTGGACAATTTCAATTACATGAAACTTGAGGGTTTAAAAAGAGTGGCTCCGGAATTTCGCGGCCTGCCCTTTGACGAACAGCAAACTCACTTTGTGCCTTTGGGCTGGAGTTTGAATGGATATGCATTTAAAAAAGACTCCAAACTTCCCCACTCCTGGAAGAACCTTTGGCCCGGTCACGGCAAACAACTCTCCATGAACCACCCCAGCCTTGAAATGTATGTGCGCATGAAGGATGAGGACTTGGAAATCGATCCTCAAAAACAAGGACGCTACAATCGAGACCCCAAATCCGATGTGGAAAAATTTATTTCTCGCCTGGGCTCCATCCATCACCCGGGAAAAAAGCTCACTGAGGAGGAATTAAAATCCCGCGAGGTTTTTCAGGTGTCCAACTCGCAAATTGCGGACTCCGAACTCCTAAAGAAGAACTTTAACTTTGAAGCATTGGAAGATGGTTCGAACATTTGGTTTCTTTTGATTGGAGTGGGTTCCAAAAGCTCTCAAAAAGAACAGGCCCGTCAGGTCATCAACCACTTTTTGCTTCCAGAGATCTCTGACACGCTTCATGTGAAAAGCGGATTCGCCCATGTGTTGTCGTATTTCAACGACCGCCCTCACGTGCCCGTGGAGCTGAAGGCCACCTACATTCGACAGTTTCCACTGCGGCATTTGAAGTTTCCAGATTTGAGCCTTGAGGGCCTTCCCCAGTGGGAAAGCTACGTGGACACCGCTCTTCAAGAGTCCGGCCTTCGTACGAAGGACTAGTTGAGTTTTCAGGGCGCCCACATCAGAAGGGTTATCTCTTATCTCTCAATGCCCTTAAAAAGGCTTCGTATCGATCAATCATCCCTTCGCTTTCAGACCACTCTTTGATTTGCTTGAGCTTTATGGGCTGCGCCTGTGCCACCAGAATCGCCTGCTCTAAACTTTGAGGATCCTTCCAATGATAATAAGCGGACAACCGGTCCATTACACATTGAGTGGGTGACAAGAGTTTGAGAGCAAATCCTTCCTCTTTCAATTTTCCGGCGGGCTTCATCGGCTCCATTCCGATCATTAAAGCGTAGCCTGGAAACTCCACCGAGAAGGGAGACTCAGGATGAAAAAAATCTTTCCCGCGACTTTCAAAACCAAGCTCAATCATCGCTGCCTTGATCACCTCATGATCCTCTGAACTTATAAAATCCACATCTTTGGAGACGTATTTTCCTTCGGAATAAATCGCGACAACAGCTCCGCCCGTAAGAATCACTCCAATTCCCTTTTTCTCCAAAGTCCGAGCAAGTGCGATTGCAAATTCCTGAAGAGACATTCCAATGTGAAAAAGACTCATAGAGCTTTGCCCGTTCTTCGGGGTCGCTTACGATCTCTGTAAAAGGTTTCCCTCTCTTTTTCTGGAAGCAGTCTTAAAATTTTCTCAAGGAGCGCTTCCAATTCATTTCGAAAGGGGCAGCGTGGATTTATTTGGAACACGCGCATATTTCCCACATTTCGCGCCACCAAAATTCCCCCTTCTTCCAGTCGAAGAAGCTGCTTTCTGACTTGAGATTTTGGAATGCCAAATGCCTCAGAAATTCCCGAGACATGCCCCTCTCCATAATTTGAGATGTAAAGAAGAACTCTTTCCGCAGTTTTGTTTCCTACAAGACTTTCAATCATGAGATGAGGGTACCACAAAGTAGTACGAATGATCTACTAAATAGTACGATTCTAGAGGGGGACGAGGGTGATGGTTTTGGTGCCGCCCTGACTGGTGTTTCGCACCCATCCGCCAGAAGCGCTCTGCGCAGAGATCTCAACCCGCAAGTCATAAGCGGCGCGCCCTGCACCTGCGCCGTACTTCAAACCTCGACGATCAACTGGGTCTTCCCCCGTACTGGCTAAGTCTACGAAAAGCCTATATTTTCCATTAACACAGGTGGTGTTCCAAGTTTTCCCTCGCATCAACATCCCCGAATGGCGAACAATGACCCCATTTAAAAGCAATTGCCAAGAGATCTGATGGTTCTGAAAACCAGCCTCATTGCAATTCCCACCAATATTAAAGGCCTCCAGCGCACTGTTTACGGGGAAATTATCCTGGGGCAAAATTTCGATTTTTAAATTGAGGTTGCTCTCGGTGACACAGTCCGTTTCGCTCTGACAAGAAAGCGATGTGAAATCACTGGCCGTTTGGGTCGGAGTTTCATACACTCCGCAGTTATTGAAGTTCATCAATAACAGGAGCAAAAAAACCATTAAAGCTGATCGCCTTAGACCCTTCATTGATATCCTTTCGAAGACACCGTCCCTACTTAAGGCGTATCGACATGAGTCGAGTTCAACTTTAGGGCAAGCTTTGAATATTTCCCCAAAGCTTCTGGAATCCCTCTGGATTTGTCTCATTGTGAAACGTCTGCCAGTCCTCTTGCTGATTTGCTCTGTTTTAACAACAGTCCTCCTTCCCCTCAATCTTCACGCAGAACCTGAGCCCTTTCGACTGACTCTGTTTGCAGATCCTTCAAGCCTAGATCCGCAGATGCAATCCTCGGCCGGCGGAAATTACCTGACCACGCTGATTTCCAGAGGACTCTATCGATGGAACAAAGACGATCAATTGGAGCCGGACGAGGGCCAGTGCAAATGGATCCACCATTTAAGTTTGCAGTGCGAATTGAGTGTAGAGGCCCACTGGTCCGATGGCAAAGAAGTCACCGCCGAAGACTATTTGCGAAGTTTTTTATTTTTACTCAACCCGAGCAATGGCGCGCCTCAGGCTCACCTGCTTTTTGATTTGAAAAACGCCCGGGAAATTTACCAGGGCAAAAAAGAAAACTCCGCTTTGGGTTTTAAAATTCTATCCCCAAAGAAGTTTCAACTGACCTTCTCCAAAGACGACCAAGAATTTATGTACAAGTGGGTCCACCCGGCACTCTTTCCTCGGCACAAAAGTTGGAAGCGCAGATTCCGCGGCACGGACACGCCCACAACCAACGGCGCCTTTTTTGTGAAAAGCGTTTTGAAGTCTGGGGGTTACGGCCTTTCCCGAAACCTTTACATCTTTAAATCCAAGGATTATGTTTCAAAGCTTGAAGTTCTTGTGGTGGAGTCCGACACCACAACAGTTCAACTCTACGAAAGCGGAAAAATCCAATTTGCCCGAAGAGTTCCAGCAGAGCTCTTCCCCCGCTTCAAAAACACTCCGGACTTTTACGCCTTTCCGGTCTTACGTTTTGATTACATTGGCTTTGGCCCCGCCCTTAAAGATCACCCGAAACTTCGAAAGGGCCTGATGCTGGGCTTTGACCAAAAGGGCTTTCAAAAAATCTTCGACAGCGAAGGAAAGCCCGGTTGCCCCCCAATCCCAAGTTCCTTTTTTTCAGGCTTTGACTGCTATCCGAGAAAGCCCAAACCCACCTCACAAAAACTCTCGTGGCCCAAAAATTTCGAGCCCACCTTTGCGTACAGTCAAATGGGCGGAGAAGATATCAAGCGCGCCGTAGAGTGGTTTCAAGGCCAGTGGAAGAATCACTTGAGCCTTCCTACGGAAATTGAGGGTCGAGAGCAAAAGGTCTACTTGCAGTGGCTTCGAACCTCCCCGCCCGCACTTTTTCGAAAGGGGATGAGTCTAGATCGCCCCACCTGTTTGGCTGCCCTTGAAAACTTTCAAAGCGAACACCCTGAAAATTACATCCGTTTCAAAGACAAAGAATTTGATAAATTGCTTTTAAAAATGAAGCGAGAATCTGATCCTAAAAAATTAAAAAAACTCTGCTCTAAGGGCTTAAAGAAATTGATTGGTGATGCACATATGATTCCTCTGGGACAGATGCATTTTTCAATTTTGGTTCACCCTTCTTACACGGGGTGGGAACTGAACTCCCTGAATCAGCTGTTTTTAAATCACTTGCAGAAAAAATCCGTCTCAAAATAAGACATTAAAGTGCTGCTTTAAAGATTTTCCTTTAAGTTCCCGAAAAGAGGTTACATAAAGGAGTTCAACTATGTCTAAAAAAGAAGCTTCTAAATCTCCACGCCCCGACAATGTCGCTCAACTTCCCACTCGCTGCGTGGCGGAAGGCTGCTCTAAAAAATCCTCTCGGATGAATTTTTGCCAAGATCATTTCGTATGGTTTAAAGAAGGATTGGTCACAAAAGAAGGGTCAAAGCCTTCGGATTTTGACAAAAAATACATGGCCTTCCAAGCGCGCCACAAAAGCGCCGCTTAAAAAATCAAACCACGAAAATCAAACACAGAGCAAAGGTCCAAACAAAGACCTTGGCTCCAAAACCGACAAGCTTCATAACGACTTGTCGGTTTTTTTATTTGTTTTCCTTATGGTCTCTGTCATAGGTTTGGACTTGAGATTTGAAGGAGAACTCTTATGTTACAAAAATTCGCCCTGGTCACTGGCGCCTCCAGCGGCATTGGAGCTGAAATCGCAAAAAAATTTTCGGAAATGGGATACTTCGTCGGCCTGGCCGGCAGAGACCAGATGCGCCTGAATGAGGTTTCCAAAAAACTCTCTGGCAAGAGTCAAAATTTTACCTTTGACCTTTCGTCCAAAGAACGCACCGACGAGTTTGCCATCAGTGTTTTAAAATTTTTAGAAGAGCACCAATTGCAATTGAAAGCCTTGGTCAACAACGCCGGAATTTTTGAACGAAAATCTTTCGAAGATTCCCCGCTTTCACTTTGGGAACACCAATTTCGCGTCAATCTCTACGCACCCATCCAATTGACCCACGCCTTAAAAGACGTGATCAAAAAAGATCAAACTTCCATCGTAAACATTTCCTCAACCTTAGGCTTAAGGCCCGTGGCCATGACCTCGGCCTACTCGGCCTCTAAAGCCGCACTCAACAACTGGACCCAAACTTTAAGTTTGGAGTGGGCCGAGTTTGGTGTGCGCGCCAATGCCATTTGCCCCGGTCTTGTGGACACACCCATTCACGATTTTCATTTTGAAAAGGAAGACAGCGAAACTCGAAAGGGCGCACATCAGGCCCAGCCCTTGGGCCGCATGGGGACCGGGGAAGACATTGCCGAAGCCGCCTATTTTTTGGCGTCTGAAAAGTCCTCTTGGGTGACAGGATCCTTGTGGACGGTGGATGGAGGAATTTCACTTTTATGACTCCGGCTTTGCAGCTTTCCCGAGCCCTTTATTTTGATTGCGCTCATTCTTACCAAGTTAAATCGTGGACTCAGGATGAAAACCTCAAGGAGTTTGGCGCTTGTTTTTCTCCTGTTGGTCATGGACACACCTACCGGCTTGAAGCTTTTGTGGAAGGCCCCGTGGATCCTGTTTCTGGGATGATTTTAAACTTAAGAGATCTGGACGATCTGTTAAAACTTTCCGTCACTCCCCTTCAAGGAAAATTCCTAGATAGAGAGGTTCCGGAATTTTTAGAAAAAGTTCCCACCACCGAAAACATTGCTCTTTTTCTTTTTGAAAAATTAGCGGCTCTCTTGACGGAGAAAAAGTTGAAGCTTTGTCGCATTCGACTTTTTGAAACTGAAGACCTGTGGGTGGACTGTCAATCGTGAGAAGCCTGACCAAGACCTATCGATTTTCTCTGCACGGCTTCCATTGCCTGGAGCAATTGAGCGAACCCCTTCATGGCCACTCCAGTTTTTTGAAGGTCACCCTAAGGGCGCCCGTCTCCGAAAGTTTAGAGGCTGAATTTTTGGCTTGGATAAAAAAGAATATTTTAAGCGATTTTCACAAACAGAACTGGGGCAAGAACCTTTCCGGAGAACCCACTGGAGAAAATGTCCTTTCTGAAATTGCCCTCCGCTTTCAATCGTGGAAATCCGAAATCGCAACTCATATAGAATTGGAAGAAACTCCAAAGAACGGCTTTCATCTCGAACTGATGAAATTCAACTAGTCCACGACGAACAGGTAGATCACGCTCACAATCAGAACGATGACTCCTAATAAAACCAAAGCACTTTGAAGCAGGGCCAAACGATCAAACATTTTTTCAAAGCCCCCTTTCCTTAAGAGCGTTCATTGCTCTTTTTCGAAGACTCTCTTATTGTACCAAGGGTCCGCAGTTTGGAAAATCAGATTCGACCTCCACGCGGTGTGTTCGGACTCAAGTCACTCAAAAGGAGATTTTTTTGGATCAAAAGGTGCGTCTCTCAAAGAGAATGAGCGAACTGGGCCTGTGTTCCAGAAGAGAAGCCGATGAGTTGATTGCCAAAGGGCTTGTGCGGGTCAACGGCGAGATTGTGGATCAGTTGGGATCCAAGGTTTTGCCGTCGGATCAAATTGAGTTGAACAAACAGGCCAAATCCAAACTTGCCAAAAAAGCCAGTCTCATTTTGAACAAACCTGTGGGCTACACCAGTCACTCCACCGCCAAGGATCACCCCACTGTTTTGGACCTGATTCAAAAATCCAACCAGGACGATTTAGACAACGCATTTTCATTTAAAATCAAGGAGGGGCTTGCCCCCGTGGGCCGACTGGACATCGAGTCTCAAGGTTTGATTTTGCTCAGCCAAGATGGGCGTGTGGCAAAAGCCGTGATTGGCGAACAGGTCGAAATGGAAAAGGAATATTTGGTTCGCTTTGAAGGGCAACTGAACGGAGAAAAATTAAAACGCTTGTCCTCAGGTCAAATGCAAATCGAAGGACGGCGATTGAAAAGGTGCAAAGTGGAGCAGATCAATCCTGAGCAGCTGCGCATTGTACTTGTAGAAGGCATGAAGCGCCAAATTCGAAAGATGATGGAAAACGTGGACCTTCGAGTGACGGGTTTAAAGCGCGTTCGCATCGGACCGGTAAGGTTGGGCCCCCTTCCCGAAGGCAAATGGCGCTATCTTACCGGCGAGGAAGTGGAGGCTCTGTTAAAAAATAAACCCGCACGGCCTCCGCGGTCTCAAGTTCGCCGTCGCTAAAGCCCGCTTTTTTTCGCGTTTCCTTGGCCAAGGGAATGTGGCGCGCCGGAACTTGGTGTTTGATGCGATCCATTCGCACTTTAAAATCTTCATCGGGATCCGCGCCCGATTCTTTGACCAGTTTCTGAAACCACTGGGATCCAAAGCGCACATGGTCCACTTCTTCCTCGGCAATCACTTTTAAAACCTGTTTGAGAACCGGATCATCAACTCCGGTCAGTCGGTTCAAAAGCATCTCTGATGCATCCAGCCCCGCACCCTCTAAATATCTGTGCACGATCACAATTCGATCCAGCAGTGGCTCCTTGGTTGCCACACTTTGCCACAAATGAAGATGAGTGTTCCAATGGCCAAACTCATAGCCCATCCGTTTCAAAGCCTCCAAACACAGTTTTAAATGTTTCGCCTCTTCCAAAGTGATTTTCAAAAGTTCTTCCCTAAAAAACTTTGGAGCTTCGGGGTACTCGATCAAAGTTCTTAATCCCAACTCAAAAGCTTGAAGCTCAATGCCCACCAAATCGTGAAGCAAGCGCGCGCGGCCGTCTTTTTGAGAGAGGCCTTTTCTTCCTCCGTCTCGCTCGCCTTCCTTTCGAAGGGGCACGTCCCTCCCGGGAAGATTTGGAATCCGAAAAGATTCTGGACGCGTCAAAACCTGTTCGGCCACAAGATCAATATCCTTCATCTTGCGCCAAACATTGACTTCCAGTAGGGGGTTCGGGAACTCTGTGGTGTAAACCGTCATGGTTGCAAGATTATAAAGGAAAAATGCTATGGGTAAAGGTTGGAAAGCCGCAGGAAAATTGGAAGCTGCTCAAAAAAAGGGCGCGTTGTTTACAAAATTGGCCCGTGAGATCACGGTCTCTGCAAAATTGGGCGGCCCTGACCCAGAAGCCAACTCCCGATTGAAAATGGCTGTGAACGCGGCCTTAAAAGTTTCTTGTCCCAAAGACACCATCGAGCGGGCCATTAAAAAAGGTTCCGGACAATTGACCGATGGAAATGAAATCGAAGAGGTCACCTACGAAGGTTATGGCCCCCATGGAGTGGGCGTGATCGTGGAGTGCCAAACCGACAATCGCAACCGCACCGTGGCTGAGATTCGAAACATATTTAAATCCAACGGCGGGAACATGGGCGAGACCGGAGCCGTCGCATGGATGTTTGATCGAGTTTCTTTGATTCAAGGAAAACACGCTTCTCCTGGAGATTTGGAAGAAGAGGCCATTGAAGCTGGCGCCAACGAAGTTGAGCGCGACGAAGAAGAGGGCGTGGTGCTTTTTTACGGAGCCCCGGAAGACTTGGACAGCATCCGAACCGCTTTGATCGAGCGCGGTTGGGATGTGAGCGCTGCCGAGTTGTCTTACAAAGCCAAAGATCAAACTCAGGTGAGTGAAGAGCAAAAACAAGAGGTTTTCGATTTGCTTTCAGCTTTGGAAGACAACGACGACTCTCACCGCATTCACGCCACCATCGATTAAGACGGCCTCCACAATAACTTTTCTTGGGACCCCAAAAAGAACACGTCAAACATCAAGAAACATGGGGTCTCTTTTGACGAAGCTCAAAGTTACTTTTTCGACCCCATCTGCACGAAAAGCAACAAAACGAGAACGGCTCACTTACGAAGAGGTATAGAATGAAAAAAGAGTATGATTTTTCAAAAGGAAAGCGTGGCGCATACAACTCGCGATTAAAAAAGCAAATCACTATTAAAATAGATGAACCCACAATTGAATATTTCAAAAAACTGGCGGAAGAAACCGGTGTGTCCTACCAAAATCTCATCAATTTGTATCTTCGCGATTGCGCAGCTCAGGAGAAAAAGCCTTCGATCAAATGGTTAAAGACCTCTTGATTCCAAAAGAGCAAAGGCGGTGGCAAAATATTTGATCTGTTTGATCATTGCCATCAGCCCATTAGCGCGACTGGGAGTCAAATGCTCCCCCAAACCAATCTGTTCGATAAACTTCACATCCGATGAAAGAATTTCTTTCGGGGATGCCGGAGAAAACACCTCCAATAGCAAAGCCACAATTCCCTTCACCAGCAAAGCATCGCTGTCCGCTTGCAAAACCATGTTCTTGTTTTCATCCAAAGAAGCATGAAGCCACACCTGACTTTGGCAGCCCTTCACAAGAGCGTCCGCAGTCTTTTTATCTTCAGGAAGATCAGGCAAAGCCTTACCTTTTTGAATAAGAAGCTTATATCTTTCTTCCCAATTGGAGAGCTTAGAGAATTCTTCAATCACTTGAGCTTGGCGTTCGGCAATGGTTTTCATGGGACCTTCATATCAGGCCAAAGTCCCTTCGCCAATCTCTACCTCAGATTCCACCTGAATTGCTAAGGGCTTCTCCACCCGATTGAAAAGATCTTCCCAGGAATGGGCCCGCACCCAACTCCAAATGGTCTTGTAAACCTCTTCACGATCCTTCAAACTCAAAGACCACGGATCTGGTGAAAGCGCTTTTGAAACGTTCACCCACGCATTCCATTCCTCCGTCCATTGAGAAACTTTTTTCGATGAAAAACCACTGGCTAAGAGCGCCTGTTGAGCCAACTGAAACTCAAACTCAAAAAAGATTTTGGATTGTGCGCTGAGCTGCTCTTTTTTAAGCGCGGATTTTTGGAGTTCCAATTCTTTAGAGCAGAAATACGAGGAACACTCTGAGGGACGAGTGACCCATGACTTGCAAGTTTTAGCGTTTCGGTCAAAAAAATCGCACACCCGCCCCGGATCTTTGGGAGCCGGCGGAATCAAACCGAGAGGATGCCACCTCTCAATGGAGATCTCATTTAAGATTCTTTGAGACGTGGAATCCGTCAATGCAAAGCCCACTAAAAAATTGGGAACAAAGGGCGTAAAGTCACAGCATCGCAATTCCCGTGTGCAGGACTTGCACGAAAAGTTCCTAGGCGATATTTTTTGTTTTTGAAAGTGAGTCAACCACGTCATGAAAGCGCCAAACTACATCACACCCGAGGGTTTTTCAAAGCTTCAAGAGGAGTTCCGCCAGCTGTTTTCTGTGGAGCGCCCCAAATTGGTGGAGACTGTCGCATGGGCCGCAGGAAACGGTGATCGCAGTGAAAATGGCGACTACATTTACGGCAAAAGACGCCTGCGCGAAGTGGACCGACGACTCAAGTTTTTAAGAGACCGCATCGAATCCGCACAGGTTGTAAACCCCAAAGAAATCACGTCTAAACACGTGGTTTTTTCTGCCACAGTTAAAGTGGAAGATGAAGAGGGAAAGATTCGCATCTTCCGCATCGTTGGAGAGGACGAAATTGCTCCGGAGTCCAATCACATTTCTTGGAAATCTCCCATGGCCAAGGCTTTGATGGGAAAGAATGTGGGAGATGTGGTTTTGATTCGTCGCCCCGCAGGGGATTTGGAAGTGGAAATTCTTGAAATTTCCTATTGAGCGAGGCAGGTTTTTTTATGCCTCAAAAACTTTTGAACTTTGTGCTCCTACTTTTACTTTCCTTGAGCCTTGCCTCAAAAGCCTTTGCGCAGGATTGGTCCGAAGAAGCTTACATTTCTGACCCCCGCGCCAATCCTTATGAATTGTCCCTGGAACAGTTTCAAATTGCGCGAAAGAAGGGTTATGAGCATGCACTCTACTACCCCGTAGAGGACACCGGACTTCTTCTTCCTTACGCCCCCATCAAAAGAATTTTGGAAGGTCAGGTCGCAAATCCGTTGGTGAAATGGGTTTCAAAACTTCTTCGCGTGGTGTCCCCCTTTCAAAGTTTTGATGAAATGGAAGAATGGCTAGGACTTAAAAAATTTCCGCACGTCTCAAACACTCAATGGCCCAAGGATTTTCCTGCGCAAAGAATTTCCCAACAGGGACATCGCATGGGGTTGACTTTAATGGAGACTCCGTCGGGCACAGGATTTACTTTAAGTTGTGCCCAATGCCACTCGGACACCGTTTTTGGAAAACGCATTTTAGGAATGTCCAATCGCTTCCCGCGAGCCAATGATTTTTTCCATCGAGGTTTAAAGATCACCCCTCGCATTTCGGATCGCATCTTTCAATGGAGTACAGAAGCCACTCCAGAAGAAGTTGAAATGTTTAGGAAGGTCAAAGAAACCGTAAAGTTTATTGATGCCAAAAAACCTGTGCAGTTGGGGCTGGACACCTCTTTGGCGCAGGTGGCTCTTTCGCTGGCCAAACGAAATCTTGATGCCTATGCCACAAAGATCGATGGCCGCAAGCGACCGGATCTTTTGGATTATCAGGTGGCCGACAGCAAACCTGCCGTTTGGTGGGGGTTGAAATATAAAAATCGCTGGCTGTCCGACGGGTCTGTGGTTTCTGGAAATCCCATATTTACAAACATCATTTGGAACGAAATCGGTCGGGGTGCGGATTTAAAAGTCATTGAAAATTGGCTTTCAAAAAATGAAGACGTCATCAAAGAACTGACCACAGCCGTGTTCTCGAGCACCCCTCCTCCTGTAACCGATTTTTTTCCGGCACATTGGATCGACCTTGAAGAAGCCAAAGCGGGCGAAAGACTTTTCAATGACCATTGCTCCAAGTGCCATGGCGTTTACGAAAAAAATTGGTCCTTGCCTGAGTCTTCTCAACTTTCACTCGCCGAACAGTTGAAAACTTTTAAGGTGGTTTATCCTCACCGCACTTCCGTGGTGGATGTGGGAACGGATCCATTGAGACATCAGGGAATGGAATCCCTCACAGTTTTAAATGATTTGGAAATTTCCAAAGCCAATGGAATTTGGATTGAACCTCAAGAGGGCTATGTGCCCCCGCCCCTGGAAGGCATTTGGCTCCGATGGCCGTACTTTCACAACAACTCCGCACCGTCCCTTTGCGCGGTTCTGACAAGAGGATCTGAACGCCCCGTGCGCTACTGGGCGCGACCTGCAGAGGATCCAAACTCAGATTTTGATTTTCGCTGCAACGGCTACCCTCAGAGAAGACCCCCGCAAGGAACTTCCCGGGAAATGCTTTACGACTCCAGGAAACCGGGTCTCAGCCGCTTTGGACATGACGAGGGAATCTTCCTCGAGAACGGAAAAGAGCTGCTTTCTCCGCAGGAAAAACTCCAGCTCATCCAATTCCTCCAAACCCTCTAACTCCCCGCCCCATGAGAGAGGTGGCGAAAGATTAGACAGTTGATGACCCCCAAGGGGCACATGGGGGCTCTTTTGAACTTGGCGCCCGGCTCGGCTCCCCTCGCAGATCAGGTTTTCTTCCATATTTTCAAACACTTAAGCGATTCAAGATTTGGCCCTCCTCTTGCTCTAAGAACAGGTAGGACCCACAAATTGGGAGGGGAAAATGAAAAAACTGATTTATACACTTACTGCTGCAATGATCTTGAGCCAAGGGACGATGAGCTTTGCTCAATCCTGCAAACTGGCCGCTGACGGATCTGTCACCGTTTCGGACCTGTCCTTAGACAGCAAAAAGAAACTGTGGAATGCCTGCATCGACCGCAAACTGGCTCAACTGGATCCTTCACGACCCGGCTTTGAAGAAATGGGCCAAGAAGCGGGAGATGTTTGCGTCAACTCTGACATCATTTGCCAATAGTTCCTTTTAAAATTTCTTCCCAATTCTTCAGTGGGACTTTAAGTTGTCCCCATGAATTTCAAAAAATATTTCCATCTTGCGTTCGCACTTTCTCTCGCCACATTTGCTCTCTCTGGTTGCGTAGAGAATGAAGGCTCCGACCAATCAGCCATTCCCAATGTGGATGTGGAGTGTTCTTCCGCCCAAGTGGTTTCCCAATGCCGCGAAACCGGTGAAATTTTATTCCTTGGACTCACTCGAAACTTTTCCACAGACTGCGCCACCGCACTCAGTGAAGTGAGCGAAACTCAACGAAACGCTTACTTTGATGCCTTCGTCGAAAATCAAAGCCTCACAAAATCTTCCATTCTTGTTCAAGCCACACTGACCACTTGGCTCAGCGGATCCGGCGGAAGCGCAGGCCTTCTAACCAACGGAAACTATAAAATCTGCGCCTTTATCGAATTCTCCACCGGGAACAAACGGCTGGATTATGGAGAGCCCATCGGCTCTGGAGTGGTGATCGTAGGTGGCACGTCGCCCCAGCTTGCGAATGACTGGAAGACATACTAAATTTGAAAAGAAGCCCGTAGAAAAGCTTAAAGGAGCCAGGCACCCATGAAATCAATCATTCACTTTCTCTTTGGAAAATCCCCTGACATTTTTGACGAAAACGGACAGGTCCGTCACAAACTCCCCGAAGAAAAATGGAAGAAATGGGACGCAAGATACCACGATGAAAAGCACAATTGGCGAAAACATCGTGGAACTGCCACAAAGTCCAGAAATCCTAAACCCTAGTCGAGATCCCCGTCTTTATTAATTGTTTGGTTCCAGAATGGGACTAGACTCGGTTTCATTAAATACCTAAGGAAGGGGATTTCAATGAAACGACTTCATATTTTTGGACTGGGCATTGCCGCTGCGGCCACGCTCAGCTTCTCTCAACTTCACATTCATGAGCTTTGCCAAGGTTTCTTGCCTGAAAACGACATGAAAATTTCTGTTTCTGTGCAGAATGAAAATGGCGGAGGCTTAAACGAAGCAGAATTTAACAAAGTCCTTGATCGCATCGAAGAGGTTTACGCTCCGTTGATTGCCGCAGAAGGTGGCCGCCTGCGCATCTCTCGCCAATGGAACAACGACACTGTGAACGCGTCCGCACAACGACAAGGTTCCACCTACATTGTAAATATGTACGGAGGTTTGGCCCGTCATTCGGAAATCACCGCAGACGGATTCTCATTGGTTGCCTGTCACGAAGTGGGCCACCACATGGGCGGAGCTCCTAAAACAGGATGGTTCAGCACTTGGGCCAGCAACGAAGGCCAATCGGACTATTTCGCAGGTCTTCAATGTTTAAGAAGAGTATGGACGGCCGAAGACAATGCTCGTTTTGCAGAAACCCATGAGTTGGATCCTTTCTTGGTTTCCAAGTGTCGTGAAGCGTGGAGCACTCAAGAAGAAATCAATCTTTGTGCACGCATTGGAACCGCAGGGATGTCTGTCACCGCACTTTTCAGAGACCTTCGCCAAGAAACTCAAGACCCGCAGTTTAACACTCCTGACCGTCGCCGCGTGAGCCGCACCGACAACGCTCACCCTGCCACTCAGTGCCGATTGGACACTTACTTTCAAGGTGGACTTTGCACAAAGAGATTTGACGAAAGCCTCAGCAACAACGACGTGGCTCGTGGAACTTGCGTGGAAAGTGATGGTTTCACTCTTGGAACTAGACCTCGATGCTGGTACGGAGAAACTCCTTAACCTGATCTTCAAGACCTTCGAGGGATTTCAAATTGCCCTCGATCTGGCGCAAATAGAATTCTTCAATCAAGGCTCCCATCAGGGGGCCTTGATTTATTTTAAGGGAAGACAAAACCTCACCCGTCACCAAGGGCTTTGGAAGATCGCCCTCTGCGTTCACCAAAGACTCATAGGCTCGAAAAACGTCCTCCAAGGATTCCGTTTGATCTTTCAAAGATTCTCCTTCGAATTTTGCATGCATTCGAAGTCCTAAATATTCTTTAAAAGATTTCGCTTCCAAACCAAACTCTTTGGATTTTGAGAGCAGTAGAATTCGTTCACCCTGCCTCAAATCCTCATCCAACCAAGCTTCAAAGGATTGCAAATCAAAGAGCACCCGTTTACGAAATCCTTTCGATGCTTTTAAATTTTGAAGACTTTCATCCACCTTTTCCATCATGGCCTCACTCCAATACATTGCCCACTTTTCTTCAAGCCCGAAATTCTCTAATTGACTCCGGTCCTCGTTAGACAGTTTAAAAAGACATTTCAAATTCGAATTTTGACCCGGGCAGATTTCCAACACTTCGAACAATTTGAAGCTCTCATAAAGATCAAAGGCCTCAAGCCAATGATTAGATTTTAAAACTTTTTGAATTTCTTCAAAGACACGCTCCTTAGACAACTCTTTAACAAGCCCCACAGTTGCACCTATTGCAGATTTCAAAGAGGAATCCATTTTTAACTGCAACACCGCTGAAAATCGAAGGGCCCGAAGGATTCTCAAAGGATCTTCTGTCAAGCGCTCTTCAGCGTCACCCACAGCTCGTAAGAGGTGATTTTTTAAATCTTTTTGCCCCCCAAAAGGATCCACAAAATTTTCTTCCCGGGGGTCAAAGTAAAGCGCGTTGATTGTAAAATCCCTGCGAGAGGCGTCGCCTTGAAGATCTGCGAATTCAATTTTTTGGGGTTGGCGCTTTTTATTGTAATCCGATTCCTTACGAAAGGTGGTCACTTCCACCTGAAGATCTTTGGATTCTCCAACCACCAAAATCACTCCAAATTCCTTCCCAATAGGAACCGTCTTTGGAAAGAGCGACTCCACTTGATCTGGCTTTGCACTGGTGGCCACATCAAAATCTTTCAACACAAGGCCCAACAAGAGATCCCTCACCGCCCCACCTACGATAAAGGCTTGATGGCCCGCGCCCTTCAAAGTATCCACAACTTGAAGAACAAACTCACCTTGTGGGTGAGCCTGAATGGCCGCTAAAAACTGGGATGTCGAATTCGAAATGACAAACTCCTTCACCGAAATTTTAAAACCTCTGCTTCAAGAAGCTGGGTTTGAACACTATGGCTTTTCTCCCTTAGAAAATCCATTTTCAATTGGAGCTTATGAGGACTGGATTCACAAGGGATATCACGGCGAGATGGAATACCTCAAAACCCACCTCCCGTTCAAGAAGGAGCCTACGAGGCATTTTAAAGGCCTTCAAAGTGCCATCGTCGTTGCAAAACCCTACTTCCCAAACTCGACAACACCTACGCCTTTACGAATCGCTGAATACGCCAAATCCCGGGATTATCATTTGACCTTTAAAGAGGAGCTGGATGCAGTCGCTGAAAAATTAAAGGCACAATTTTTAGGCGAAGAATTCTTATGTTTCACGGATTCCGCGCCTCTTCTGGAAAGAGATCTGGCCTATCGCGCAGGCCTGGGTTGGATTGGAAAAAACACCTGCCTGATCGACCGAAAACAGGGCTCTCTGTTTTTCCTGGGAGAAATCCTCACCAGCCTTTCCTTAGAAGCTCCCAAAGAAAGGACTTTGGATTTTTGTGGCAAGTGTTCCAAATGCATCGAGATTTGTCCGACAAATGCTCTGGAAGAAAATCGAATTCTAAATGCAAAAAAATGCATCTCTTACCTGACCATTGAGTCTAAAAAAATTCCAGATCAAGATTTACGCAAGCAAATGGGAGATTGGTTTTTTGGTTGCGATTTGTGTCAGACGGTATGCCCCTGGAACGAGAAAAAGTATGGAAAGGATCTGATGCAATCCTTGACCGAGCCCGTGCGCTTTTCAAAGACCTCTGAAGAAATCGAATCCCTCCGAAAGATTCTGACAAAGTCCAATAAAGAATTGTTGTCGGAGTTTAAGGAGTCCCCACTGTCTCGAGCGCGTGGCTTCGGACTTAAAAGAAACGCATTGATTGTCATTGCAAACCAAAATGTGACAGAACTCAAAGATGAGGTGGAACACGCATCTCGCCAATGGCCCAGACTCAAGGAACTGTGTGATTGGGTCTTGGAAAGCTTCCATGAGGACTGATAAGATGACTTATGTCCTTAAAGCGATCGATCTCAGAAACCCTTTCACTTCCTGTGGAATTTTTGAAGTCATTGAAAGATCCCAATTTGGGATTTGACATCTATGTGGAAGCCGCCGGAAAGCCCATTTTATACTGCCGCGGAAATGACGTTCGCCTCATGGAAAGAATTGACCGACTCAGTAAAAAGGATTCTTTAAAAAATTTTTTGGTGGTCAAAGAACAGTATTCGGAATTCATTCAATACTTATCACGTCATTTGGAAAACGTCTTCCATCAGTCCAAAGGACAAAGCCTTCAAGAACAGGTTCAGGCCATTTACCAGCAGCAAAAAAGTCTTCTTGTTATTTACGGAGCAGACATTTCTTCCGAAGAAAATTACGCAGTTCTTCGAAACACCTGCTCTTTGTTTTACGATTTTTTTTCCACCAAAGAAGAACGGCTCAGTGAATTGTTTTGTCATCTGGAATTAGGGGAAGGGCTCCAAGAAAAATGGGCCGCACATTCCATTCGAACGGCAGCCCTAGGAAGTCGATTGATTTCCGAAATGGCAGATGAACCTGGAAAGCCCATTTTTGAAGTGATCCAAGGGGCCTTTTTGCATGACATTGCCTATATGAAATCCCCGTGGGATTTCAAGGTTTCCAGTCCCGAAGCCGACTTGGCTTTCAAAGAGCATCCCCTAGTGGGCTACAAAATGATGGAGCTGGCCTTTGTAAGCCCTTGGGTGCGAAACACCATTCGCCTTCATGAGGAACATGTGGATGGATCTGGGTTCCCAAGTCATGCGAGACAAGAGGACATCGATCCAACGATTTTATGCATTGCCATTGCAAGCGCTTTCGATCACTACATCACTATTGAACAGAAAACTCCCGCCCAAGCTTTAAAACAAATTTTGATTGATAAGATGGGGAGCTATCCTTTGGAGTATCTGCAGAAGGTGCAAACCATCGCGAAGGCTTTGGGTTGATTCCATCCAAAAAGAAATCATTTGCAAATCTTGTTTAGGACTTGAATCGTCCAAGAAGTGAGTTGAGTTGAGTTGAGTTGA
>DKGG01000014.1:0-309 GCA_002453155.1 Bdellovibrionaceae bacterium UBA6776
GAGTTGAGTTGAGTTGAGTTGAGAAAATTAAAAAACGCTTCCTCAAAGGAAAATACAAAACTGATTGCCACACTGCCCAATCGCCAAACTTCCTAATCCTTCGGCCTCAAGTTCTTCAGCAAATTAAGGGCGCCTCCCCAACACCTTCGGGATGCTGATTCCTCAAGGCTCTTCTTCGCTGTTGAACGTAGCCCAAAATCCACCGCGCTTGTGACTTTGGCACTCCCAATCCTTCAATCATATTGATTGCAATATAGTCTTCCAGATTTAAAAAACCTTGGCGCCCGCGAACCACTCTGGAAAATGGGC
>DKGG01000014.1:649-1061 GCA_002453155.1 Bdellovibrionaceae bacterium UBA6776
GTAATCCCAAAACTTCCCTTCCACAAAAGACTCTTCCCATCGGGGATGCCCCGCAATGGCCACACGAATGGACGAAGTCACAGCTCGAATGAATGAGATGTAGGCCTTTCTTTTGGAGACCTTGATATGAAAATGAAGGTGATTGCCCACATTCGCCAATGAATGAACCTGAACTCCAAATTTCTGAGAAAACTTCCCGACAATTTTTGAAATGGCTTTCTGGTTCCTAGGGGTTCGAAAGGAAAGTGATCCCTTGGCTTTACTGGATCTCAGCACCACATGCATGGAGGATTTTGTGGCAATGGGGCGGCCATGGCTTCGCCCTTTTCTAGTTTTCAACAACTCTCCACCATAGGAAAGGCTTGATGGTTTGAACAATGACATCTGAGAAGTGCGCGCCATGTGAACGAAG
>DKGG01000014.1:1384-10933 GCA_002453155.1 Bdellovibrionaceae bacterium UBA6776
TGCGCGCCATGTGAACGAAGGTATTTGATGAAGGGTTTTCAGTCAACAAGATTCACTGATGCAAAGGGATTTTTTTGAAAATTGCCTGTCTGGAAACAGATTGAACACCTTGTACCGGGCACATCGGTTACACTTTTGACTCCGCCGGCAGGCTTTAAATCCCAATCCTAGAGACTTCATTTTCATACATGCATTTAAAAATTTCGTTTTCGCTCAATAAAAGATTCTCGAACACCGTGTTTCCCAAGGCAGGAAAAAATTGCCACCCACCCCCTAACCTTCAATTAGATCCTCTTTCAAAAAAGAAACTCCTTGGTGGCATCCTCTCGAGTCTTCGAGGTTGTTTAGGCACGTCCTTCAAATTCAAAAATTCTTTGAAAGGACGTGGCCCCCATAGGGAATGTCTTTTGCGCGTATAAGAGCTTCGCCCTTTTCTTGTCTTTAATAACTCTCCACCATAGCAAAGGCTTGATGGTATTAAACAATACGGCTAAAACAAAAAAGTACTTAGCCTGAAGCAGAATTATTTTCGAAAAATGAAAGAAGACCTTTTCAAACGAAATTTAAAGAAGTTTTTAGGTCCATCAAAAGAGAATTCCTGCCAACAATCTCCAAAAGGGAAATTCAAAAGGAATGCATCAAAAGCAACAGGCACTCTACAGAGCCCAACAGACCAACAGCCCAACAACATTCAACCTCAAAGAAATTCGTCCACGCGCTCCAAACGGCTTCGTAAAATTCGGGTCATGTCGGATTTGACAAAAAGATCATCGGAAAGATTGCCCAAAATCCCAAATGGCAAAGTGTAGTCCACCAGATCGGTCACTAAGGTGTACCCTTCGCCATGGTCTTCAAACTTCATAATGTGCGACCAACTTTTAAAAAAACCTTCCACTTGGTGATACATCAGCCGCTTAGAGTGCAAATGATCATCCACTTTCAATCGCACCAGCTGCTTCATTCCAAAGCGAGTCATGGCCACGCGAATCTCACTGCCCGCCGTGAGCTGATCTGGAGCCGACGCCAACTCCACATAAATCTCTCCACGAAGCAAATCGTGAAGATTGGACGGATCGGCAAGGATCTCAAAAACCTTGGTTCGAGGAGCTTCAATGATGCGAGAGACTTGAATGTGAGCCATAGCTATTTATGCCACGCATCAGTTAAAAACGAAAGTATTTATGATCCCGTCCGAATTGGATAAGTTCAACACCTATGTCCCACTTTGCCTCACCTCCAACCTCTGTGTTCTTCTCCAAAAGCGACGCCCAAGACCCTCGCCTGGGTGAGGTTTTTGCCTTTCACGAAACTCCACTTCTCGACAAAGGACTCGCGCTCCTCGGTTACCCCGATGACGACGGAGTCAAGGCCAACGGAGGTCGCATCGGCGCAAGCCAAGGTCCCGATCAAATTCGCCATTGGCTTTACCGGATGGTGACACCGGAAAATCTTCAAGCTCAAGAAAAGCAAAATATTAAATTGATGGATCTTGGAAACTTAAATCGCTTCGAAAGCTTAAGTCTCAAAGAGCGTCACCTCAATGGCTTTCTAAAGATGAAAGAAGCACTCACTCTGGGCCACAGGGGCTTGAGTTTTGGCGGCGGTCACGATTATGGCTACCCGGATGGGAAGGCCTTTCTCGAAAGCCTTGATGAAAATGCAAAGCCCTTAATTTTAAATTTTGACGCTCACTTGGACGTGCGCCCTCCCAATCCCGAAAATCACAGTGGCACTCCTTTCTACCGTCTGCGAAGCGAATTCCTAAATTTTGAAATGATTCAAATTGGAATTCAAAACCAGTGCAATTCCAAGGCTCATCTCAAATGGTGCAACGAGAACAACATTCAAATTCTTTCATTGGACGCGATTTGGAACTCTTCTCAAAGCTTAGTGGATCTGTTTAAAAATCAGTTCTCTCAAGCACTCACAAAAGATCGCCCCACCTTTGTCTCAATTGATATTGATGGATTTTCGTGGAGTTACGCACCTGGTTGCAGTCAGTCCTGGCCCACCGGTTTAGAGCCTCGAGATTTTTTTCCTCTGTATGACTTTTTACTTCAACACTTGGATGTGCGCCTTACCTCCATTTACGAAGTGGCTCCTCCCTTGGATGTGGAAAATGGAACTTCCAAATTGGCGGCTCAAATTGCCTACCGCTTTTTGAGGTCTCTGTGAGCGCATTCAACGACCTTCCCTTTCCAAAGAGCCTTGGCAGCGACAACCATTCCGGTGTTCATCCAAAAATTCTTCAAGGAATTTTAGACGCCAACCGGGGCCACGCTCACTCTTACGGAATGGATCCCATTTCGGATTTGGCAAAACAAGAGTTTGAGCGCATCTTTCAAAAAGAGCCATTTGTCTTTTACGTTTTCAATGGCACTGCAGCCAATGTCCTGGCTTTGGGATCTTTTTTAAAATCCTATGAATCTGCGCTTTGCTCCGATCAAGCTCACTTGAACTTGGATGAGTGTGGGGCTCCTGAAGTGTTGGCTCGAACAAAACTCACTCCCCTTCCCTCTTATGACGGAAAAATTCGGCCCGAAGATGCGGAAAAATTGTTTGAACGCCAGGGGGATCAACACCACGTGCAGCTCAAAAAGGTGTCTTTGACCCAACCCACAGAGCTGGGCACGGTTTACTCCATGAAGGAGCTTCGCACATGGAAAGATTTTTGTAAAAAGAGGGGCCTTTACCTTCACTGCGATGGTGCGCGCCTGGCAAATGCTCTCAAAAGCAAAGGTCATCAACTTTCGGACTACGCCCAAATCTTTGATGTGATTTCCTTTGGTGGAACAAAAAACGGACTCCTTGGCGCTGAAGCAGTGGTGCTGTTTGATTCTGAAAGGGCCAAAGACCTCAAATTCATTCGAAAGCAGTTTTTAAACCTGCCGAGCAAAACACGATTCCTTGCTGCGCAATTTTACACCTATCTTCAAAACGACCTTTACCTTGAAATGGCCGAGAAGGTTTTGGATCAGGCCCAATATTTAAAATCCAAACTTCAAGAGTTCCCTGAGGTAAAAATTCACTTTCCCGTGGAAAGCAATGCCGTGTTCGCAAGCTTCCCCAAACATTATGTTAAGGAACTTAAGAAATCTCACTTCTTTTACATTTGGGATTCTCAAAAATCCATGGCAAGGCTTATGATCAGTTTTGATTGGACCACCAACGACACCGATCAATTTATCCAATGCCTTCAAGAATTAAAAAACAAAGACGGTCTCCTCCAATCCCAACCTTCAAACACAAATGAGGCGAGCAAATGAATTATCCCGATTATTTAAAAATTCCAGAACTGCTAAACCTTCAAAAGCTCGAAAGTGAAAAGCACGGAAGCACGGCCCATGACGAACACCTCTTTATTATCGTCCACCAAGTGTATGAGCTTTGGTTCAAACAAATTCTTTGGGAAGTAAATTCCATCCTCGATCTTTTTTCGAAAGAAAAATTGGATGAAAAATGGATGGACTTAATTCTTCACCGCTTGAATCGAGTGACGGAAATACAAAAGTTGATGGTGGACCAAGTGGGAATTATGGAAACCATGACTCCGTTGGATTTCCTGGATTTTCGAAACCTTTTGATCCCCGCATCAGGTTTTCAAAGCCATCAGTTTCGCCTGCTAGAAATCAAGTTGGGGCTCCAAAGACAAGATCGCCATCGCTTCAGCGAAAAAGATTTTGATGAGCAGTTAAAGGACGATGAAAAATCCAAAGTGAGATCCAGCGAAAAAGACCTAAGTCTTTTTGAACTGGTTGAAAAATGGCTGGAGCGGACTCCTTTCTTAACCATGAAAGGTTTTGATTTTTGGAGCAGCTTTAAATCCAGTGTGGAGGAAAATCTTCAAAAAGACATCCAGTTGATCAATGAGAATCCCGAACTCAATGACACTCAAAGAGCGAAAAACACCGCCATGCTCACAGAAAGCCTTAAAGGCTTTCAAAGTCTTTTTGACGAAGCCAAATACAAGCAAGATCAAAAAGAGGGAACCTGGAGACTTTCCTACCGCGCACTTCATGCGGCCCTCTTGATTCAGCTCTATCGGGATCAGCCCGTTCTTCAGCTGCCTTTTCGCCTTCTTATGGCTCTTCAAGACATGGATGAACTTTTCACCACCTGGAGATACCGACATGCCATTATGGCCAAACGCATGCTGGGATCTCGTGTAGGAACCGGCGGCTCCTCAGGATTTAAATACCTTCACGAAGCCGCAGAAAAACACAAGGTGTTTAAAGATTTTGTTCAGCTGACCACTTATTTTATTCCGAAGTCCCAGATTCCCAAACTCCCTGCAGACGTGGAAAAGGAATTGGACTTTTACTACAACCGCGCCCAGTCTTGATCCGAAAACAAAAGGGCTCGAACCGGAGAGGCATCTCCGTCTTTGATTTTCAAAGGCGGAGCCACCAACTTGTAAATTCCCTCAGGAACACCTTCTAAAACCAATCCTTCCAGAACAGACAGATTTCTTTTGAACAAAACCTGATGGGACTCCAACCCTTTTGAATCCCAAGGGTCCACCGACGGCGTATCGATACCCACAAGCTCCACACCTTGATCCGCAAGGGCTTCCAAAAGCTCTGGCGCAAAAGAGTAAAAATTATTGTTCCAAATATCAGGATTCGGAAAACTTCCCGTGTAAAAGAGCACCCGTTTTGCCGAAATTCTCGAAAGATCCACATCCTGTTTTAAAATCCGGAGATCTGCACCCGTCGCTTTTGCATGAATCACTTGAGCGGTTCCAATGTAAACGCGAGGATCTTTTTGATCCATGGGCGCACCCTCTTTGTGATAATGACTGGGAGCATCAGCATGGGCGCCAATATGTGGAGTGGTGGTCATCGAAGACAACTCCAGATGATCGCCCTTTGAAAAGTCCATGCTCACGGACCTGGAGAACTTCTGATCCCCGGGAAAAACGGCGGTGTCTGCGCTGAGGGTGGGAGAAATATCAAAATACATATTCAAATCCTACACGAGCTGCTAAATTGAACCAATCATGAAAATTCAAACGGCACGTGGCACTCAAGTCTTTTATGGTCAACCGGCTTACATTTACGAGCACATCCTGACCACCTTCCAAAATCTCTCGCAAAATTTTGGATTTGCACCCATGGCCACCCCGATTTTTGAATCTTCCGCGGTATTTTCGCGAGGACTTGGCGAAAGCTCAGACATCGTTTCAAAAGAGATGTACAGCTTTAACGATCGCAACGGAGACAGTTTCACCTTGCGCCCCGAAGGAACGGCAGGCATTGCCCGAGCCTACGCCGCAGATGGCCTGAGTCAGCACTCCCCATTTAAAGTTTATTACCACGGCCCCATGTTCCGGTATGAGCGTCCTCAAAAAGGACGTTACCGTCAGTTTCACCAACTGGGTGTTGAGAACATCGGCATCACTTCCTATTTCAGCGACCTGGAAGTGATCGATTTGGGTTATCAGTTTCTAGGCGATCTTGGATTGGCAAAGAATTGTGTGCTTTCCATAAACTCCATTGGCGATGAAGAATCTCGAAGGCAGTTTAAGGAAAAATTCGTAAGTTACTTAAAAAATTACGAAAGCGAACTTTCCGAAGACAGCCAGAAGCGCTTAAAGATAAATCCTCTACGAATTTTCGATTCCAAATCGGAAGGCGATCAAAAGATTTTGGAAGGGGCTCCTCGATTAACCGATTCTTTAAACGAGTCCTCTCGGGAGTTTCGCGATCATATTTTTAATGGCTTGGAAAAATTGGGAATCCCTTACCAAAGTGCAAGTGGTCTGGTGCGTGGTTTGGATTATTACTCCCATGAAGTTTTTGAATTTATCACCAAAGATCTGGGCGCCCAAGGGACCGTGTTGGCTGGCGGACGCTATGATCATTTGGTTGAGCAATTGGGCGGTCCGAAGGCTTCTGGAGTGGGCTTCGCCGCGGGAATTGAGCGGTTGAGTCTTTTGCTGGAAGATCAATTCAAAGAGGCCCACTTGGATTTTATGGTGATTCCGGTTCATCAGGATCTGGAAATGGACGCCTTCGCGCTGACTGAAGATTTGCGAAAATCGGGCTTTAAATTGTTCAGTCACTTTTCAGGAAATCTCTCAAAAAGAATGAAAAAGGCAAATTCACAAAATTTAAAAGCGGCCATTCTTTTAGGACCGGATGAATTCAAACAGGGCAAATGCCAATTGAAAGTCTTTGCCACCGGCGAACAGTCTGAAGTGTCTTTGAAAGACTTGAAAGTCACCCTCAGCAAACTTATTAAATAGATTCCAACTTTGTTACGGGTTCCACAGGCCACTGTCTTTGGGCAAACAGCTCTTGGCATCCGACACCTTGTCTTTTTCAAAGAAAGTCCATGCCACCATAGAGGCATCTTTCTTATCAAAAATCACCTGGTCTAAGTTGAGTGGCCCTCGATCAAAAACCAATTTCCAACCCATAAACATCAACCCATGGGGCTTTTGAGTCCCCGCTTTGTCTTTTAAGGATGCCACCAAAAACTCTTGGTCCAAATCAAAGTGTTCCAGTTGCAAAAGCCCTCTGGAAAAGGTCTGGACCAAAAAATCCCGAAGTGAAGCTCCCTTTTTCACAAACCGACAAATGTAAGAGCGCACCCTTTCATCATTGTCACTGTCCCCTTCGGTGACATTCACTGCCAAACTTTCACCACTGTTCTTTGTCCGTTTCGAAAGTTCCAGCTCACAAGCTTTCAGCTCGGAATTTAAATAGTCCCTTCGAAACTTCACAATCATCAAAGTGGCTTGAAATTCTTTGGCACCCACATCACTGTCCGAAAGCCATTTTTCAGACAAACGATCTCCAGGCTCGTCCCAAAAAAGCTCACCCGTTCCCCCGTAAGCTTTTGAATTCAATTTCATTCGACAGGCTTTCAGATCCCCATAAAGGCCTAAGGTCTTTAATTTGGGATCACCCAAAGACTCGCGCTCCACAGATTCGATCTGCTCTTTCAGCTGTTTTTTGTCTTCAGAAAGGGGAGCCCCGCTCGAAGCCTTTTTCACATTGTCTGAAGTCTCTTGACCGTCTCCATCTTCATCCCCGCTTTCTTCCGCATGAATCGCATCCGCTGGCTCTGCGGGCTCTAAAATGCCATTCTCAGAAGCCGTGTCTTCATCCTTTTCAGAAGCCGCTGTTCCTTCGTTGGCCGCCATCTGGTCCAATTGAGCCTCCTCGGTGGAGGCGCCTTGAGTCCCACCGCTGGAGGCGCAAGAAGAAAGGAGTATCGCAAATGGAATCAACAGGAACGGACGAAGAATCGATGAAGTCATAGACAAGATTGTAGGGAAAAGAACAGAACTTGGAAATAAAAAAAGGCAGCCTCGAAGGACTGCCTTTTTCATTGCTTGTTTCTAATGCAATTAGAACAAGTTGATGGTTGCAGAAAGCGCAACGTTTGTGCGGTCTGCACGGATGTCTTCAGGAATAAACTGAACGTTTGGATACAAGTAGAAGTTTCTACCCATAGAAATCCCAAGACCTACAGATTGATAGATCACGTTCTTCTCGAAGGTCATTGCGTTGCTCTCAGAGCGAATGTGCTCGTAAACCCATACACCCGAAATGGTTCTCAAGTTGAATGTGTCGTTGATCACATACTCAAGGAAAGGGTACGCGCCAAAAGAGTAATCCGAAGTAATGTCTTCATAGTCGTAAGGATTGCCTTTTTTGTCATTTTTGTAAAATCCAGTTTTGTTGTAAAAAGTATTTCCAACTGCAACCAGCAAACCTACTCCGAGACCTGTAGAACCGATGTCATAAATGTTGTTTTGAGAAATTCCCAAATTTGCAACATAGCCTTCATCCAGTCGGTTTGAGTTTGTGTATGCTGTCACATCTGCACTAAGCACTGACTGAACTCCGCTCCAGCTGTAAACTTTATTGAAAGAAAGGTAAGGGTTGGAGGCATCCACGCGGTCGCCATTGTAGTCTTCAACTCCATCTGTTTCCAAAGGAGCGATCCATCGAATGCCAATCCCCGCAGACAAACTTTCTGTAGGAGTCATTCTGTAACGTCCACTTACGTTTGCTGATGCAAGAGCTTTCGCAGTGGCAGCCGTTCCTTGAGTGATGTTCGGACGTTCTTCAGCCAAAGGCTTTTCAACTGTTCCACCTGAGTATCCAAGACTTGTTGAAAACGAGTATTTGGATTTTGACCCAGCTTCCGCACGCATTTTTTTGTTAGTGATCACGTCATCCATGTCACCTTCACCTGGAACGGTATTTGTCGTTCCGGCAGCGTCTTCAATTGTCATTGAAGATTCAGCACCTTCTTCTGTCTCTTGAGCGTAGCCCTGAGTACCCAGCAAAAGAACTGCGGCCATGAGGCTTAACATTTTTAGATTCTTCATTCGACTCTCCCCTTTTGTAAGGTTTATTTCCTTAGTTACGCCCCCAAATGCATTTGACCCTGGGGATAAAGACTCTTATGCACTGAGTCTCAGCCTTTGGTCAAGGAATGGTTGGAAGGCGGTCAATATGGAAGAAGGTAAGTGCCTAAATTTGCTTCACTTGTGAAACAAGTTCGCGAAATCAGGCACTAAATCCGAGTAATTTTGTTGTGCGGTGAATAATTTTTACAAGCCCACAGAAGCTGAAAGAACCACCGAAGAACCTCCGGTATGCTTCTGCAGAGACTGCTCCACTTGAGAGGTGTACATCTCACTGCCTTCAAGCCACAAACCATCTTGAAAAACTTGAACTTGATAAGCTTCGCCGGGATTTAAAGGAGCTTTGTAAAAGGACACCACCACAGACTCGCCTTGAACTTGAGCCACCACCATGGAAGTCCCACCACTGACGTGATGAATGCGATAAACAATTTGATCAAAGCCAGAGGCCACACTGAAGTTTTCGGAACGCAAGGTTTCTCGCTCATAGGCTTTTACCGGCTGAGATAAAATTTCGTCCAAACTTCCATAGGAAGAAAGATTTGAAAACACGCTCCAAAGAGCCAATTTGTCCACAGACAAAGAATGAACCAATTGCTTCACTGGTCCTGGAAAATCTTTGTTTAAAAGGTCTTCAAGACTTGCTACTTCTTTACTCTCTTCTTGAGAGGGCAAGGCTTTGGCAAGAATCTTTTCTCCCCGTCCTTCGCGGGACTCTTTGATGCTTTCTTTTAAAAGTTGATCGGGATCTTCTTTGGATTTTTGCGCATGCATTTCGATTTTTGTTTGCGGAGAAAAAAGGTTGGGGATTTGTTCAATGGCAATGGACATGGCGCCAATGAGAATGGCCAAGTGAAGTGAAACGCGGTGAAAGGCCCTCCTGGCCTTTTCCCCGGCAACGATCTTTGGAATCAATTTCGATGGTTTCACTTTAGAAAAAATCCTTTCTTTCACTTGGTCTTAGAAACGGCTCCTCTTGAACCGCCTCTGTGACCGAGGCCCAATCATTGGGCAATGAAAGACAAATCCACAATCCATTCCACCTTGAAAAATTATGTAACACTTTGAAATCATTGACTTTGTAGGAATTTCCAAGCCCGTGACCATGAAAGGACGAAAATATCAGTGCCGCAAAAAGGTACCTGCTTCCTTTTCCGATATGC
>DKGG01000014.1:11278-23665 GCA_002453155.1 Bdellovibrionaceae bacterium UBA6776
GCATATCGGAAAAGGAAGCAGGTACCTTTTTGCTAAAAATCGAAGCCGAGGCGAAGATCTAAGGTGGAGTTGAAGAGAGAATCCTGTCCCTTATTAGAGAAACTGTTCGTGGAATAAACAAAGTTGTAGTAGTGCCACTGCCCGTACCAGAAGGCACCCACCTTGAAATTTTGAGAAAGATAGTACGTAGACCCGAGCAATCCATCAAAAGCAAAAGTGGGTTTCACTTCAAAGGAGGCGGCTCCTGAACTCTTTGAAGAAAACGGAAATTGGTAACGCATATAGGATTGAAAACGCCAACGGCCTTTTGGAATTTCTCCCATAAGTCCCGCAGACAAGGTCATCATTTCATTTTGCTTCAACTCTAAGGAGTCGCTTTCGTTCAAATAAACAAAAGGAACGGTGTGCGACTGAACACCAATTCGAGGACCATAAAGCAGCGGCATTCCAAAAATTTTAAAAGGCGCCCACTTGAGCATCAGACCTTCTAAGGCCATCATCTGCCAGACGTAGGTATCTTTATCCAAACTTGCATTGTCGACCACAATCTCCCCGGGGATGATTTTATAACTAAGAACTCCGCCCCATCCGCTTTGAGAGGCATAGCCAATCTCAAAATACTGCCCTAAGTTGTCATTTCTACTTTCCGAATCCAGAGTCCCAAGTTCATTTACCTGTTTGTAATTCACATAACTCATCCCAGATCCAATCCAACTCCAAAAGGTCGCAAACCGTTGTTTGAATTCTTGGGTGAGCTTTTTCAAATCCTCCTTGGATTCAGGTTTAGCTTTTTCTTCACTGGCCAACTTGCGCTTCACTTCTGCTTTCTTTTGAGCCAGACGCATTTGCTGTGCGATTTCCTTGGCTGAAATGCGACGGGACTTTGAAAATCCAGAAATAGGTTTTCCCTTTCCATCCAAGGCCCGAACCCGCCAGTAGTAATCTTGATTGACGGAAAGTTTCAAATTGCGCTCAGGTTCTTTGCCTTTAACCACCGTGGGACGGCGGTATCCCGAATTTGTGGCCACTTGGAACTCGTAGTCTTTTGCAAAAAGGACTGGCGTAAATCCCACGCGAACGGGAATCTTTCCGCCTTTTTTCATTTTCTCAGGAACCACTTCCACCAAGTTTTCTTTGGGAGGCTCTAAGGTGATTTTCAATTTCTCTTGAGCGGACCATCGACTGGGCAGTTTGCCCGCCTTGTGAAGTTGGTATTTGTAACCGACAGAACTTGGATAAATTTTACCCTTTGGAAAGGAGGCATCTTGTTGCCGGAGAACCCGCCCGTCACCCAAATCAATATTGATTTGGTCATAAAATGGTTTCAAGTCCGCGAAATAATCTCTCAAGAAACCCTTCTCCCATAAAAAGCTTCGGGTCTCTTCATCTGAGGCTCCATATAAATACGGAGGATAAGCCAAGTTTTGAATGATCACTTCTCTCGCCAACTGTGGCTCCGGCGCCGTAATCATTTTTAAATCTTCTTTCACTTTAAAAGATCGAGGCTTTGACCAATCCGACAAACGACCTTCCCCATAATCTGATCGGACACGAAGGAAGTATTGGCCTGGTGGCAAATCTTTCAACCAACTGGTCTGATCAAAACTGTCATTGGCCAAAACCGTTTTAAATTCAGGATCTCCTGACAACTGTGCCCAAGTCTTTGGAAACGCCGAATCCCCTCGAACTTTAAACAAAGTGGGATGGTCCTTTCGGTATTCCGTTTTAAAAATTTCAGCTTCCAATGGCGCCAATATACGAGGCGGCTCCATAATGATTAAATTGAAGCTTTGAATGGCGGACACTTCGCCTTCATTTCCTCGGACACGATAATAAAGCTGACGGGATTTAGAAACAGACATGTCCACAGAAGTCTTGCCCACCACAGTTCGTCTGAGTGGACGGTCAAAGTTTGAAGTCTTAGAAAATTCCAAATTGAACTTTTGACTTTGAGAAACCTGCTGAGCTCCACCATAAATCCATTTGAATCTTAAAGATTGGGGGTCTTTAAAATAAAGAGTGCCCTCGGGGCTTGGATCGACGAACTGCAAGTCCAATTTTTCAACCTTAACGTCAGCAACTTTCTTCACGTCCTTGGGGAGTTCCAGCTGGCTGTTTTCGCCCAAAGACTTTACCTCGCCGTTGATCTCCACTTCCGCCGTTCCCTTAACCACCTGAAGGGTCGTTTTGTCTCCATCTTTTTTCAATACGATTTGAGCTTTAGAGTTTGTTTTTAGAAGGGTGGGTTTGCTCGCCCCCGTGTCGATGTAGACCTTCTCATTTTTGGCGACCTTTCCAAATACGGTCCCAAAGTTTAAGTTCAAAAAGTTGGCATCCATCTCTCGACGTAAAACCACAAGAGAATTCTGAGTGACCGTCAACTGACTCTCACCCAGCTTCAAATCCGCAGAGGAGTTGTCACCTGCAAAAACGGAGTCGTTGTACTGAAGAGCTTGACCCTTCATGGCTTTTTGCCATGTAACTTCCTCGTCGAACTTTAAACGCACATCCCCCGACTGCGAAACAATCATCCCAATGCTTCCACTGCGATTGCGCATCCCGCTCCACAACCAATCATCAAAATACAAAGCACCACCCGCGAACAGCAAAAGCAATAGCGCAGCCAGCACCAAAACTTTTTCTGTTTTGTGCGAAGATTTACCCTTCGAACTCGAAGAGTTGTCGCTTTTTGGGGTTGCTTTTAAATCCAAAAAATTTTCCTTTTTCGAAGCAAAAAATCTTCTTTTTGCTTACCTATCTATCGGAAAATCCTACGGAATATTCGATCTGACTTAAGGCTTAATTTGTTCTTAAATCCGCCTCCAGCTTGCGAATCCGTTGAAGGATTGTTTGCGATCGAGAATCCTTGTCCCCATCAAGCTTTAGTCGAGCGTATGCGTTTTTAATCACGTCTTTGGCCTGGTCCTTTTGCCCCATTTTTTTAAGAACTTCCACATAGACCCATGCGGAACCAAACCAATTGAAGTCATAAGAAGCTTCCATGGCGCGCTTCGCCCAGACCTTTGCCTGGTCCAGATTTTTGCGCTCCGACATCAAGAATCGAGAGTAACGCTGAAGAAAGGTGGGATCTTCAGGATACTTCTCCACCAATTTTCTATAAACCTTTTCAACCAAGGAAAGATCGTACTCCTTTGCACACGCCAACATCCCTTGAGAAGCAAAACGTGGAGTCTTTAGACTGGAGAACGAAATCATTTTCTCAAAAGTTTCGGCGCAGTCTTTGGCGAGATTTTTGGTCTTTTTCTTGTCGCCTTGGGACTCATAAAACTTCATTTGCGCATAATACTCTTCCGCAAGACGACCCAATTTTTCAGCCGCATTTTGATCTTTGGCATCTAAGATTTCGCCAGCGCGACTTTTAAGTTTTTCAGTCTCTGTTTTGCAAATTTCTTTGTTCTTTTCGGAGCCGCAAATATCCATCAAATAAAAAGGAAAGGAGCTCGAGTCCCGAGAGGCATTTAGAACCTTCAGTTTATAGTCTTCCTCACTCATTCCTTTGGCAATCAAATCCTCTTTGCGCTGATCCAACCAAGAGGACATCAAAAACTCAGGAACCTGATCGGTTGAAATTTTCTGAAGAAAGTCTCCGTCCCTTTTTGCCAAAGCGGATTCAAGAACAAATTCCAAATCTCTCTTTTGTTCTTTTTCAAACTGAAGCGTCAGAAAATCTTTGGACCTCTGTAGCCAATCACCTGCGAGACGCGCTAAGACTTTTTTTCGAACCTCGGAATAGCTTGAATTCAAGTAGGGGGAAACCCTCTCCCACCAAGCCTTTAAAGAAGCCATTGTAAGATCTTGCCTGAAACGGCTGATCTCTTGAAAGTCTGAATTCAAAAGAATAAAACTGGGGTACTCCTGAAAAGGGACTTCCTTTTCAAAACTTGCTGACACTTGTGAGTCCCCATCCACATAGGCCTTAAAAAGTCCTTTGGAGAACTCTTCGAACGCTTTGGTGCCTATCAAATATTCTTTGGCCTGATTGCACGAAGAACACCAATCGGTTGAAATCATCAAAAACACAGGCTTCCCCGCTTCTTTTGCTTTAGCCTTGAGCTCCTGATAATTCCCTTCGACAAAACCCGAGAGCAACTGTTTATGGATTTGTTCTTTCATTTCAACAAGCCCCGGGCGAAGAGGCTCTGGCTTTTTCCCTTTGGGAAGATTCACCACAGTCAACGTAAGAGCATTGGTTTTACAGCGAGTTTTTTTGTCGTCACAGATATTAAAGACCAGATTGGAAGTTCCCGTTTTTAAAAACTGGCAGGAAATTTCATTCTTCTCTTTCGAAACAACATTGGCACTTTCGCAACTTTGATCCGCAGCCAATTCAAAGTGGTATCCTTCCAAAGGTTTAAAATGGACCACTTCGTTTTCAAAAGCTTCCGGAGAAAAATCTTGAACTTGTGCAGCAGCCATCCCACCCCAGATCATTACTCCTAACAAAATATTGAACTTCCTCATTTTTAAATCCTCTTTATTTTGAACAACTTTAAGACAATTCTGTGGCGTGTATATAAAAGTATGAAATCTCTCCGAAAGTCACGACCAATAAATCAACAACACTTGCCCCTGTCCATAGAAAAAAAGATCGACAGTTCTCAAAATATCCACAGGCCGAACCAGACTAAAATCGGGCTCAGCAAGCTGGCTCAAGATCTAGTTTGGGCCTGCCGTTTGAGATCTCATGAAAATATCAATTCAAGCCTTCCTATTTATCAACCTGGTCTTTTCCGGTTTTTCCGTCTTGGCGGCAAACAACACTCCAAACTACTGGAACTGTAAAAACCGGGCCTTTGGAAGTTGGGGATCCATTGGATACTACGCCGACTCCTGTGATGTAGACCCTTTTGTGGATCGCAATCAAATGAAGAGGATCTATGGGCCGGTGGTGATTCCAAACAAGGGATCCACCGCGCAAATCAACAAATATATGTCAGAGATGTATCCCGTCGTTCGCGATGTCTCAAAGTTTTACATTCAATCGCGAAAGCCCGGAGTGAGTGCGGCTGAGATCAAGGCCTTTCAAGATGCCATCTATGCTTTGGTTCACCAAGAAAGTTTTTGGAGTCACTACCGAAACACTTCAAGCACCAACCTTAAAATGATTCGCGGAGATGTGGGACACGGTCACGGCTTGATGCAAGTGGATGACCGCCACCACTTTGTCAGCATCAAAAATGGTGTGGGCGCAAACCTAGGAATTCATTTCGCCTACGCCTTGGATATCTATTACCAAGCCTGGCAAGCCGCGCCCTCAAAATCCTGTGTCTCCAGCCCGTCAAATTGGTTGGCCCGCACTCGCTCAGCCTACAGCGCCTACAACGGCGGGATGGGAAGCATCTGTCGCTGGACAAATCCCAAACATACTTGGGCCCGAAATGACAAAAACTTTTTAGACAAATACAACCAAAGGCAATGGTTGAAATACGTTGCAGACACCAACCGTAAAGCCTCCATCAACATCGGATGTCTTTCCCAAGGTCAAGAAAACTGTCCCGTGGAAGGCGGAACTCCCCCACCCACTCCAAACCCGGCACCTACGCCGACGCCCACTCCAACCCCTCCACCAGTGTCTGACGTGGATTACGCAAAGGATGTCTTTTATAAAAACTCCAAAGGACTGTTCTGCGCCTACAATGACGACAAACTGCTTTGCCTTCCCAACTACAGAGATGCTGCGTGCATAAACTCTCTCCTTGGGCGAAACATTCAAGTGGCAGTTCCCTTTAAATCCACCTACCGTGAAGTTCCCATTGAAGTTCTGGACCGCAATAAAATCTGTAAAGAAAACATCCCCGGATTGCTTGAAATCGGATCTTCTTTGAAGGTTCTCAAAAACATTAACCTGCGACGATCGCCTGCGGGAAGTTTGATTAAAACTTTAAAAGATGGATCTGAGTATCAGGTCCTTGATTTTGAAGTGAAAAACGATGGCGTTCAAACGCGCTTTTACAAAGTGGCTTCTGGATCTTCACAAGGCTACTTCTACGCCGGCGACTTGAAAAATTACAAAGAGTGGGCCGTAGAAGCTCAGGCAGGAGCACCCTCTCAAGAAATCGCCAAAGTTGGAGATCTCATTCGCATTCTAAACTCTGTGGGAATCAATCAGCGCACAACGCCTGGTGGAAAATTGATTCAAAGAGTCCCAAAGAATACTGTGGTTAAAGTTTCTGAGATCAAATTCAGCGGATCGAACAACTACCTCTATTACAAAGTTTCTTACAATGGAAGAGACGGCTACATCTATGCCGGTCAAGGTTTCCCCATTTCCACCTACGCTTCATGGGCCAAGGTTGAAGCCGCAGTGAACGTGGCATCCGTGCAACAGGTTATGATTCAAGCTCCAGTTTATTACGCCAACTTGATGAGCTGTGATTCCAACGGTTGCGAAAAAAGCGAGAACTTCGTTCCCGGACCCAAAATGGATGCAAAGCCCGAAGATCGTGTTCTTGAGATTCTCCAAACCTCTTCCACCGGCTGGTCTCTGGTGAGACATCCTTCTTCTGGAAAACAAGGCTGGATCCAATCCTCTGACTTAGGAGCTGCACAGTGAAAGAAATGAAATTGATTGTCCCCTTTGTGGGAGTGGCATTGATTCTGGCAGCTCTCCGGCTGACTTCAACCTCAGAAGAAAATCCCCAGCGTGGAGTGGCTTCGCAGACTGTGCCGAATAATCTGCCTGCCAAAAATCAAAGCAGTAAAAAAATGGCAGCCCTTAAAAAGAAGCTTTTGAAAAATGTAAAACCTCAAACGCTTCAAAAAATTTCTCAAACGAAAAAAACCTCGTTTTCATTAGAGAGTTATCGAGAAACCCTTCATCGGGTCAAATCCTGCTACGACAACGAAAACTGTCGTTACGACAAGTCGGATCCAAAATCTTATGAGTTTGCCATTGGGAAAGACTTGGCTCGCCGAATTGAGCGCTTAAAAGGATACATCCAAAGGACCCAATTGGAAGACGATCAAGTCTCTCAAATTGGACGCGAGTTTCTTGAGGTGTCTGATGGATACGTAAAGGAAGCTGCGTTGGACTTGATTTCTTCTCAACCTCCTTCCGTCCAAAATAGGGATTCCATTTTGGACAATGTTGTAAAAAGCTACGACGAAAAACTGATTCCGCAAGCCTTGATGGAATTGAACAAATATCCAGACGCACACTCGCAAATGGTGATCGCCGGAGCCATTGGCGAAACTTTGTCTCAAGGGAGTTTTCGCGTAAAGCAAAAGCTGGCTGAGCACTCTTCGGCATTGATCAATAGCCATACCTACGAAAACTACAAAGAAGTGGCGAAAAATCTGCCTCCTGATTCTCCAGTAAAGTCCTATTTGGATTCAGCCTTGAATGAATACCGAATGAAAAACATGGGTGGCTAAGAGTCGCCCTTTGGTTTTTCAGGGTCTCCTGCAGGAGTCGGATGGGGCTTTGGTGAATAGCGCATGGCAAAGGTGTGATAAAGGGATTCTTTCGAGGTCAAACGAGCCGCACCGTAAGCCACCAACGAAGCCATGAGCAAGGGAAGCAAAAGCAAATGGTTGTGAGTCATTTCTGACACAATAATCACCGCGGTAATGGGTGATCGAATCACGCCCGCAAAAAAGGAAACCATTCCAAGAAGCACAAAAGCCTGACTGTGCGTCGTATGAAAAACATCCGTCAGCCAACTTCCAATCCCCGCTCCAATGGATAGCGTGGGAGCAAAAATCCCCCCAGGCACCCCACTCAAATAAGACAAAGCCGTCACCACAAATTTAAATGCAGAGTAATGTTGAACTTGGGATGTTCCCTCTAAAAGCGCTTTGGCCTCTCCGTAACCAGTTCCGAATGTTGCGCCATTGGTGTAATAACCGATGGCCGCAATGATCAATCCAAAAACAAACGTGAGTGCATAGGCTTTTTTTGTGGATTGTTTCTGAACCCACAGAGAACCTTTGATCAGAGTCAGAGAGAAAAATCCTCCAGAAAGCCCGGTGAGAAACCCAATGGGAATGGCATACATCTGCTCCCAACCCATCAAGCCCACCTGGGTAGAACCAAAATAAAAGTAAGGTCCGCTCAATGACAGCGCACAAAGACCAGAAACCACAATGGACATCAATAAAATTGATGTCTCACGTTCGTAAAAGGACTTTCCAAGCTCTTCAATGGCAAAAACAATTCCTGCAATGGGAGTGTTAAATGCCGCCGAAACTCCCGACGCTCCCCCTGCCAAGATCAAAGATCTTTCCGAATACATCACCGGCGCCCGAAGAATCTTGGAAAAAAAACGAGCGATGATGGCTCCGATCTGAACCGTAGGACCCTCACGGCCCACACTGGCCCCTGCGATGAGCGCGATGTTTGTCCCGATCACTTTTCCAATCCCTGCACGAAAGCTGAGGAGTTTTTCACTTTGACCAGGGGTCATTGCCGCAATCACCTGGGGAATCCCACTGCCCTCGGCCCCCTTAAAAACTCTTTCGGTAAGCCACTTCGCCAGCAGCAATCCCAGCGGCGTGATCACAAAGGGCAAACGAGGCTCAATGTCATAAAGAATTTCAAAAAGATGAATGGACGTGTCACTGAGAGAAGCGAATCCCACCGCAACCAATCCAATGAGCGAGGCCGCGATAAAAATATAAATCCGATTTCTCCAATGGTGATAGGAAATGGCCTCTTCTGGAAAATCGTATTTAATATTTAAGGATTCTATGTGGATGTGCCCACGGCGAATTTCATTGAGTTGCCTGACCACCTCTTCGGTGTAGGCCTTGAGCTCGCGGTATCTTTTCTCGTCATCGGATCGAGGCATGTTTTAAACTTCAAATTCAGCTAAGATTGAGAAACTTCGACCACCATCTCACCTCTTCTCGGGGATGACAAGCCCTCTCCAGACAAAGATTCTAGCGGACAAAAGGAGTTCGGGTCAGCTCCACCGAAGGTCGAGCGGAAAGCTCTGCTTTTTGGCGATTGTAATTGGGAACGTACACCCGCCACTCCTCAGGTCCAGGGTCAATTTTTTCGGGCAAGCTCCAAGAAAATCCGTGCAAGCCAGAGATTCCCTGGCTCGAGTTGACGTCTAACCGCAACTGGTTGGTTAAAATGGACCTGAAGATTTTTCCATTTCGATAAATGTGAATATAAATGGACGTGCTCGATTCGTCCGGGTCATAGCCCCAACCACTTAAGGTGGCGTTGCCTTTGGAGTCGACGAAAAAATTCACCTCTCCTTTGGGAGCAGATTGATTTTGAAACATTCCGCTTGCAGATGGGCCCATCAACGCTTCTGAGATTTTAAGAAAATCATAGCTTAAAGTTCCAAAGGTCTTTTCAGACAAAATGTTTCGAGGATGGAGCATCCAGCTGCCCACCACAATCCCCTGAGGAATTTCCTCGGTGGACGCGGTCCAACTTGCCAGATAATCCAAAGCCGCCGAGAGCCAATTTTGCTCACGCAAATCGTCCGGTGGCCTCCAGTCTCTGAAGAAATAAACACACTCTTCACTGGGAATGGAAGTCGCACAGGGTTGTTGTGCCGGATCCGCCGGAGCCGAAATCGTGTCCGCCAAAGAATTGATGTGAGGAATCACTTTCAAATTTTCAGAATTTGCCTGTTGAAAGAGCAGCTTCTCCCTCTCTCCAGTGGACCGTCCCCCGTTGTCCACCAAAAGACTTTCGAAAGAAAGGCCCCTTGCCGCCACCTCTTTTTGGAGAGTTTCAAAAATCTCTTTGTAATCTCCCGAGGGAGAGTTGGTGGATGCGGCGTTGGTTCTTGGAAGGCTGTTGTAATCCCATTCTGAAAAGCTCACATTCAAATGAAAAATGGGATCCTTTTGACCTTCGGAGCGAAACCATCGAACCAATTCAATCATGTAGTTTACGGTTTCTTGGGCAGCTTCCTCAGGAGTGGCGTGAAATCTTTCGCGGCAAGGGCTCACATAAAGGATTCGCTTCATTGGACTTTTTAAAGTGATGGAGTGGATTTCACCACCGGCCAAGAAGATTTTTTTAAGAATTCCGAAGTGATATCTTGCGGCGGCTTTTCCGAGATTTAGAAGATTGGTGCTGCGACAGATCTGTTCGTAAACACCTTGAGTGTTGAAATTTAAGCGGACCTGATTTTTTTGAAGAACCTCAGCCAACTCCTCCAACTGCTGAGATCGAGCGTTCAGAAGATAGGTGTAATCCAAACTTAAAATGTCCAATTTGTTTAAGGTTTGCGCCCAATCATGTTCGGACTGCAGATTTAAATTGTACGTGTCCACCGAATAAAGAGAAGGCTCCAACCAAAGTTCACGGGCAGGAAGTTTCGGCGACCCGGATGCTGGATTGTAATCTTCAAGATCTGTTTTTTGTTCGGCTTTGCATGTGGAATAGGGATAGCGTCCGGTAAGATTGCCCTCCTGACAAACACGTTTTTCAGATTCACAAATTTGGCCTGCAGAAACGGTTCGCGTTTTGAAAGCCCAGACGCTTTTGCCTTCGATGATTTCTTTGTTGTTGAATACGCAAAGGCTTTCGGCTTTTAGACTTTCAGAATCGTAAATCGCAACCGTTTTCGAGCGGTTGCAATTTTGAAAACTCAAAATCATTGAGACTAAAAAAATCCCAGCCAAGACTTTTTTGTTTCTTGAGGAAAACTTTGCTCGACCCAATGAGTTCCCATTCTTTTTTTGAGGTTTTAATTTAGATTGTGACCGCTCCGATTCTCTTCGATTTTAACGGAAGCTTTCTCAAAAGCCCACCACGGATCCCGCTTGTCTCACTTTGAGACAACATCCTTGGACTTTGATCGGGATGGAGATGTTTCCTTGGTGTTTCCTGCGATTTTCTTGAGGTTCTGTTTCCGGATACTCTTCTTCCAAAGTCTAAACTCCATAACTCCAGACCCGTCCATCCATGGAGTTTTCCAGGAAGCGTTACTCATTTCTCAACTTCAAAGACCTCCTCAAGCAAACGCGCCCATCCATGGGCTCACAAGAATTTTTCTTTCAAAAAAACACATCCTGTTTTCTCGAGATTCTATTTCCGGGCACTCTTCTTTCAAGATCTAACATCCATAACTCCAGACCCGTCCATCTTTGGAGTTTTCTAGGAAGCGTTACCCATTTCTCAACTTCAAAGACCTCCTCAAGCAAACGCGCCCATCCATGGGCTCACAAGAATTTTTCTTTTAAAAAAACACATCCTGTTTTCTTGAGGTTTGCTCAATGAGGTCTTTGAGCTTGAGAAACCTGCAACACTTCAAATGCATCATTTTTTATAGGCGCCTATAATTTGAAGGATGTATCCATCGCGAATTCGCCAATCTTTTATTGTAAATTGTTTGCATTGAAACGGACACACCCTTCCTTGGGCTCTACCAGCATTTGCCCGATGGGCAAAACGCATCCCGCTTGCTGGAGGCCCTTTTCTATACAAACAATTTAGAACTAAAAGATTGGTGATTCTTTGGCGAAACAAAGGCCAAATTCCTTAGCGCTTATAAAGGTTTCAGCGAGGTCCCGATCAACCTTTGCGTTGGTTGTGGCTGGCGCATAGGACTTGGAGGTTTCGCCTTTGCTGATCCCCGCCTCTTCTTACGGGAAAAATATGATCCACTTGTAAAAAGTGATCAGACCCGCATCCTGGATACTGGCACTTAAAGTTTGCAGCTTTCAATACATCATTTCGTAGGCGCCTAGAAATTTGCCTTGGATTCTGTGATTTTGTAGGTTTAAACTGCGTATCGTCGAATTTCTTCAACTCTTTTTCGATCAGGTCCACAAACAAACTTTCCAAAGTGTGATTGTGTGACTTCAGCGCTTTCAGTTTGTTTAGTTTTTCATTCTGCGCATGGGTCAGTTCTAGCCTCACATAAACCTTGTCTACATATTCGGTCTTTTTGATTTTGATCGGCGCAGATGGATCCAGAAACATCTTCTTCACTTCCCGAGAAGACTTATGTTCCATGGATTTCAAAACCTTTCGCTTTTCAGACACAGGTTTTCCCCGAAGATGTTTGAATGCCGCAGCTACCGCAGAAAGCGTTAAACTTCCCTGATCAATTTTTTGCTTGATTTCTGGAATTTCCCGAGAGAGTCGCACGCAGGCTTGTCGGTGGTATGCGGTCGCTTCCGAATACCCAAGACCTCGGACCAAATAGTCAAAAAGAGACGGATGACCCATTTTTAAATATCCCCGTCCATCTTCCATTTCTTGAAGCTTATTCAAGATTTCAGAGGTGATTCGTTTTTCTTTGTCGCGAAGTTCAAGCAGTTCTAGATGGATTTTCATATGTCCCGTTGTTTGCTGTTTGTTGTTTGTTGTTTGTTGTTTGTTGTTTGTTGTTTGTTGTTTGTTGTTGTTTGTTTGTTGTTGTTGTTTGTCGTTTGTTGTTTGTTGTTTGT
>DKGG01000002.1:0-14401 GCA_002453155.1 Bdellovibrionaceae bacterium UBA6776
AACTTGAAGAAAAACAAGAACCCACTTCAAACATCCAATTTCGAGGAGTGAATGCGATGGCGCTTATGGAAACTCCGGCAGGAGTGAAGCTCTAGTTTCAAGAGAAGTTGCTTTCAAAATTGAGCTCCGCAACGAAGTGAGGACTGTTCGAAAATTATGGAAGCAACTTCTCTTGAAACTAGAGCTTTAACATTAAGATTTGTAGCGTTGGTAGCTGACCTTACCCGGAACCCTCCACCGCGAAAGCACCTTCAAACCGTGCCAGGTAAACAAAAGCAAACCTAAAAAAGTTCCGGTGCCCAAAAGCTGATTGAGCAAAAAGGGCAAGGCCATCACATAACACTCCGCCAATCCAGACACTGATTTTTCATAATAGGGAGTCAAAGCCCAAACCCCAAAGTTGGTCAGAACAAAAAAGATTCCGTCGGCTACCAAAGCCAAACTCAACCACTTCAGCCCAAACAAAACCTTTTTCTCACCCACCGGCTTCCAGTCCTCAGCAATTCCTCCAAAAAGAACCGCCAAAGCCATTCCGATATAAACCACACCCGACAGAGAATGAAATCCCAAGAAGGCATCACTCAGAACCATGGCCGCCAAAGGAATCATATAAGCCCAAAGACTTCGACCAAACAGAGCGCCACTAAAAAGAGCGACCGCCATCAAGGGTGTAAAGTTGGGCGGATGAGGAAGCAGGCGACTGCCAGCAACCAAAGCGGCCAAAAGTGCAAACACCATTCCGGGAATCAACCATTTTCTCATAAATACTTTTTACTCACCGGTTTTAATTTTTCATCCAATTCGTAAACCATGGGAGTTCCCGTGGGGATGTTCAGTTCTAAAATTTCTTCGGGGCTCATGTCTTCCAAATACTGAACCAAAGACCGCAAAGAATTGCCGTGAGCGGCGATCAAAATATTTTTGCCCGCGCGAATTTGGGGCGCAATCTCTTTTTCCCAAAGAGGAAGAAAGCGCTCTTGGGTTTGCTTCAATGCTTCGGCCCGTGGAAATTCTTCGGGCTCTAAAGACCTGTAGCGAGGATCCTTGGTTTGAGCCAAGAAACTTTCCTCATCCAAAGGTGGAGGAGGAATGTCGTAACTGCGTCGCCAAATCTTGACCTGATCGGCCCCATGCTTTTCGCGGGTTTCATCTTTGTTGAGACCCTGCAAGGCGCCGTAGTGTCTTTCATTCAATCGCCAAGAGCGAGTCACTGGCACATAACACTGATCGGTCTTTTCCAAGATGTACCAAAGAGTTCGAATGGCCCGCTTCAAAACCGAAGTGTATGCCTGATCAAACTGAAACCCGGCCTCCTTGATCTTTTCGCCAGCTGCGATGGCTTCTTTGACTCCATTGGGAGAGAGGTCCACATCCACCCAACCGGTAAACCGGTTCTGCAAATTCCACTCACTCTCCCCATGTCGGGTCAAAACCAATCTGTGCATTCTTTCTCCCTATTCGTCGCTGGAGTCCGAGGCCGTTTTTTCTTTTTTGGCCTTCACTTCCGCATCACACACTTCAAGTTTGTCTTCGTATTCGTCTTGACGCTTCATCAATGTTTGACGGTACTTTTTAAATCGCTCAATGCGGTCTACTAAAAATTCCTCTGAGACTGCAACCAATTTGTCTTTTTCATCGTAGCCAATGTTCCACTCGTCTTCTTTTTCGGTGACTCGATCCACGGGCTCGGTCCAACGCAATTTTCCGTCTCCACCCAAAGCTCGTGAAACCGCTTCCGCTTTGCAATCTTTCAAAGCCCCGTAAAGGCCTTTGCTGCCATACTTGCGGTTGCCATAAACTCGATCTTCCAACTCATAAACTTCATTTTGCAGACGGCGCAAAGCTTCGTTCATTTCCAGCTTCTTTTGAATGACCATATTGCCATCTTTGACACCCACGGTTTCTTCGCCCAATTTTTGACCTTTATCCATTTCGGTTTCGATCTCTTTGGCCTTGTGCTTATTTGTTGCGCAGCCCATGAAGATCACAGACAAAGCTGCCACGAGGACCGAAAGAATGGTGCTATATTTTTTCATCGTCTTCTCCTTGTTAAAAAGACTCATTCAATCCCTCCTATCATGTAGAAATTGGTTCGTGGATCAACCTTTTTCTACCTAAAACTGTTTCACAAGCGATGGATTGGAGATCCGGCGAAATCTTTTTTACAGAATTAAACATTGCATCCAGCATCTGCTCTAAGTCTTTGACATTTCTTGAAGTTTTAAAATTATTTTTCTCCAAACTTTGAGCCCAATCTTCCAGCTCCCCTTCCAATTTTTTCCGTTTCAAAAGCACACCTTGTCCCGCCTGAAACAGATTTTGAAAATGAAAGTCCAAGTTCCATCGTGCCCCTCCCCCCTCTTCCAAAAGAACCGAAAAGGGACGCCGCCAAATCAAGCTCAAGCTTTTTACGTGTTGGCGCGTCCAAATCAGGGTCAAAGGACTGCGGGTTTTTAAGGTCACAGAGAGAACCGGCTTTGGCGCCTGATGCACAAACTCCCACAACAGCTCCTCAAGACTGCCCACGGGAAGTTTGTGTCGCAGATCCTGATGGTCCCAAGAGCTTCGAATCCAAGAGCGCACCTCCCCCTCTGTCAATGAGCCGCCCTCCACTTCCACGCTGAGAACCAGGTCGTTTCCGATTCCCGCAGAAGACGCATCCCTACCAAACTTTGCCAGATTCTCCGCCTCAGAGAGACCCTCGTCCCAACAGCGGTGGACGAGGCTGACAGATTGATGAAAAATCTCGGTCACAGCTTGCAATTTACTCCCTCTTTTCCCCCACATGACATGTTTGGTCAGCCGTGGGTTCGAGTTGAAAAATCAAGGACTTGAGGCGAACGTAAATCATTACCATTTTGCGAGGGGATTTTCATGGAAAAGATTTGGTTCAATGCCTATCCAAAGGGTGTTTCTCACGAAATAGACACCTCCACCTACTCTTCTGTTGTGGAGCTCTTTGAAGAGAGCTGCGCCAAATTTAAAGATCGTGCCGCATTCACCAACATGGGATCTGAGCTTAGCTTCGAAGATCTCAACTACATGACTGCGGATTTTGCGTCCTTTTTGCAAAATGTGGCGGGCCTGAAAAAAGGCGATCGCGTGGCCATTCAACTTCCAAACGTTTTGCAATATCCTGTAGCCCTTTATGGCGCCCTCAGAGCGGGATTGGTCGTGGTCAACACCAATCCGCTTTACACCGCTCGAGAAATGAAACACCAATTGAAGGATTCGGGCGCAAAAGCCATCGTGATCTTTGCAAACTCCGCCCACCATCTGGAAGAAATCATCGATGAAACCGATGTGGAAACCGTGGTCGTAACTCAAGTGGGCGACTTGCTCGGGTTTCCAAAAAGCCTTCTGGTCAATTCCGTTGTAAAGTACGTGAAGAAAATGGTTCCCAGTTACAAACTTCCAAAGGCCTACTCTTTTTACCAAGCCTTGGATTTGGGCTCTGAAAAATCCTTCACTCCCGTTAAGACTTCTCATGAAGACACCTGCTTTTTGCAATACACCGGAGGCACCACCGGGGTTTCCAAGGGGACCGATCTCACTCACAGAAACATTGTGGCCAATCTTCTTCAGGTGGCCGAGTGGAAAAAGCCTTTGCTGAAATACGGCGAAGAGGTGGCAATTTTGGCTTTACCCCTTTACCACATCTTCTCTTTGACGGTGAATGGGCTGTCTTTGCTCCGCTACGGTGCCACCAATGTGATGATCACCAACCCCAGAGACATTCCAGGGTTTATCAAAACTTTGAGAAAAACCCGCTTTACGGTTTTTCCGGGCTTGAACACTTTGTTCAATGCACTGATGCACCACGAGGATTTTCAAAAGATTGATTTTTCAAATCTTAAAATCAGTGTGGCCGGCGGAATGGCCTTGCAAGAACCTGTGGCTCGCAAGTGGGTGGAGTTGACCAAAACTCCCATCGTAGAAGGTTACGGATTGACCGAAACTTCCCCGGTGGCCTGCTGCAACCCCATTGACGGAACGGACAAAGTGGGAACCGTTGGACTCCCCTTGCCTTCCACCGAAGTGGCCACTTGGGATGAGGATGGCAAAGAACTTCCCCAAGGTGAAACCGGCGAAATTGTGATCAAAGGACCTCAGGTGATGAGAGGCTACTGGAACCGCCCCGAGGAGACCGACAAAGTCTTGGTCAACGGCTGGCTTAAAACCGGTGACATTGGTTTTTGCGATTCACAAGGTTTCTTTAAAATTGTCGACCGCAAAAAAGATATGATTCTGGTCTCTGGGTTCAACGTCTATCCCAATGAAATTGAAAATGTTTTGGTGGATCATCCAAAAATTTTGGAAGCGGCGGCCGTGGGTGTTCCTGATGAACGCTCGACCGAGGTGGTGAAGGTCTTTATCGTGGCCAAGGACAAAAGCCTAACCAAAGAAGAAGTGATCAAGTACTGCAAAGAGCAGCTGACCGGATACAAGATTCCAAAGTATGTGGAGTTTCGAGATGAACTTCCTAAAACCAATGTGGGTAAGATTTTGCGTCGCTCACTGAGAGATGAAGAGATCAAAAAATGAGTCAAGAGTCCCTAAGCCCCAAGTTAAAAGCTTTAAAAATCAATTTGGATGACAGCATTTACGGCACCTTTGCAGAAATTGGCGCCGGACAGGAGGTGGCGCGCCACTTTTTTCAAGCGGGTCGCGCTTCACACACTGTTGCCAAAACCATGTCTGCTTACGACATGACTTTTTCCGATGCCATTTACGGAAAAGATGAACGCTACGTTTGCGAATCTCGCCTGAAGAAAATGCTGGCCCATGAGTTTGAGCTTTTGACGGAACGCCTAGGGCCCACTCGTGGCAAAGAGACCAAGTTTTTCGCTTTTGCGGACACAGTGGCCACCCACTCCAGTGAAGAAACCCAATCCCGATCTCATGGGTGGTTGGGGGTTCGCTTTCAAACCCAGCCGGGAGGCCCTGCCAACGACATCATTTTGCATGTTAAAATGTGGGACCGTTTGCGCCTGCAACAGCAAGATGCCCTTGGGATTCTTGGGGTGAATCTGATTCACTTGGCCTTTTTTCCAGAAAAAAACACCGATCAAATCCTGGCCCAATTGATGGATCAGCTTTCCGCGTTGAGTTTAGAAATCAACATGATCCGTTTTGAAGGGCCTCAAGTGGCTCACATCGACAACCGTTTGATGGCTTTGGAATTGGTCAAACAGGGAATCACCGAAGCGGTTTTGTTTGGACCCGATGGAGACGTGGTCCACATCAACGACGAGCTTTTTCGAACGCCCGTGTTGGTTCACCGTGGAACCTTCCGTCCGATCACAAAGGCCAATCAAGAGATCATTGAACGCAGCCTTTCCCACTTTGCTTCACTTCCAGAGAATAAGGGTCTTCAGCCCGAAGTGCTTTTGGAAATCACCATGAATGCCCTTTATCAAGAGGGCAAAGTGAACACCGAAGATTTCTTGCAACGGGTGGATACGCTTTCTTTGCTTCAACACCATGTTTTGATTTCCAATCACGAGGCTTTTTATCAGTTGAAGGCCTATCTCCGTCGCAGCACCGACAAGTTGATTGGAATGGTCATCGGCGGAGCTCTTCTTGAAAAAATCTTTGACGAGTCCACCTATAAAAATCTTTCGGGAGGGATTCTGGAAGGGTTTTCGAGACTCTTCGACGAGAAATCACGGATTTTTGTTTATCCGTATAAGACCGATCAGGTGTGCATCAATTCGCAAAGTTTTTTTCCTCAACCCGATCTCAAGCTTCTATTGGATTATTTGAAAAACCGCAAATCCATTGTGGATCTTTTGAACTGCGATGATGTGGACACCACCATTCTTTCTAAAGATGTGCGGCAGATGCTTGCACAAAAAGTTCCCCAATGGGAAGAGCATGTGCCCGATGTGGTTGCGAAAGCCATCAAGTCCAACAGGTTTTTTGGCTATTGAAAGATTGTGACCTTACCTTTGATCTCAAAGCTCTGAAATCCGAAGTGTTTCTGAATCCACTCCATGGTGGACTCCGAATAAAAAGACACATGGGTCGGGTCTCTTCGATAGTGCCAATTTTGAAAGTCCGTTTGAGGGGAATGCAAAGAAGTCATCACCACCAACACTCCACCAGGGTTTAAAAGCTCCCGAAGACGTTGAAACTCTTTGTGGGGCTCGTACAAATGCTCAATCACTTCCGTGGAAACCACAAAGTCATAAGTGGCTTCAAGAACCTCTTTTTGAGGCCAGAAAAACGGATCATAGAGAGCCATTTCAAATCCAGCTTCCTCCAGCATTTTAGCCAATGCCGGCCCTGGCCCCGCTCCAAAATCCAAACCCTTTGCCGGTGCTTTTTTTCGCTGGCAAACTTCGTCAAACACGGGTTTTAAAAAATTGAGATAGCGAACATCCTCCGCAGAGTTTTCATGGAGATCATAGCGGGAACGCTCTTCCGGGGAGGTCAGCAAAAGAGAGCGATCCATGGAAATCAAATCACAAATTCCACACCCAAAATAGGTGGCGTCTGGATTTTGAACTTCTAAGATTTGCCCTTCGGATTTTTCACAAAGGGGACAGGAAGGGCTTGGCTTCAATGGAAAAAGGCCGGTTCAGAAAGAATGAATTCAGGGATATCCACCCAAAACTCTTTGCCATCTTCATTCACAAACAGGTACTGACCGCGCATGTGTCCCGTAGGTGTGGGCAGTGGACAAAAACTGGAGTACTCAAAAGATCTTCCCTTCTGAACTTTGGGCTGAAGTCCCACCACTCCAAGGCCCTCCACATCCTCTGTGGTTCCTTCACCATCCACAATGATCCAACGCCTCCGCAGCAACTGCACCGAAGTGTGGCCCAGATTTGTGATTTTGACTTTGTAGGCAAAGAAGTAAAAAGACCGTTGAGGGTCGGACTGCTCGTCCATGAAACTGGGAGAGACCTCGACCTTAATCTGGTGACTTTCTTGGCAAAATGGGAACATCATGGAAACCAAAATCCTGCGTCTGAAAAAACCTGTCAAGATGCATTAGGGAAATTGACGCCTCTTACACCTTGCGCGTACCCTTTAAACTTAAAAGGAGACTTCTACTATGAAAAAAACCGCATCTCTGATGAACGCCTTGGTTTTCGCACTGGGCGCTCTTTTTTTGGCAGGGTGCCAACCCGGCAACCCTAAAAACGACAAAGACAAATTGAGCTACACCATTGGTGTGAACTATGGAAAGCAGCTCAAGGCACAAAAAGTGGACGTCAATCCCAAGATGATCGCTAAGGCCATCGAAGACGTTCTGGCTGACAAAGAATTGGCCCTTAAAGACGAAGAAATGAAAGGTGCCATTGATAAAGCCAACCAAGAAATCCAAAAGCGCGCTCAAGAAGAGGCTGCTGGAAACTTGGCCAAAGCCAAAGCTTTCTTGGATGAGAACAAAGGCAAAGACGGCGTAGAAACTTCGGACAGTGGCCTTCAAATGATGGTTTTGGAAGAAGGAACCGGACCTAGCCCCAAAGAAGACAGCCAAGTGGTTGTTCACTACAAAGGGACTTTGATTGATGGAACCGAATTTGATTCCAGCTACAAAGCCAACAAGCCTGCAGAGTTCACTCCTGCAGCGGTGATCAAAGGCTGGCAAGAAGGTTTGAAGAAAATGAAAAAAGGCGGAAAGTACAAACTGTTCATTCCACCAGAATTGGCTTACGGCAGTGTTCCCCGTCCCGGCATTCCTTCCAACTCTGCATTGATTTTCGAAGTGGAGCTTTTGGATGTGAAACCAGCGGCGAAAAAAGCGAAGAAGTAATTCTCGTTTTAAATGAAATAAAAAAAGGGAGCTTCAAAGCTCCCTTTTTTTATGCCCAAAAATCAATTTGAAAAATCAAGTGTCACAACCACCGGGTAATGATCTGAGGGAAGGGCCAACTTCTCGTCGAAATTGGTGGGAAGAGAAGAGTGAATCCCCATTTCATTGCGGTAGCGATAAACAAAGGTCTCTTCCACAACCAAGCGGTGATGAAGTTCCTCACTCAAGAAAATGTAGTCAAATTGAAGCAAGGTTCTTTGTCCCATGCGACTGAACTGCACTTGAGTGGCGTAAAACTCCCCTTCAATCTTTGCCAATTCCAAAGCATTCTTCAAATCGGACTCTTGATAAATCCCTTGAAACTCCATTTCGTGACCATCTTCTCGAGCCACTCCATTGAAATCCCCAAGAACGGCTTTGGGCACACCGGGATGCTTTTCCTTGGATTCTTTGTAGATCTCCAAAAGGGTTTGCACCTCCGCACCTCGGCGCAAATTTCCAAAGGGATCAATGCCTTCCGGATCCAGTTTGGATTTCAAGTGAACCAAGAACAAAATCATCTCTGGATCTTTGTGATCTTCCCCGGCAAAGATTTTAAGCTCGGCACAGTCTCTAGAGAACATGTGGCTGGTTTTCGCAGAGCTTGCAGCCTTTTCATGGGGATATAAAAAGTTGATCGGTCGATCTTTATAAGAAGTCAGCTCGAACTTTTTCCCCCAGGATTTTAAGACCAAATATCCCACATCAATGCCTCGGTCTGAATTTCCTTCCACCAAATAGGCGTCATAAAGATCTTCAAGAAACAGTTTGGAAAAATTTTGAATGGACTCCTCGCCACCCACTTCATTGAGTCCCACCACGTGGGGTTTTTCCTCCAAGATGGTGGAAGCCAAACGTTTGAGTTTCTCAAGAGATTTGTTGGAAACACTGGCCCGTGAGAGATTCTGCCACTGTTTCTCGGGAAGAGACTGCCAATTTGCTGGCAACTCCTCGTCCAGGAACAAAAATAAATTTTCTGCGTTAAGCTGCATCAGCTTAACCCTTGATGTGGCTGTGGAATTTGTCATATTAAGAACTCAGTTTCATCCAAAGGAGTCCCGATGATCAACAAAAAGGATCACTTAAAAGCCTGGTTGCCCACTGTTTTTCACACTCAAAGTTTTGGAAAAAGCCCTCGCGCCCTCATTTTGATTTCAGAGGATGAAACCCACATCAAAAAGACTTTGAAATCTTGGCCCATGAGCACCTGGTCAAAAGAGCATATTTCTGAGTGGGGCCCTGTGGAAGTGATTTCCCTCAGTGAAAACCAAACTTCTGGAGGCACTGAAGGCTCTTGGCCCGAGCTCAATGGAGAAAACCTTTGGACCGCGGGCTTTATGAAAACCGGAGAGGCTTTGCGCGCCCTTGAAAACCATGAGTTGGAGAACTTGGAAATTCATGTGCTCACTCAACAGGAAGACCTCATGGATGCCGTGCTTTGCGCCCTAGAGGTCTACGCGTATCGCTTCAAAGGAGTGTCTTCAAAATTTAAAAAAGTTCGAATTCTGCTTAATGGAGTGGCAATCACCGCGAAGCGCATCAAAGAGGCCTCCGTTCTTGGAATGGGCGTGAACTGGGCCCGCCACTTGGTCAACCTGCCACCGAATGCTTTGGTACCTGCCACTTATGCCCAATTGGTCAAAGACCTTTTTGCCAATCAAGCGGATGTGAAGGTGGAGATTTGGGATGAAAAACGATTGGCCAAAGAAAACTGCGGTCTTCACTTGGCCGTGGGCCAAGGCAGTGTGCACCCGCCCCGATTGGTGAAAATTTCTTATCGCCCCAAAGGGGGAGCAAAAAATCCCATCGCCTTTGTGGGAAAGGGTGTCACCTTTGATTCGGGTGGATTGGACATCAAGCCCTCTTCAGGAATGCGCTTGATGAAAAAAGACATGGGTGGATCCGCCGCGGTTGTGGGAACGCTATTTTATGCGGTTCAATCCAAATTGAAAGTTTCCGTGGATGCCTATTTGGCCTTGGCAGAAAACTCAGTTTCAGAAAGAGCCTTTCGCCCCAGCGACTTGATCACTTCCCGAAGTGGACAGGTGGTGGAGATTCACAACACCGATGCAGAAGGCCGTTTGGTCATGGCTGATGCCTTGGATGTGGCCGCCACTCAAAAAGACAAACCACACACTTTGGTGGATGTGTCCACTTTGACCGGTGCGATCAAGGTGGCCTTGGGCGCGAAGGTGGCCGGACTATTTTCAAACCAAACGGTGCTTTCTCAAAGCTTGTTTCAAAGTTTTTGCGAGCGGGGCGATGATGTTTGGCCCATGCCTTTGTATTCCAAATACAAATCTCAAATGAACACACCCTTTGCCGACATGACCAATGCGGTGGATGGCTTTGGGGGAGCGGTCACTGCCGCCTTGTTTTTAGAGAAGTTCGTAAAGGGTCTTCCTTGGGCTCACTTGGATATTTATGCGTGGAAAGATTCTGCAGAAGGACCTTTTGCGGAAAGTGGCGGAAGTGGTCAAGCGGTCTTAGGTCTGACCCAATGGTTGCGCTCTTTTGAAAAATGAAATCTTAAAGAAGCCTTGATGAAAGGCTGACATTGTTTTTTGAAAGTCACCTTAGAATAAAAATATGCTTTTGTGTGACTTTCATATTCATACCAATTTCAGTGATGGCCAGATGTCCCTTTCTGAAGTGGTGGATTTTTACGGACAGCGTGGATTCGATGCCATTGCCGTTACCGACCACGTCTGCGACCATTCGAGCTTCTTAGGCTCCGCCGCGCACTTTCTAAGCAAAACGGTGACTGAAAATCAATTTGCCTCCTACTTGGAAGCTTTGGAGCGAGAGGCGCATAGAGCTTGGAAGGACTATCGAATGGTTCTTCTGCCAGGTTTTGAGCTGACAAAAAACTCCCTTTCAAATCACCGCTCGGCTCACATTTTAGGAATTGGCATTCACGAATACATTAACCCCCGTCAAGATGCTTTGAATCTGATTTGCGCCATCAAAGATCAAGGTGGGCTGGCCATCGCGGCTCATCCAGTGGACACCCGGATGAAAGAGCCACAGACTTACCACCTTTGGAATCGTCGTGAAGAACTTCGAAATCATTTTGATGCTTGGGAAGTGGCCAGTGGGCCTCACTTCTTTGACGAGGTGGAACGGGAGGGTCTGCCGTTGATTGCCTCCAGTGATCTTCATGTTCCTCGACACATTCACGGTTGGAAAACTTTGGTGCATGCGGAGAAACATCCTGTGGCCATCATGGATGCCATTCGCAAACAGCAGGTGCGCTTTTATTTTTACAAAGAAGAAGAATACAAAATGAAGCCTCTAAAAATTGGCCTTCCGGAATGGTTGAGCCATGGACAATGGATCGGTTCTCCACTAAGCTTGTTTAGCTGATGGCGGAATCTCATTTCAAACCCAATCAAACTTTATTGCCCTTGATTTCTAAGGCCATCACTGGCTTTGGACGCAGCTACAACAATTACAAAGTTCATGGTCTGGAGCACATTCCAAAATCTGGAGGCGCACTTCTGGTGCTTTACCACGGCTTGGTTCCCATTGATTTTTGGTATTTGGGACTGACCATGTACCGAGAATTGAACATCCTTCCCTGTGCTCTTGTGGACCGATGGCTCTTTAAAACTCCTTTGCTCAAGCAGCTGACGGAAGCGGTAGGCGGAGTGGTTGCCGATCGTGAAGTGGCTTTGGAAGTTCTGCGCGCAGGCACTGTTGTTGGAGTTTCTCCCGGTGGAACTCGAGAAGCCATTTCCGGCTCCGAGCACAATTACAAGTTGGTTTGGGGCGGACGCATGGGTTTTGCGAAGCTTGCCAAAGAGGCTCAGGTCCCCATCATTCCAGGATTCACTCAAAACATTGAAAGTGCATACAAGGCGCCCTTTTCGGGCTCGGCGGTTTTTCAAAAACTCTATGAGAAAACTCGTCTTCCCCTGGTTCCCATTGTGGGTTTGGGTCCACTGCCCTTTCCCGTGAAATTGACCACTTGGTTGGGCGAGCCCATTCTGCCCTCAGAAAACTTGTCTGTTGAAGACTTGGTTTTAAAGACCAAAGAGGCGATTGACCGTCTCATAGCGGAACATCAGAGCTAGATTTCCCATATTGAACCGGACTTTGATCTAAGGCTTACGGTGTTAAAGACCGATAGATTGTTTATGGTACGTTTAAAATCGCTCTTTTTATTTGTGTCCGCCCTTTGGTTTTTGTCTGCATGTACAAAACAAGAGGACGTTTCAAAAATTCAAATTCAGTTTCCTGAAGCGGGCTCTCAGAGTTTTTCCGCGTCTTCAAAGACGGTGGGCACTCTTTCTGAAGAGATTCCTTGGAGTGGTCACATCACTTCCCGGGATGAAATCAATTGTTACTTTATTGCCATTGGTGGAGTAGATCCCATCCATCGTCGCAACCAGTGCAAAATTATCGATGCCAATGCCGCGGTGGTTTCTTCGGTTGAATTTGGACGCTATGAAGGCGGAATTCCCGCCGGCTCATTGATTGATATCCCCATCAAGCCCGAAGGCAACCTGATCCGTTTCATCTACTTGGTGGGAATGAAGGCTGAGGCCGGCTACTGCAGAAACTTCCATGGCGAAGGTCCTGTGGATGGAAAGCTTTCTTACCCTCGAATCTTGGGCATGCAAACGGTAGAACTGAAACCTGGTGATGTGGATGTAAGCTTTTCTGTTCCCAGTGATCTTACTGCCTTGCAAGAAATTGGTGAGTGCCAAGTGGAAGATCTGCCGATGAACGGCGATGGTGGCGGAACGACAACTCCACCCATTTCTATGTTTGGTGATGAGCGCGATGGGGATTTTACTTTCAATGTGGGCACAATTTTCTCCACGGGAAACTCTGGATTGCGGTACGACAACGCCAGCACCACTCTCTCCAATAGCATGGTGCCAGGAACAAAATATTTTTCAGCGAACATGCGGGTAATCAGCATTGACATAAGCACACGTACCATCCTCACTTTGAATGGCGCCTTTACCGCAGATCATTTTGATGTGGGTGATGAAGTGATGTGGCACGTTTCCCAAGCAAATACGGATTCTTCTTGTGGATCAGGGCTCCCTGGTGGAAGTCATGGTTTTGCAAAAATTATGAGTACAGACCTTGCTACTCATAAGATTATCTTGGACAAACCCATTTCAAATTCTTGGTCGAACCTATATGACGCCAATCTCAGTACCAGCGCTTATGATTCAGGAACCAACCACTGCCGCATTCAAGTGCTGCGCGTGCCCTCGTTTAACATTCTGAAATTTGATTCGGCGGTAACTCTCCAACCTCCAGCATATGATCCTTCATTGGGTTATGGTGGTATTCTTGCCTTTCGTGCGAAGAAGATCATTTTGAATGCCAATGCCACTTTGGACGTGATTGGGGCTGGATTTCCCGGTTCCTCCACGAACACTTCGGGCAACCTGGGAAAGAACTCCAATACCTCTGGGGCGCCCAGTGGAACTGCCGGTGGATATTCCGCGAACGCTCCAGACTACGCAGGTGGTGGAGGCAATGGTGGAGACGGTGGAGACTCTTACATAACCTCTGGCTCGGCCACAGGAGGTAACTCTATCACTGTCTGTACAGGAGCTGCATGTTTACCTATGACCGATCAAAAGTTCTTCTTTGGCGGTTCTGGCGGAGGTGATGGATCCAATAGCGGTGGCGCTGGCGGAGGAGCCATTGTTCTCCACGTCAAAGAATTTGCCGCGGCATCCTCTGTCAGTTTTGCAATGGCAGCAAACGGTAGTACAGCTTTGGGTGATGCCGCAGGCGGAGCCGGTGGTTCCGTTCATATCTCCCATGAGATCTCTCCGGCAAACGTGACATTGAGCATACTCGCAAATGGTGGTGCGGCCGGGGCCAGTGGAAGTGGCGGAGGTGGTGGCGGTGGTGTCATCGAGAATCGCTACTGTTCCGCGACGACTTCCCTCAGTGAAAGTTTCTCATATGATGGTGGCGCAGGCGGCGCTGGCGGGTCGCCTGGATACGTAGGAAACACAGGCCTGCAGTCTTCTCTGTCAGCCCCTTCCATTTGCGGACAGCCATAATTGAATATCTCGCGACACATTTTGATTCCAGCCAGGAACAGTTCTTAAGAACTGTTCCTGTTTTTTAAAGGCCACTCTTTAAAAAGTAAATGTTAGATTCCTATTTTAATATTTTCATTCCACTCCCCAATTCTTGAGTTTTGCTTGGACTTTTTCGATGGAACACTTGCGGGTCTTTCTTTTCTTTGTTCCTTTTAAGGCAGATTGCTTCCTGTCACGGGAATGAATGCCGTGACTTTGAATGTATCTCCATGACCTCACTCTCTTTTTCACTGCAAAGACTTTTTGAATTTTGGCCATTTTATGGGATAAAGTAAAAACACCCATCTCGGAAAAGAACTTAATAATTTTAACTGGTTTCAATAGGGCGTAAATTTTTAGATTTTAAAATCTAGAATCACCATGACCGATCAAGCCAATTCCCTAAAAGATTATCCTTCCGAAATAGAAATCTAGTTCATGGGATATCTCAAAAGATCGACAAAATTATTGGCGTCTAAGAAATTTGGAACTCCTATTTGCAGCTGATTCATCGATCTTATATTTCTATTTC
>DKGG01000002.1:14746-16175 GCA_002453155.1 Bdellovibrionaceae bacterium UBA6776
GAAATAGAAATATAAGATCGATGATTTTGTTTCGTGAATGAGCTAATGAGTCAGAATGATGATAGACACTCAAGCCGTGCGACAGTTCTTAAGAACTGTTTTCATAGCTCTTGCGTCACTTTCTATTTTTAGTTTGACGGCATTTTCCATTCCCTAACGGGCTTATGGGTAAAGATAAAACGCAAAAACCTTTTCGGAAAAAAGCCATTCACCCAAACCTCCCGTAAGCCTTTGCTGAAGGGGCTTCAAGGGCTTCTGGATTAAGGATCATCCCTCTCAAAAAACAACTTTTAAAACTCGTGTTATCTTTCCTTCTGAATCGAGACGAAGAACTTTGAAGTAAAAACAAAAATTAATTTGGACACATAAGGAGGAAACATGATTCCGCAAGCGGAAATGATCAAAAAACTGCACGCCGAAGCTCTTCAAATTTCACAGAACTACAAAAATCTCGAAGGTCAACTCTTGGACCTCCTTCAAAAATTGGATCACCATAAAGTTCACTACAAGATGGGCTATAAGTCCCTCTTTGAATATTGCACCACTTGCCTCAACCTCTCTGAATCCACCTCTTATTCCCTGATCAATGTGGCTCGCAAATCCAAAGAAGTTCCAGAGTTGAAAAAAGAAATTCAAAAAGGAACGATCACTCTTTCTAAAGCGAAAAAGATCACGTCCGTCATCAAGCCGGAAAACAAAGATCAGTGGTTGGAATTGGCCAAAACCGCCACCCAAAATCAAATCGAAAAGGAAGTGGCAAAAGTTTCTCCGAAACTGACCCTTTCACAGGAGCTGCGCTATATCCATGAATCCAAAGAGGTTAAGGAAAAAGTTCAAATCAATAAGTCTTCTCCCACTCGTGTGCAGCTTCAGTTGGGCATTTCGGAAAAAGTGATGTTAAAAATTCGACGAGCGCAGGACCTTTTGAGCCAAAAACGTCAACGCCCCACGGATCTGGAATCCGTTCTTGATGAAGTCCTTTCTTTTTATCTAGAGAAAAAAGATCCTGTGGAGAAAGCAAAAGGAAAATTATCAAGGAAAGATGTGAACATGAAGGACAAGAGTGTCCGTGATTCAACATCGACAAGAATGGAGAGACCGAACTCGAAATCTGTAGGTGTAAAAAAATCTGTTTTGAAGAATCGAAAACCCTTACCTGCCAAGACCAAACACCTTCTTTATTTGAAAGCCAAGGGTCAATGCACACACGTAAACTTTCAAGGGGAACGATGCAAGGAGATGCGATTCTTGGATATTCACCATATTTTTCCCAAGTCAAAAGGAGGTGGAGATCATTTGGGAAATCTCACTCTTCTTTGCAGAGGACACCACCGCATGGTTCACGAGCAGAAAATTTAAAAAACAGGAACAGTTCTTAAGAACTGTTCCGCGAGCGTTTGCGTTAAGAAACTAGAAACTAGAAACTAGA
>DKGG01000012.1:0-28887 GCA_002453155.1 Bdellovibrionaceae bacterium UBA6776
GCTGGAAGAGTTCATGGATGGACGAGTCTGGATTTGTAAATTTCAAATCCCAGGATAAGGAATTGATGAAATTGGTGGACCTCCATTAAACGTGAAGTGGTTTGTCCGTAGGACAAATGATGGAAGAACCCATGGATGAACGTGTCCGGTTCTATGAAATATGGATTTGGGAAATAGAAACTTATACACAGGAACAGACCTCAAAAAAACAGGATGCGATTTTCCAGAAGAGAAAAGACTTGTGAGTTCATGGATGAGCGGGTTTACTCAACGAGATCACTGGCCTAAAAAAACTTGCTACAAATGCTGACAGAATCCACGGAAATGATCTGTGGGCCAAGGACTGAACCTCGGCGACTAGGCAGTTTCAAGATCTTGCTCTTCAAAGAACTGACTGAGCTTAGAGCGCAAGCGACTGATGGCCTGGGCATGAAGTTGGGACACCCGACTCTCTGTCACCCGCAAAATCTTGCCAATCTCTTTCAGGTTCAAATCTTCATAGTAATAAAGCGACAACACCAAACGTTGACGCTCTGGAAGATCTTCGATGGAGGTGGCCACAACTTCTTTGACCGACTTAATGTTCAACTGCACATGTGGGTTGTTGAGTTTGCACCCCTCCAAAAGATTCATAATGGATTTTTTATCACTGTTCGAAAAGGTCGCCTGATCATCCATTGAAAAAATGCTCACAGGCTTAACTTGGTTGAGCAGGTCGTAATACTCATCAATGGAGATATCCAACTTCTCTGCCACTTCTTCTTCGGTGGGACTTCGCCCCAATTCATTCTCTAATTCTACAGTTGTGCGATCCAACAGTTTTGCCTTGTCACGCACCGAGCGGGGCACCCAGTCCTGCGAACGAAGTTCATCTAAAATGGCTCCACGGATTCGAAACTCCGCATAGGTTTTAAATTTGTTGTCTCGAGAAGGATCATATTTTTCAATGGCATCCATCAATCCAATCACACCGCTGGAAATCAAGTCGTCCAACTCGATGCTTGAAGGAAGTCGGATCGCGATCTTTTGAGCGATAAATCGAATCAAAGGAGCATACTCCAAAATCAGCTGATCTTTTTGTTCTGGAGTGACTTTCGCCGGTTCTTCTTTATATTTTTTCAGAATGCTGTTGGCACTGCTTGAATTAGACATGAATTTGAAACCCTTCCCCTCGAAAACCCGTAATCAGTTTATCAACCCTCTTGCCATCTAAAAAGTCCTGAACCCAAAGATAGACTTTAAGCCACCCCTGAGAGCTGCTGCCAAAAGAACTGAAGACCACCCTTAACCTGATTCACACCACGACTGGTTTTCAATGTAGATGCGAAATCCCTTATAGACGCAGCTGACGCCGAATAAGGACTGGTCACAGAAATTAATGATTGGTTGCGGGTGGACTGTCTCAAATTGAGATCCAATGGCACATATCCACGGTAGTCCAAGGACACACACAAGAAATGGTTGGCGACATCAGACAGCCGCTCGAACACCTTTTTGGCTTCCTTTTCATCATTGACCATATTCGCCAACACCGAAAATCGCGTTTCTCGATAGCGCTGGTGCAGGACTTTGATCAAGGCGTAAGAGTCCTTAATGCTGGCCGGATCTGGAGTCACCGCCACAATGATTTCTCGAGCGGCACTGTTGAGATAAAGCACGTTCTCATCAATTCCTGGAGCCGTATCAATCAACATGTAATCGTACTGGTTGTTCAAAAGACTCACCTGATCCATCAACCGTTGGCGATCAAAGGAACTCAATGCGTTCATCCCATAAATGCCGTGACCCCCAGCAATCAAATCAATGTTTTCCGTCATGGGACACACGATGTCCTTTAGGTCCTGCTGACCGCGCAGCACGTGCTCCAATGTCAAGTTTGCTCGGCGACCAAACATCAAATCCACGTTGGCCATTCCCAAGTCCCCATCCAAAATCAAAACTTTCTGTCCCTGCCTCGCCAGCTCGATGGCGGTGTTGCAAATCAGCGTGGTCTTCCCCACTCCACCTTTACCGGATGTGATACTTACTGTGTGTGTTAACTTTTTCATTTCAACTCCTGCCTATCTGGTGATTCTAAAAATTAAATCTGCAATGTGTTCTTTGTTGGCCCATTGAAAATCCTCTGGAATCTGAACACCGGTTCCAAATCCCAAGATGGGCTTCTTAAACTGACTTTGAAAATTGACGATCATTCCCTGGCGCGTGGACTCGTCCACACGGGTGAAAATCACATCTTGAAATCCAATTTTGGAATACCGCTCGGCCAATCCCATCACCTCTTCGTCACGGGCAACAATGGATTGAACCCAGTGCATGCGCACACCCTGACGGCTGGTTGGCAACATTCGGCGCAACCACTCGGGCTCTCCTTCGGTTTTCAAGGTAAACCCAGGTGCATCCACTAGAATGTGATCAATGCGATCCAATTTACTCTCTAAGACGGCCCAATCTTGAGGGCGACGAACCACCGCAAAGGGAACATTTAAAATTTGAGCGTAAATCTTTAACTGATCGGCAGCGCCCACCTTCATTGTATCCATAGAGACAATCGCAACACGCTTTTTCTCGTTCAAAAGCAAGTGAGAGGCAATCTTCACCAGGGATGTGGTCTTCCCCTGCCCTGTACTGCCAACAAAAACCTGGTAACGGTCGGTGCTTAAACGTTCTGTCACCTCAAGGTTTTTCATAAAGTACTGAACCATCCAAGCTTCTACCAAGGCAGGCTTCTTGGAGGAATCCGCACCCAAGGTGGATTGGGCCTTTCTTAAAGCCTTCACAACCAAATTGGAGTCGATGCCCACTTTGACCATCCGCTGGTAAACTTCACTGAGCACATAGGGGATCCCATCTTCTGCTCCCGGATGAGCATTCACGAAATTTTGCGGAACTCGATTGAAACTTTCAATCATTCCCTTCAATTCTCGAATTTGATTTTCAAGCGCGGCCACGTGGCTCGACTTTTGTTTGACCGTCTGAAGCTGTTGTTGAGTGTAGGAAACTACCTGCTCCATTCCCCCTGCATTTTGCACGGGAACCGGAGCTCGGTTTTGAGAAATGGGGGTCGACCGAGAGGGCTGAGGAGCAGGGGTGGGCGCTCCCATCACCCTCCCGGCGCGACCTTTTGGGGACTCATCTTCTATATCAATGTAAGGAATGGAGGTCGCAGGTCTTCGAACCTTCGCCTCTGTTTCGATGGCGCGATCAAAAGCCTTGTTGATAAAGCGCTTTTGATCTTTTGCAGAGGCCCGTTGAAATCTCATGCGAGCTTCTTCTTTCAATTTTTTCTCTGCCAAAAGTTTTCTTTTCAAAACTTCATCGGTCACAGCCGCAGTCACTTCCACACTGGTTCCGCCCACAAGACCAAAGCCTTTGTGGTTGTCTTTTGCCGAAAGGATGATGGCTTCAGGGCCCATATGGGTCTTTACCAATTCCAAGGCTTCTTTCATTGTTTTCGCTTCAAATTTTCTAACCTGCATTGTTTAACTCCACCTGTCCGACAGATTGAATTTGGGCATCCGATGAAACTTCATTGTGTGAAAGCACAATCACTTGAGGCAAAAAGCGATGGGTCAGTTTGGCCAAATGACGTCTCGCTGTGGGGCTTGTCAGCAAAATGGGCTGACCAGCAATTTCGGGATGGGTTTCGATTAAAAGCGAAGTTCTTTGCAAAAGATCCTGAGCCTGCATGGGATCCATCACCAATTGAACACCCTGATCCGTTTGCAGAAGAGAGTTTGAAACCAACTCCTCTGTTTCCGGAGCCAAAGTCATCACCGAAAGAGTTCCGTCTTCACTCAAATATTTGTGAGTGATCGCTCGGGCCAAAGATTTTCGAACGGCTTCGGTCAACACTTCAGAATCTTTGTTGCGAGATCCCTCGTCGGCCAAAGTTTCAAAAATAGTGACCAAGTCACGAATTGAAACCTGCTCTTTTAATAGATTCTGAAGAACCTTCACCACTTGACCCAAGGTCAAAATGTCCGGGATCAAATCTTGAACCACTTTTGGATTGGTCTTTTTAAAGTTCTCAACCAATTTGTCGGCTTCTTGACGACCAAACAGTTCATGAGCATGAGTTCGAATCAGCTCGGTCAAATGGGTTGCCATAACTGTTGGAAGATCCACAACCGTGTAACCGGCCATTTCGGCCTCTTCCTTTTGACTTTTAGAAATCCAAAGCGCATCCAAGCCAAAGGCCGGCTCTTTGGTTTGAATCCCAGGAACCTCAGAAATCACATTTCCAGGATCCATGGCGAGCATGGAATCGGGCCGCAAGTTTCCTCCGCCCACTTTGTTTCCTTTGATCAAGACGCGGTACTCGCCGGGTTGAAGCTGCAAGTTGTCTCGGATGTGAACGGATGGAACAATGATTCCAAGATCCATGGCGAACTGCTTTCGAATGGAAACAATTCTTTCAAGCAAATCTCCACTCTGTTCGGATTCCACAATATTGATCAGCCCATAACCCACTTCCAGTTCCACCAAATCCAAAGGCAAAAGGGATTCGATGTTTTCCTTCTGAGGTTTCAAAGCTTCCTCGTCCGCCTTCATGCGTTCGCGCTCAACACGGTCTTTCGAGAATCTCTCGGTAGCCCACGCCACGGCCAAAAGAATTCCACCCATCAAAAAGAACGGAAAGGTGGGAATTCCTGGAACAAGACTAAGAAAAATCAAAATGCCTGCGGCAATTTGAACAGCGCGAGGTTTGATAAAAAGCTGACCAGCCATTTCAGATCCCAAGTTCTGGGAAGAGGAATTTCGAGTCACCACAATACCGGCCGCAGTCGAAATGATCAGGGCTGGAATCTGAGAAACCAAGCCATCACCAATGGTCAATGTGGTGTAAAATTTTGCGGCCGTTGAAAGGTCCAGGTCTTTTTGAAGCACCCCGATGATCAAACCACCCACAATGTTCACACCAGTGATGATGATCCCTGCAATGGCATCTCCACGAACAAACTTACTGGCACCATCCATGGATCCATAAAAGTCTGCTTCGTTTTCGATCTCTTTTCGACGCTTTCTGGCATCGTCTTCAGAAATCAATCCCGAGTTCAAATCCGCATCAATGGACATCTGCTTACCAGGCATTGCATCCAAGGTGAAACGTGCAGCAACTTCCGCCACGCGACCAGAACCCTTGGTGATGACGATAAAGTTAATCACAACAAGGATCACAAAAACGACCAGACCGACCACATAGGAGTCGCCCACGACAAAGTGACCAAAAGCCTGAATCACGTCACCCACGGCTTCCTTACCTTTGTGTCCCTCCGTCAAAATCAAACGTGTTGAAGCCACGTTGAGCGCCAGCCGGAAAAGTGTGGTCATCAAAAGCAACGAAGGAAAAATGCTAAAATCCAGAGCTTTATCTGTGTAAATCGCAACCAAAAGAACCAGTAAAGAAAGAGCCAAAGACATGGTCAAAGCCATATCCAAAAGGACCGGAGGAAGTGGAATTAACATGACCACCAGGATTCCAATCAATCCAGCAGCCATCAAAAGATCCATGTTCTTCGTGAATCTTTCAAATCGTTTTAGAAATTGAAAAATGGCTTCCATCTACCTGATCACCTTTCTTTTCAATTTATAGACATAAGAGAGAACCTCTGCGACTGCGGTATAAAGTTCGCGAGGAATCACCTGCCCTATTTTTAAAGTCTTAAAAATCGCTCGAGCCAATGGCTTGTTCTCAACCACAGGAATGTTGTGCTCCCGAGCAACAGCCTTGATTTTTTCAGCAACCGATTCCGCACCCTTCGCAATCACCTTTGGAGCCACAAGAGCTTCAGTATATTGAAGTGCGACCGCAATGTGAGTGGGGTTTGTTACAATCACATCCGCCTTTGGCACATCTTCCATCATTCGACGGGTGGCTACTTCTCTTTGAACTTTTTTGATTCGAGCTTTGATTAAGGGATCACCTTCCCGCGATTTGTGCTCCTCCTTGACCTCTTGCTTGGTCATTCTCATTTCCTTTTCCAATTCTTGACGTTGAAAAAGGTAATCCACTGCAGAAAGAACAATCATAAAGGATCCAACCGCTCCCAAAAGTCGAAGAAGGAGGTCTCCCAAGTAAACAAACATTTCCGAAATCGAGTAGTTCATCAAAAAGGGCAGTTCGAAGGCCTTATCCTTAAGAACCAAATAAGCAATTCCCAAGATGACGCCCAATTTGAATATAGCCTTAATGCCTTCCATCAGCGCTCGAAGACTAAAAACCTTTTTCAAACCTTGAATGGGATCCATTCTTTCCGGCTTAAATTGCAGAGCCTCTTCGTTGTAAAGAAATCCAGTCTGAATCACTGATGATGCAAAAGAAAGAAGCCACAGGACTCCACCTACGGGTGAAACCAATGTAAAAATCTTTCCCATGGCAAATTTTCCAAAGGCGGCCCAATCTTGATTGGCATGAACGGAATGAATTCCTTCTCCAAAGGCCACTTGAAAAAGTTCAAAGAGTTCAGTCAGGAAAAATCGACCCAAAAGCCAAATGAGTAGCAACGACGTAAACAAAACAAAGACAGCAGACAATTCCTTTGTCTGCGCCACTTGACCCCGCTTGCGAAAATCATCTCTTCGCTGCTGTGTGGGTTCTTCTGTTTTTTCGCCCTGATCCGAATCAGCCACTAAATTGCCCTCATAAATTTAAACAGAGCTTCAGAAGTGATCTGAAGCACGCTGTTCATCTGATCTAAAAACATAGGAAGTGAAACCATCAAAATCGCAAAACCCACGAAAATATTCACTGCGAAGCTCGTCACCAAGACGTTCATCTGAGGCACAGTCTTTCCTGCGATACCTAAGACGAAGTTCACAACCAAGATCGAAATCAAAACTGGAGCGCTGAGCTTCACTCCAATCAAGAGTATGTTCTGACCACTGACCGCAAAATTGTAAAATTCCTGACGAGAAAACCACACATCTGAAATGGGCAGAATGCGATAGCTGTCCACCAACCCCGAAAGCAAAAGGTGATGGCCGTTGGTGCTTAAAAAGAAAAGACTCGCCAATGTCAGATAAAATTGAGCGGTACTCGTTGATTGGGCTCCCAAAGAAGGGTTAAAAATCTGAGCTGAAGCCAGTCCCATGGACACACTGATGATTTCCCCCGCCATGGCAAACGCAAAAAAGAAGAAGCGCGCCAAGTAGCCAATCAAAAGGCCAATTAAAATTTCTCGAACCACCATCATTATCAATGTCTGATCCAATTGATCGATGGAGGATCGTGGAACGGTAATGGTTGGAAAAACGAGGAAGGTCACAGCCAAGGCTGACAAAATCTTTACAGGCACGGGAAGCTGAGCCTCACCAAAAACAGGCCAAGCAACAAAAAGAGCCGACATTCTGATCAGAGTCAGAGCAAATAAAATAAACTGAACTTCATTCAGCTTATAAAACTCCATCAACGAATCCTCACCATATCGGCCATGTTCTCAAACAGGCCCACTGTAAAATGGTTCAATACATCCAACATCCAAGGTGCCGCCAAAAGAAAGATCAAAGCCACGATGATCATTTTTGGAATAAAAGTCAGAGTGGCTTCGTTGATTTGAGTGATTGCCTGAAGAACACTGATGATCAAACCGATGATCAAAGCTCCGGCAAGCATGGGCGTCGCAAGCAACGCCGTCGTCTTTAAGGTTTCATGTCCCAATTGTAAAATCAGATCTTCTGACATACGTCCCTCATCCGAAACTTTTCACAAGAGATCCCATCAAGAGTCCCCACCCATCAACGAAAACAAAAAGCATAATCTTAAATGGCAACGAGATTACAACCGGTGGAAGCATCATCATTCCCATGGCCATCAAAACAGAGGCCGCCACCATATCTATGACAAGAAAGGGAAGATAAATGATGAATCCAATCTGAAAGGCTGTTTTCAACTCGGACAAAACGAAGCTAGGAATCAATACGGTTGTCGGAACATCTGCCCGCGTCTTTGGTGTGGGAATTCGCGCCAACTTTACAAAAAGACCCAGATCATGATCTCGCGTTTGATTGAACATAAACGAACGCATGGGACCCAAAGCGCGATCAATGGCAACATCTTGGGAGATCTGATTGTTCATAAAAGGTGTTAACGCATCGTTGTTCACCTTATTAAAAAACGGACCCATAATAAAGAATGTCAAAAATAGTGCCAGTCCCACCAACAATTGATTGGGCGGCATCTGCTGTGTTCCGAGGGCTTGGCGCACAAAGGACAAGACAATGATGATTCGCGTGAAGGAAGTCATCATGATCAATATCGCTGGAGCCAAAGTCAAAACCGTCAACATAAGAATGATCTTCACCGCACTGACGATTTCTTGAGGGTTGTTTGTCGACTTCAAACCCAAAGAAACAGAAGGCAAGGTCACCTGTGCATTGGCCGCAATTGGAATCAGCACGACGATCAAAGCAGTTAGGATTCCGACGAATAAAGATCCCTTTCGGCGTTGATTCATACCGAAAATCCTCCACGGGCCGAACCACCCAGAGGCTGCTGTACAAAGTCGTCTTCTAGAAAATTGTTAAAATCTTGAGGAAGACCTCCGTCCACTTCATCATCAATTAAGGAAACACTTTTAATGAAGTTGATCGAGTGGTCCGTTGCACCCAAAAGGATGTGCTCTCCTGCGATTCTTACAACCACAAGGTTCTGCTTCGGCGAAAGTGCTCTTTGAGAAATGATATCCAATGCCACTTTTGAGGAGGAGGGATTCTTTTTCTTTGCATATTTTTTTGCAAAGATCAGAAGGCCCACAGACAGTCCGATCACCACCGCAGCCCCAAGAAGCATTCTCATCCACGGAGACGAAGACTCTTTTTCCTCTTCGACCGAACCTCGAAAGGCTGGAATTTGCGATTCCTTCTGTTCGGTGGAGGATTTTTCCGCTGTTGTCTCTTTTGCGGTTTTTGCAATTTTGACTTCTGGAATGGTTTCGGGTTCAACATTCACCGCAGTATTCTCACTGGAATCTACAGCTTGAGAGTTGGCGCTTGAAGGTGAATTAGAGTTCGCCTCGGCCTCTTTATTTTGAGCAATCAGTTGCTCGGCCGCAGCAATCATTTCGTCGTCTGTCATTCGATTCTGTGGCTCGTTGGCCCAAGCTGTCGCCGAGCAAAGCAATACCGTCAGAAATATAGATTTCAGTTTCATATCCCACCCCATGTTTTTAAATGTCCGTTACTTCAGTTGTTCCACTCGCTCAGCTGGCGAAATAATATCTGTCAATCGAACACCGAACTTCTCGTTCACAACGACGGCTTCCCCTCTCGCCACCATTTTGTCGTTCACGTAGACTTCCATTGGCTCCCCAGCCAATTTGTTCAGTTCAATCACACTGCCTTGACCCAGGTTGAGAAGATCATTCACAACCATTTTGGTTCTTCCAAGCTCCACAGAAACACGAAGAGGAATGTCTAGAATCAAAGCCAGATTTCGATCATTTTCCTCTGTCAGAGTTCTGCCTTGCTCCTTTTCATCATGAGCTTCCTCTTCTCCACCCTCCATGGTGGAGTCGACTTCCTCGAGTGCTGCCGCTAGATTGCTGTTATCATCTGACATGACTTCCCCTTATTTCTTAATCGGCCGAGTGACTTGAACAGCCACTGTTCCGTGATGAATCCCATAAAACGCTTTAAACTTCGGCACATCTTCAATTTCCACATTGAACTCACCCTTGCTGTCTTGATCCAAGGGAATGACATCGCCCTTTTTCAAAGCCATAAGCTCTTTTAACGTGATTTCACTTTCTCCCAGATTGACGCGAACATTCACATTGGTGTCCATCAACTGGCTGCGAATGATCTTGGTCCACATTTTTTTATCAGTTTGGTCCGATTCCACTTGGAAACCCGAAGAAAGCTTCTGCTTGATCGGCTCAATGGTGGAATAAGGAATAACCAAAGTGATGGTTCCATTCGCATTTTCCAATTCCACGTCAAAGGTGGATGCGATGACAATATCCGTTGGCGGAACAATACCGACGAACTGTGGATTGATCTCTGTTCTTACGAAGGAGGCATCAATCTTTTCGACGGAGGCCCACGCACCTTCCAAATCTTCAAGTGCAAGTCCCACGACTTTTTGAATGATTTGAAGTTCAATCGGAGTAAAATCTTTTCCTTCAATTTTGGTGTAGGGCCGATCTGCCCCACCAAAGAAACTGTCCACCAGTGCATAGGCCAACTTGCTCTCGATCACAAGAAGGGCCGAACCTCTTAAGTTGTTGAAACGAAGAACACTCATACAGGTCGGCATTGGTAGAGTGTTGATAAATTCACCAAACTTTAAAAAGTCTGTTGAGGCATGAGTAAGAGTTGCAATCTTTCGAAGTGCCGAAGACAACGAAACTCGGAAAGAACGCATGAATTTTTCATAAATGACGTCCAGCTGAGGAAGGCGCCCACGGATGATTCGATCTTGTGAGGTTAAATCATAGACGACGACCACGCGATCATCATCACCACCGGCACCTCCGCCGCCGCCGCCATCTTCGCCCTGTGCAATTTCCCCTTCGGAAACCGCGGCGAGGAGCGCATCAACTTCAGATTGTGAAAGCACCTGACTCATTCAACTCTCTCCCTAGTTAAACAGGAACTCGGTAAAGTAAACTTTGTTGATTCGACCTTTGGTCAAAAACAGGTTCACTTGGTTTTTAATTTCTTCCCTCAAAGCGTCTTTTCCTTCTTTGGTGGAAATCTCGCCGTAACTTTTACTGGAAACAATAATGATGATGTAATCGCGAATTTTCGGTTTGATCTTTTCAACTTCTTCTTGAGCTTCCGGACTGCTCATTTCCAATTCCATATTGATCTTTACAAGTTTTCGTCCACGACTTCCGGAAAGATTCACCAGGAAAGTTTCAAGTGGAACCAATTGACCAATAAAGTCTTTTGCACTGGCTTCTTCTTCAAGAGCTTCTTTTTCACCTTGGATGACATCTTCAATGCCGGGCTCGGCAGCTTTTTTCTGCTTGTCCATATAGAGCATTCCACCAACGCCCATCACCACCAACATGTTTACGATGGCGAGAATAATAAAGAGTGTGGGCTTACCGCCGGAGCTTTTCGCTTCCGGTGCCGGTGCCTGTTCTGGTGCTGCATTTTCTGCCACGGGTCCCCTCCCAAACTTTTGACTCCAAGTTGTCCCACAAATTTGAGAAGCAAGGCGAGTGCCAATAGATCTTCATCGAGTTTGTATGGTTTTGTTGCTTGACCTTGGTCGTGCGTTTTTCGGCAGAGGCAATTTAATTGGATTTGGGTTTGTTGCCGAGGTTCATAATTTTGACTGGACCTCCAAAAACACAACCCGTCTTAGGTGCGTGGTGTTGGTGGCGTGTTTGCGGAAACAGTCTCGTCTTTGAAAGGTGGATCGGGCCGGAGGACTCAAAGTCTTCCACTGACCGAAAGTTAGAATTTTCTTTCGGAACGCATCTATTTCATTGAGTGTAAATTGGGCGCAAGTTCGCGGAACACCCTGGCCTTCCAGATGGTTAAGAAAGACGTAGTCGCGAACTGTAAGGAAGGCTCTTCGTCCACGAACCACTCTTGAAAAAGGGCGCTCATCCCAAAATTTTCCCGTGAGGCGAGCCCCTCCCCATCTAGGATTTCCCACGATGGCCATTCAAGTGGATGAAGTAGTGGCGCGGATAAAGCCATAATAAAAATGTCTGCGCCGAATACGGATGTGAAAGTGCAGGTGATTGCCCACATTTGCCAAAGACAGCTCTTCGACTCCAAACTTTTTAGAAAATTTTGCGACGATGTTTGAAATGGCTGTTTGATTGCGACGCTGACGAAACGAGAAGGCGCCCTTTGCCTGACTAGATCTAAGGACCAAGTGCATGGTGGCTTTGGTGTCGATGGGGCGCCCCCGAGATCTTCCTTTGCGAGTTCGAAGAAGTTCTCCTCCATAGGAAAGACTTGAAGGTTTGATGAGATGAAGTTGTCTTCGAGAACTCATGTGAACGAAGGTATAACACGAATGAAGTAAAGTGAATGGGTTTTCTAAAAAATAGGGATAGTTAAATTTATTTCAACTTCACATGAGTACAAACCAGAGATCTGCAGTTTTAAAAAAAGAGATTAAGAGATTAAATAATTTCTCATTTCAAAAATAAGAACTTTAAATTCAAAGTTTTTCCGATCTTCAGATGGGAGATCAAATTTAAAATGGCTCTATTTTTCAGGCAAAAATCTTAAAAGACCTACACCCCACTCAACAACACGCAAATCAAAAATTCGTCGATTGAATCACAACATCAAACAAGGACGGCGATGCTGCCAAAATGGATTTGTCGCGGATGTCGAAATGTTCGCCTTTGTAATTGCTCACACGCCCCCCCGCCTCTTTCACAATCAAACTGCCTGCAGCCACATCCCAAGGTTTCAAATCGCTTTCCCAAAAAGCGTCAAACACCCCTTCGGCAACCAAACACAAATCCAATGCCGCTGCACCGGCACGTCGAACCGCGCGCGATTCGGCCACCAACTTGGAAAAAATTTGAAGTTGAGACTTCAACGAATCCTTGTTCCCCGGATGAAACCCTGTTGCAAGAACCGCATTGGAAATTGATTTTCTCTCAGAAACTTGAATCTTCTCTGCATCACTGGACTTAAGCTCAGACTTAAGACCTTTGACCAGATAGGAACCCCGACCTTTGACCGCCCAGTACTGACGATCCCAAGGAGGAACATCAATCACTCCCAAAACAACTTCGCCATTCACCATCAAACCAATGCTGATGCAATAAATTGGAAGTCCATAAATAAAGTTGGTCGTTCCATCCAGAGGATCAACCACCCACGATGTTTCTTGAAGCTGAGAGTCTTTCCCCAAAAAGACTTCTTCCTCTCCGTACACAGGAATTTCAGGAAAAGCCTCTAAAAGAACTTTACGAATGGCCTCCTCACTCTTTACGTCCGCTTCACTGACCAGACCCTCAATCCCTTTGTCAGAAACCCTTAAGAGTCCACCAAAATGAGCGAGCTGAATTTTACGGGCCTCTTGGCAGGCCCTTTGTGCGGATTTGAGTGCTATCTGAAGATCCATCCCCCGATAACAACTCAGAATGGACCAATGTCAAGCCCAGTCTGATTGACCCCCGTTGTTATGTTCGCCTAAAATAAATGAATTGGACCGAGAGACCCATGGGAGGGAAATTTATGTCGGACAACCAAAATGCAAAGGCCCCGGAAGAAGGCTCTCGAATGGACGCCTTAGTAAAAGTGGTTCTCGTATTTTTTATTTCAGTACTTTCATTTTCAGTGGGTACTTTCGTTGGAAAACAAGTGAGTGACAATGATCATCGTCGCGCAAGTCTCGAAGGAGATTCCCACGGTGGAGGTCATGAAGCGATGGCTGCAAGTGAAGGCCATGGCGGAGGAGACGCTCACGGTTCTTCAGGACACGAAGCGGTTGCTGAAGAAGACGTTGAAGATTTGGCCTCTGAGTTTGTGAAAGACGAAAGATCTGTGGCTTCCGTCGGTGGACACGAAGCGCCTGCAGATGAAAACGGATACAAGTCGTACAACAAACAAAATTCTCATGAGGAAAAAGCCGCCGGTGGACATGAAGAGCAAGCGTCCCATGAGCCTGACTCCAAGGCCGAAGAACATGGCCAACCTCACACCGCCAAAAAATCAGGTGGACACGAAGAACAAGCTGCTGAAGAAGCTCATCCCGCAAAGAAACAAGCCGGTCACACTTTCAAAGCAGAGTCCTTCAACAACGAAGAGCCCATGGAAGCCGCAAACAAAGTTTCTCACGGACAAGCGCCCACTTCTGGAAAAGTGGTTGAGAAGCCTCGCAAACCTTCAAGCAGCCTTCCTGGAATTGCCTCCACAAGCATTGGAAAGTACACCGTGCAAGTTGCCGCCTATGCCAGCGAAGGCGATGCACGCAAGTATGCATCTCAGTTGAAGAGCAAAGGCTGGAATGCGTTTTATGTTCCTGCGGATGTGAAAGGAACCACTTGGTACCGCGTCAGCGTGGGCCTTTTTGAAGAACCTGCCAGCGCGAACTCTTTCAAATCCAAGTTCTTAAAAACTTCGGGAGCAAAAGACGCCCTGGTCGTAAAAATCGTACAGTAAAAATTGTTCAGTAAAAAGATAGAGTTCTGATAAAGAACAAAACGACAAAAGGCTCGAGAGAATCGAGCCTTTTTTATTTCTGTTTAACTTCAATGACAAAGCCAAAATTATCGGCTTAAAAACCTAAAGCTCTTTGCAGTTTTCCAGGAAAGTGACTCTGTCAGTGCCATCATTCAAACCTAAAAATGCACCAAACGGAAAGCCAGCACCCACCGTTTTAAAAATGTACCAATCGGGATTGTTCACGGAACACATGGTGACTTTTCGATCGGTGGTGTTACAGGTCAACCCGTTGTCTTGATCCAGAAGCACATGAACTCCTTGAAAAGTGTAGGAAACAGTAACCCCTCTAAAAGAATTTAAGAAGCCGTAGTCAAAGGTCGCTGTGATCTCAACCACTTCATTTTGATATTCCACGTTTGCTTTGCAGATGCCTTTTGTCGGAAGCAACCCCGCGTGGGCTGAAATCGGCATCAAAGTGAAAAAAGAAAATGCGGCAATAAAAGCTTTCATTGTGGGTTCTCCTTGGTTTTTGAAATTCATAGCCGAAATGGAGGAGCAAGTCAGGGCTCCTCCTGATTTCAGGCCCGTTAGATAATTTTTACAGAAATATATGGGATTCTATTTTAACGTCACCTGAAGGGCCAAAAAGAGCGACGCCACCGGATCTGGCATCTGCTCGTACTTCACACCACGCACCTCACCGATCGCACCAAACCACTTGGAAAACTTGAAAACGCCACCCAATCCAGCTCCCCCATCGATGTAGGTTTTGGAGGTGTCTTCACGAGTAGTTCCCCCCAACTTGGTTTCGATGGTGCTTCTTGAGAGCCCCAACCCCAAAGCCACAAAGGGGTGCAAGTTTCTTTCAATCAAAAAATGATACTGCGCCCAGTTCATCCAACCCAAGGTCGACGTGGAAATTTCTAAATTTCCTGAACGCGAGGAATCGCTGTTGTAGGTCAGCTCTTCCAAAAGAGAGAGATTCTTCTTTTGAAGATGCAGCCCCAAGTGGGTGACAGAGTTCGTTTTGTACTCGCTGGCTTCCACCTTTTTTTCACGTCGAATGTCCGCACCGATGCTGAAGTAACCCGAAGTATCCTTGGTCAGATCCAAAGAAAATGAGGGAATGGAGATCAGCACAGCCAATACGGCAGTTAAAGGAAACAGAAAGGATCTCATTCTGCAGTCCCGTTTTGCGAAGACTCGGCCTGTTTCGAAGTCGCAGACTCTTCTTCGTCCTTTTGGTCGCCCTTCTTTTTTGAACCCGTACCTTGATAAGTGGGAACATTTGCATCGGATCGCTTTTTGTTTTTTCCCATTGAACCAAGTGCTTCAATAATGGCTTTTGCAGCCCGTTCCATTTCTCTCTTTCGATCCATCTCACTGGCTTTGCCTGGCCCCTCGAAAACTCCAAAAATCCAACTGGTGAGCAGTTCACCATCTTTGTATTTTTCTCGAATCTTTGAACGGCTGTTCATAAGGCTTTTAAAGAAATCTATCGCTACTTTCTCTTTGAAGTCTGGGGCCTTAGCATCATATTTTTTAGCATAATGTTGAGCTACACGCCGGGCCACCTGAGTTCCCATGGAATAGGCCAACCCTAAAGAATTGCATCCCTCACCATAAGAAATGTCTCTTTCCAGCGCATACTCAAACACCTTGCGGGTATAAATTCCATCGGTAGGCTTGCCCACATCACGCTGTCCATCCGACGCAAGGCTTTCGTCAAAAAAGTTATTTGCTCCGGTAAATAAGGCGCCATAAAAATCAGCAAGCCCTTCATTCCATCCTCGAAAAATCATGGAATTTACAGCTTGCTGAAAATGTGCCGTCTTTTTTTCAACGTCATATTTAGACAACTTGGAGGAAATTCCACAACCTTTCGCTTTTTCCAAATGGTGAGGATTCAAATCAATGGATTTTCCTTCAGAACTCCTTCCAAGAAGCTCTCCAAAGATTCGATAAAAATGCGCATGAAAGTGTTCGTGGGCAATGATCCCTGTGTTGTACGCAATGGCAAGACCATTTCCCGAATAGGGAAGAATTGCTGTGACATCTAGAATGTCTCCATCATTGTCTTCAGCTGCGTAGAAGGCGTTGTTGCTTCCGCCGCCGATGGAGGTCACATCAAATCCCACCTTGCGTGGCCAAGAGATTCTAGAGTCCGGAAATACCGAGTTTTCAAACAGCATCAATCTTTCATAAGCGTAATAGATAGAGAGTGCCGCCGTACTCTGAACATCACTGGGAATCCAAACATCGTTCGATGCCACCACATGAGGCTTTGCAGGATCGCCCTTGTAACCGCCAACCACCAACTCAGGATTGGGATAAACAATCGCTGCGGGTCCACTGACCTCGTGAACATTCCCAAGGGTTTGGATCCGCGCCTCCACAAGTGTAGAGCCCCCATCGGGTTGAATTTCTGGAAGAAGGACTTTCTCAGGATCTCCACTGCCTCGGCCACATGCGGACACAAGGGTAAGCAGGATCGAAAGGCCCAGCACCTTTACGACGTATTTATTCATTTGCATGAGGCCTTATAGCAAAGCCTAAGACATTGCGCATCATAATTCTGGAATTCGTCCTTGAAGCCCTCACTCGAGATCTCTAAACTCGCGAAACATCATGACGGATATGAAAAAAATTACAGAAAATTTGAACCCCACTCAGCGGGAAGCCGTTGAGACTTTGAATGGTCCCCTGCTGATTCTGGCCGGTGCCGGCTCGGGAAAAACCCGAGTTCTTACCCACCGAATTGTGAACCTGGTGGCTCAAGGCGAAGCCTCTGTGGACCAAATCTTGGCGGTGACTTTTACCAATAAAGCCGCACGAGAAATGGAAGCGCGAGTAGTTGGCCTTCTGGGTGATATTGGCATTCCGGTTTACGACCGTTTGTGGATCAGCACCTTTCACTCCAGTTGTGTTCGCATTTTGCGAGAAGACATTCACCTTTTAGGCTATCAGCCCTTTTTCACCATCTATGATGATGCCGATCAAAAATCAGTTCTTAAAAAAGTTTTGAACCAACTGAATATCAACGAGAAGAACCATCCCGTAAAAGCCTTTCAAGGTCGCATCAACGAAGCCAAACAATTGGGACTTACTCCTTCAGACATCAGCAAACGTCCCCATGGAATCATGGATTCCAAAAGTTTGGATGTGTACCGACAGTACGAAGAAGAGTTGAAACGCGCCAATGCTCTTGATTTTGGGGATTTGCTTTTAAAAACCCACGAGCTTTTTGAAAACTATCCTGCCATTTTGGAAAAGTATCAAAATCGCTTTCAATACATTTCGGTGGATGAGTATCAAGACACCAACCACATTCAATATTTGATTGTTAAAAAGTTGGCCAGCAAACATCGAAATCTTTGCGTGGTGGGGGATGAAGATCAGTCCATTTATTCTTGGAGGGGTGCGGACATCACCAACATTCTGGAGTTCGAAAAAGATTTTCCTGAATGCAAGGTTGTAAAACTGGAACAAAACTACCGCTCGACCAAAACAATTGTGGAAGCCGCTTCGTTTTTGATTAAGAACAATACCCAAAGAAAAGACAAAACGCTTTTTACGGAAAATTCCAGTGGAGATAAAATTCGCATTCACGAAGAATTGAATGAATACGAAGAAGCACGTTTTGTTGTGAACTCCATCAAACAACATTTGGATACGGACCCACGATCTCCAAATGATTTTGCTGTTTTTTACCGAACCAACGCTCAATCACGGGTGCTGGAAGATCTTTTGCGCTCTAATGGAATTGCCTACAAAATCGTGGGTGGCGTGAAGTTCTATGAACGTCTTGAAATCAAAGATGTGTTGGCCTATTTGAAAGTTTTGGTCAATCCCAGTGACGATGTGGCTGTAAAACGCATCATCAACACTCCCGCTCGCGGAATTGGAAAGACGACGGTTGATAAAATTGAACAGTTTGGGATCACTCACAAGTTGAGCTTTTTTGATTCGATCTTGCAGGTGGCAGAACAAAGATTGGTGCATGCCGGAGCTGCGAAAAAACTGCGTGGTTTTCATCATTTGATTTCTGGATTGATGGAATCCATGAAAACTTCAAAACCCTTAGAAGTGTTTTTGGATGTGTTGGATCAAACCGGTTACGTCCTTCGACTGAAGGAAGAAAATACGGCGGAGTCTCAATCACGCATCGACAACTTGGAAGAACTTTCCAACGCCATTCGCCAGTTTGAACAAGAGCGTGGTGAGGAAGCTTCATTGATGGGATTTTTGGAAGAGGTCGCGTTGGTTTCGGACATTGACCAAACAGACATGGACCAGCCGTCTGTGACCTTAATGACTTTGCACATTTCAAAAGGCTTGGAGTTTCCCGTCGTATTCATGGTGGGAATGGAGGAAGGACTCTTTCCCTCTGGCAGATCTTTTGAAAGCGGAGATCCCGATGGCTTGGAAGAAGAACGTCGCTTGGCCTATGTGGGGATGACTCGCGCTCGGGAAGTTTTGTACATGACCTATGCCCGCTCTCGCCGCGTTTGGGGCCAAGAACAAAGTCATCCTCCCAGTCGATTTTTAAAAGAACTTCCCGAGTCCAATGTAGAGCGCAAGTCTCGCATTTCGCGTCCCGCGTTTTTGGACCGTCACGGCGGAGCCTCTTCGTTCGGCGGAGCTTCTTCTTACGGTGGAAATTCCGGCGGTGGCTACGGAAACGGACATGCCGCTGCAAAGGGTTCCCGTGGATCAAAGAATGCAGATCCATTTCCCGATTATGAAAATGAAAGCCACGACATGAGTGCGCGCTCCTTTCAAAAAGGGATGCGTGTTCGACATCCCACTTTTGGAGTGGGCTCCATCTTTCAAGTGGAAGGAAGCGGTGACACTCAAAAAGTCAGCGTGGTGTTTCAAGACCAATCTTTTAGAAAGTTTGTCGCCAAATACGCCCGCCTCGAGCTGGTCTAACCCTTCATTGACACACCGATTACAGATTTTGGTGCCTGGCACCTAAATCTGCGGCGTTTTGGTTGCCGTAGGATTGGTTTTTTAATCGTTCCCATTCGTTCAAATATTCCTCGGACAAAAAGGGATCGATCACATCTTCCGGAAAAGGATTGATGTAACTTGCCTCGAATCCGTCCCAACCTTTAAAGCGAGAATGAGAATCTGAACGCTCCAGTTCAAACTGAGGAGTCAAGCCAACCTTTCCTCCCCCGCCTGGAATGTCTAAAGACAGTGAAGGAAGTGCCAAACCGCTCAAGCGGCCCCAAAGTTCGCGCTGAATCTTTAATGAATTTTGAATGGAGGTTTGAAAGTGCTCGGTCCCCTCGGAAGGGTCGCAATGAAACATGTAGTAAGGTTTTACTCGAAGACTCAATAACCTTCGAGACAAAGACTGCACCAAAGCTTCGTGATTGTTCACTCCATTTAAAAGAACCATTTGGTTCATCACGGGAAAACCGTTGTTCACAAGCAAGGTCAACGCTTCTGCGGCTTCCAAACTGAGTTCTTGAGGATGATTGAAATGGGTCATCACAAAAATCGGATGATACTTCTTCATCATCTGCACCAATTCCTCATCCACTCTCATGGGACAGACCACGGGCATACGCGTTCCGATACGAATGATTTCGATGTGTGGAATTTCGCGAAGATCCTGCAAAACTTTTTCGAGACGAGAGGTGGACAGAGTTAAAGGATCCCCTCCAGACAAAATCACTTCGCGAATGCCCTTGTTGTTTCGAATGTACTCCAAAGATTTTTCATAAGGTGAAGTTCGAACGAAAGCACTGAGCTTTCCGGTAAATCTTTTTCGAGTGCAATAGCGGCAATAAACACTGCACATGTCTGTGACCAAAAATAAAACGCGGTCCGGATAACGATGAATCAATCGTTCATTGATCGAGTGGCGCTCTTCCCCCAAAGGATCCTTCATTTGCTGACCCAAATTTTGAAGCTCTTTTTTATGGGGCATCAACATTTGGCGGATGGGGTCCTCGGGATTGGACGAATCCGAAAGAGCCGCATAATAAGGAGTGGTCTGAATCCGAAACAGTCCTTGATGAAGATCAAAAGCTTCTTCTTCATCATTTGTGAGCTTTCCAAAGTGCTTGATGTGGTCGTCCTTATATTTAAGGACATGGGCCATTTGCCATTTCCAATCCTGCCAGTTCTCAGGAGAAATGTGCGCCGGGCGCAAGCTTTTAAAGACAAAAGGAGAGCGAAAATTCATAGGCCTCTGGATTAACATATTTTGTCAGTTTGAGCCTGTCTAAAAGATCTGCAGCGGTAAGTGTCTAAAAAGACTAGCTCTTTAAGGAACCCAGGGAAGGACCCCCAAAAGGTTAAACACCTGGGAGGGGCTTCAAGCGCCCGTCCTAGATTTCATTTTTTCCCGTGATTTAAGGTGTTTAGGAGGAATTTGACGGTTTGGACCGGTTCTTGGACTCCTGAAAGGTGAAAGAGGAGGTTTTTATGTCTTCAAAACTATTATCCGCAGTGATGTCTGCAGGCCTAAGCGTGGCTTTGCTGCAAGCGCCCTCACTGGCAATGGCCGGTGAACGTGAACCCGCCTCCTCGCGCACGGACAACTGTTCGGACATTCGAACCCGTTTGAATGACAGCACCACAAGTGCCACCTGCGAAATTGTCACTCAAGAAAAATATGGCAGCGCCACTCGCGAATACCGAACTACCATTCAGGTCGAAAAGGTTGTCAAAGAAGTGGACGGAAAAAAAGAAGTCCTTGGATACCGTGCTCAAGCAGACACCGAAGGTGGATGTGATGAGTGTGGAGTTAAAACCAATGGTTCGACCACCTTTCAAGATTTCGACAAGAACGCATCGCTGACTGATGTGATCAATTTCATGCGAGAAAAAACTCCAGAAAAAGAAAAAGACTTGAACAAAGCCATCAACGAAAAATTGACAGAGAAGCGAAAGATCGAACGCTGCTTGATCGATGAATCTGGCGAGAAGTTGAATGACGAAGAACAGTTGACCTGTAAAATGGATAAACTGGAAAGCATGGATGACGAGAAAGAAGCAGACAAATATTTTAAAGGTCAGTTAAAAGATAAGCTGGAAGAGATGCTCAATAGCGACAATGAAAGCGAGCGCAAAAAAGCCCTTGAGATGCTTGGAAGTTTAAAGTCTGTGGACTTTTCCTCTGATGTTAAAGCTGAAATCAAACAAACACTTGCAGTCGAAAAAGGGAAGTCTCAAGTTCAAGAGGAGTTGGCACAAATCCGCGGCATTTTACAAAACGCAAGCATGATTCAAAATCCTCAGGCAAGACAGCAATATTTGAATCTGGCTAAGAGTCGCTATCAAAGGATGGAAAATGCCATCAACCAAATTCAGCAACAGGAAGTGATGAAAGCCACTCAGTCTGGAAAGGTCGCGGATCTTTCTGTGACCAATGCCATGAGAGAAACATTAACTCAGGCAATGAGTACAGACAGTGCTTTGATGGCCCTTATGGGAACACCGAATGCACACAACTCTGCTCGCGTGGTGCGCGGCGGAACCGGAATTCCTGACAATCAATTGTTGATTCAAATTCCTCAAGTGGGCGCACCAACCAACACCACCTTCCCGACAGCTCCAAATGCCGTAAATGGCGCCACTCCCAATCCGACCGGTGGTCGAGGCGCTGTGAGCGGATCGCGAGTTCCCGTGGGCGGAGCGGCTGTGATTAATCAAAATCCAGGCATCCCCGTAAATGGTGTTCAACCTTATCCTCAACAAGTGATTGGCGGACAGGTGGTCGGACAACCCATGGGAGTTTACAATCCGGTTCGACCCATGGGGCCACAGTTCATGAATGGAATTCCCGCCGTTCGCATGCAGTAATCTCTCAGATTGAATTTAGACTCTACCCTGGTTTAGGCGTCCCGTTTTTCCTACCCCACTTTGCGACGAGAAGGCACCCGCCTTCTCTGGTCGTTTTTAGAGGAGACGGGAATCGGCACCAACTTCTTTTTAGGTGGAAAAACTTTTGAAATTAAGTTTTCTAGCCATTCCTGGAGTTTGGAAAAAGCCTCTGATCGAAGGAAGATCGTCTCCGTCAAAGAAAGATCTTCCTCAGAACCGCGAAAGGAATTCAACTTAGTTTCCTTCAGAAGAATCTTCGTGGGAAGATTTGCAGTAGGTCTCTAAGTTCCAAGATTCCTTTTCCGCTGTTTTCAAACAGGTGGGACGAAGGTGAATTAATTTTTCGGGATCATCAATTTTTCGTGTCAATTGATTGAATCGTTTCGCATCCACCGCTCGGTAAGTAAAGCTTAAGGAATTTCCCGAAATCTTAGGACTGGAAAGTTTCACATCACAGTAGTTCTGAACATTTAAAAGTGGAGCTTCGCTGGCAGACTTGTAGAACTTCTTGTCGCAGCTTCCTCGAACTTCCAATTGATAGGGAACTCCCATGATGTTTTCCACTCTTTGAATGACCACATAAACATCTCCACCTTTGGAGTTGGAAAGTTTGTGAGTCTTCAAAATTTCAGAACGAACTTCTTGAGCAGACACTTTTACAGAAACCAAAGACACCAACAAGATCAGGAGCAAGTGCGCCCAGAAACCTTTGCTTTTGTTTTGGCTTTGAATTTGATGCTTATAAATATGTTGCGTTACTTTTGTCATGGTTATGCTCCTGCACAGAAGGGAAATGAAAGATGAATGTGATCATTGTGTAGCGAGTTTCGGCCAGGAACCGAAGAGCTGTTGTGTCCAATGGAACCTTGATATTCCGTTTGACCAGAAACACAGTTGGACGGCATGGTTGCTTTCCAACAGCCTCTAAACTCGTCATAAAATTTTGCAGTGGCGCCTCGGAAGTCATTGATGTTCGTGCTGACCCGAGTGACGTTGCCCTGAGAATCAATCAAATTGAAGTACTTAATGTCCAACGCTCTTGCATAAGCATGCATGCTCAAGCGGGTGGAATTTCGAGCGGTGCGATCGTTGTAAGAACCCACATGATGAACAAACACCCGCGACACTTGAGAATAGTTCGCCTTGGAAGCCGCTTTTTCCACACAGGTAAAAAAGTGGCGGTTCAAGTGAGTTACAAACTTGTCATAAAGATAAGCGTTACCACAGGAGGTGTTTGACAAATAACCACCACGAATCACCGCGGTGCTGTGACAGCCTTCCCACTTCAACGCCTGGTTGCGCGCCAAACTGTAATGCCTTCCATTGTTATAGAAGTACACTTTAGGATCTGGCTCCTCGACAGGTGGAATGTCATCGTCTGGATCCTCTTCAGGATCAATGGGAGTCACCTCGTCGATGGGACCTGCACCCAAGTCGTCCTGTTGAGAAGACGAATCTTGATAAGAGGCCCAGTCGGTCTCGGATCCGCCACCGGCACAACCTGAAAAATAGGCCGAAAGAATGAGAAGTGTACCAAGTTGAGATAATTTTTTGAGTGTCGAGTGTTGTGTTTTCATGGAGGCCTCATCGGCCCCACCCAAGGTCTATTTAGAATTATATCTCGGCCCCCGCTAAAAGCCTTATTGCACCCAAATTCCCCGATTTTTGTCTAAAAGGTACCTGCTTCCTTTTCTGATATGCGGCGCATATCAGAAAAGGAAGCAGGTACCTTTTTGCAAAAAAAAAGAACCCAGGGGAATTACCCCCTGGGCCCTGCACACCACTATCACCATCTTGTTGTATTCAATGCTGCAAATTCGAATGGTGAAAAATCTAAGCTGTCATCATGCTGCTTCTTAGAAGCTGATAGCGGCTTTTGTACTCATTCCCATCACATTGCTGGAATCGTATTGAGTTCCTCCTTTGAAGGCCGAACCGGTCATTAAATAACCGAATTCGTTCACCCAACGAATTCCCTTCTTTGGAGAATACTCCAAAGACAGATCCAATTCATAGCCCAAATCTTTATCTACAGTCTGTCCAACCAGTGGATTCTGCGACAGCCATCCGGTTGCAAGTCGTGCACCCAGGGTCCATCGATCACTCCACTTGTAATTGGTGTAAGGTGCAAAATACATCACGTTGGAAATCGCTTCCACATCTGGTTTTGAGTTTCCTGCTGTGCTTCCGCCGCCGCCAAAACCTGCGGTTCCAAAAAAGTCCGCCTGTCCCAAGGGATGATTGAAGAGCAAGAACGCCACATCATAGTTGCGATCCAAAACATAACCTTCATACTTAGTGGCCGTGTTGGGATCATCGCCAGAGACGTAGCCCAAATTCACACCGTGCTTCCAAAGGCTGTCTTCGGGGCGATATTCAAATTCACCCACAACTCCAAATCCGTCCCAAGAAATGCTTTGACCAGAAGAAGTTCGAAGTCCCGTGTCTCCACTTTGGAAAGAAGCTTCCACACCCAACTTCATGCGTTCGGTGTCTTTCTTTGCAAAGATACTGACCAATTTTTCGTTCAACTCCGCTGTGCTTCCGCCACTGGCTCCTGGAAAGGTGTTGATGGGACCTTTTGGAGCTTGGTCATTGGCTTTGTTCAACTCATAGAACACACCCAAAGACAAATCGGTTTCAAAATTGTCGTATTGAAAATGAAAGATGTAAGAGTTTACATCTTCATTCTGGTTGAGGTTGCCTTCATGCTTTTTTCCAAACATGGGAAGAAAATAAAGGTTCCCAACGATGAATTTGTAGCCCACCACGTCTCGACTGTCGAACCAGTGGTCAAACATTCCATTGCCCGCATTGTGAGTGGCACCCAAACCAAACTCCATGGGCACCCGACCGGCAACTAAAGCTCCATACTCTTGTGCTAGAGTCATATAAAGTTGAGAAACCAAAATGGATTCTGACTTTCCATGATCACCCATGGTTGCGGCATCATCCGCAGTGGTTGCGTTGGCTCCTGTTTGCGGAGAGTTTCCAAAAACCTGACCCAATTGAGAATCTGGATAGGTGGAGTTGTTGAACAGATGCAATTGAGAGTAAATGGTGACTCCATCGGAAGCCACAATCTTGGGTCTTAAAATCAATTGATGAAGTCCGTAGTCTTTTTCATTTCCAACATTGCTGGAAGCTTCGGAATCCTTAATGAAGATTCCTTCCACCCGGTAGGTTCCACTCCATTCCAAATCCGCTGCAAAAGCTGAAGTTGTGAAAATAAATCCGGAGAAAATTAGGGAGATCAGGTTCCTGGACATACACGCTCCTCACTCGAGAAAATCTTAGGCCAAAGGCTAGCACTCCCGCCAATGCAGTCAAACAAAGAATCTCATTCCCATTCGACCACAACAAGAGTGCTTAAAAAATAAGCGCCGCAACATCAGTTATCCACAGGAAAAGTGGCGCAAGACTAGAGAGCGACCACTCCTAGAATTTCCTCTTCGCGAAGGATCAAAACGCTTTCGCCTTCGACCTCGGTTTTAATGCCCGCGTGGACATCAAATAAAACGTGGTCGCCTTGGCGCACATCCATGGGACGCAAAACGCCTTTTTTACTTTTTAGACCCGGTCCACAAACCAGAACTTCACCTTGATTGGGACGTTCTTCCACCATTCCGGGGATATAAAGTCCGCCGGCCGTGCGCTCGCTGGGACCGATCACTCGAACCACCAAACGGTCCGAAAGAGGAGAAATCAACTTTTCCCAATTCTTTGCCACCGCTTTTTTTACTTTTTGAGCCTTACTGATGGGCTTTGAAGCTTTGGCAGCTTTCTGAGGAGTCGCTTTTTTTGTTTTTTGAACTTTTGATTTTTTAGCTTTTACAGCAGGCTTCTTTGCAGACTTTGCTGGTTTTTTTAAAGCCTTCTTTGAGGAACTTTTCTTCGAAGACTTCTTCGTTGCCTTGGCAGCCTTTTTGGAATTCTTTTTGGCGGGTTTCTTTTTATTGGGCTTCTTTTTGGATTTTTTAGCTGCCGGCTTTTTTGTTGCTTTCTTTTTCACCGGCTTCTTTTTTGTGACCTTTTTCTTAGACGCTTTTTTTGTCGCCTTTTTAGATGCTTTTTTCGTTGCTTTCTTCTTGGACGCTTTAGCTTTGGCCATGGCGTTTCATCTCCTCTTCAAAATACTTCTGATAGAGGATCTCCCACTCGGAAGAACCCTCTGCCACTCCACGTTTGAGGGAAGCTACCTTCGCTCGCGCCAAATTGTCAATTTCACTCATCATGTCCACGTGCTCTTGAAGACCTTTTTTAGCCGACCGCAGCGCCTGTTCTTCACTGGAGTAATCCACCAAATCATCTTTCCAAATTTGATCCACGACCAAACGGGCCAGGTGACTGACTCGATCTTCGCTCATTCCCACTCTCATAAAACAATCCCCTTTTCTTTGGCCAAACGCTTCTTTAACAAAGGAAACATCTTGTAGCGTTGAAAGCCGCCCGGATTCTGCCGTTCCAAATCGTCCATCATTTTATGAACGTCTTGGTCCAACTGACTTTCTCTTTCGAAGTCCGACCGAATCACTTTTGCAATGCGCTCTAAAACTTCTGATTCTTTGACTTTCAACTGGATGCAATTTTGGGCCTTCATCGCTTCCAGCATTCGCTTTGCCATGTCTTGGAGTTGCTTTTCATTGATCTTCATACTTTGACTAGACGCGCCCGTAGACCTAAAGTCAAGACAGATGAAAAAATGGATTTTTCTCGCGATCGGTGCCACCACGTTCTTAATTGTCGCATTGGGAATATGGACGCTGTCATTAAATTCTGAACTGGATCAGCGTTTATCCAAAGAGTGGTTTGCACCACCGGTTGAATTTTTTTATCCCTCCATCCAATGGCGACAAGGACACTCCATTGGATTTTCTCAAGCACTGGAAGAACTCAATGCTCACTCCTACCGACAACGTTACCCTCAAGAGCCTTTGGCTGCAAAAGACTATGTGCTGCTACCCACAGAACAATGCCAAGATGAATTGATCGACATTGCAAGAATCCAAATGGAATCTTGTTTGCGTTTTCGAAGTTCCGCCCGAATTCTTTTTACGGTGGTTTGGTCTGACTCCGGTGAAAGTTTCTTTTTCCAAGGGAGTGGCCTGCAACCCATTTCCACCATTTCTTTGGACCCCTTACTGATTGGGGAGTTTCAATCCGGAAGGCCTTTGAAAAGTTTAAAAGTGTCTCTGCCGGAGGTCCCCTTAAAATGTCTGCAAGCAGTGACTGCCATTGAGGATGATGAGTTTTTAAAACACCGCGGAGTCAGTCCCTCGGGCATCGCCCGTGCCATCGTTCGAAACATTTTGGCTGGACGTTTTGCACAAGGTGGATCCACGATCACTCAACAGTTGGTTAAAAACTATTTTTTAACTCACCGAAAAACTTTAAAGCGAAAATTGACCGAACAGATCTTGTCCGTTTTGCTAGAAACCAAACTGAATAAAGATCAAATTTTAGAAAAGTATTTGAATGTGATTTACATGGGACAAGACGGTCCTTACCAAGTGATTGGAATGGGTTCTGCTTCCAACTATTACTTTGGAAAGTCCATTTCTGACTTGGACCTTTCGGATTGCGCACTCCTTGCTGCACTGATCAACAATCCCGGAAAATACAATCCCTTTCGAAATCCAGAGAATGCAACACGCCGGCGGGAGTTGGTTCTTGCGAAGATGACGGAGCTTCAGTGGATTTCAGAGGATGAAAAAAAGAGTGCCGAAGAAATGCCCTTGCCTGCGGTTCGCGAACAAAACACAGAACCGGCAGCGCCCTACTTTTTGGAGTTGGCTTACAAAGAACTTGTGGAGCTTCAACTGCCTGAAGAAAGAGGATTCAAAGTTTTCACCAGCCTCTCTCCCACCGAACAGGTGGCCATGGAAAAAGGAGTGCAAGAGCAACTTCCAAACGTTCGTGCACGCAAAAAATCCGCAGAGAATGTGGAAGTGGCCGCTCTTCGCATTCATCTTCCCAGCTACCACATCACCAGCATGATGGGGGGAAGCAATTTTAAAACGGCCCCCTACAACCGAGTGTTGAATGCTCAAAGACAAATTGGATCTACCGTAAAGCCATTTATTTATTGGCAGGCCTTTCAAACCTTGAACCCTTGGGACAAAATTGTGGATGAAAAGTTCACATGGAAATTTGATGGTAAAGATTGGGCGCCACAAAATTATGAGCGAAACTTTCGTGGCGAAGTTTTTCTTTTTGAGGCATTGACCCAGTCTTTGAACGTACCTGCCGTAAAGTTGGCTCAGCAGATAGGTCTTGAGAAAATTCGTGACACTCTTTTTGCCGCGGGTCTGACCCGCGAAGTTTCCTTACTGCCTTCTTTGGCATTGGGAGCGGTTGAAATCACTCCCATTGAAATGGCGCAAATGTATTCCACTCTTGGAAATATGGGGCAGTATAAAAAATTAAGTGCTCTGATTCGTGTGGAGGATTTTGATGGCAAAGTTCTGTATGAGAATTCACCGGGTGGCAGTGAACCTCGCTTGGAACCTGCCACCACGGCCACTTTGATATCCACTTTGAAACTTTCCCCAGAAATTGGGACGGCTCAAAGTTTAAAATATTTTATCACTCCGGAAAATATCGCGGGAAAAACAGGAACCACGAATGATTTGAAGGATGCGTGGTTTGTGGGAATGAGCGGAGACCATTTGATGGTGGTCTGGGTGGGGCGCGATGACAATTTGCCCACTGGCCTTACCGGAGCTTCTGGCGCGCTTCCCATTTGGGGTGCGATTCAAAAAAACATTCAGTCCCAAGGCTTTTCAGATTTTCATTGGCCTCCTCAAACCGAAAAGGTCGAACATGAAGGCCATGTATTCGTTGTTAGCGAGTGAACTGTCTTAAGCCTTCATCACCACCAAAGCTTTCGCCAAAAGGTACCTGCTTCCTTTTCCGATATGCGGTGCATATCGGAAAAGGAAGCAGGTACCTTTTGGC
>DKGG01000012.1:29202-29401 GCA_002453155.1 Bdellovibrionaceae bacterium UBA6776
GAAGCAGGTACCTTTTGGCGAGAAGCCATTGGGGCAGGGAAGAGCAAAGGGCAGGCACAAGGAAGAGCTCAGCGACGAACGCAAGAACGGGAACGGATGCGAAAAAGCGGGAATATGGAATATGGGTAGGAGCGAGTGCCGGAACGAAATCAGGGAGGAAATGCGAGGGTTCGGAGGTTCTCCGTAAATAGTTGTGGTT
>DKGG01000004.1 GCA_002453155.1 Bdellovibrionaceae bacterium UBA6776
AGATTCTAAGATTCTAAGATTCTATTGGGGAATGGGTTCTTGCACGCTCGGATGGCTTGTTGGGAGCATAAATAATGCGAGCCTTGGGAAATGAGTCCAAGGCGGTGTGGTCGGAAAATTGAAGTCGATTTGAGAATGATTGCAATGGGTATTTGCAGGTCCTTTGGATTTACATTAGAGCTTCGGGTGTAGATAGAACTTTTAGATCTAATTTTGGACTTCGAAGAGGTAGGCGAATCTGCCGGAACTACTTCAGAGCTACGGCTGTAGATAGAATTTTTGGATCTAATGCTGGAATTCGCAAAGGTAGACGAATCTATTAGACTCGCTTTATCGAACGTTGCAGAGTTTAACAGATCCTTTAGAGCTATTTGAGTGCTTCTCGGATGTAGGCCGAGGAAGTGTCCATCAGCCAAACTACCGCCGCTATCACAATAATAATACATCCTACTTCAGGCCACATTCCTTGCCCTTGATACTTAATAAGCAAAGTACCAATACCTCCACCGCCAACAAGACCAATCACGGTGGCCATGCGAACGTTGATGTCCCAGCGGTAAATTGTGAACGCAATGTAAGGTAAAACCACCTGAGGAACCACGGCAAACCACACGGTTTGAACTGCGTTGGCACCAGTGGATCGGATGCCTTCAATCGGTCCATCAGAAACCGCTTCGACAATTTCAGAATATTGCTTGGCCAAAGATGCCACAGAGTGAAGTAAAAGAGCCAGCATTCCAGCAAAGGGACCAATTCCCACCCATACAGAAAAAATAATCGCCCAAATCAAGGGCTCTACAGATCGAGTGATGTTTAAAATGGTTCTCATAATTGCGTAAAATGCAAAGGCCGCCGGATGGACCATAATGTTTTTCGCACAAAGAAAAGACAATACAAAGGCAATGGGAATTGCGACAACAGTTGCGAGAAAGGCAATGAAGATGGTCTCGATCACTTCAACAATTGCCGTTGGCAGTAAATCGAAGTTGGCGTGAATCAATCCTGAGAAAAGATTCACGGCCCCGGCAAATCCGTCGGGATCTGTCAGTTCATAAATGCTCGCACCGGTTGCAAGAATGCTCAGGTAAAGAGCCCCAACAAAGGTCAAAACCAAATGGCGGCCATAAAAGCTCCCAAGAAAACTCATGTGAGCAATTTCTTGTTTGCGGCGGGCATTGGAAAAAAGGTATTCACCCAAAGTGGCAACATGCTGATTGTAGAACAGCAAGCTGAGAGCTGCGCAAAAGAAGACCAAGGCGCCGAAACCGAGGGCCAATTTTCCCATATTCAATTGAGCCCATTCTTTGGTTAAAAAATCAAAGGCTTGAGAAAATTGGGAGGCAATAGAAACACCCACAAAAAAGAGGATCAAAAGAGAAAGGGCAAAAAAGACCGAGTCAAAAGTGATTCTTTTTGGATTCAGAGATTTTGCATTAATTGACATGGACTTCCTTTGCTCCTTCGCCATAAATCTTTTCGAACCATTCTTCCGTAATGTCTGCCGGTGAACCCTGATAAACGATCTGACCTTCTTTAAGAGCGATCACTCGAGTGGCATACTGTCGAACCAAAGAGAGAAAGTGGAGGTTGCAGATCATAGTGATCCCAAGCTCCTCATTTACTTTTTTCAGGTAGTCCATCACAACGTGACAGGTGGCGGGATCCAAACTTGCAACAGGTTCATCTGCGAGTAAGACTTTTGGATTTTGAGTCAACGCCCGAGCAATTGCCACTCGCTGCTGCTGGCCTCCGGACAATTGGTCTGCGCGAATCTGCGCTTTAGCTTCAATGCCTACCAATTTGAGATAATCCATCGCTTTCTTACGATCTTCTTTTGTGAACAAAGAGAAAATACTTTTCAGTGTTCCCATGGATCCTAAGCGGCCCATCAAGACATTGCTTAAGACGGAGTGTCTTGGAATCAAATTGAAATGTTGAAAGATCATTCCGATGTTTTTACGAAGCTCCAAAACCTTTTTTCCTTCGACATTTACAACACTTTGGCCGTCAAAAATGATTTCTCCAGAAGTGGGAGTGTGAAGTCGGTTCAGGCAGCGAAGCAATGTGGATTTTCCAGAACCACTCAATCCAATAACAACTAAAAATTCACCCGGATAGACATCAAAACTCACGCCCTTAAGAGCTTGAACTCCGTTGTCATAGGTTTTCGTCAGGTTTTTAACCGAGAGAATGGGAGCTTGGTTTTTCATATTATTTTTTCACCAATTCAGACGCTGATTTTCCCAAGTCTTTGAGCATCTCACGGACGGAATCATAGTCTTTGTCTGTGGCAGGAATGAGGCCAGTCACCGAGGAAAGCTTCTGCATCACTTCCTGACCTTTTGTAGTCTTAACAAATTCCATCAGAGCCTGAACCACTTTGCTTTTTACTTCCTGGGGCAAGTCTTTGCGAAAAATAATGGGATCGTTTGGGATGGGAGGAGTGAGATCCACAATTTTGATTTTTTCTTCCACGTCGGGGTATTGAACTTTGACCAATCGACGGGCGTCTTGAATTTCTCCATCTGAGGGAGGCGAATAAAATGTGGCTCCGCCATCCACTTGCCCTTGGTAAATCATGGAGATCACGTTGTCGTGCCTCATGGCGAAAGTGGTGTCTTTGGGTTTGATGCCTTTTTCTTTTAAAATTTTGAGTGGAAGAAGGTAGCCACTGGTGGAAGCGGGATCGACAAACGCGACTTTCTTACCTTCGAAATCTTTGAGGGAATTGATGCCAGAATCTTTCTTGGCAAGGAATTGAGACTTGTAAGTGCTCTCTCCATGACGAATGACAGTCAGCAAAGCTTCTGCTTGATATTTTTCATGGGCAAGGATGTAGCCGAAAGTGTTAATAGAAGCCACATCAGCTCGATTGGTTCCAAAAGCTTCAACAACCGCAATGAAACTTGGTGGGATGCTGATCTTGTATTTGTAGGGAGTGTTGGCTTCCAGGTAGTTCTTTAAAACTTTAGAGGTGTCTTCAATGACCTTGGTGTCTACGGAAGGCACGAAGAAAAACTTGATGGGATTGTTTTCGGACCCGATGGGGCCTCGATCTCGGGTGCAGCTGGCAACGGCAAAAATTAGGCTTACAAGAACAAGAAGACGAGTCATTAACCCTCCCAAAACGGTTGAGGATGAATTAACAAATGTTTAGAGGGGGGCCAAGCGCATCGGGGTCAATGACGCAGCCAATTCATAACTTGGTTGCGCAGCTGATGGTAGGTGGAGGTTCGGTCTTTGAGAATGTAGGTGCGTCCCAACTCCCAGACCATGTTTCCTGACTTATTTTCGACCAGATTCAGTTGCACCAAAGCTCCATCTTTAGGGCCTTCGGTCCAATCGACGACGAGAACCTCAAGAAGGTATTTTCCGTCCTTTTTCACATTGAAGGGGAAGGCCATATCTTTGAGCCAAGATTTGGCGGTGTCTGTCCCTCCGTTGAGCTCTACGGCAGAGAGAGACTTCAATTCTTTGGGAAGGAGGTTTTTGGCCTGGAGTCGCTCCATATCCTCGTCCAGGAGGCGTTCCAATTTGAGAGCTGAATCGGCCTCTTTTGTGAGCACAAAGCCCAGGCCGGCCCCCAGAAAGAGCAGAGCCGCCATTGCCACCACAACCAATGCAAATGATTTCATGGCTCAAGGATGCCACGGGGGTCTGCGAAAAAGTACCTGCTTCCTTTTCCGATATGCGGT
>DKGG01000058.1 GCA_002453155.1 Bdellovibrionaceae bacterium UBA6776
ATTGGTTCTTTTGCGGTAATTTTAGGATTTCAAAACTGCTCGGGTGGGTTTTCTGGCGCAGGGTCTGTTGTCGATCCAAATTCAGCAACAGGAAAAGCTATTGCTCAAAACGAAGCCGATGAGGCCATCGACTTGCTCTACCAACCTACTATAGATTGCTTACGCGGAGGAGATGGCCGCCTGATTCAGCAGCGACTCGACCAAGGAGAGCTTGAGGTGATCCTTTGTGCCGGGCAAACCTTCAACATTCATGAATCTCTTGTCATTCGAAAAGAAGGCCAAAAGATATTCACTGCAGGCCTTCCATCCGGAGACAACCGCGCCGTCCTTAAAGTTGTGAATGCGAAAGCTCTCCCCGTGATTGTATCCAACGGATTTCAAACCTCTCTTCGAAACATCATCATTAAAGAGGATCTTCCGGTTGAAGTCGAAGAAGCACCACGTTCAGTTTCTGCCTTAAGCTCGTCGGCCTCAGAATCCGCACACGCTTCAGGCTCATCAGAAAAGAACAATGACACTCCGATTGTCAGTGTGAATTCCTTCAAAGGACCTGTGATCGATTCGGTCAAAGTGGAATCTGAAGCTAAGGTGGAAGTGGGATCCGACAATGGAAGCTGTAAGAATGCTGCCGTTTCTAATTCTCAAATGAACCTAAGCTTGGGATGTAAGGAAAGCCTTGTTGTGGAAACTCAACCCGCAGCTCCCCTTGAGCCTGCTAAAAATCAAAATTCTGTAGCCTCCGTTCAAAAAGAAGATCCCAATCAAGCAAAGATGAAACAATTGGAAGAATTTAGGACTCAAATGGCCAACCGAGATGAACCTCATGCAAAGTACTATCATGTCGACACACGAACTCCCGAAGAAATTGCGGCAGAAGTTGAGCGCATGAAGGATTTAAAACGTCACGTCATGCGTGGAAAGTTTGCCCTGTTTGCAACCGGATTTATGCCCCTTGAGGAAAAACACCTCAAGCAAATTGAAGAGCTTGGCATGATGGATGAGTGGTTGCGAGTGAAAGAGCAATGGAGGAAGAAATTGGTTGTAATGACTGAAGAGCAAAGAGATGCCGCTGGAGTGAAGATTCTTGATGAGGAATCTTTGCCAGCACCTTCAGCAAGCCGCACCCCTTCAAGTCAGTCCACCACTGCAGCACCTTCCGCTGCTGCTCCAGTTGCCGCTCCCGCTCCATCTACAAGTCAACGCACTCAGCTGGGCTACAAGGCGATGTTTGCAAAAAGAGCCGAAGAAGAGGCTCGTGCTGCAACTCAAGGGGAAGAGCCTGAAGTGGTTCAACCTCCGGTCGTCGAAGTTGAAGAAGAACAATCCGCTCCAGTTGCCGAAGTCGCTCCCGAAAAAAATGAAGCATCGAAATGCACGAGCTTTCGAGTTCAGACTCTTCGGTATGTCATGAGAAAAATGATTCCATTGATGGGTACTGGAATTGTAAAGCCCAAGACCGATGCAGAATTTGAAGCTGTCTGCCTGAAGGAGGAGTGGGATACCAAAAAAGAGCAATGGCAAGACAAAGTGAAAGCCATGACAGAAGAAGAAAGGGAAGCCGCAGGAGTCAGTCTTCTTGAAGAGCTTGAAGAATAAGGGATACTCAACTCTGCGAATCCCGTGAACAACAAGAGTTCACTGAAAGAGGCAGGATAGAGCGAAATAGTTCTCCTGCCTTTTTTATTGCGTTTCGACCCGACCTTGCCCATCGCCTAAAACCAAGACCAACCGATACACTCCCAAAGATCCACCCCTAAATCCCGTCTGTGTTCCAAGGAGCTCTTGCGACCCTCCGCGCATCGATTTAAAAATTGAAACTGCAGTCCCACTCCTGTTATTTTGACTATGAATGTGTGAAAAGGAGTCGACCATTGCCCCAAGACCACTACAGAGACTTTAGCGAAAGCTTGTTAAAGGATCCCCTCTTAAAAAATCGCTGAAGAATATGAATTTTGTTCAGAAATTGAAAACCGAGGGAAAGATCAAAGGATTTGCGACAAATTTTGTCGTTCAGTCTGAAAATTATTTTGAAATTTCTGACTTCGATATTTCTTTTAATTAAATTCTCCTTCGAACCGTCCTATGGAGAAATTCACTCGCTGTTGAGCAATGACTTTAAATGCTATCAACCTCCCAAACTTGATTGTCTTGCTTTCTCAAATTTTTACGAATCGAGCAGAAGTCGCTCATGGCCCAAATCTCAAATTAGACAGAAAACATAAGTAAATTTCAGCCCGGGCTCCTATAAAAGTTTCATGAATGCCCACAAGCCATATCCATATGAGGAGCACTCATTTATCCAAAATGACACCACCTAAGTTCCCATTCTCTCTTTTTTCCATAGCGGAGCCGCCAAGAGTTGCTCTATCAGTTTTGAGGGCACGGATCGGAATTTCAAAACTGGCATTTACCTTGCAAACCAGAGAGAAAACTCAACCTAATCGATTGGAAAGTCATGTTAAAATATATCTCCGCATTCTCTCTCGCCGCTTCAATTTCCATTGGCTTTACCCAGCCTACCTTGGCAAAGGAACTCACGGATTCGGCCGCATTGGACATCATTTATGCTCACGATAGGTTCAATCCTGAAGCGCGAAAAACAATGTACAAGATGATGAAAGTTCAAACCGCCATTGAACAATATAACTCCAATCCAAAGTCCTTTCGCTTGCCCACTTTTTCAAAGACCACGGGAAGAATCATTGATTGGGAAAGACAATCACTGGAGGAGGTCAAGAAAATGGTTTGGAACAATTCCTCCGTAGAGGTGGATGGATTCTCAATGAGCAACAGTAAGTTCTTTAAAACCGCTTCTGAGTGGGCAAATACGATTCCTGGTGTGAACCTTACAACTTCTTTGGCCTTAAAGACATTCGGAAGCATCTATGATAAGTCGGGAAAGATTCCCTCCATGGAAGACGTGAAGATTGAAGGCTTTGGACAATCCCTCATCCAACTCAAGAAGAACCACACCGACATCTACCATTTGGTTTTGAAAGACTATGAAAATGTCGTGGGACACTCTCTTGAGAATCCCGCCAAGAATCCAATTGTAAGAGAAGCTTTGAATTCGCATCAAACAGAGGAAACTCTCTCAAAGGTGAAACAGCTGGTCGATCACTTATCAAACCTCCAACAGCAGATCACCGATAAAGAACTGGACCGGAAAAGGAAGGAAGAAATCCAAAGGAAATACCGAGAAAAAAAGCAAAAAGTCTTGGGATCTATAGGCGCAACTAGCCAAGCCCTCACTTTATTTGGTGATGAGAAAGCGGCAAGCACCGTTGATAGGTTTGGAAAATTTCTTGATGTAGCTATAGATCTAGATCACTTCGGCAAAGAGATGAATCCGATAGAACTCGCAAACGGATATCTACTGGCGGCTAACATCGCCATGAGCATTTTTGGCACCCAAGGCGCTTCCCCAGAACGGAAAATGATGGAGCTCATGCGGGAAGTTTTAGAATCAATTCAAATTTTGAAGGATGAGATGAACGGTCGCTTTGACCGCATTGACAGAACGCTCGCCAAAATTATGGGTCAAATCGATCTCTACCAAGCGTTGGATACCGAAAGGCATAAGAGTCTTCAGCACCAACTTGATTTGGTTAACGAACGTCTAACAGGGCTTTTCAAAAAGATCGATTTTGGAACAATCGCTGAAGTCGAGAGGGATAATCACTTATCGATTCGACAGACCTGCCTCAATGAGGATCCTTCGAAACAGGTTTTCCAAAAATTCTACGATCAGAAGTTCAACGACAAATGTCTCAGTCCAACTATTGGATTGTCTCATGAGAAGATTACTTACAATTTGCTCAATTTAAGTTTTAGTCCGTATCATGAAATTCAATGGGGCGGAGATTGGGGGCACCCTTACGAAGCTTATCTTCCAAGTGTCTTAAAGAAAATTGCTGAGACCAACCAACATGATTCTATTCGATTAAATCGACTCGGCGAAATCCCAAATTACTCTCTTTGGAAAAAATCAACAGACCTCTTCCTTGATCTCTTCGATAAATATGCCATTTCAAACCCAATTTTTTCAGATCTTGATTTTAGAAAGGTGGAAAGTTCCGGTAAACAGCTTATGGAACTTCGACAAACCATGATTGTAAGTGACAACAAGCTTCGCTGGAATGTACTCGACAGCCTTCTCGATGAGTATCAATCAAAAATGGAAAACTATGCGAATAAAGCCAAGAAAATTGCCGCCGATCCCACGGGGAACGGAGGAGGATTCGACTCCTCTGGGTTCGATGTCACAAAGCCTCTTGATCAACCCATTTCATATGCTATACCCGTCGACAGAAGAACAATCTCTTTTTGCGATGGAAATAAAAATGGAGGAATTCACCACTATATAGTAATAAACAATGGAAAAACTGAAACAGCCCCTGAAAGAGCACGATCTCTATATAGCTCTTATATCCATGTCCCAAAATTCCAACTTCCAAAAGGCTTTGAGAACGCGATTAGCAGTGAGCTGCTTTGGGTGCTTAAGAAATATCCTCAGAAGACAGGTATTTGTATCGAGAGAATTTCAATACCAACTCTCCGGCAAGTAGTAACAAACGACAAAAACCCTTACGTCTCAACCTCCTATTTGGATATAAGTTTTGATGCGGATGTCCGACTACAAATCCAGTTCAATGGAAAAGAAGTATCAACCGCTCAGTTCGCTAAATCTTACTCTCTCCCAAGAATGACCGCTATGAACGCGCTAAATGGTGTATGGGCCACTATTCTGTATCAACAAATTTGGTATGGCTGGGATGGTCCGAAAAATTATCCCAACCATAATATTTTTAGGTTTTTGACTTCTCAGAGCGTCTTTCAAAACATCAATGAAAGCCAACAACCCTTTGCAAAAGGCCTCCATGGCAGAAACTATATAGACCTAATGACTGCTCTTAAGGAGGAGTGGATCTCTGAATTAGAGTCTCGGGCAAAAGACCATCTCACCAAAGTCGCCTTCAAGGCAGAAATTCTTGAAATTCAGGGCATTCTCAATGTGCTGGCTGGCGCAGTCTTTCTTGGTATCAACGACAGCGTAGAGGAAAAACGATGGGTGGAGGGGGCTCTTTCAATGAACACCACCCTCCCCGACGGCAATAATCAAACATACGTGGCTCAAGGACTTATAGATCTAGAACAAATGATCAACATGACCATCGACAAAGACCTAAGTCATGAGGAGATCAAAGATCGAATCATCACTGGAATGAATACCTTCAAAAGCACTCTAAAAAGCCTGGAGGAATCCGGAGGAACACTACGCCCCGAGGGGCCAAAATGGCTTACTGAAAGATTGAATGAGATTGAAATTCGAAGGGTTCGAATGAGCCAAATAAAGGAAAATACTGGTGGCCGTTTCAACTGGAACTGGTTCAGATAAAAGTTAAGAGCCTGCGGTGAGCGAGGCTATTGACGAAAACGCAAAGGCCCTGCAGAAGCGGACCCGAGGATATAGGCGATTTAAAAATTACCGAAGGACCTTGCTAAATGCCTGTGCCTTTTGAGCTTTTTTGAATGTGCAACAGTAAAATGTGAAGAACCAACCGAAGAACCAGCAGATGGAGGTGGCTGCCGGTTCAAATCCGGCAACCCACCGTCTCGCCAACTGCGAAGAGAAACGAGAAGATTGAAAATCCACAAGCCGAGAGGCGAAGGGAGTGGGCATAGACGCCCATGACCGAGCCCGAGGCGAAGTGGAGTTTTCAAAATTCGAAGTTTATCTGAAGCAGATGGAGGTGGTGATGATACCTACTCTAACTACCTGAAATCACTGATACAAAAAATAAGGCCTGTCCCACAACTGTCCCCGTAAAAATACGTTCCTGTATAATTCAGGCGAAAATTGAGCTTTCCACTACTCCAAATTTCCTGCCTGGAACTCCTATTGGTGAACTTTGACCTCATCCAACCGGCAGGCCGTTTGGTATTTCTTAAAGGCGACACTATACAACTTAGCAGTTTGGCCATCTGAAGACCTGACATAGGCAAAGTATAAAATACCCGCATCCAATTTTTTATTTATTTCTTCAAACTGTTTCGGGGAAGAAACTGGCAACATCAAACCGACACCTTCCATATCCTCTGTAACAACGTCTTTTTCAGACAACTCAGAATTCTCTGCTAGAAATACCGATTTCGCGATTGCAAGAGCTTCTTGGTTACACTTAGGTTGTTCAGCCATCGCAGGCAAGACCCCACAGAAAGCAATCGAAAGAATAAATCCAAACATTAAATTTTTCATACAAACTCCTCGAACAACTAGATAGCTCATTTTCTATTGGACCGCATCAGAAAAGATTTCAATCTGGGATGAGATTTACCCTTGAAAAACAGCACTGCTTTTAATTGGAAGAAAGAAGAGATCCACAGTCTTTAGAAAAACCTCCACGACGAAACCTACTTGGAATCAGCTCTTCTATGAGTTCAGGCTTCTCCATAAGTGACTCATAAATCCCCACTCTTTTAGCAAGATGCCAAAAATAGGACTTTTGAAAATCATCGACACGACCGGCTGGCCTAAAGTTTCTTCCGAATGATTGCTTCAACTCGGCGTTACTAAAAGAACGAAAGAAATTCAGATCACTTATAACTTTTTCTTTGAGACCTCTCTGCTCGATATCAAATGTAGGAAGCCAAGCATGCCCATGGCCCTTAGCAATATGAATATCGCCACTTGAATTTAAGATTAAGTTCTTTGCGCCTTCTATCTCCGCTCGAAGCTCTCTAGGATCTGCCGTAACACTTTCCACCGCATCAGGACTTAAAACAATCCACTCCGTGATAGCCCCCTCGAAATAAATAAGATCAAAATAGTCGGAGGATACCTTTTCAATAAACTGTCTCACTTGGGCAGAATGTGGTTTGCCAGAAAGATTGGCTTCAGGGGAAAATTTTATCCGAAGAACTCTTTGCCCTGGCTTGATACGAAACTTCACCAGGAGGTCTCCATACACCTCATTCATACCACCTAAAAAGCCTAAAAGATTTGGATTTGCATAAATTCCTCTTAGATTTTCACCAAACCGATGGCCTCGAAATTGGGAGTATAGACTTCTCATATTTTTACCCCCATAAATTGGGGGAAATTCGGGTAGCTCATCTGAACTCTTTGGAAAATCTGAATCCCAACGATTCAGGTTATCTATGGTCGTCCAATGATAAAGAGCGCTGGGATAAGACGAAATTTCCGAAGCAATAAAGCTAAAGCCATTGCCGTCCAAAACAACTTTTCCCTTCTCATTGGACCAGAGCGGATTCTCAGCAAGATATTGAACATCGTGAATCATACCGTCGTTTGAAAAGCTCTTTCCAATAGGCTTGTCGATAGAGCGCTGGCGAAAGGAAAGTGGCTCACCTCGATTGGACGAAACCTTCTTACCAACAATATGACTCGGAATGGACGATGTGCCTAAATCGCCCCATGAAAAAGTGTGAGACTTAATCCTTCCGCCTTCAAAATAGAAGATTTCGATGGCTTCTCTAGTGAAATTGACATCAGCAGCTCCCACAAAGGAAATTTTCTCTCCATGCGCTCCACCTTGTGCGAGCTGAATCTTTTGAAATGAAGTCTGGTCCGAATTAGCATCTCGAGATTCCACGGCTAGGTTTAAGGATCTATCTGGCTTGATATTTAGCCGAACTATCTCACCATTTGCCCTGAAAGTGAGGACCATTGATGCGTGACGCTCAAGACTACTCTTAACCTCCTCGAAGCTTGAAATGTTTCCAGCAAATGCCGTGGCAGCAAAAAGACCTGCAATAGTTATTGAAAACAAGCCAATTAAATTCTTAAGACATTGAAATCCCATGGGTTTCTCCTACCTAAAACATCAGCAACAATAGTGCCAATCAATCAAATGACCTTCTTCTGAGGCTATCAGGGATAGATACACCAAAATTCACTTGGGCCGACAAAAGCCATGGCCTCTGGGCTCACATGAGATAACTTCACACAGGTATAGCGACCATCGAGGCGTACTGTCCAAAAACTAGTGAGCCCAGGAACTCGGCCCGGATAAGAGAAGTCTAAATAGGCGGCTCTTTCACCACGCTCATAAAGCCGTTCAGCCTTATCAGAACTCTCCAGTAATCCAATAACTGAATACCTCTCTCTGTTTTCAAGTCGTCCTTTTCGGGCTAACTCTTCATAGAGCTGATCACGAGAAATTCCATTCTCCTGATAGATATCGCCCGATGTATTGGAAGGCCCTCGATTTGGCCAAGAATCGTCTTTGTTGTATATCGTAGAACAAGAGCACAAAGAGACAAAACAAAGAGCCACAAAGATGCGTAAAATTTTATTCACAATTCTTCTCCCATAAAAATAATTTCACACAAAAGTATATAAATACATCCACGCTACAAAGAGCTAGATTTCACGCCCGCAAGTCTAAAAAGTTCAATTAAAGTCAATTGAACTCTGTCAAAAGGCTCATCTCCATTCGAGTCCACCAGATTTTTTAAATCGATATAGTACTTTCTGCTGAGTTCAAAAACCTTCCGATCCAGATTCTTATTTGAGGGATAGACCAAAAATGCTGTCTGACTTAGCTCTTTATTAGATTTCCCATTTTCGACAGAATCAAAAATTTCTTTTCTAAACCCTTGGCTTAAATGAACACTAGCGGACTTATCACGATAACCAACATCTAAAGACTTCTGAGTTTTACGATATTTGTTTCCATATCTCTCAATTGTCTTTGCCCCTTCAAGAACTCTCAATCCTCTGTAAATCTCATCCTCTGCTGCCTTTAAGTGCTCAACAAGCACCGAAATTCCGTCCTCGGGATCATCAATATAGTCTTGAAGCTCAAGGCATTGTTTAAGAATAAAAAGAAAAGAGCTTTTTCCAATAAGTTCTATATAACTTTCAGAAGGCTCAAGCAATTCACGAAACTTTTGGATCTTTTCTATCTCAACAAAGAAGCCAAGAAAACGATTGGCCCGCGAGTAAATCGCTTCGATAAATATTAAAAAATCGATAAACTTAAGCTTAGTTGAACCCCTGGTAAGCCTCTGAATCCTTTGTCTCGGAAAAATATCCAAGAGCTTTTTTACCGAAGAGTCTTCCCAATGCTGCATTACAGATCTCTGACCAAATTCATGTTCAAAATCAATGTGTGTCGTGGCCTCAAGAGCTTTTCCAAGGTCAAGCCCGAGAGTCTTGGTCAAAAGCACAAAATCATTCCAATAAAAAACTCTTTTTTCTGTTTCCCAACGATTCACGATATTGAATTTATAGCCAAGCTGTGAACTTAGATCCGACTGACTTATGGAGCCTCTCAGTTGTTTAATAAACAGAGGGATTAATTTATCGAATGAATTTGGTGTAGCCATCTCTCTATTATTGCACTTTTCCCCAGGTGGTTAAAGCTTTGGCTTCAAATTAACAAATGTGACGCTAGAGGAATCAATTTTAGGCATTATTTGAAAGGTTTAGTGAATCTATGATGACCGGTTGACGGTGAGCGCTGGGGTCTCATAAAACGCTCACCAGGTCTAATCAACAGGGAGCTGAAAATGATTTCTAGAATTCTTTGTTCCGTGCTTTTATTTGCTGGAAGTTACTCGTGGGCTGGCAATTCGTCACTCATTTCATGCTTAGGAAAAGTGGAAAATGATCTTCAAGCTCATTTTTGTAGAGCGCAAATGGAGGCCCAATACGACAATTGTGAGAAGGCGGCAATTGGAGCATTGAGATCCTTTCACGCGGCCTCAGGAGTCTCTACAAATCAAGACTATGAAATTCACGAGATGATTCAGGAAGACGCCAGCTATATTGTGAGCTATTCTTCCGGGAGATTTGAGATTCTCTACCTCGCAGAAGTTCTCGTCTCAGAGTCTGGAAGCACATGCTTTGGAGTCGAAATTAACCTTCCTCATCAGTAAACGGAGAAAATATGAGTTTAAAAAATACGTTCTTATTAATTATTGGCCCTTTATTGAGCCTAGGTGCTCAGGCCGAAACAGCTATCACCTCAATTTGTTTTTAATAGTGAAGCAGACAAACAATTGGTGATTCAACACCAAGCTGAGTCAAATACGGCTAAATATTCAGTCTTCGAAACAAGTTCAGGAAAAGCCTTAGGTGCTGGAGTGTTTTCTAATGTTTTCATAGGTCGTGATAGCTTTTTAAATACAGTCATATTTACCTATGAAAATACCGAAGGAATCGTCGGACTAGCAATCGACTCCAAAAGCTGTGACTCTCTTGAATCGATACCAGAAGGAAAGCACTCAGCAAAATCAGATGCATTTCTAGATCTGGGATCATCCGTTTTTGAAGGAAGCACTCTATCTTGCACAATCGATGTGAGCCGCTAGTCTCAGCATACCGCGGGGCCTGAGAGTCACTTATAGCCACACCCTGTCAGAAGCTCAGAGCCCTATAATTTTGAGCTTCAGAACGAACAGTGAATTTTATTTCTGATAAGGATTTTCTTATGTTACTGAATACTCAAAAAAGGAGGAAAATTATGATGAAGTTTATTTTGGCATTTTTCACCGTGACCTTAGGATTTAGTGCCTTTGCAACTCCCAAGGTCGTTAACCTTGAGGCTGAATCAATGGAGTATGCTTGCTTTGTTAGCGTCATAGAGGCCACCAATCAAGCGATCTCAAAGGGGCTACAGGCCATCCTTGCTCAAAGCACACAGGCTTGCGACCACGAACATTACAACGTAACTGATATTTCAGTAGAAACAGTTAGAAAAAATCCAGATTCATGCCCTCAAATTGAAGTCTCAATGAAGGCCACTTGTGTCGATTACGAGTCACATCAGTAGGGGGATTTTTAGAGAGGGTTCTCCGCCAGAGCCCTTTTTTAATTTGTAGGATTCTCTCTTGAAGCTTTTTTCTCAATTTTCCCCACTGATTTCTTTCATCTGGCACACTGCTTGCTCTGACTTTAGACGATACTTGAAGGGAGAAAGCATGAGAACTCTTAGGTGTATAACTTTTTGTCTAGTCGCTGCCATTTTTTGTTCCCAGGCCATAGCCCTAGATTGGGATGAAGCTGAAGAAACGGTTGAAATCGGAATCGCTGAATTCCTTATCCCTGATGACCTCAAAAGTTCGGAGGACGCGCTGATACTCATTCGAAGCACCACTCCCCCAGGGGGCTGCCGAAAGTGGGCAGGCTACTCAGTCACCCATATGTCAGATTTTGTCCATTCCATGAAAGCGTTCTCGACCTTTAAAAATCAATGCTTTTCTCAAATGGCCTTTTTTGTAAAAGAAGTTGATATGGGTCAATTAAAACCAGGAACTCATACAATTAAGTATTTGAACTCTCACGGCGATCCATCAGAAGTCATTTTTTATGTTGATCCTTCCCAATAGTTCCTTTGAACAACAAAATTGAGCCATGAAAAAGATATTGCCTCTACTCTTAATCTTTCTAGCTTTCTCACTTGGCTCTACCGCCTCCTCTGCTGAGGTCGACGGTCCTGGCGCAAAGAATGCCTCATGTGTGAAAGCACTGATTGGTGCCCCCAATGATTGGAGCTCCTGGAAAGAAGCACTGAGGGCTGAAATCGATCAAAAATTTAGTCTTGTAAGAAAAAATGAGAATAGTGATTTACAGTGGCAAGGCCCATCCGGTGAAAGCTCCACTATGCTAAGTATCAGTGCTCGATTAACAAGTGCTCAACTCAAGTATGAGCTGAATTTTCAAGGAAGAGATCCAGTAGACGTTATTTTCTTAGGCGTGCTTCCGGGCCTCATGGCCGAGCAGGCCCGCCGGTATCTCTTGCAATCGACTCAATTTAGTCAAATCAACACCAGCCTCTTATGGTTTGAGATGCTTGTAAATAAACCGGAAGAGCTGCTTAAAACCTACTCGGTCAAAGAGCTTCAGCAAGGGACAAAGGCAAGCGTTGGTCTTCTTATTTCTGCACTTGAAAGCCTTGATCACCTAGAAATTCTTAAAGACTTAAAAAAGTCTCCCCTTCAGAGAGTCAGTAAAAATCACCGAACTTGGCCAGAGAGTGACAAAATCGCAGATGAAAAAGAAATAGTTGGCCTCTTAAGTGACGTCTTTCAACAGGCCTATGAGGTAAAACTAAATGAAGGCAAATCTAAGGTTGAACGAGCCCTCATTGATCTCATTATCGGAAAAGGATTTTTCCAGAGCGGAACCCAATTGGCTCTTAATGATCTTGTGTCACATCAAATTGATTCGGATGACATGAAAAAAGATCTTCAATATCTGAAAGAAAGCCTTGAAGCTTTCAATCCTAAAGATGAAGACAGCGCGGACGACATCAGGTCACAAACCAAATTTTTATCTCGTGATTTAGATATTGTAAAAAGACATATCGACAAGCTTACAAGTTTCAGGCAAGACCTGAATTAATTAAGCTATTTTTATCAGATCTCACGAGACTCTTGAGTGTAATTGACTCTTCCAGAGCACGAAAATTCTAAAAATTCAAAAAAGTCAGCACTGGCCCCAAAATCTTCATATAAATAAATTCTTGGCCTTCGCTCTTTATCAACACTTTCTAAAAATCGATTCTTCAATTTCTCAGATAACACGGGCTTCAGTGAGGAGTTTTCTAAAAAGTAGCGCTCACTCACTGGATAGAAACGAAAAAGGCGATCAAGTTGATCATTGCCATATCGCCACTCAGGAGCATTGACGCTTTGAAGTCCGCATTTTTCAACAAAAGTAACCGCATTTTGAACTACTGCCTCTTCCGAAACACATTCCGAAGATTTCTTCCAAATTTCAATGGTTGGCAATGTGTTTTCAGTCAAACTGCAGTAGCTCGGCAAGACCTCTGCCGAAATATTGACTGATTGGACAGAAAGTAAAAACATACCAACAGTTATTTTTTTCATTTAAAGTGCACCCTTATTTTTTCAAGTTTAGGAAACAACTGTAATTCATTTGGCCCACCCACGCGATCCAAAAGCTCTTGGTGAATTTTTTTCAATATCCCTCGATGGCCGTATTATTTGATGTGAACCAAGTCAAATCACCAGACAATTGATATGTCTATCCCATTGAGTTCCGAGGACTTACGCCTACCAATTCCCCCGTTTTAAAAAGCTTCCTTCAGTTTTGACGGCCAATGAAATGGGCATTTGGGGGTAATATGGCTTTTGAGTCGAAACTCTTCCCAGTATAAGATCAGGCAATGACAACCAAACTTTCACATATTGAAATCAATGTTTCAGACTATGCAAGATCGATCAGGTTTTACGATAAAATCCTATTTCCTCTCGGTTGGCAGCGCCTTCTTTGCACGAAAGACTGTGCAGCCTATTGTGATGGTTTCTTGAAGTTGATCCTCAGTCCAGTTGCCCCTGAATACAAGGGTGCTGGCTTCCACAGAAAGCGTATTGGTCTAAACCACATCGCCTTTTACGCTGATAGCAAGAGCGCCGTAGATCAGTATTACCATGAAGTTCTGATCCCTAATGAAATTCAAACCCTCTATCAAGAGGGACCAATGGGAGATGACGATTACTACTCTGTGCTATTTGAGGACCCGGACAGAATAAAGATCGAATTGGTCTGCGCCCTCAAATACTGCGACAAAAATAGTTGGCCAAACAATCTTGAAAGTAATTTTGATCCGTATAAGTGACTCGATAGGCAATGACTCAAAGGTGTCCAAAAATTGAAAGTCTGGGCCAGAAAGATTAGTCGTGCCCAATTAACAAATCATCTATCAATTTCACGCCATTAAACTGTTCAGGATCGAGCATATCCCCTGAGTTTAGAGAGTTTGCCACTTCGGCGAATAGACTGTCAGTAGAAACGATGACTTTAGATTTATCTGAATTCCAAAGAACAAGTAACCTTGTGCTGACGACCAAATTGGTATCCCAACAATATTGATTTTTTAGACGGACGTTTGATCTCTCGGGAAAACTCATAGGTATTAAGCTTGTTGAAGAATAAACATCATAACGATCTATACATTTCTTTGTCGAAGCACCATTAAACTGACTGCCCTCACCAGTGTAGATTGCGCCCATAGAAGCATCCCGAACTTCAACTGAGATCGGAAGATCTTCACAGATTTTTTTGAATTGACTCAAGTCCAGAAGTGCTCCCTGCGAGATGCTGCCAGAAGACTGTGTCTTAAAATTCATACGAGGTTCAAATTTGTATGCTCCACATTGAAATTGTAGGCCTACATTAAGCATAACAGTCAGGTCATTCGATGCTGCCTGGCTAAAACCAGAGAACAGTCATTGGTCACCAACAAGGAGGAGATAATAAAAGTAAAATCACCGGAGCCTTGATTGGAACAGCTCTTGGAGGCCTGATTGGATATTTAGGTCATAAAGACAAAATGAAAAAGTCTACCAAATCTAAAAAAGACGATTCTCTCCCAGACACGCCATTCCTGACAAAACCAAAAGTGAGAATGTATTGGGAGCCCGATCAAATCAAAGGAGACAAATATATTGAAAAGCACAGAGTCTGGGTTTTAGAAAACTCTCCCGTCTGGACCAAAAAGCCTTAAAACTCCTCCAATTCTTATGTCGCCACACCTCTTCTTCTTTTTCCAGAGGTGTAAATGCCAGGACACTTTCAAATTTTTTGCGATGATTCCCTAAATATCTTAAAAACTCTAAAAGAAAACTCAGTTGACTCCCTTGTCACTGACCCGCCAGCAGGAATTGGTTTACTTAAGCTTGATTGGGACAAAGACAAGGGGGGCCGAGATGAGTGGATCACGTGGCTTGAATCCATCATGTCCGAATGCCATAGAGTTATGAAGCCAGGAGCCTATGGCTTTGTCTGGGCAATCCCAAGAACCTCTCATTGGACAGCCACAGCTTTAGAAAATTCAGGGTTTCAAGTTAAAGACGTCATCACCCATGTCTTTGGAAGTGGTTTTCCAAAAAGCCAAAGCATTGAAAAAATGATTCAAAACTCTAAACGAATTGATCTAAGCCAAGTCTATAAAGTCACCGAGTGGATTAGGAATCGAAAAGTTGAGCTAGGACTAAGAAATAAAGACATTGATGAATTTATGGGACTTCGTGGAAGCACAGCCCACTGGACCGCAAGACCTGGAAATGAACAAGCCCACCTTCCATCCCTCAAAAGGTGGGATCAGCTAAAGACACTTCTTGGGAAGCCTCCAACGGAAATTGAGAAAGCTTTTCTTTCTTATCATCGAAATACCGAAAATCCTGCTTTAAAGGAAAAGCTCATTGAAGCTTCAAAGAAATGGAAAGGATTTGGAACCGCTCTTAAGCCCGCAAGCGAGCACTGGATACTGATTCAAAAGCCAATCAAAAAGAGAAACATTGCCGCCAACGTTTTAGAGCATGGAACAGGGGCTCTTAATATTGATGCCTCAAGGATTGAAGCCAGTGACCTTTTGCCGAGAACAAAAAATCTCGATTTTTCAATTTCTCCGTTTTTTGGAACTCAGACCAATCAAAAAAATCGCACTCAAATGTACGAGCCACACGAAGATGGAAGATTCCCATCAAATTTTCTTCTGACAAAAGGAAAAGACAACTGCCCAGCAAAATATATGGATAAAAATCAGAAAAAACCTGTCTCTCATTTTTTTAAAACTTTTAATCCAGATCTTAAGACTTACGTTTACGCATCAAAGCCAACAACCAAGGAAAAGGGAGGTTTTAACTCCCATCCAACGGTAAAGCCACTTTCCCTTATGCGATATTTAATTAAAATGATCACCCCTCCTGAAGGCCTGGTTCTTGACCCATTTATGGGCTCTGGCACCACCGGAGTGGCGAGCCTTTTTGAAAATTTTGATTTTTTAGGGATTGAAAAAGACCAAAACTATTTTTCCATCTGCCAAAAGCGAATTTTAGGCGTCCAAAAGAGAGATAAAAAACTGAAATAAGCATCGTCGAGTCAATGTATTTGAGGTTGGACTTCCCTGAACAAGGAAGTTTTGGTTGTACACAGAAAGTAAAACAAAGGAGCTAAAATGATTGAAACAGGCCAGAATAAAAAAGAAGCCAAAAGAGAAGTGGAAAAGGTTGATCGAATTCCGCTAACCAACAGGTCATCTCAAATAGTTTCTCAAACAATAGATAAAATGCTTGAAAAGCATCCTGGGGTCAGCATGAACAGGAAGGACTTCGTAAACTGGCTCATTGAGGAGTCATTCAAAAGTCTGACCCCTTCAACCGAAAAAGTTCTTTATGAGAGATTTTACGACGAGATCAAGTTTTTAGAAAAATCTCTTCGCGCCTTAAAGAAGAAAAAGAAAAATGGCGAGGACGTCTCCATTGCCAAAGTCTTGAAACAAGCCAAACCAAAATTTAAGAAGACTGAAGGTAAAACAGAAACATCAAATAAACCAAAAGCACCAGCGAAACCTTTAGAAAAAGAGAATTTAACGCCACAGAGAGCTAATGCATGATTGGTTCCTTCCTGACACTTTTTCTCATTCATAGCGCCACTCCTCAATATCAATATGGGGAAAGATCTATGAAATACCAAATGATCATCGAGGATGATCGACCAAAAACAGACACTAAAAACGAATGGCTCAATTCAAAAGAGGCGGCTGAATACTTAAGACTTGTAAGGGCCGATGGAACACCAGATCCGTTTCGCATTCGCACTCTGGTTCATCAAGGACGACTGCCTTTTTACAAGCCTTTTGGAAGGCTTATTTTTTTAAAGTCAGAACTAAAAAGTATCGTTGAAAAATCAAGACAAGGAGGATGGAAATGGCGATAAGAGAATACTCAAAAGATGGGCAGACCCTCTATTCCGTTTATATCGTGAAGAAGAGTCAGGTGGTTCATGGACTTAAAATATGTCGAGAGGCCAAGGGCTTAACTTCGATAACTGCGGCGCAGAGAAAGGAGCAATCCCTTTCTCGCATTGCTGAAAGAGATTTAATGAAGAAGGAACAGGAAAGTATGGGGTGGGAGCACCTCATACTTGAATGGGAAAGTGCGGTTCAAAACGAGGATATTTTTGCGAGGAAACTCGCTCTCGCTAGTTTCGAGGACTATAGGAATCTCTTATACAAACACACTCGCCACTGGTTCAAACTACCGGCCAATCAGATTGATAAATCAATGGCATGGACAGTTCTTGATAAAGTAGAAAGGGAACTCTCCATCGCAAGACGAAAAAAATTGAGATCTGCGATTGATTCTGTTTTTTCCTGGGGTTTCTTGTCAGGAAGAATAAAAGGCCTTCAATACACTCCCACCGAAGGCTATCAATCAACAAACAAGCCCATTGAAAAGCCACCTGAAATTTTAAATCTTGAAGAAATAAGAACACTTCTAAAATCTGCAATGACCATCGAACACCACTGGTATCCCATTTGGGCAATGGCACTCCTAACAGGAATGAGAAGCGGAGAACTTTTTGCACTGACTTGGGGAAAAGTCGATCTTGAAAGCGGTATTCTTTACGTTCAAGAAAACTGGACCAGTAAAGAAGGGCTTGGGCCAACCAAGGGAAGATACTGGAGGTCAGTTCCCATCAGTGAGGAGCTGGGCTCACTCCTAAAACAACTAAAACTCAAATCAAGAGGTGGCTACTCGGAAAAAGTTTGGAAGTGGACAGATTCAAAACGCACAGACAAGAAATTTTACGTTGAAAACCAGTTTGTTCTTCCAAGGTTTAAATGCTGGAGAGAGGGACGCCAAGCTGACATCTTGAGAACCTTTTGTGAGAGTGTTGGAATCAAGTCCGTGAAATTCCATACGCTCAGAGCCTGTTTTGCCACTCAGCTGATAAAAGATGGTATTGCCCCAGGAGTGATTATGAAGATTTGCGGTTGGAAGGATTTAAAGACCATGCAGAGATACGTCAGACTTTCGGGCCTTGAGGTCAAAGGAGCCACAGAGTCACTTCGAGTGCTCCCTGCCCATGAGGCTATGGGGAGAGTCGTTAGTTTGTTTAAAGCCTAAGGCATGGGCCTTTTCGTGTAGAGTCGAGCTTGTCCCAAAAGAGCTTTATTTTGTGTGAAATTCTCGAAATACCGAAAAAACATTTGTCTCTAACTGTAAAATTTACAAAGCGCTCCCAGGACGTCCAGCACCATAGACAAATATTCATATATTAACTACTGAGTCACCAACTATGACAATAAATTTTTTGGGGAGCCGTATGCTGAAAATCCTTCTTTTACTAACTCTTTCAATTTCTTATACGGGAGCGCTTGCAGAAGAAGCCTGTAAAGATAATCTTGCAGAACAAAAGTTTACATGTACTTATTATGAGTTTTGGCAAGATCAGAGCATGAAAATTGAAATAGACTTTCCCAAAGGCCCCGGATGTGACGAAGCGCCATCTAGTGGGACAATTTCATTTCCTAGTTCAGACAAAGTTTTTACTGTTTATGAGCCGAAAGCTACGATGTATCTTTTAGCAAGAGGAATTCACTTAACTAAAATCACTTATAAGAAAAGCCCTGAGGACAAAGAAATAGTCGAGACTTACTGTATCGACGCTGATTATAATCTGTGAAGGAGTTTTCATGTACTTTTTAAGAGTTTTCATTTTGGCTTTAATTTTTAACTCTGCCTTTACAACTGCGTTTGCCGGCGAAGCAAATCAGTCGAGTTTTTCGCCAAACAAGTGCAAAGAGTACATCAAAGACAACTACCTAAAAATTAATCGTTGTGGTGGCAATCAAACTTATGATGAGTGCATGCAAGAAGGGTCCCAGTGCCACATTGACCTTCAGACATGTGTTTCTTATGACGATTATCAATCCGTACTGTGCTTTGTAGAACAGTTATGGCCGAGCTCTAGCTGCGTGCAGTTGGTGCACCTTAGAGGAAATTGTTCAGTTCACAATAACACAACATTGATATTAAATAATTTAGAGTAGGTTGAAACTTCGACTTTTGACATTTTTTGATTACATCGCTATAAGATCCGTCAAAACCGCCGGGAGGAAATATGAAAGTTTTTAAGCCTTATTTTTTGCTGCTTACAGTTCTCTTAACATCAGGAGCCTATTCAAGCACGACACTAACCTGTTTAAATAAAATACAGAAAGATGCAATCGATCGTTATGTTGGCTTCTGTGACGAAAATGATCCCTATTATTCATACTGCGTATCGTTTAAAAATGAAGACTGCAGTTTAGGAGAAATCAAGGCCTACGATGGTGACTTTAGCAACTCCTTCCAACCCCCGCTGACTTCAGTAAAAATCACTTGTGGTTCGCCAAGTGACTACTCAGAAGCCATCACTTGGGAATATATCGCAGATGTTAATTGTAAGTTGTCCAGTCAATCTTTGGGATCTGTAGGAAATTGAACAAGGTTGCCATTGGGTGGAGTTCGGGCAAAGACAGCGCATTGACATTTTATCGGCTGATGCGCTCAAACGAGTTTATTCCTGCTGCATTATTCACTACTTATAATTCCACCTCTGACCGGCTTCCAATTCAAGGTTCGAGAATTGAAGCTGTTCGTAAGCAGGCCCAAGCCATTGGTTTACCTCTAATTGAAATTGATTTGCCAGAAAGCTGTCCAAATGAAGAGTATGAACGAAGAGTCACCTCAGCTTTGAGCAGTCATAAAGAGGAGTTTTCAAGTCTCGCGTTTGGAGATCTTTTCCTTGATGGCATTAAGGAGTATAGAGAATCATTTCTAAATCCAGCAGGATTTGAACTCATTTTTCCTCTAATGGGCATTCCAACTGAAGAACTCGCAAATGAAATTGTGAATTTGGGCCTAAAGGCAAGAATTTGCAGTGTCGACTCAACCCAACTAGATCCTAAATTTATTGGCAGAGAGTTTGACAAGAAATTGCTTAATGACCTTCCTGAAAATGTTGATTTGTGTGGTGAAAATGGAGAATTTCACACGTTTGTCTACGATGGTCCAATTTTCAAAACGAGACCAATGATTGAGTTCAAGGAGCCAAAAAACTTAGGTCGATTTACCTTTTTGGAAATGGCGACTCTTTAAAATCACATCGGCCCTGATTTAAAAAGCTCTGTATCCAAGTCCTGTGAAGCGAATATATTTCTAATAGGAATCCAAAGCATTCCTATAAAATCTTAGACGATTTGTTCTCTGTCCTGGTATAGGTCAAGACACTTTCATGGGAGGGCTGATGTCTAAAATGAACTTAATATTTTTACTATTCCTTTTTACGTCTATAGGCACGTTCGCAAAAGCAGAGCCACACTGTGAATGGGAAGTTGAAAAATATATGGATAATTTTTGCATCAATAAATATGATGGCTCCGAGAATTATGATTTTGCTTATCTGAACTTGATCGGATCAGATGACAACATAAATACTTACGAAGTCTTTGTAATTGTGAACCCGTACAACGGATATTCCTCAGATGACGTCTTTCAAATACAGACTGATAAGAGTTGCAATGTTCTTAGAAGAATAAAAATTAGGTAAATGTTAATCTTACAACGCCATTGATTCCTGAATTTTTTTCATTTTCTCCAACCACGCAGATATTGGTTTGAGTCCACTCCTAACAATGGATATTGAGTAGGGACCAAATCCATTTTTGAGAGGGAAAATATGAAAAAGGCAATATTGGCATTTGTACTTTTAAATTCTATTTCGGCATTTGCCATCAATACCAAATCCTGCCCAGGTCGCATTACGGTTCAGGTCAATATGCCAGACTCTGTAGTGAAAGAGACCGGCTATAGAAATCCTCGAACTGCCGCTCTTGAATTTGACTCTGACAAAAATTCTGAATGCACATACAAGTCTATAGATTGGACAGGTGAGCGTGCAAGAATTGCTGGAAGTTTTAAAAAGGGAGCCAAAACACCAGCGAACATCCAAATTCAATTTCATAGGTACTTTGTCTATACCCGAATTGTGAAAATTGAAAATTACCAAATTGAACTTTCCAAAGATGCCAAGGCCTATGAAACACAAACGACATGGCTTTGGGATGACAATGTCGAAGACAGAGAAAGCGTCGGCGACGCTCAAATCCTGCTTATTTCTAATTAAAAGCGTGTCCCTCTGCCCTTTAAACAATAGCGCCACACACCTCTTAAAAAGCCCTTAAAAGGGCTTTTTTCGTTTTACAACAAGCCTGTCCAAGACCTGTCCCAGGACTGTCCCAGGACTGTCCCAGGACTGTCCTCGCCCAGATATATCAATCAATTTTGCTGTATGTTTTCAAAGCAACAAGGGGCTGTAAGTGGTTTTATTTTGATCCCAGATTTCAACAAGATACAAAAAAACCCGCCGAGGCGGGTTGTTAGTTTGGAGGTGGCTGCCGGATTTGAACCGGCGTAAACGGATTTGCAGTCCGCTGGATAACCGCTCTCCCAAGCCACCTTGAAAGACAGGAATCACAATTAAAACCACAAAATTTTGAGGTTTGACAAGGACTTAATTGGCGAACAGATCACCAATGGCTTTCACATCCCGCTGACTGAGCAGAAAGGCATCCGTCCAATTGGAGCTTGAAATCTCGGCCCGCCCTTCTAGGGCAGCCTGAGCCCGCGCCAGCTTCACCAGGGCATTTTCTCGGCGCCGGCTCTGAAAAACCCGGTACACCTCTGGGATGCCCTGAGAACAGGCATTTTTCAAAGAGGCTGATTCTGACAGATGCCGCCTTGCCTGGTCCACCTGCTTTTTGACCTCCGCCAAGGAGACCAATTCTTCCTTGGCACCTCGACTGCGATAGGCATCGGTCAACACTACCAAATCGAATCGATCCAGCATGGGGCCGGACAATCGCTCCCAAGTGGACCGACACTTTTGCAAGGTGTAGCCACAACTGAAATTTCTTTTTGCACTGAGTTTTCCGCAGGGACAAAGATTTGTCGTGGCTACAAATTGAAAAGCCGCAGGCCAAGTCACACCCGCTCCCCCACGAGCCACTTGAATTTTTTGCGAAGCCAAAGGTTCTCTCAAAGCATCAATCACTCGCGCCGGAAAAAGCAAAAACTCATCCAAAATTAAAAGTCCTCCATGGGCCTTGGCCACTTCACCGGGAAATAAATTTCCACCGCCGCCGATCAATGACATGATGGGCGTGGAGTGATGGGGCGAAATCATCGGACGAAATTTTAGGTCTTCTCCAAATTGCAAATGGTGCGCTCTTAAATTTAAAAAGTCCTCTTCCGCCAAATCTGGAAGCAAATGAAAAAGACTTTCAGCAAATGTGGTCTTTCCAGATCCTGGCGGACCGGCAAGCAATGTCGAAGCCCCACTGACCGCAGAAAGTGCCAGCACGTGAGCTTGATCTTTTGAAAACCAAAGATCTGGAAGTTGGGGTCGCTCGGGCTGTGGCGTTGGAATTTCGTCTTCCCGGAAAGTCACCAAAGCCTCTTTTAAGTCCGCCAGAGTTTTTAAATAAACACGGCCTTTGTGACTCAAATCCCCTTCAAAAGAAGTCAGTACGACGTCATCCTCATGAAGTAGCGGGCGCAAACACTCCAAATCTTTGGGAGGAAGCACTCGTCCATCCAAACCCAGCTCTCCATAAATAAAGAGCCGATCTTTGGGAAGTTCCAATTTGATTTGCTGAGTCTCGAGCAAAAGTGCCACGGCAATTGCAAACTCCAAACCCAACGAATGCTTTTTCACATCTGCGGGACGCAAATTTACCAATATTTGTTGTGAATTGGGCCAGGAGAAACCGGTGCTCATCAATGCGGATTTGATGCGCATAAAACTTTCTTTGATCATTTGATCTGGAAGCCCCAACACTTGCAGTTTTGGGAGCCCCCTCATCAATTGAAGCTCCAGTTCCATGGGAAATATTTTTCTTTGGCGGGTGTAGAAGGAATAGACTTTCATAAAAATAAAAAAGTCTGCAAAGAGGCGCCATCGCCCAAGTCAAACGAAAGAGAAATCAGAATTCCAAAAGACCGGATTGCGGACGAATCAGTCCAAGTCTTTCAAGCCCGAAAGCGGATGATGCTTTTCCACTTCTTCCTTTAAAACTTTTCCGGACACCGAAGTGTAAATTTGAGTGGTCTGAATGCTGGAATGACCCAAAAGCATTTGAATGGTTCGAAGATCCGCTCCTCCCTCAAGAAGAGCCGTGGCGCAACCATGGCGGAATTGATGGGGCGAAATGGTGGTTTTAAACCCAGCCTTCTTCGACCAAGCATCCAACCATCTCCAAATATCGATGCGACTGGGACGGTTGCCCCGGTCGTTGACCAAAATAGAATTGGTCGGTGGTTTAACCAAATGGGGCCTGATATGTCGGATGTAATCTTTCAACTCCGTTAAAAGATTTTCGGCCAAGGGAACCAATCTCTCTTTTGAGCCTTTTCCCACAACCTTAAGCCATCCCTCTGACGGATTAAAATCGTAAAGACTCAAAGAAATCAACTCACTCACTCGACAACCCAGTCCAAACAAAAGCAGCAATGTAATTTGATTGCGAGCGGTCTTGTAAACATCTTCCACCGCTGCCGCTTCAAATAAAGTTTCAAACTCTTTTAACGTGATGGGCTTCGGAAGAGAGGCTTTGACTTTTGGAGGTCTCAACTCGCGAAGCTCCGGCGCATCCACTCCATGGCTTTCTAAAAACTTCAAATAGGTGCGCACACTGCTTACCACTCGCGCTTGAGAGCGAATGGAAAGCCCACGCTTTTTCATAAATTCTTGAAACTCACGGAGGGGTTTGTTGGTGCGCTTGAAATCTTCGTACATTTCCAAGTCACGGCGATAAGCCATCACGGTGTTGCGAGAACGGCCACGGACATTTTGCAAATCATCGAAGAATTCGACCCACATTGGAAGTGCCATGGATCAATTACCGCGCGATTTCAAGACTTTGGCAAGAAAAATTATGTAACAATGACTCGGTGAAGAATGTGTTGTTAAAGTTGGTAGCCCACCATTGTGGAAAACTGTCCCACATAGCTTTCAATGCCTGCCGCATCAAAATCGAAGACATCCATGCGAAGCACAGGCTCCAAATCTTCTGCGTCATTGAGATAGCGGGTTCTTAAAACCAATTTTTCCTGATCGCCAACTCCAAGAACCGCAACATACTCGCCATTGTCGATGACGGCTTTGCGCGTTCCAAACAAAATTTTGGTTTGCAAAGTCTCTGAACCAGATTCCCGAAAGGAAATCATCATTGCGGTTTCAGATCCTTCTGTTGTGAGAAGGTCCACATAGAAAAGTTGAATGTAATCGATGTTTCCATACCAAAGATCCGAACGATCTATAAATGCAAACGAAGCCAAACTTGCCGTGCTGAGCACCGGGCCGTAAACCTCACTGTCAGAATAGTAAATGGCCGCACCAGGAGTCTTTGCCAATTGAAGAAAGCGATTCATTTCTGTGGAGCTGGCACTTGCTGCGGTTTGATCCAATTGATCAAGAATAAAACTCCCTTGATCGGTGGAAGAAATTCGATATTGATTGGAGCAGCTGACTCCAAAAAAGACTGTGATTAAGCTTAAAACAAGAATCCATTTTTGATGTTTCATTTTACAACCCACCGTTAAAGGCTTTGTTCAAATCAAGATCTGAAAAGATTCCTAATTTTTTATATCCATTGTCTGGATTGACGGCAGCCGTGGTATTGACTTCGCGGCCGGATTTCCAAGCACGGCAATCGTATGGCCCCAAAGATACAAACCAACACCAAGACGGCGGTCGTGGAGCATAGGTGTAACCAAAGTTCTTAAACCAAATGGATCCAGAAGCGTAAGATTCGTTTCCGCCACCGTCACCAAGGTTGGTCACTCCATCAATCACAACAACAATGGCTCCGATGTAATCTTCAAAAAAGCCATGCCACACATCTTTGCCATCTTTTTGAAACCAAATGTTGTACTTGGATTCTTCCGCAGAATGGCCGGCAGTGAAAAAGCCTTCACGGAGTTGTCCGTTGTCGGTGTAAGAAACGCGAATGGTTCCCCCAAAAGCTTCGCCATAGCGAACCACATTCATTGTCATTTGAATGTCTTGAGGACTGTTCATTGGACGACCGGTGTATTCGCTCATTCGAGAGATGGATGTGATTTGAAGAGGTGCCGATGCTCCATAAAGCATTCCTGGGTCGTAGCCAGGTCCGACCTGTCCTGGAGTGTACACGGTGCCATCTGTTGGAATGGCTTGAGTGACCGAGCTTCCAGAGCTGGATTCTTTTTTCGCACAGCTGACGGCGAAGAAGGTCAAGGCTGCGACAATTAGGATTTGGTGTTTCATAACTCCCCCATTTTTCATTTCAATAGGATGAAAATGCCAAGCCCGTGCCGAGATTCTATACAGTTCTATTTTATTGATATTACTGGTTTTTTTGATGTTTTGTTTCGTTTTGAGACAGATTGGAGACTGTCAAAGTCCCTGGTGTCTAACCAAAATTGTCACCGGAAGGGGTTCTTTTCGACTTCGAGTGG
>DKGG01000035.1 GCA_002453155.1 Bdellovibrionaceae bacterium UBA6776
GGATACAATTCTCTTTTTGATTATTTGGTGAGGGGTCTCAACTACTCCGAAACCACCGCCTATCAAAGACAGGCCTGCGTCCGCTTGGCAAAAGAAGTTCCCGAGATCAAACAGAAAATAGATCAGGGAAGTCTTACACTTTCGGCTGTGACCACAGCATTTAGGCACCTTCGAAGAAAGCCGGTGGCAGAAAAGAGAAAAGTTTTAAAAATTATGGAGAACAAGTCTTCCAGAGAAATCAAAAAGATGTTTTTGGAACCCACACCCACAATAAAAATCAAAAAAACAGAATATGTGGACAAAGTGCATTTGAGGTTGGAATTGACCCATGAACAAAACCAGAAATTGGAAAAGTTGAAAGCACTGAAGTCACACAAACACAATGTAGAAAGTCTTTTGGTGGAGCTGATTGAAAAGGAACTCAAATCTTATGAGAATGTTCAGCGGAAACCTTCAGAATCCAGAGAGGACAAAGAGCTTTGTGCACCAAAATCGAAGAATCCCCGGCAAATTTCCAAGCGCCTACGAAATGATGTGTTAAGGACAGCAAACTACAAATGCCAATATCCAGGTTGTGAATCCAAACACTTTTTGCAAATAGATCACATTCATCCAGTAAGACTCGGTGGCGATCAACGACGAAGCAATTTGCAGGTATTGTGTTCCACCCACAACCGCCACAAAAGCTGATCCTCAAGAAAGAAGGAACCCTTCTTTCAGTTAAAGTAAAGTTTTTAAGTTCCATTTTCTCTTTGAGTAAACCTCAAGAAAATAGGAGGTGATTTGCCCGAAGGGCAAAGACTTGTGAGCCCATGGATGGGCGCGTTTGCTCGAGGAGACAATGGAAACTAAAAAACTAGCTAGATATGCTGGAAGAACTCATGGAAGAGTGTGTCCGCTTCTATGAAATTTGGAATTTGGGAAATAAGAATTCATACGCGGAAACAGAGCCCATGGATGGATTTGTGTGAACGAAGTTAAAAAAGATGTCAACCTTGCCGCAACGTTTAGTAGGCACCATAAACTCGATCGGATTCTTGTTATGAGATTTGAAATTTATAAAGCCAGACCTCAAGAAGACAGGATGTGATTTTTCCAGGCATGAATTCCTATTTCTAAATTCTAAAATTCATAGAAAAGGACCTCCAGCAAGCAGGAGGCGTTTCGCCCAAAGGGCAAATGCTGGAAGAACTCACGGATGAGTGTGTCCGGCTCTATGAAATATAGAATTGGAAAACAGGAACTTGTACACAGGAAAAGACCTCTTGGAAGCAGGATGCCCTCATTTAGATAAAGTTCTTTTTAGAGTTCAGTGATCTCCATGAGGAAACCTCAAGAAAACAGGATGTGATTTTTCCAAATAAAAAAGGCGACCGAAGTCGCCTTTTTTAAAACCTCACACAAGAGACATTCTGTTGCATGAGGTCTCTGAAATTTTACAAACAACTAATGCTTCTTGGCCTTCTTTGCAGAAGTGGCTTTTTTGGTGGAAGTCTTTTCTTCCTCCGCCTTTTCTGCAAGTTCTGCAGCAGCTTCCATTTTGGCCGATCCTGTGGCCGCGGCTCCAGGGCCATTGCCACCGATTCCATTGGCTTCCAAGATTTTGGTTCTCAAATCAGCCATCATCTCTGGATGCTCTTTCAAAAAGGATTTTGCCTGATCTCGACCCTGTCCCATGCGCTCTCCATTGATGGAGTACCAAGCGCCCGACTTGTCGATCAAATCATGCTTCACACCCAAATCTAAAATGTCACCTTCTGCAGAGATCCCTTCTCCGTACATCAAATCAAATTCCACTTTGGCAAAAGGAGGAGCCATTTTGTTTTTCACAACTTTCACCGCAGTTCGGTTTCCAGCCACTTTGTCGCCGGTTTGAATGGCGCCAATCCGTCGCACATCCAATCGCACGGAAGAATAAAACTTCAACGCGTTTCCGCCGGTGGTGGTTTCAGGGTTTCCAAACATCACACCAATTTTCATTCGAATTTGGTTGATGAAAATCACCAAAGTGTTGGAGCGGTTGATCGCACCGGTCAATTTTCTCAAAGCTTGAGACATCAAGCGCGCTTGAAGACCCATGTGAGAATCTCCCATGTCCCCTTCAATCTCTGCACGTGGAGTCAATGCCGCCACAGAATCCACAACCAACATGTCCACAGCTCCAGAACGCACCAAGGTCTCAACGATCTCTAGCGCCTGTTCACCGGTGTCTGGTTGAGAAACCAACATGTCATCCACGTTGACTCCAAGTTTTCGTGCATAACTGATGTCCAATGCGTGTTCCGCATCCACGAAGGCGACAGTTCCACCGGCCTTCTGCGCTTGAGCAATGGTCGATAGAGCCAATGTGGTTTTACCCGAACTTTCTGGCCCGTAAATTTCAACGATACGACCTTTTGGAAGACCACCAATGCCCAAACCAATATCCAAGCTCAAAGCACCTGTGCTGTAAGTGGGAACGTTGGCGAAAGGATTTTGATCTCCTCCCAACTTCATGATGGAACCTTTACCAAATTGTTTTTCAATGGAAGAAATTGCCAATTCGAGAGCTTTCGATTTGTCTGAATTGTTGGAAGCGGACGTTGTTGCCATGGAAACTCCTTTATACGGTTATTTTTGAGATAAAACCCGAACCCGACCTTGACCTATCTGACCGCACTTAGAAGAAAATCGAAAGCAAAAATCACAGATTGTCGCTGAATGTCTTCACGTTGCAAAGCCCCAACAGGCGCGGAAAAGATTCTTTTCTCTTGCCTTTCAAAATGGGGGCCGAGCAACCCAAAACACACCGTTCCCACCGGCTTTTCTGCAGATCCGCCTCCCGGTCCCGCCACTCCAGAAACGGACAGACACCAATCCACATTTAAAACCTTCGTGCCGCCAAGCGCCATTGCCTTAACCACAGGCAAACTGACCTCTCCTTCCGATTGAATGACCGCGGAAGGAACATGAAGCACAGATTCTTTCACGGAGCCCGCGTAAGAGACCACGGCACCTTTGTAAAAGGAAGACACTCCCGATTGGGCCACAACGGCCGCAGACAGCAAACCACCGGTACAGCTTTCACAAAACCCCAAGGTCCACTTCTTTTGTTCAAACAGAGTTTGCACTTCCAAGACCTGAGGCTGGAATTCTTTTAAGTCCATGGAGGGGTCCATCCCGATTGAAAAATCCATTGAAAGATCAGGTTGGTCAAAATGCCCGCCACCAAATCGTCGGCCATCACTCCCATTCCTCCTCGATTTTTCAAATCAAAAAACGAAACGGGCGGTGGTTTCAAAATGTCAAAAAAGCGAAAGACCAAAAAAGTTCCAATCACATAGAACGCGTTGAAAGGGAGCCAGGTCATGGCCACAAAGTAGCCCACCACCTCGTCGATGATCACTTCTCGAGGATCTCCGGACGAAGAGGACTTGCAATAAAGATCGGCGGTGACCACGCCCACAACCGCTCCAAAAAAAACCAGGATTAAAAATTCCAAGTGCCCCAACTTTTGAGCCCCATAGACCATGGGAATGGCCGCCAAGGTCCCCCAGGTTCCAGAAGCTTTGGGCACATAACCCAGACCAAAAACGGTCGCCAATTGTCGAGCCAGCCAGACCAGAAAATATCCTTTCGTTTTTCCAGAATTGGAACTTCGTTGTAGCATTAAAGAAGCTATGACACTTGATGAGATTTTGAAAGCTTCAATGCAGAAAGGTGCATCGGACATCCACCTGAAGGCAGGCCTTACACCTGTGATTCGAAAAGATGGTTTGCTGCGTCCCCTTTCTTCACGCATTCCCCCATTGACCATCGAACAGATGGATTATTTGGCACAGACCATCTTGGATGATCAGCAGAAGGAAACTTTAAAAAATCTCAAAGAAGTGGATGCGGGTTATGGAGTTTCAGGCCTGGGACGTTTTCGCGTCAGTCTGTTCTACCAACGGGGAACTTTAAGAATTGTGATTCGTGCCATTCCCCACGTGGTTCCCACCATTGAATCCCTCAACTTGCCCGCGGTGCTCAATCAAATTGCCCAAGTGGAACGGGGCTTGATTTTGGTGACTGGAGTGACCGGTTCCGGAAAATCCTCCACCTTGGCCGCCATTGTGGATGACATCAACAAGCGCACCCACAAACACATTTTGACCTTGGAAGATCCCATTGAGTATTTGATTCGCGATCGCAAAAGTTTGATCACTCAAAGAGAAGTGGGATCAGACACCACGTCCTTTGCCAAAGCCCTTCGCGCCGGTCTTCGCCAAGATCCCGATGTGATTCTTGTGGGTGAGATGAGAGACCGCGAAACCGTAGAAATCGCCTTGATGGCCGCCGAAACGGGACATTTGGTGCTTTCCACCCTTCACACCATGGATGCCACGGAAACCGTCAACCGCATCCTTTCTTATTTCGAAGGGACTCAACAGCGACAAATCCGCATTCAATTGGCCTCTGTGCTGCAAGCAATCATTTCTCAAAGGCTGTGTGTCAAAGCCGATCAATCTGGAATGGTTCCCGCCGTTGAAATTTTGCGCAGCAGTCCTCGGGTGAAAGGAATGATCGTCAATCCCGAACACACCAAAGATTTGATCATTGCCATCGAAGAGGGCTACACCGCTTGGGGCATGAGATCTTTTGATCAGAGTTTAATGGGCCTCTTAGAAAGAAAGTCGATCACCTTGGAGGAAGCCCTCAGACATGCCTCCCGCGCCGAAGACTTTCGCATCAAATTGGATGGAATCGCCTCTATGGATGGACGTGCTTGGTCCACAGAACATCACACCAGCGACAGCAAGAAAGACTGGAGCCAAGACGACAGCGCGGACTTAGAAGTGATGGATCCTCGCAATTCCGAATCCAAAAGCTCGGGCTCAGGGAAGAAGTCCAAAAAATAATCCCAATTTTCAACAGAATCAGGTACACGTGGAGAGATGGAGGACGCAAAAAAACGTTACCTGAAAGCTCTCAATAAGGCTGCAGATCTGCTGGCCCGACGCAATCATTCTGAAAAAGAACTGCGCGACAAATTGATCAAGTTTTTTGAAGAAGATTTGATCGATCAAGTGGTGGCGGAAGCGGTGGAGCGCCGGTGGTTACTGCCTCCAGAAGAATTGGCGGAAAGTGCGGCACGGTCCTGGTCTCGCTCTTTAAAAAGCGCCCGCTACATTCAAGAGCAATTGAAAAAACGTGGACTTCCCCATGTGGAGTGGCACGAAGAAGAAGAGCTGGAAAAAATGCGCGCACTCCTAAAGAAGAAATTTCGTTTCGATGAAGACGACCTTCTTCAATTGGATTACGAAACCCGCACCAAAGCATACCGATTTTTAAAATACCGAGGCTTTACGGATGGCCTCATTCGAAAGGTGATTCATGAACAGTTCTGAGTTGCGCGAAAAATTCTTAAAGTACTTTCAAGACCACGGACACGAAAGAGTTCAAAGTTCCAGCCTTGTGCCCCAAGGGGATTCCACCTTGCTTTTCACCAATGCGGGGATGAACCAGTTCAAAAACGTCTTCTTAGGAGCGGAAAAACGCCCCTACACCCGAGCGGCATCCTCACAAAAATGCGTGCGCGCCGGCGGAAAACACAACGACTTGGAAAATGTCGGTTGGACGGCCCGTCACCACACTTTTTTTGAAATGCTCGGAAATTTTTCTTTTGGTGACTACTTTAAAAAGGACGCCATTCACTACGCTTGGAAATTCATTTTGGAAGAGCTTCAACTTCCCAAAGACCGTTTGTATGTGACGGTTTTTGAAGAAGACGATGAGGCTGCGGAGATCTGGCACAAACAAGAAGGAATTCCGAAAGATCGCATTTACCGCTTTGGAGAAAAAGACAACTTCTGGCGCATGGGAGACACTGGGCCCTGTGGTCCTTGTTCTGAAATCTTTTATGACCTGGGAGATCAAGTGGGTGGAGATCCCAAGGAAAATGTCATGGGCGGCGAAGGTGACCGCTTTATGGAAATTTGGAACCTGGTCTTTATGCAGTACAATGACGACGGTCAGGGGAACCTCACCGCCCTTCCCAACCCTTCCATCGACACCGGAATGGGTTTGGAACGTCTTACAACCGTCATGCAAAATCAGATCAGCAATTATCACACCGATGTTTTTATGGATTTGATTCACAAGATTGAGTCCGTTTGTGGAAAGAGCTATCAAATCAAAGGCGGCGACACTCCTGAGAATGTGGCCTTTCGAGTATTGGCCGATCACTCTCGAGCGATTTCATTTTTGATTGCGGATGGAGTGCTTCCTTCCAACGAAGGGCGTGGCTATGTTCTTCGACGCATTCTCCGTCGAGCCATTCGATTTGGCCGTGAACTTTCCAAATCTGAAAGTTTACTTCTACCCGCTTCCCTCGAAGTGATTGAGAAGATGTCTCAAGCTTACCCGGAGCTGAAAAATCAAAAGTCGCTGATTGAAATGACTTTGAAAGATGAAGAGCAACGTTTTCTCAGCACCTTGGATCAAGGATTGAAAATTCTCGAAGAGGAATTGGGACGTTTGCCCCAAGGAGGAACCCTTTCCGGCGCAGAAGCCTTTAAACTCTACGACACTTTTGGTTTTCCTGTGGATCTCACGCGATTGATTGCCGAGGAAAAAGGCTTTCACGTGGATGAGCAAGGATTTGAAAGTAAAATTAAAGCGGCAAAAGAAATGGCCCGTCGCAGTTGGAAGGGAAAAGCGCTGTCAGGAGACGAAGCCTTTTTGAAAACCTGGACTCAAGACATCAAAGATCAAGAAGGCCCCACCCTCTTTACGGGCTATTCGAGCACAGCAGAAACCGGGACCATTTTGTCCTTGAGTGATTTGAAATCCAAACAAGACACTTTAAAATCCGATCAAGAAGGATTTGTCATTTTGAAATCCACTCCTTTCTATGCTGAAGGTGGTGGTCAAGTGGGCGATCATGGATCCCTCCACGGCTCCAAAGGGAAGGCCGAAATCCTCGATTGCATCAAACAAAATGACATCCACCTTCATCGCATCAAAGTCACCGAAGGTGAAATCTTTGTGGGCGACTCTGTCTTGGTGCAAGTGGATGGAAGTGACCGTCGGGATACGGCAAACAACCACTCCGCCACTCACCTTTTACACTGGGCCCTTCGAAAGGTCCTGGGAGATCACGTTTCCCAAGCAGGATCTTTGGTGGAAAGTGATCGCCTTCGTTTCGACTTCACTCACAACAAACCCTTAACGCCTCAGGAACTGGAGCAGGTAGAATCTTTGGTGGCGGGTGAAATTGCCGCCGCCCATAATGTTCAAGCCGAAGTTCTTCCCCAAAAAGAAGCTTTGAAAAAAGGCGCCATGGCTCTTTTTGGTGAGAAATATGGAGACGAAGTTCGTGTGATCACCATGGGCCCGCAGTCCATTGAATTTTGCGGAGGCACCCATGTTCAGAACACCTCTCAAATTCTGTGTTTTAAAATTGTCAGCGAAAGTGGCGTCAGTGCCGGCGTTCGACGCATGGAGGCCCTCACGGGACTTCGCGCTTTGGAATACTTGAATCTGTTGGCGAAGCAATCTCAACAGGCTCGCAGCGCCTTGGGGCAAGGAGCCTCTTGGGAAAAGATTTTGAATGACAACAATCCGAGCGAACTTCGCGAAGGAGTTGAAAAACTTCAAGGAGAAGTCAAAAAACTTCGTGGAGAGATCAAAGATCTTAAAGGCTCCAGCGTGGACGTTGAGGAATTGATCAAAGAGGCTCACGATTTTAAAGTGGAATCTTTGGAAGGAAAGTGGCTTTTTGTTTCTACGGACTTGGACGATCGAAAAGTTTTAAGTGAGCTGTCGGACAAGCTGCGCGACAAACTTTCACCCTCCATAGTGATCCTTACCGGACAAGGAAGCGACACCCACCCCATTTTGGTTTCGGTGTCGAAAGAACTTTCTCAAAAAATCAAAGCCGGCGATGTCTTAAAAGACATCGCTTCCAAGTGGGGCGGCAAGGGTGGAGGACGCCCCGATTTCGCCCAAGGAGCGGTGGCTTCTAAAGGAAGTTCCAAAGAAATTCAGGAAATCTTAAGCGCACGCATCCGTTAAAAAATAATCACAATTGAGTCATAACCTTTTGAGGAAGTTTCAGTGCTCTTGCAAGACAATGTAAGAGCACTGAGAAAAATCAACGGGGAGGTCTCAATGCAAGTTCAAGATGTCATGAGCACAGAGGTCCAAGTCGTAAGCCCAGAAGATCGCATTGAACATGTTGTAAAGATCATGAAGTCCGGAAATTTCGGAGCCCTTCTTGTCGGATTGGATGACCGCCTTCGTGGGGTCATTACCGATCGTGACATTTTGATGCGCTCGTTGGCGGAAGAAAAATCTCCAGAAAACTGTTTTGTAAAAGACTGTATGTCTGATGGAATTCACTTTTGTTTTGAAGACGAAAATTTGATGGAAGCGGGTTTGAAAATGGCAGCTCACAAAACCCGACGCTTGGCGGTTTTGAATCGCCAAAAACGATTGGTGGGAATTGTCACTTTGTGTGACTTGGCCAAGGCCACGGACTCCGACAACTTTATCCACCTGGCCTTAAAGGCCATTGCCACAGAAGATCCTCTGCAATCAGAAAGTCCCTACTGCGAATGGCACCAGGAACTTTCTTTTCACCCCATGTGAAGGTTCAGTTTGCGGACATCAAACACAGGATTTCAAACAGCGTATCGACGGCCGCCAGTGCGGTGATTTGAGAAGAGTCGAAAGGTGGTGAAACTTCAACCAAATCTGCCGCCACCAAATTTTCGATTTCAAGGGCACGCAAAATGCGCTGGGTTTCATAGGTGGTCAACCCACCCACAACAGGTGTCCCCGTGCCGGGAGCATAGGCCGGGTCTAAACAATCAATGTCAAAAGTGATGTAAGTGGGTCCTTTAAATTTCGGAATTTTTGCTAAGAACTCCGAAAGATTCTTTTCGCGCACATCATCCACGGTGAACACGTGAATTCCATGCTTACGAACAAAATCCAAATCTTCACCCCCAGCCAAGGGACCGCGAATTCCAAACTGCATGGATCGGTCAGGGGCAATCAATCCTTCCTCGACCGCGTGACGCAAAAAACTTCCATGGTGGTATTCACAGTTCCATGCCGCAGGATAAGTGTCCAAATGAGCATCGAAGTGAACCAAGTTTAAAGGCTCGCCTGCACTGCGATGAGCGGCTCTCAATAGAGGAAGAGCCAAAGAGTGGTCTCCACCAATGGCGATAAATTTTTTCCCCGAAGATAAAATCTCCCCAAAATGTTTTTCGACCTTTTCATAAGTTTGAGTTTGATCGATGGGAACCACCGAACAGTCTCCGCCATCAGCGACTTTTTTAAGATCAAAAACATTTCGGTTGCGAGTCATATGAAAGCCACGCCCTAAGGAAGAGGCCTCTCTAATTTGCGAAGGAGCAAAGCGAGCTCCCGGACGGTAAGAAACCGCTCCATCATAAGGCACACCCACCATCAAAATGTCACAATCGGATTTGGCATCTGCCAGTGGAAGTCGAAAAAAAGTTTTTATGCCTGAAAATCGAGGAAACTCTCGACCACTTAACGGCTTATAATCCATGGGGAATCACTCCTGTCTTTTTGCCCACACTCCAATGAATCTCTCCCGTTTTGGAATCTTGAGTGAGAGACTCGGGCTGAAGCACATCTTTGATTGCAGGTTCTTCTTTGTCGACCCTCTTTTTTCTTTTTCCGAGGACTTCATCTACGTGAATGATCAGTTTTCTTTTGGCCAGTTCCATCACCCGCCAATGAAGTTCTTCCAAAGAGACTTCTTTTTCCAACTCTTCCCAAACTTTCACCACCACGAACGAACGCTCTCCAAACTGAACCAGATGGACTTCTTTCCAATCAGAAATCAAACCGCTGAAAGGAAAATTCACAATGGAAGTCCAAGGTCCATAATTGAAACGGATTTTGTTGTCACTGAAACTGACCTTGATGTCTTTTCCCCGAAGCACACAATTTTTCAATTGCAACTCTTTGGGAGGACACTTGATCACGGCTCCTTGAGCCACAACCGAAAAAGAGGAAAGCAGAACCACAACAAACAGGAAATGACGCATTGAGAATTTTTTGTTTTGCATAGGCCACATTCTAATACCCGATTCCAACGGACCTCAACCTCCATATTGATTTTCCAAAGGGTTTTTGGGACAAAGGGGACCATGAAGGTTTCTTCCTCTCAAATTCAATGCCTTTACAAGTGGTACCAGGAACATCATCGTCCACTTCCCTGGCGCACCACCAAGGATCCCTACAAAATTTGGATTTCAGAAACCATGCTTCAACAAACCACCACTCAGGCCGTGATCCCTTTTTACGAGCGGTTTTTAGAACGCTTTCCCCAATTGAAAGATTTGAGCCAAGCCTCTTTGGAAGAAGTCTACGAATACTGGAGTGGTTTGGGGTATTACTCTCGAGCCCGCAATCTTCACCGAGCGGCCCAAATGTTGGATTCCTCTTCGCAGTTTCCTAAAACTCACAAAGAACTTTTAGAGCTTCCCGGTTTTGGACCTTACACTTCTCGCGCCGTCGCCAGTTTGGCCTTTGAAGAGCCGGTAGGAGTTTTGGATGGAAACGTCATTCGAGTCCTTTGCCGGGTTCATGACTTGGACGGCCCCTGGTGGAAAACCGCCTTTCGAAAGGAACTCCAAGAAATTTCAGACCAATGGGTTCAAGGCGCACCTCCAAGTGCAATGAACCAAGCCTTGATGGAATTGGGCGCGACCATTTGCACACCTCGCTCTCCATCCTGTCTTCTTTGTCCATTGAAAAGAACCTGCCTGAGTCGAAAGAGGGAAACCATATCTCAAAGACCCCAACCTCGACCTCGCAAGGAAAAAGTTTTGATTTATTGGGAGATTCAAAACCCGGTGCGCAAAAATAAAGTTCTTTTGGACCGAGGTCACAAATATCCCATTTTAAAATCTCAGCCTCTGCCCCTGGGACAAATGAAAACGGTTTCTAAAAAACCCAAGCACTTCCATTTCAAACACAACATCACCCATCATGAAATCTATGTGTTCGTTGACTCCTCTAAGAAGAGCACTCAAGCTGAAGATGGTGTTTGGGTTCAAAAAGAAGATCTGGCAAAGGTCAGCCCCAACTCTCTGGTTAAAAAGGTGGTGAATTTCGTTGGTCTCTCACAGGATGGCTCCTCGCAAAAGAAGTCTTAAATTTTATCTGTTTGCCGCTTTGACATTGGCACTGGCTGGCGTTCAGTGCAGCTCTCCGCAAAAATGGACACGCTCGGGGCAGGTTCTTGTGCCCCAAGTGGAACTCAATGAAGAACTGACTCAGGTGACTCAAGTGGGGGACAATCATTCCCCGCGCTTTTCTCCGGACAGCCAAAAATTGGTCTATACCAGTGGCGACCGCCCTTTTCACAGTTACAGTCAAATTTATGAGTTGAACTTGAAAACGCAAAAAGAACAGCGACTCACTTTTCAGGGGGCCGACAATCAGGATCCCCAGTATGTTCGCGATGGAAAGTGGCTTTTGTATTCCAGTGCCACAGATGAAACCAAAGAACGGCCCTTGCTTTCGAAAGATGCCAATAAAGACAATTTTCAGGGGCCTGAAAAGTACAAAAAGCCCATGGAAATTTATCTTCACAATTTGGAAAAATTTGAAGTGATTCGTCTGACGGCTCTTCCAGGATTTGATGGCGAAGCTTTTTGGTACGACAAAAATGAAGGCATTATTTTTACGCGCAGGAAGAACAATCAGCTCTTTCTTTATTCCATGAATGCTCGGCGCCCAAAAATTGTCCGTCCCTACTCTCGAATTCCCGGAAACAGCCAGTGGAGTTCCTCACAGGATGTAAAGTCTCACGTCTGGATCCACTGGAGTGACACCTACGAAACTTCAGAGTTGAAGGTAAAGTGGCCTTCGGGTTACGTGACTCTTCTTCCTGATTTCGATCGCATCAAAAAAGATCCTTACTATGATGAAGAACTCAATGTGATCTTTTTCAGCATGAATCACCCTGACCCCAAAAAATTCAACGTTTTTTCGGTTCATATGGACGGAGCGTGCCTGACTCAATGGACCAGTCAGGGTGACAATGTGGAGCCGACCTTGTCTCCAGACAAAACTCACTTGGCCTTTTCGTCCAACCGTTCGGGAAGCTATCAAATCTATTTGAAGGATTGGCCCAAGACCCCGCCTTGTGCCCTGTTCAAAAAAGACCTAAAATAAGTCAAAAGGGGGTCTCATGGATGGGATGCAAACCTGGATTCAAAAATCCATTGTCTATGGTCTTTTCACATTCTTTGCAGTTCCCAGTCTTGGCGCTCCAATCCCTGGAACTTCCAGTTCGGCACTGACCACCAAAAAGCACGAGCTCTTTCGCTCCACTCAAGGTTTTGAAATGCATGCCGGAAACACCTCTTGGTATATTCAAGGTCCTACCACCACTTCAAAGAGCATCGAAACCATATACAAGTCCCCAAAGTTGCAGAAGGGACTTCAAGCCTCTTTGACCATTCGGGTGGATCAAAAGGATCCTAAGGTTTCTTTCAAGCAGTATTTGAAGAAGTCTTTGAAAGACTATGCCCGCTTGGGAATGGAAATTTTGAAGAGCCAACCCATAAAGGTGAACGAAACAACCGGTTTTCTTGTGGATGCTGTGGGACAAAACCGAGAGAAACAAATTCGACAGTTGGTTTTTGGCCGCGGCCAAACCATGGTGATTCTTACTTGCAGAGACCGCCGTGAGTTTTTCAAAGACACCATCAAAAACTGCAACGAAATCTTCAAAAGCTTCACCTGGCTTTAACAGTTCTTAAGAACTGTTAAAGATCGATGATGTCCTTTGATCGAATGTGTCTTCCCGTACAAAATCTTATTTTTAAATAGAGTTAAAGGATCACTCTTTGGGACAATTAATTGTTGCGCCAAGGTCGGCAGCGGACAGCGCGCCATCGCCAACAACTTTAATCGTCAATTGAAGAATGTTTCCTGCACTGGTTTGATGGCACCCACCATAGCTAATGGATGTAACCTTCATGGTAGATCCAAAAGCAAGCATTGCGGCCACAGGTACCGCCTGAGCTTGAGGATTTTTAATTAAAAACTGCATGATGCCCGCAGTCCATTTAGTCGAGGAAAACCTCAAAAAAGAAACATGGTTTAAGAAAACATTTTTTCACGAACTTGCTCACCTTCTAGGGTACTGGCATGATGAAAAAAAATTATTCGACGTTCCCACCTTAACAGATCAGTGTTGCTTTGGTTCAGACAATATCGGTGATCCTTCATGTGAAGCATTGTCCAAAATGCCAATCAACTAAGGTTTATAGGAAAGTTTGAGTAAGCTCAATTTGTAACTCTATGGCATGTGTGGGTTTCATCAGAAAAATCTTTTTCTTTCATGTAGACAACCCCATCTAATATAATTTTAGAATTATTGCTGTGAGAAGTTTCTATCCATTCGCCCCAAGATGATATTTGCTTGGCCTCTGAGGAGCTTGCATTAGAAATATAAAAGTAATGGTTTAATCGAACATCTACATCGTTGTCGCTAAAGCTAAAGGTTATGTCCATCAGCTCTTCTTGGGTGATGGAAGATGAAAATGGCCCGTAGGACATGAGAACCCGGATTTCCTGGGAGTTCTTTGCTCTGCCCACTTCTTTCATTCTGATGGAATAATAGCCTTTTCCCCAACCGTAGGGCTCCATTAGAACATTTATTTTCTTGTCTTCAGGATCGATCCAAATATAGAGGTAGTTTTTGGTTCTCGCAATTTGAGTATCTGTACAATCATAATAAGGGGATTCTAAGTCAGAAAGCTCATAGACCTGACTTAAGGTTCCAGAATTTGCAAAGGCATTGAAAGAGAACAATAAGGCAATAATAAAAACGTATAAGTAATTCATGCAAATACCTTCAGCAAGATATGCGCCAAGGGCGAGGGGAATTACAACCCGCTCAGGAATGTAACCCATCGAAATTAAATGTGAAGATTGCTTTGCAAAAGACAATCTAGGTAGCTGCGTGAGGATTCTGTACATATTATATAAATTTTTCAAAAAATCTGACAGCAGCCTTAAAAAGGTATATCTATGCCACTAACCAAATAATGACTATCAATGTGGCTTAAGATTCACTATAAGGGCTTCATCTTGGGGGGATCTATGAAAAAGGCTTTGTTTTTAATTATTTCGGCAATTTTTATTTCCAATATTGCCGCTGCCGCCACCTACACCTATAAGTGCCAACCGTTCAAAAATAATGAAGATGGATTTCTTACTGATGGGTATGCCATCTTAACCGTAGATGAGAACTCTATTCGATTTCAACAGTATGACGGCTATGGAAACAATTCTTTAATGAGAGATTACTTGTATAAAATGGAAGGTATCGTTGGCGGAAATGGCAAACTCAAAGATTTGGTTGAGTTTAGCTTAACTGAAGAAACTAGAGCATACGGAGGTTCATTAGATAAAATTTATATTGATGAAGCTCTTATTTCAGGCGGCTATGAACTTAGAGTTGGAGGCCGAGGTGGACGGCTAACTTTCTTGGGCCAAGGCTTTGGGTATGACTGGAACCTTTGTAAATTTACTACTAAGGATGGAGAATAATAGTGATGATAAAGTTCCTAACTATTTTTACCATGATAGTCAGTTCAAATTTGGCTTTGGCATCTGATTGCTCTCTTTCCGAGGTAGGAGCCAAGTCGATGGCCGAACTCTATGTATTGAAAAATGAAGACCAGATTCGCATGTGGGTGGGAGATAATAATACAATTCAAAAAATTGCTGAAGGAATAGCAGCGACTGCAAAATATTCTAGTGAGAGAAACTCTTATTTTTTTGATGTGATCACACTTCCCAACAATGGTGGCCCCTTGCAAAGTGGCGCGTGGCTAGAAGCCTCATGCTCTGGCATTAATATGGATTACCAGTTGATAGATTAAGAGCTGTAGGGGAACAAAAGACAAAGACCTATTTGGGTGAGCACGATACAGTTGCTTGTAAAAGCCAGTGTTGTCCCATATATAAAGTTCCATATCTGTAAAAATATCTGGCATTGAATTATTATTGAGCACGATCTGTATTTTGGAGCCAAAGATTTGCTGTCCACAATTCAAATGACCAAAATATAGATCGGCACACTTTAGCTCTAGGAAAGCCTATATTTGCCCGATTCTGTGACTAAAAGACTCTGCATTCGCGAGTCCGCAGGGTAAAATCTCTTTGGACTCTAAAGCACTATAGATGATTCAGAAATTTGGCGAAGCCACAGCTAAATGATTATTTTCAGCCGGGTTCCATTTGGTTACCATACAGTAGGAAAAGACCATGCCGTCTATGGAGTAAATATCAATGATGTCTAAAGTTATTGTTGTTGAGGGTCTACCAGGAAGTGGAAAAACAACGACTGCACAAAATATTGCATCTTTCTTAGAGACTAAGGGGCATTCCGTAGAATTATTTTTGGAATATAGCCAAAATAACCCCGTCGGGTTTCTTTGGAATGAGGAAACGATACCAGATGCTATAAAGAAAACCACTCTTGAAGAGTATCCATTTAGCTCTTGGTTGAAAGTTCCATCTAAAGGTAGTGATATTACTGTTTTAGAATCAAGATTTCTGCAAAATACGAGCTATTTTTGGATGCTTAACGGAAAAGAGGATAACACTGCCGCCTCTATACCCAAAAAAATTTTAGAAGAAATAAATGGGCACTCTGAATTCAAGCTAGTTTATTTAAATCATAGCGATCCAGGAATACATTTAAAAAATATAATTGAAGAACGTAAGCCAAAGCACCCTAATTGGATACCTTTTGTAACTAATTTTCATGATAAGCAGCCATGGCTTCAAAAAAGAGGATTGGAGGGAGAAAGCGGATTTTATAAGGCCTTACTATATTGGGCCGGTCTTCAAGAGAAAATATTCGAACAACTTGATTGTTCAAAAATGGAAATTATTAATCCAAATGACGACTGGGAAGACTGTTTGAAGAACGTTTTCGCATTTGTAGAATAATTATCCGACACAAAAATCATTTTTTATTGTGTATCCATAGCAAAAAACGGCATCTAGGATCGTGAATATTTGCACAACTAACAGAATTTTACTTAGGACGTGGGAAGTCGAAAATGCTAAAGAAGCTTTCAGCTTCTACGGAGCCCCTGAGGTTTCAAGGCTTATTGGTGATGGGAAACCCGTCCAGACAGTGAAGACGTGTTTCAAAATCTACGGTCTTGGACAGTATGCCGCATAGAAAGCCTAGATCAGTTCCATTTTTCTAGATAGACTAAAATCATGGATGAAATAAAAATACGTGAAGCTAAGCCTGTGGATGCGAAAGCCATACATATTGCTCACATGAAATCAATTCGCGAAATTTGCGCAAAAGACCATGGTGAAGAAGAAATAAAAGGCTGGGGCTTTCGAGAATTTAATAAAAAGCACAGACTGGAAGCCATCGAAAGAGATCCAATTTGGGTTGTTGAGTGCAATAAAGCAATCGAAGGCTATGCCCATCTAAGACTCTTTGAAAAGGAAGGTGAGAAAAGGGCTCACATATTAGCCCTGTACCTAACCAGGGTCATTGTGGGGAGAGGAATTGGTACAAATTTAACAAATCTAATGCTGGAAGGTGCGAAAAGATATAGAGCTAAGGCAATTTCTCTTGAATCCACGTTGACCGCACATGCTTTTTACAGTCGATTTGGATTCAAAGACTCTAGCGCACTCATGAAAATGGAAATTAATGGTTATCCCGTAAGCTATTTCCCTATGGCAATGGATCTATAAGCTTAAGTCCAATTTGAATAAAAAATATTTGAAAACTATGAGGTCTGCAAGCACTTACCACAATTTCTTTCGGCAAGGCATGAGCTCGAAGGCGTATGAATAATACGTCGAAGAGCGAAATAACGAAGCAGAAAGGAATTGTGGTAAGTGTCAGGGTTGGTTTTTTTGCCAGCGGGACCAACGCTTATTCAACTCCCGAATCGCCTCTTCCGGCTCTTGCACCTTTTGAAACTCTAAAACCAAGGCACCGTCCAACAAAACTTTGGGACTGACTGAAAGCCAAAACGTTTTTTGATACTCGGATTTTAAAAACGGACGTTTGCGCACATTCTTAAAATAATTCAGGGACTGGGACAAAAACATCCACGGATAAAGAAAGACAAACAAAACCAAATTGGAAAACTTCAGATGGGAAAAATGCACCTTCTTCAGTTCCAAGCCGTTCACTTCGGCCAACACGCGCAGCTTGGTCACGGTGGGGACAAACAAATGTCCAAAATAAACTTGAGAACTTTCCCCCGGATTGAACCAAATGCTGTCAAACAAATTGGGCGGCAAGATCTTTCCGCTCTTTTCACACTCCCCCATCAAAAAGGAAAATCGAGATTTCAAAGAAGAGCCATTGGGAGAAGACAAAATTAAGGTCCCCCCTTTTTTAAGGACCCGACTGAATTCTTTAAAAGCCAAATTTTGATCGCTGATGTGTTCAATGCCCTCTTGAGACAAAATCACATCCATAGAATTGGAGTCCAAAGGCAACTGCTGGTTCAAATCACAGAACTGACACTCAAGACCTTCCGCCTCAAAAAAATCTGGAACCAGATCTAAAGGATAAACCTCGGCACCCAAAGACTTCAGCTTCAAAGAGCTTTGCCCTTTTCCTGCAGGAACGTCTGCCACTTTTTTATTTTTGAAATCCTCAGAGAGCGGGCGCAGAGTCTTCCAAAAAATATCTTGAAAACTCTGACCCATCTCATTGCACCTTATTGGAAGAGCTTTTTGATAAAGCCGGATACTTTTTTGCCCAGAGAGGCATTGGAGGATTCGGTCTTCTTTCCGTACTTGTTGGGATCAAAACGCAAAGATTTTTTCGAAGAAGACTTTGCGGGTACGGATGATTTTTTGTTGGCGTTCTTCTTCGAATTTTTGTTCGCATTCTTCGGAGCTGATTTTTTTCCAGGTCCATCGGATTTGCGACCTCTTTTGCGATCACGATGTTCCGAACGGTCGTTTCGATCGCCTCGATCTGGTCGGTCTGAACGCTCGGATTTCTGATTTGGTTTTTGAGGCTTTCCACTTTTTGGTTTTCCACCACTGCGGTCTTTTCGATCTCCGCCCTGGGGCTTTTTGCCTTTAGGTCCTTTAGAGTTGGAACTCCGTGACTTCGAAAAGGTTTTCAGCTCACGCTCTTCAGGGAGAGGTTGAAAATCTTTTGCAAGATCTTCTTCTTCCATCCACAAAGCTTCCAGTTTCACACCGGTAAAGGCCTCAATGCGTTGAAGGGCTTCCACGTCTCGGTCACTGACCAAGCTGATGGCCACACCTTCTTGGTTGGCTCTTCCCGTTCGACCAATGCGGTGAACGTAGTTTTCGGCATCATCGGGAAGATCATAGTTTACAACCAAGTCCACACCCAAAATATCTAATCCGCGGGCGGCCACATCGGTTGCAACCAATATGTTCATTTGGTTTTCGTTTTTGAATTGCTCCATCACCCGGTTGCGCTGCACCTGACTGAGAAGACTTGAAATTCCCATCGCAGGAAGACCATTGCGACTGAGAAACACGGCCAGCTTTTCCACATTGTGTTTGAAGTTTGAAAACACAATGGTTTGCTGAGGCTGACGATTGCGAATCACACTCAGAAGATACTGGGCCTTTTCCTCTTGCCCCACATGATAAATGGAATCTTTCACATTGTCGGCTTTGGCTTGGTCGCGGCTGATGCTCACTTCAACAGGTTCTGCACCAAACTGATAAGCGGTGTTTAAAACATCAAAATTCAAAGTGGCAGAGTAAACCAAAAACTGCCGGTCATTGGGAATTCTTCGCAAGACAAATTTCATGTCCTCTTTGAAGCCCATATCAAACATGCGGTCGGCTTCATCAAAAACCACAGCTCGCACCTGACCAGGATCAAAGCAATTGTCTTTGTACAAATCGATCAAACGGCCTGGAGTGGCGATGACAAACTCCACGCCATTTTTCAGTGCCGACTTTTGCTTGTCGTATCCAGTTCCACCATAAATGGAAACACTGGACAAATTGGTACCTTCCACCAAAGTTTGACAGGCTTCTTTGACCTGCTCGGCAAGTTCGCGGGTGGGAACCAAGACCAAAACACAATGTCGTTTTTGCCAATTGGAAAAGGCATGAACGCCTTCCCCTTTTTGCGCGCGCAAAATGCGCTCGATCAATGGAATCAAAAAGGCGCCGGTTTTTCCAGTTCCGGTTTGGGCCAATCCGGCCAAATCCTTTCCTTCCAGAATGATGGGAATGGATTGTTCTTGTATGGGGGTGCACTCTTCAAAACCCATTTTTTTAAGGTTTGAAAAAAGCTGGGAATCCAAATTCAGTTCTTCAAATTTCAAAAGGCTCTCCGTCCTTACCAATGCGACGCTTCTAGTCGAAAATTTGCGTCCCAGTATACTTTTTAAGTGTGCAAAGTCAAAAATTCATTCAATACCTGGATGAAGGAATCTGGCTGGTCCGAATGCACCCAGTGCCCTGCACCTTTGATCTCTTGCCCCTGAATCAAAGGATTCATGCCTAAGATTTTAGAAAAATTCTCCGCACTGAGGTCCTCAGAAAGCTCCCCGCGAATGTACAGGGTTGGAACTTTGAGGTTTTGAATCCGGTCCCAGCGGTCCCGTTCGCGCCCCTTTTCCAGGCTCTCTTCCACTCCTTTGAGAGAAAATCGCCAATCCACCTTTCCGGGCTCGATTTCTGTCATATTTGAGTAAAAATACTGGCTCAAGGCGGTTGGATTTTGAGTGTAAGAAATCAATTCCGGATAGGTTTCGGAAAAAAAAAGCCGAGCCTCTTTCCGAGAGGAAAAGGGTCGGGGCACCAAGGACAAAAGCTTTAAAATGCTGTCTTGGGCCTGTTTGCTGGCCTCCACGCCAATGTCCACCACGGTCAGTGTGTGCAATTGCTCTGGATGCCGGTAGGCAAATTCCAGGGCATTTCGGCCCCCCATGGAGTGGCCCACCAGGTGAACCTTTCCCCAGTCCAGCTCCTGAAGGATGTCTTCCAAATCCTGTGCATAATCTTCAGGCGCATATCCTGTCTCCGGTTGAAAACTTCGGCCGTGACCCCTTTGATCATAGGTGAGAATATGGAAGCGATCTTCAAAAGCAGATGTGATTCGGCGCCAATTGGCGAGGGATCCGAGAAGTCCATGGAGAAACACCAATTTGTGTCCTTCCGGATTCCCTGATATTTGATAATTGAAATGAGACAAATCAGCCATAGACCATGACAGTAACTGAACAGCCAAGACTTCATCAAGACTGGATCAATCCTCACGCCTTTGGAATCGTGAAAGCCTTACAAAAGCAAGGTCACACCACCTATTTGGTGGGCGGCTGCGTGCGCGACCTGCTGTTGGGCATCCATCCCAAAGATTTCGACATTGCCACTTCGGCAAAACCCGAAGAGGTTCAGAAAATCATTTTTCGCGCCTATTTGATTGGCCGTCGCTTTCGATTGGTTCTGGTTCGACGGGAAGACACTCAATTTGAAGTGGCCACCTTTCGACGCACCCTCAGTGAAGCCGAAATTGAATCGGATGAAATTGAAGGCGACAACATGTTCGGAACGCCAGAGGAAGACGCTCTTCGCAGAGACTTCACGATCAACGGCATGTTCTATGATCCGATCAACAATGAGCTGATTGATTTTGGTCGGGGCAAAGAAGATTTAGAGGGGCGATGGGTGCGCATGATTGGTGAACCCAATGAGCGCCTCAAAGAAGATCCCATTCGCATCTTGCGCGCCATTCGTTTGAAACACATGATTGGCTTTTCCTTGGAAGAAAGTTTGAGAGAGGCCATTAAAAACCAAGCGGCCACCTTGCTCACTTCGGTATTGCCTCGCCGTCGAGAAGAACTTTTAAAGTTTTTAAGACTCCCCAACCCGGCCCTTCCCTTTTTGGAGGCCCATGACTTGGGGGTGCTGCAATTTATTTCTCCGACCTTGGCCACTCAATTGGAGAAACATCCCGAAAGCGCCGAACATTTTTTTGATCTGCTCAAACTTGGAACGGGAGATTTCAAAGAACCGGGTGAGTTGTTTTCGATTTTGGTGCACGCCTATGTTCGCAGTTTTATTGCCCCCCATCCCGATCATGTGCGTTCCAAAGACATTTTGGAACACGAAGAACTCTTGGTTTGGATGCGCGAAGAGCTGGGCATGTTCAAATCGGAAATGGCCCTGGTGGCAAAGGCCATTCACTTCGAAGGCATTTTGGACCGCATCGATGATTTTGACCGCAAAGGCGAGCGCCGCCAGTTGGCCATGGTGGGACACGAAGCTTTTGAATTGGCTTTGTTTTTTGCCGAGCGAGATTTCAAACTGGATGCCGGCGGACTTCACTATTGGCAAACCAAGTGGGTTTGGGCCAACTCCCTGAAAGAGCTTTTGACCGAAGAGGATCCCCGCCGAAAACGCCGGCGGCGCCCTCGAAGACGCCCTCGAAACCGCAATGAGGAGGAAGAAGAATGAGTTTTTCCATTTGGCAACTGTTGATTGTTTTGGCTTTGGTCGTCCTGTTCTTCGGAAAGAAGCGCCTGCCCGCTCTGGGTCAGTCGATGAAGTCCTTTCTCACCGAATTTAAAAAAGGCAAAGAAGGACGTTCCGACATCGACATCACTCGCAAGTGATTTTCACACCTACAGATTCGACCAAGAAGCTCCGTGGGCTGGGATAGAAAGCAAATTTTTCTTTGCAGACTCCACAATGGCCGCCGCATCCATGTGATGTTTGGCGTACAACTCTGATGCTTGATATGCACTTTGTCCAAACTCTCCACGAACACCCAAAGAAGAAACCTTAAACGTCCAAGACGCTTGTTTCTGAGTGGCCATTTCTGACAACCGGTGGGCAAAGAGACTTCCCATACCGCCCAACACCTGGTGATCTTCCACAGTGAGCAGTCTTCCTTCACAGTGTTCCACCGCGTGATAAAGCTCCTCAAGAGATCCTTGATTCACAGTGGCCGCATTGAAGACATAACTTTCTACGCCCTCTTTGGCCAAAGTTTCACTGGCCTTCAGTGCTTCCCAAAGAAGTGTTCCTGAAGCCAAGATCACCAAAGAGGTCTCGCCCGCGTGATGGCTGTGCGCAGGCTTTCGGTACATCAAGGGTTGATCCAAAGTGTACTTCACCCGCTCAAGACCGTATTCGCCATAGTGAATGGGGTAATTTTCTCGACCTAAGAAAAACAAAGTGCTCGGTGGAGTTTTTCCAGACCGTCGCATCTCTGCAAACTCTTCTAAGGCTTGGCCCACTAAGGCTTCCGCCTCGTCACTGCAAGACAGTGTGCACACACGAACATTGGGAATGGAAGAGGTCATCGACAAATACATCAATGCTTGGTGAGAAGCTCCGTCCGCCGCATCTTGAAAGCCCACGTGAGAGAACACTCCAATCACGGGCGCTTGAGAAAGAGAAGACATCACCAACGGCAAAGAACCTTTGGTCACTCCAAATTGTGCAAAGGTGTCCACTACAGGAATAAAACCAAGTTTTGAAAGTCCTGCGGCCATGCTGACCATGTTGGCTTCCATCACTCCAATGTCTTGTGAACTTTCTGGAAAAGATTTTTGAAAACCTCCCACCCCTGTGGAACCGGGCAAATCGGAAGAGACCGAAAAGACCGGCAGACCTTTTTCTTTGGCTTTTTTCAAAGCTTCAAAAACTCCAATTTGAACTTTTTGACGGCGCACTTCGGAAGAGGGCTCAGAAGGTTTTGATTTTTTATCGCTCTCCAGTTGCACCAAATCTTTGGCCCAATTGAGAAAGACTTCAGGAACTTCTGCGTCCCCGTAAATTTCTTGCAAGAAGGCGTTCAGCTCGGTGGGGCTTTTCAAAGGAAAGCCATGTCCCCCACTGCTGGACTCTGCTGTTTTTTGAACGCCGTAGCCTTTGATGGTGCGGGCGTGAATGGCCACAGGACGTGCCGGATTTTTTCGAACCCGTTGCAAAGCCTGCTCAAAGAAATCCACACAGCTTTGAAGATCATGGGCTTGATCCAATTTCAAAACATCCCAACCTAGATTTTTCAAAGCATCAAAGGTTGGTCCCATAGAGTAAGACTCATCCATGCGCCCAGTGAGTTTTGTGTTGTTGTCACTGATCACCAAAATGAACGGAGCCAATTTTTCCTTGGCAGCCAATCCCGGAATGGCGGCAAGAGATTCTCTCACCTCTCCTTCCATACAGGCCCCATCGGAAATGGCCACGACAGTCACACGGTCTTGATCCAACAGGCAATCTCCAAAAGCCAGACCTTGGGCTTGAGGAAGTGCAGATCCCAAAGGTCCATTGCTTAAGAAAACTCCTTCAGGAAACAAATGGGATTCTCCATGACCTGTCAATTTGGAGTCGATGGATCGAAAGCCTTTCAAAGATTCAATGTTCAAATCTGCAAATCCGTAATTGGCCTTCAACGCGTACAAACCATTTTCACAGTGACCGGCATCATTCACGAAATGAAACAATTCATTCCAAGGAACCTTTTGCTTTTGGCTCTCTGAGTACATCACACCATGAACGGCGGACATCAATTCTGCAAAGGCCGAAGGACCGCCCCAGTGACTGGCCGCGCCCCCAAGGACCGCCTGCATGTCCATCAAAGCAATCATAGCTCGAACGGCTCGAGGGTCAGAAAATTGCTCTTTGGAGCCTCCAGAGAGTTGCACTTCCACCGCAAATTTCGGGTCGTTGGTCGGGGTTGGGGCCAATAGATTTTTGACGGGTAAAACAGAATTTGAATCTTTCATGGTCCCTGTTTAACGGGGGATTTAACTGTGCGTCAATGAGATTCAAGGGGTTTGCCGGTCCACGCCTTAACTCCTTATGATATTGAAATGAGTGAATTTATAAAAAATCTACCGAAAGCAGAGCTTCACAGACATCTGGAGCTTTGTGTGAGACCTGAAACCATCAAGGAACTGGCCCCTGAAGTGGGAATCTCTGTGAGCACAGAGGAAGATTTCAAGCGCCACTTTCTGATTGAAGAACCCATGAATGACTTGGGATCGGTTCTGCAAAAATTTCTCGACACGCAGAAGCTTCTCTTCAATCCCGAAATTTTGGAGCGCGTGGCCTTTGAAGCCTGTGAAGATGCCTACTTGAAAGAAAATTTACGGGTGGTGGAGTTTCGATATGCTCCGACCTTTGTGGCCCAGAATCATGACATGACCTTTTCGGAAATTCACAAAGCCATTGTGAAAGGTGTGGAGCGCGCAGAAAAAATGTATCCGATGGCGGTGGGCCTCCTGTGCATCATTCAAAGAATCTTGCCTGTGGCAGAAGCGGAAGCAGTCACCAATTTTGCCATTGAAAATAGAGACAGCTTTTTAGGGTTGGATTTGGCGGACAACGAAGTGGGATTTGACTCCAAACCTTTCGCTTCGTTTTTTAAAGCGGCAAAAGATGCGGGCCTCAAAATCACGGTCCATAGCGGTGAAGCCAATGTGCCGAAAGCGCCGGAGTACGTTCGTGATGCCATCGACTATTTGGGAGCAGATCGCATTGGTCATGGAGTGCAGGTCTACAAAAGCCCCGAGATGATTCAGTATTTGATCGACAAAGACGTGGCCTTGGAGCTTTGCCCAACAAGCAATTGGCTCACCAATGCCATTCCCAACCGGGATGAGCATCCGTTTCGCCAACTCTTGAGCAAAGGGGTGCCCTTGAGTCTGAACACCGATGACCCTGGAATTTTCGGAATTGATCTCAATGGCGAATGTGAGTTTGTGATGAAGCGATTGGGAGTGACGGAGGAAGAACTGAAAAAGGTTTTTCAAATGGCGGTGGACTACAGCTTCATCCCCAAGGAAAAAATCGCTAAGGTTTGGCCTGCGGAATCTTCCCGCGGTTGATCGAATAGACCGTGGTCGCCAAACTTTGCACGTCTTCTTTGTCATGACTGATCAGCAGGGTTGAAATTTTAAAATCCTGCAAGACTTCCTTGAGCAACTCTCGAGATTTTTCTTTGGTCGCGCTGTCCAAACTGGAAAATGGCTCATCCAAAAATAAAAAGTCTGGACGAAAAGAAAGAGCACGAGCCAAAGCGACTCGTTGTCTTTCTCCTCCCGAAAGTTCAATGGGCAAATTTTTGCGAAAGTTTGAAACTCCAAGTCGCTCCATCAACTCATGGGCAAAGCTTCGGTCTTTTTGCCCACGGCACTTCAGTGGAAATTCCACATTTTCTAGAACCGTCATATGAGGAAAAAGCTCTAAGGACTGAAAAACCACGCCAAGGTTTCGATGTTCCGTGGGCACCATCGACATTTCTTTGCCCTTCAGAACCCAACTCCAGCCCGTTGCGTTTTCCAGTCCCAGCAAAGTGCGAATCAAAGAGGATTTGCCACTTCCGGAAGGTCCCACCAAAGCGGTGACCTGTTCCTCAGGCAGATGCAGTTCTTCCACTTCCAGGTCGAATTGTGAACGCTTAAGTTTTAAATTTTTAACGACGGACACTTTCTAACCCTTTTTGAAAAACAAAAAATAACAACAATCCCACGGCAAACAAAGCAAAACTGATCAGACTGGCCCATTCCAAACGATATTTGTTCAGGAGGTCAACCACCATCAAGGCCACAGTTTTGCTTCCTGAAAAAAAGAAACTGCTGACGGCAAAATCCCCTAAAGACCAAAGGGCCGCGATCAAACTGGTTTGGAAAATGCCTTCACGCATCTGTGGCCACAACACGTCCCAAAATCGAGTGCCTCCCCCTGCGCCCATCACTTTTGCCACAGTCACTTGATGAGAAAGTCCCTTCCAGCGACTCAAATTCTTCCATTTAAAGAGCAGAGGAAAAGTCAAAAATGAAAAACAAAGGGATGTCTTCAAGACCGCCCAAAGCTCACCTTCTCCGGGAAGCAGGCTCAGCGAAAAACCAAGGACGGCCACACTGGGAGAGACATAGCCTTTCAGAAAACCCTCTGTAAATCCCGTCCGTCCGCCCCAGATCACACCCATAGATAAAAAGGTTTGAATCCAAAACACCAAGATAAAAATCAATGACGAATGAATGACCGATTCTAAAAAATCTTTGGACTGCAAAAAATCAAAAAATGCGGGGTCATAAAAGAGGATCGTAAAATCTTTGGCGACGGACAAAAACCAAAACCCAGAAAGGACCAAGATGGGCAAAATGGACACTCCTAAAAATACCGCGGGCAAAGGGCGCGAAGGCGGAATGTAAGATTCACTAAACGTGTCTTCACCTTTAAGTTTCCAAAGAGTGAGTGACAGCACCAACACAAACAGCGTTTGAATCACAGAATAAAAAAGGGCCAAACTCCAAGCGCCTTCGGTTCGAATCAACTGAAAGATGTGAACTTCCAGACTGGTCAGAGAGCCGCCTCCCAACACCAGAGGAATGGAGAAACTGGTTAAGCAGATGGCAAAAACCAAAACAAAGTTGGGAATCAAAACAGACTTCATCTGCGGCAGCCAAATGTCAAAAAATCTTCGCGGAACCGAGGCGCCGTACACACGAGCCACTTCACTCAATTTTTGAACCTGATTTTGATCATGAGCAAATACGGCCAACGCCACCAAGCCCCCATTCATCAGGGCATGGGTCAAAATCACCCACATCAATCCTTGATGGGACCAACCCAACCACTGGCTCAAACTCATCACCGACAAAATCACAAACAAGGGAGGAATCAAATTGGGCCATAAAAGTAATGAACGCACCCACCGAAAACTTTTGTAAGACGAACAGGCTCTCAAAGACAAAAACAGAATTCCACCCACAACCAATGCAAGGACAGCGCTTAAAGCCGCTTGACGGGCTCCCATCCACAGGGGCCACATCCACCGCCCTTCCAAATTCAAATCACCTTTTGGAGCTTGCACAAGAGCTAGCACATAGGGAGACAGCAGAAGCAAAACTAAAAGAGAGGAAAACCCTTTTTGAAAAAATAAAGACAAAGATCTTTGCCCTCTGAATTTCATTTTATTCAAATGCACGGTCCCAGATTTCAAAAGAAGGCATTTTGAAATGCACCGGATTGAGTTTCAATTGAGGCAGCTGATCAAAACCTGGAGGCAAAGACACCTCTTTGACGGAAGGGTACATAAAGTTCTTTTCAGCAATTTGAAATTGGGAATTCTTCTCCAATAAAAACCGGGCAAAATTCTTTCCCAGTTCACAGTTGCGACATCCGCTAGGAACTCCTGCGTACTCCACCTGAACCGGATGGCCTTCCGAAAAATTCAAAGCATCGTACTGAGGCTGTTGTTCAATCACCCGGTGATAAACCAAGGACGTCACATAGGAAAAAACAAAGCGCGATTGATTTTTTTTAAACAGGCCATAACTTAATGCCCAGGATGGAGACACACTGTGCACATTGGGTTTGAGCTTTTTTAAAAACTCCACGGGATGGGGATGTTCCGAAACCCAGGACAAAAACTGGAGTCCCGGTGAACTGGAGCGAGGATCTTGCAAAGAAAGCGAACTTTTGTACTCTGCCCCTAACAACTCATTCAAAGATTGAGGTGGAGTTGGCACTTCCTCTGATCTGTAAATAAATGTCATCGGCGAGTAGTCAAAAGGCACCAATGGGCTGAGCGTGTTGGCACCAATCACATCCACAAAGGGGTTTTCACCGGGATTTAAAATGGGAAGCCAGGTCCAATCTTGCAAAGCTTTGGCTGCTGAGAATTGATCAAAACCAATCACCACATCATAACCCGCTTTGTCCTGACTGAGCTTCAACCGCTCCAACAGAAGACCGGCATCTCCGGCGGTGTAAAACTCCACTTTGCAGTTGCAGCGACTTTCAAACTCCGCAACCAGTTGGGGAGCCGGTCCCGTGGCGCTCACGAAGGTGGAATAGGAAAGAATTTTAACTTGAGGTTCAATCAGGGATTCTCGGGGAAGGTTCCTGCCATCCAGAGCCCACTTGAGAAAAACCAATGCTCCGACCAAAACCACCGAGAAAATGAGCAAGACAACCAATTTGCCTTTTTCCATCACCACCAAATTCCTCGGTTGCGTTTGTAAAAGTAGGAATCAATTCCCAAACAGCGTCCTGCGCCGATCAAAAACAGTACAAAAAAGCAGGCCATCTGCAATCGGTAAAAATCCTGCAATTCCACCGGACTCCAATAGATAAAATTCCAAGCCAAAAGAAATCCAAGCAAACTGACCGGACGGACAAAGAAGCCAAAAAGAAATGAAATTCCAATGATAAATTGCAAATACACAATAGAGTAGGAAGCCAATTGCCACTGAGGCAAAACCAAAACATCCAAAAGCTCTTTGTACCAAAGAGGAGCGCCGCTGGAAGGAGACCATTCACGAATCATTTCGGCCAAAAGGGGCTGATTTAAAAATGCGCCCTTTAAGTTTGCGAAACCCTCCCGCAAAAAATAAAAGCCCATGAACAGTCTGAGAATGACAACGGGAAAAAGGTGGCCAACGTGTTTGATGCTCTCAAAGAAGGAAACAAGCATGGCCCATGATGACCGATCACTCCCCGAGGGTCAACGGCGTTCAGAGGCCTTTTTGGGGACAATGCTCCACCAGAGGGCAAAGTCCACACTGAGCCTTGCGCGCTTTGCATAAAGCGCGTCCATGCCAGATCAACCAATGAGAAAACTGAATCCAATGTTCTTGAGGCACCAACTTGATCAAATCCTGCTCGATCTTTTCAGGGGTGCTTGCTGCGGTCAGCCCCAATCTTTTCGAAAGACGAGACACATGGGTATCCACCACAATTCCCGTGGGAATATGAAAGGCATTGCCCAAAACCACATTGGCTGTTTTCCGCCCCACACCCGGCAATTTGACCAGAGCCTCCAGGGCTTGAGGCACTTTTCCTTGATGCCTCTCGACCAAGGCCTGCCCCATGCCTCTCAATGATTTTGCTTTATTTTTATAAAACCCTGCAGAGTGAATGATCTCTTCCAATTCTTCTTGAGGAATTTGCGCATAGTCCTTTGCGCTCTTGCACCGCCGAAACAACTTTTTGGTCACGATATTCACACGTTCGTCGGTGCACTGAGCGCTTAAGATCGTTGCCACCAGCAGCTCCAGAGGATTTGTATAATCCAAAGCGCAGTGAGCATGGGGATAAGACGCTTCCAAAAGTTTGATCAACTTGAGTGTTCGCTCTTTCTTGGATTTTAAAGATTCTCTGGGCATGGAGTGACTCTTAGCGGGTTTCTCGCTGATTGTCGAGGTCAGGTCCGGAATTGGTCTTCGTCTAGCAGACGAAAGAAGCCTTCTTGGTGTGTAATAGAAGAGATGTCTGAACTTCCCAACACCCCTTTAAACAAAGGAGATCGCATGCTGGAACCTCGTCCACCTCGAGAAGAGGAACGCCGCGAGCTGATTCAGTTTTTAAGTCAACAGCTTCGCCCCACATCCACGTGGTCCATTGCCGAAGAATATCCCCTGGCCATGACTCAAAACAACCTGCACAACTTGCGATTTATCAAAGACGAAGAACAGATTCTCTCTGCGGCCGTTATGAAACCCATGGTGATTAAAACTCTTGCGGGTCTCTTTCGTGTCACAGCCATTGGATCTGTGGTGACCCATCCGGAAAAACGCAAACAGGGCTTGAGTCATCAAGTGATGGAAAGTTGCATTCAGTCCGCCACCGAGACCGGAAGTGACTTTGCCATTTTGTGGACCAACCTTTTTGATTTTTACCGAAAGCTCGGATTTGAAATGGCCGGTGAAGAGGTTTCTATTTCCTTGAGTGAACCCCTTCCGGTGATGGCTTCGGAGCTTCGCTATGAGATCACTCCCAAAATTGACCCTCAAGCCATCTTAAGAATTTACTCCAAGCACACCACAGGCGTGGTGCGAACGGTACAAGACATTCGAAAATTTTTAAGCATTCCCAATTCTCGCGTGTTCACCGCCTGGGGAACGGACAACCAGCTCAAAGCTTTTGCTGTTGAGGGCAAAGGGATTGATCTTCAAGGATACATTCATGAATGGGGTGGAGACATTCACTCATTGATCTCGTTGTTGTCCTATGCTCAATCCCACAGTTCCGAAACATTGACTTTGCTATCACCGGGAAATTCAAAAAATCTGATTCGCACCTTAGAAGGTTTTGGCTGTCCTCGGTTCGATGGAATCCTGGGAATGATTCGCATTTTGAATCCACAAAACTTTACCTTCAAAATTAAAAAATATTTCCGCGCGCTTGGATATGACGGTGTGATTTTCGAATATCGCGATGATCAATATTACATTGGCTACGACGGAGAAATTTTTAAAACCGACTCCAGTGCGGATGTGGTGCGCTTGGTGTTTGGTCCCCAAAAGGCTTCTGAGCTCTATCCCTTTCAAGGAGAAATGAAGGAAGTTTTCGAAAAGTGCTTTCCTGTTCCTTTGTGGGTTTGGGGTTGGGATTCGGTTTGATTTGGACAGAAGGAGAATGAAATTGAAAGCTTCAAGTGTTGTTCTGTTGGCATTCGTATTTTTACTGGGTTGTGAAAAAATTGAAGAGACCCCTCCCGCAGATGGAGAGCCTGTGAGCGCAACCGCCATTCAAGATGAATTTTCCAAAGTTGAATCTCAAATCAATCCCATTGCGGCAAAGGTTGGGGACAGTTTGTCTTTGCTTTTAAATATGTCTGTGGAGAACTCGGAAAATTTTCAAAATTTTGCAGTTCTTCAACGATTGGTTTTGGAGCGAAACGCGACTGCCAAAGGCATTGATTACAAAATTCAAAATGTGGATCACAAAGTAAATGAAGACAACTCCACCGAGGAAGTCCGCAATGAAATTTGCACCCTCTCTTTATCGGCCGAATCCATCACTTACAAATGTCCCTCCGATTCCTCTGGCCCCGCCTCAAAATCCATGGCCTTTGAAAAGACCCAAGAGCAGTTAAAAACCTTACTCAACAACAAGGTCGGAACCATGGCGGAGGGCGATAAGGAAATTGACTATCGCTACTACAACTTGAAGACCGCTGAAGAGGTTGTTCCTCCTCCACAAGTGGTCCAAGAAAGAGAAGGCTGCTCGGGTCTCTCTCCCTGTGAAATTCGTCTGCACCATGTTCAATTCTTACAACTGATTCGCTATGCCAGCGGAAAATCGCGACGACTGCTTTGGGATTATGCACTGACTCCGGATCTGATCTATCTCGGAAAAGAAGGTGTGGAGTACAAAACCTGCGTCAGTGAATCTATCACGCAAGACGATCGCCCCTACTTGATCAAGCAGTGCCTTTTCGTGTACGACCTTATCAAGCATCCTTAGACTTGGAGGGGTTGTGTCTCAAAAAAAAATCGCTGTGGTTTTGGCCGGCTGTGGCCATTTGGATGGTTCTGAAATTACGGAAGCGGTCAGCACCTTGATTGCTTTGGCTCAACAAGGAGCCACGGTCTCTGTTTTCGCGCCCCACATTCCCCTTCAAGAAGTGGATCACACCACAGGAAAACCCACCGGCCACGAACGAGACGTCTACGCAGAGTCTGCTCGCATCTGTCGGGGCCAAATCCATGACTTAAAAAATTTGAATGAGGCTGAATTTGATGCCTTGGTCTTTCCCGGAGGATTCGGGGCGGCTTTGAATTTGAGCGATTGGGCAAAAAAAGGATCCAAAGGCTCTGTGCTTAAAGAGGTCCAAGACGCAATTTTAAGTTTTCACAAAGCCTCCAAGCCTATTGGAGCCTTTTGCATTGCCCCCACTTTGGTGGCCAAGGTGCTCGGCTCTGAAGGTGTGACCGTGACCATAGGAAACGACAAAGAAACCTCCCAGGAGATTGAAAAAACGGGAGCCCTTTGTGAGGACTGCGCGGTAAATGACTTTATTTCGGACCGCGCCCACAAGGTCGTCACCTCCCCGGCCTATATGTATGATGAGGCCACACCGGCTGAAGTCTTTGAGGGCATTTCGAAGGCCGTCAAAGAGTTGGTCGAAATGGCCTGATCTCAGATTGAGAACAGGCCTTCAGTTCTTCCTTGGTCGGACAAAGTTATACACTTTTTTACAGATTCAATCCTTTGGTCTGCCCCACCGATAGGTCAGTGTGACCGATCGAACATCACGGGAGAGCCAAAATGCAAAAACTGTTGTTAGAATTCAACAACCTTGAAGACATGAGAGTGGTTAAGAAAGATTTTGAAAGGGAGTTGCCCTTTGAAGTCATCCCGGCCCTCAACCCCAGAGAGACGAACCGCGCCCTCTCGAACAAATCCATTCAATTGATTGTGATGCAGTCCAAGCAGTTTCGCCAACCCGAGATGGACCGGGTTCATGAACTTCGTAAATTGGGATATTCTTATCCTTTATTGATCATCCAGGATCATATGACCCCTTTGGCAGAGAGAATGGCCGAAGAAGATTCTAAAATTGTATTTTTGGACAAGCCTTTTGAACTGCGCACCTTGCGTGGAATCACTCGTAAGCTTTTAACTTCGCGCAGCCTTTCCAAACAGCAGTTCAAGCGCTATCACACCAATCAAAAGGTGGCCATCGAGACGTTTATTTCCGGTGAAAACGTGGACACCAAAATGTTCAACCTTTCTAAAGGTGGGGCTTACTTTGAAGTTTCAAAAAAGCCAGGTCTTGGAGTGGGTGAACTTTTGAGACTTCGTTTTCAATTGGATCAGGTGGAAAAGGAACATCACATTCATGGTCGCATTGTGTGGACCACTCCAAAAGGTCATTCGGCCGGAGGATTTGGAATTGGCGTGAAGTTTATCAAGACCGAGGACATCTACCGCCACCTTCTTCAAAACGTATAGGGATTTACCTTTTCCCAAAAATAAAAAAAGCCGGGTTCAACCCGGCTTTTTTATTGAATCGATCATCTAGTGTTTTTCCACTCCCAATTGAAAATGGCTTTCCATTTCAAGCTCTTTCACAAGGGTCTCGATTTTCTGAAGTTGAATCTCAAGCTCCTGCCTCAAGCCCTCTAAATTCATGGGTCGACTCATCAACTCATTGGCCTCTAACCCCCATGTGATCGGCAAATATTCTCCGACGACTTTCAAAATACGATGGAAGCTTGCATATTCTTCACCTTCAAAAATTCTTTCTATTTTTTCTAAGCATGGCTCAGAAATTCTCTTTTCCTTTGCCAAACTGCATACAAAATTTTGAAGTACTCGCATGCGATAGTTTTCCAACTTGAACCTTTTAAATTGAGACATATTCAGAACAGAGAGCCGAGAACCATCCATGTTCGTGATTTCAAAAAATTCTCGGAATAAAAAATCAACCTGCATTGATGACTTAGAAAACTCATAAGGGTCGACACTTCCGTTCAATTCATTTTCAAGGGTGCCAATGAATTCAATTTTGGCAAAGTTCACAGCATAGTAAAAATCTCCTCGAATCATTTCTTCGTTTGTTCTTTCAAACGCCTGAAGTGCGAGGCCTTGAATCTGTTGAGCCAAAGACTCTCGTGCGCCAAAGTAGTGAGCCAACTCATGAATCACGAGGGCCAAAGCCTCTTCTTTGTAATTGGCTTTCGTCAACTTGGTCGCCATTTGAAAAGGACTCAAGCATATTTCCGCGGAAGGAGAAGACGGGATTAAACTTCCATCCCTCGGATTTCCTTCACCGTCGAAACAGGGACCGTTCATCTCCAGATGAAGTGTCGTCGACAGGAGTGTTTGAAAGATATCTTTGGAAAAAGGAAAAAAGATCTTTGTTGGAACATCTGGATTTGCTGATTGCACCATACGATCTTCGCGATTGAAAAAAGCTCTTAGGCTCATTTGTGCCTCCGCGGACTCCAAAAAATCAGCGATTTGTTTGGAACTTACAGAGGATGGCAAGGTCGTTGAACCTCCCCCACTTCCAATTCCCCCAAGAATAGGTTTTCCAAACGAAGAAACAGAGATCAGGATGAGGCTGCTTAATATAAATGCTTTCATTTTATTTTCCCCTTGCGGTTTGTAAGTTAAATGTGTGCACCCAAAATCTCAACAAAGCGGTTTTCATACTAGATTTTTTAATTTAAAAGTTAATGGTTTATTTAGCATTTCTGCTAACTTAAGGAGCCTACAGTGAGTACATTTGAATACAAGTCCTACAAAAAATTTGTTGTGGACTGGGTGGAGAGCCAACCACGAAGGGGATATGGACAGTATTCTAAAATTGCGGAAGCCATTTCTTCAACTTCCGTTATTGTTTCTCAAATTTTTAAGGGCTCTAGACATCTCACACTCGAGCAGTCCTTAAAACTGGCCCCATTGCTTTCTCTGAACCCATTAGAAACTGAGTATTTTCTCGCATTGGTTCAATGGGAGCGTGCAGGAAGCTTTGATCTGAAAAGATTCTTTGAACACCAAATTGCAGAACTTCGCTCCAAGGGACTTATGATTCGAAATCGCATTGAGCACCATCAACTGACCAATGAAGACAAAATGATTTTTTATTCTTCTTGGAAATATCTCGCGGTTTGGCTGTGTGCGGCTCTCGACAATGGACGAAGTGCGCCTCAAATCTCTAACGAATTGGACATCAACGAAAAACAAACCCTGGAAATTTTAAATTTTCTTTTGGAAAAGGGTTTGCTCGTTAGGAAAAATGGAAAATTTCAGTTGGGCCAAAAGGTCATTCATCTTTCCCATGACAGCCCTTACATCCTTCAACATCACCTCAATTGGAGGTTTAAAGCGCTGCAAGCCATGGAAAACTTAGAAAATGATTCTCTACATTATTCCGCACCCATGTCTCTCTCCGTGGAACTTTCCGATGAACTGAAATCTGAATTGGTCGAATTTATTCAAAAAATGACGGAACGAGTGAAGGATTCAAAGTCTCAAACCTTGCGCTGTCTCAATATTGATTGGTTTACCGTGGGATCCCCGTAGGGGGCCGCTCAAATAAAAAAAGCCGGGTTCAATCCCGGCTTTTTTTATTTTCCAAAACGTCAAAGTTCGAAGCGCCTCCAACATTGATTTCTGCTCGGCACGAAAAACGTCAAAGTTCGAGGCGCGAGGAGGAAGGCGTACGAACGTACGTCGACGACGAAGCAACAAAGAAATTTGACGTTTTATCCCCTTAGCGTTGGTTGAGAGGTTTCCACTTGAGCCCCTCCGGCCCCTCCCACTGTCCACGAGGACGGTAGATGCGGTTGTTGGAGTACTGCTCAAAAATATGAGCCAACCATCCGGTCACTCGAGACACGGCAAAAATTGGAGTGTAAAGATCGATGGGAATGCCCATGCTGTAATAAACAGTGGCCGAATAAAAATCCACGTTGGGTAGAAGTCCTTTTTCATTTTGAACCGTGTCATCAATGGTCTTGGACATTTCGTACCACTTGGGCTCACCAGACTTCTTGGTCAACTTTTCGCTCATGACCCGAAGAATCTTTGCACGAGGATCTCCATTTTTATAAACACGGTGACCAAAACCCATGACTTTCTTCTTTTGAGCCAAGGCATCTTTGATCCACTCTTTCGCGTTGTCCACGGTGCCGATGTCTTTGAGCATCAACATCACTTGCTCATTGGCGCCACCGTGAAGAGGGCCTTTCAATGCAGAGATGGCACTGACTACAGAGGAGTAAATGTCACTCAAGGAAGAAGACGTCACACGGGCAGCAAAGGCGGAACAGTTCAATTCGTGATCTGCATGAAGGATCAAACAGGTGTCTAAAACCTTCACGGTTTCTTCATCGGGATCCGTGCCGTTGAGCATGTACAAAAAGTTCCACGCCAAAGACTGGTCTTTTTTCGGCGGAACAAAATCTTTACCTTGGCGAACCCGTTCAAACAGAGCCACCAACATTCCCATGCGTGCAGTCAATCGTAAGGCCACTCGTTTTTGAGCTTTGGGATCGGTGCTTTGAGCTTCGTTGTCCCAAAGGGCCAAGGTGCTGGCGGCCGTTCGAAGCCATGCCATGGGATGAACATCTTTAACGGGCAAAGCTTTTAGCGCTGCGATGGCATCGGCAGGCAAAGAAAGGTATTCACTGATTTCATTTTTAAAAGCTTTGAATTCTTCCGCATTGGGAAGACGATTTTCCCACAAAAGGTAGACCACTTCTTCGAAGTTGGAGTGCTCCGCCAAGTCTTCAATGGTGTAACCTCGATACGTCAGCGTGGCATCAACAATGAATGAAATCTTCGTTGTGCAAGCCACTACTCCTTCGAGACCTTTATCAACCGCTCCTGCATAAACTTCCGCAGCCATGACCAATCCTTTCTGAAATGGGGGTGAAAATCTTTGAGATCGAATTAAGGATAACGAAGGGATGCCAGCGAGTCTACTCTCGACACTGCGATCAAGACGTCATTTTGTTGGCGCAAGCTTGATCACTTTGTCTTTCACTTCAATGGCCAAGATGGTCAGGTCTCGACGCAGTTCGGCTCCTTGAGTGAAACGCTCAATTTCATAAAGGAGGTTTTGCCTCAATTCATGAACACCCTGACGAGGTGCCGCCTTTACAGCCTGACTGACTCTCTCCCAGCCAAAGGCCTCACCTTTTAAATTTTGAGCCCATGCGCCCCCGGGCGAAACCAAAAGCAACCGATCCCTGGGATTTAAACTTATGGTTTGCAAGGTGGGCTTTGCATTTTCACTTTTCAAATCAATGGCGGGATCTTTCTTCTCGCAAAGTTTCAACTCGCCTTCATCGGTTTGATGAATCAATAAAATTTCGCCGCGATTCACATACCGAAAAACATATTGGCGGCGGTCCACCACTCCATAAAACAAATCCAAATGAGAGTTTGCATCCAAATGCGGTTGAAGTTCTTTGGCCAAATCTTTAAGAACAGCTTCGGGCCCCATGGACTTTCGACCTTCCATTTGGCCGGCCATTTTGATCAAAACCGAAAGCAACAAGGCCGAGAGCGCATGGCCCGAAGCGCTGGACAGGACCACTCCAAAACGCATGGGATCTTGATGTTCAAAAATGTCGAAGTAGTCCCCGCCCGAGATCATGCTGGGAACAAATTTGGTTGAAAATTCAAAGCCCGAAATGTGAGGAAACTCCGAAGGCACCAACGCACGAAAGATGGCTTGGGCGGTTTGAAGCTCTTTGCCCACATGAGTGATCATGCCTTCCAATTGAGCATTGGTTTTCATCAGCTCGGACCGAAAGCGCGCCAAGTCCTCTTCACGACTTTGAACTTCTCGTTCCAGTTCGGCAATGCGGGCTTTCAAGGATTTGACGTCGTCACTCATCCGACCATTCTGGAATTCTCGACATAGCCTGTCAATTCCTAGCCTTGAAATAATTTCAATCTTCCGACATTGATGGAGAGGTATGTTCGTGGAAACCAACCTCACCTTAGATAAAATCATGTCCGAGATGAACCAACTCAGCGAAGAGAGCTGGGAAAGTTTAGCTCCCCTCGTGATGGCCACGGACCATTTGTTGTTTTCTCGAGAAAACAGCCACAAAAGTTTTCGCCGTCTGCATTTTTTGACTTTTGAGCTGATGAGCCAGTGTCAAAACCAAGAATTGGATGAGTCCCAACGCCTGGAGCATTTGGTGAAGTTCTTTTTCGAAGAAAAGAATTTCATGTTTGAAGATGCGGACTCTAAAAACATCGAGTCGCTCTCTTTGAGCCGGGCTTTGATCCAGTTCTCCGCTCACCCCTTTGTTGGAACCTTGCTGTTTCTACATTTGTCTCAAGCATTGCAAATTCCTTTGTTTTGGATTTCTTGTAAAAATCGCTATTTGATCAAGTGGCTGCGCTCGGGCCGGTCTGAATACTTGGATCTTTTATGTGGAGGGCAAAAGCTTTCTGACGAAGAGGTTTTAAAGTCTTTGGACGCCACCTCTTCGGACCGAGAGTTCTGGACACCTCGAGAAGTTTACCGGGTGTACCTGGAACTTCTGACCAAATATTTTGAATCCACATCCAATGTCAAAGCGCTTCATCTGGCTTACAATCTTTCCATTCAATTGGACGAGCGAAACACTCACCTTTTGGGACGTCGAGCGTTTTTAAGACACCGTTTGGGCTATATCAAAGATGCCCACGCGGATTTGAAAAGATATTTTTCTTTCGTGGATCACAACTCCGCACCTTTCGAAATTCAAGATCTGTATCACAAGGTTTTAAAAAGTGTGGAGCAATCCGCCGAGGTTCCCACCGGACCCGGCCCCATTTACCATTGATCAAATAAACACTTCAAAGCGAATGGTTTTTCCTAAAATTTGATGGCTAAATTTGCGTTGGACCAAGGACGGTCCCTTTATTGGAAGTTTCATCACAATCTTAGAGGCTTTTTGAAGTCCCAATTCTAAAATCTCATCCCAAGGAATCTGTTCTTCCTCGGAATGAGAAAGCAACTCCTGCAAAATCTGCATGGACAAAACACTCTTCGATTTGTTTTTTGATTTTTCAAACATGGGGTCCATGTAGATCACATCAAAAGACTCCATTTGATTTTGCAACTCATGAAAACTCTCCGCATTCTTGAGACGCAAACTCAAGTTGAGATCTTTCACCCATTCCACTTCTTTTTGATTTTCCCAGGCTTGGGAGGTGACCTCGTACACCAGTGGATTTCTCTCCACGGAAAGCACCTCATGCCCCAAGCACGCCATCAAAAAGGCGTCTTGAGCAAAACCTCCAAAAAAATCAAAAACTTTTAAAGGCTCTCCAGAAGCTTTGCCTTCGATGGCTTTTAAAAGCTTCCCCCGCCGACGACGTTCATCATTGATTTTGAACTCCATGGCTGAACTTGAAAAGTCAGGAATGTAAACGTGAGAGTTGGGTTCATTAAGGAGCTTAAAACCCTTTCCCTCGTCCGTGGAAACCAACTGAAGATTTTCAGTTATCGAATCAACCACAGCGCCACCAACCAAAGTCCCAAAAATGTGGAGTGAATTCGAAGGGCGTAAGCCTTCATCTGCGGCATCTTCGAAGAAAGCGGCGAGGGCAAATGATAGAGGTCCCAAACCTGATACAAAGAAAGAACCATTCCGAAAATTAAAATTAAAGCTCCTGTAAAGTCTTTCCAAATCCAGTAAAAACAAAACGACGGAAGTGCAAAGAACAAAATGGCTTCGATGGAAATAAAAGTTTTTGCCTGATCAAAATTCAAACGTGAAACCACGGTTCGAAAACTCCCCGCCTGACGTTTGAAAATTCCTTGAAACTGTCGCACTTGAAAGGTCCAACTGGCCAACAACCCAAAACACAATGAAAGTAAAATTCCCTCTTCAAAAAGTATTTTTGAAGTTTCAAAGGGAACACCCGGAGAATAGACAGAGATCCAAATGGAAAAATACATCAGTGGGCCAAATAGTAAAGTGATCCAAAAGTCTCCGGCCCCAAGTCGATTCCAAAAAGGAGTCATGTAAGAGTAAAACAGCACGGCCAGTGCCGTTAAACTCCCAAGTCCCAAAAGCAAAAACCAATGCCCCCACAGCAGCGAACTCCCAATGGCCAACGCCAACGCTGAGTTCACATAAGCCCACCGGCGGACCTCAAAAGCCCGCGACCATCCCTTTTGAATGACCCGACTCCCTTGAGACGATGACTTTCGATCTAACCCTTGAAGATGGTCTCGAAAATCATTGAACAAACAGGCTGCGGCGTGGGTGAAGAAGATCACCAATAGGCAAGCAAAACTGGTCCACAAAAACTCTGGAGATTTCTGTTCCACACTCAAACCGTTGATCTTAAGTAAGGGTTCTAAAGAAAACGCCGCAAGCACAGCTTGCCCCAGAGTCAGTCCCAAAAGTTCAGGACGGATGGCTTTCCAATAGACTTTCAACCAATGGGGTTTTTCAATTTTTGATTCTGGGATCAATAAAAAAGTTGCACGCTCACGTTCGGTTCCCACTCCAAAGGATTCTACGGGGAGCGCTAACAGATCCGAGCTGAAACTTCCCAGCAAATAACGCTGAAAATTTTCATCGGACTTGAGCAAAGTTTTATACTGGGATTCCACAGCCATTTTTAGGACCGGTAGTAAAGCAAGTGGGCCAAGGGCTTTAACTCCGCAAGAAGACCCACTTCGTTGGGTTTTAAAAAGTCTTTTAAAGATTCATTCAAGTGTTCATAAAGAGCAATGGCTTGGTCATTCATCTGATCAAACTCTCGCACTTGTTTTTGAAACTTCTCTTCCCCACCAAGAAGCACATACACTTGATCCAAATCTTCACACTTGGTCAGCTCTTCAATTTGTTTTTCAGAAAAGTCGCGGCTTAAGTAAGCACCCACCGAATTGAGATAGCCGGATTTAAGATCTCCCAGAATGGCCTTTCCTTCTTTGTTTCGAATGTCGAAGTCTAAAAGATCGTCGCCCCGTTGGAAGAGAACTCCTAAAATTCCGCCCATCTGTCCTAAAACTTCATGAAGTCCCTCGTCGTAATTTTCTTCGGCTATAAAAGGGGCTCGCAAACACCACTTAAAAAGCGATGCAGTTTTTAAATCATGAACCTGATCCAATTGCTCAAGGTTCACATTCCAATCTTGAACCAATGAATCTTGAATCCACTCTCCTTCCAAAAGATCCGAGATCATTTCGGCCGTGTATTGAATCAATCGCAGGTTTCCAAAGCGAGAGAGATTCACCATCACTCGCGCCAGCAAGTAATCACCGGCAAGGACGGCGTATTCGGGCGAATACTTGAGCCAGGCGGCAGGCTTGCTTCGTCGGAGGTGAGAACGGTCAATCAAGTCATCGTGAAGAAGAGAGGCATTGTGAATGAATTCGATGGTCTGAGCCAAAAGTTTTATGGAGTCTGGCTTCAAAGCCAAGTGCTGCGAAATCATCAGGATCAGCTTGGAGCGGAATCCCTTCCCCGAAGAAAACAACTCGTCATACAGGCCATTGAGTTTGGGCAAGTACGGCGGAAAATCGTCTTTTTCGAATATTTTCAAATCTTTAAGGGAAAGCACCCCCTCTTTATGGTCTCAAGGCCTTGGAGGGTCAATAAAATATCTTTTTTTGAAAGCTTCTCCTACTCGAAATCCAGGATTCGATGTAGGTATGGAGCTATGGAAGCTGTTGAATTGTTTGTACATTTTGATGACGGAGACCCTGCAGGAATCGTGTTTTTTGGGCATTATTTTCGAATGGCCCATCGGGCGCTGGAGCTAAGCCTTCCCCAGGTGGGTCTTGAGTGGAAGGATTTTTTTCAGTCGGCCACAGTGGGATTTCCCGTGAGGCATTCTGAGGCCCAGTACCACCGCCCGCTCCTTCCTGGGGCGCCGGTGTCTGTGAAGGTGATTCCTGAAAAGGTGGGCGAGTCGTCGCTGACCTTTCGCTATGAGTTTCGAAAAGAGTCTTCAGTGGACAGCGACCTTCTGGCCGAACTGCGCGTGGTTCATGTGTGTGTGGATGTGAAAAGTTTGAAGAAGGCTCCTCTTCCTGAAAAAATCAAATCTGCTTTTGTGGTTTCTTAGTTTCCTGGTGCCTACTAAACATTGCGGCAAGGTTGATGTTTTTTAGAGATTTCATTTGACGCTGTATTTTTCGATTTCATTCCTATGAAATATTAAATTGAAATCACCTATAGAATCATTTTTAAAGCAATTGTCCACGTCACTGTAACCTATAATTTCAAACTTCAAGAACGGACGTGGCTCAACTAAAAAAATCTTTTAGAAGCAATCCTCGGAGGTAAAATCCGAAAATAAAAACCCATGGTAATGTTCTTTCTACAGAAAGAGGGCCTATGAAAATTCACAATGAACTTCTTGAACTCCGCCAAAAAGAAAAGCGAATCACTTCAGAAATCCTCAACAAACTGCAAGAGATGGAAGACAGCCGTCAATATTTAGCAATGGGACACAATTCTCTTTTTGACTATTTGGCTCGAGGACTTGGTTACTCGGAAGCCACCGCCTATCAAAGACAGGCCTGCGTTCGCCTTGCCAAGGAAGTTCCAGAGATCAAACAGAAAATTGATCAAGGAAGTCTGACCTTATCGGCTGTGACCACAGCATTTAAGCTTCTTCGAAAGAAGCCGTTGGCAGAAAAAAGAAAAGTTTTAAAGTCCATGGAACACAAATCTTCCCGCGAAGTGAAAGCCATGTTTTTGGAACCCACACCGACAATAAAGATCCACAAGACAGAATACAGAGACAAAGTGCATTTAAGGTTAGAACTGTCCCATGAGCAGAATGAAAAATTAGAAAGATTGAAAGCACTGAAGTCACACAAGCACAATGTGGAAAGTCTTTTAATGCACTTGATTGAAAAAGAACTTAAGCTTTATGAAAATGTTCAGAGGAAATCGTCAGGTTCTAATGAGAATAATAAGTTTGGTGTCACAAAATCGAAGAATCCCAGACAAATTTCCAAACGCCTACGAAACAATGTGTTAACGGCTGCAAATTACAGATGCCAATATCCAGGATGCGATTCCACTCACTTTTTACAAGTAGATCACATCCTGCCCGTAAGGTTGGGTGGAGATCAAAACCGATCCAATCTTCAAATTCTTTGCGCAAGCCACAACCAGAGGAAGGGATAAATTCACAAAATCCCTCAAGCCAACTGCTCAGACAGGGGATCTTCGTCGAACACCGCCTGATCCAATTGGCCTTCGCTCTTGGCGACCAAGCACGATACCATGGCATCACCGGAAACATTCACTGCGGTTCTCACCATATCCAGCAAGCGATCCACAGCCATAATGATCCCGATTCCTTCCACAGGAAGCCCCACTTGCTGAAACACCATAGAGAGCATGATCAAACCCACACCGGGCACTCCCGCCGTTCCCACAGAAGCCAAAGTGGCCGTTAAAATCACCGTCATGTACTGAACCATGGTCAGCTCCACGCCATAAGCCTGCGCCACAAACACAGTGGCCACACCCTGCATGATTGCCGTTCCGTCCATGTTGATGGTTGCACCCAAAGGAACGGTAAAAGAGGAAATGATTTTCTTCACACCCAAACGCCGTTCCACCACTTCCAAAGTCACAGGAATGGTGGCATTGGAACTGGCCGTACTGAATCCAAAAACCATCACTTCATAAAACTTTCGAAAGAACATCACCGGACTTAATTTTCCGACAAATTTCAAAAGGCTTGAGTAAGTGATAAACAAATGAAAAATCAAGACAAACAACGTGGTGAAAAAGTACTTTGCCAAAGGCAAGATCGCACTAAATCCTTGATCGGCAAAAACCTTTGCGATCAAACAGAATACTCCAATAGGGGAAATACGAATCACCATTCCCACAAGCTTCATCACAATGTCATTCAAATCATTGAAGACCAAAAGCACACGCTCTCCTGATTTGCCCGCCAAAGTCATAGCCATTCCAAATGACATGGCAAAGAAAATGATCTGAAGCATTTCTCCCCTGGCAAAAGATTCAATGGGATTCTTCGGAACAATTTGAATCAAAGTGTCCACCAAAGGTGGTGCTTCTGCCGCCTGAAAATCCGCAGCCGTATTCAGGTCAAATCCCATTCCGGGATCAATCACTCCAGCCACAATCAAGCCGGTCGTCACAGCAAGAGCTGTAGTGATCAAATAAAGCACCAAAGTTTTTCCGCCAATCCGTCCCAGCTGCTGCAAATCCCCTAGGCCCGCGGTTCCACAAACCAATGAGATAAAAACAATGGGAACCACCAACATTTGCAAGGAACGCAAGAAGACCTGGCCACCGATGTGAAAAACTCCACCAGTTAAAAAATCTTTCACAAAAACAGAAGACTGCCAGCCAAACGCATTGATCAAAAGTCCAAGACCTGCCCCCAAAGCCAAACCAATCAGAATTTGCAAGGTCAGACGATGGTGACTCTTTTTCTTGAGTTTAATCATTCTGTCTCCTTTAATTTGTTTTGTTTAATATGACCGCACATTGCGGAACTGCGCAAGGATCAGTCCGGCTTGTGCACATGTCCTTTGTATAAAAAAGACGCCCCACCCATCAGAGTCCGGTATTCACAACGAGAAAAACATTGCGCTCGGGTCATCAATGACAAAAATTCTTCACGACAGGGAAAATTTTTCGAAGATTTGTTCAAGTACCGGTACGCTTGAAAATCCCCTGTCACCACTCCGCCCAAAAGCGGAACAATATTTTTAAAGTAAAAATCAAATCCCCACTGCATCATCGGCCACTGAGAGCTTCCGGTTTCGATCACCATCACCACGCCTCCGGGCTTTGTCACTCGCGCCATTTCGCTCAAGGCCTTTACCGGGTCTTCCACATTTCGAATGCCGTAGGCAATGCTTGTGCAATCAAATTCGCCGTCAGGATATTTCAATTGAGTGACATCGGCCCACTCAAAAAGCACATCCAAATTCAAAGATTTGCATTTGTCCGGAGCCTGATCCAGCATGTTTTGAGAAAAATCCGTACCAATCACTTGGCCTTCATCCCCAACTGCACGCTTAAAATCAAAAGCCAAATCTCCCGTGCCCGTGGCACAGTCCAAAACTTTATCGCCTTTTTGAACTCCACTCCAGCGCACCAATTTTTTACGCCAACTGCGAGCCATTCCAAAAGTGATCAAATCATTGGCCAAGTCATAGCCTGGAGCAATGCCATTGAAGAGATTTTGAATTTCGGTTTTTTGTGGCCCCTGAATCAACTCAATGTCCGATCCATGGCCGGAAGCAAACTTCTGAGTTGCTTCATTAAATTTTCAAATTGAGAAAAATCCAAAGATTGAAATCCATCCGACAAAGCCTGTGGAGGATTGGGGTGAACTTCCAAAAGCAAACCATCCGCCCCAGCGGCGGCTGCAGCCAAGGCCAAAGGAGTGACCAAATCCGCACGACCGGTTCCATGGGAAGGATCTGCCAAAACAGGGAAGTGAGTTTCCTTTTTGGCCAAAGCCAAAGAGTTTAAATCCATGGTGTTTCTTGTTGAAGTCTCAAAGGTTCGAATGCCACGTTCACACAGAATAATTTTGTCATTTCCAGATTTTGCAACATGTTCCGCCGCCAAAATCCATTCTTTGAACAAGGCTGCAAGTCCACGCTTTAAAAGCACTGGCTTGGACGACTGCCCCAGTTCTTTAAGGAGGGCATAGTTGTGCATGTTTCGAGAACCCACCTGATAGGCATCCACCACGTCTTCCAAATCCCCCATCTGTCGGGGATCTGTGATTTCAGAGATAAAGGGAAGGCCGAGGCTCTCTTTAACCTCTTTGGCCAATTGGTAGGCGTTGACACCAAGGCCTTGGAAAGAGCTGGGATCTGTTCTGAGTTTGAAAAGACCTCCGCGCAGAGCACAAGCTCCTTGGGACTGAACAAAGTCCGCAGTGCTTTGAAACTGCTCCTTGGACTCCACCGAACAGGGTCCTGCAACCACCACAAATTCGGGGCCGCCAAATTTAACTGATCCAATTTCCACGGTCTTCGTCATAACTTCCCATGCTTAAAGCACTTTTGAAGCTCCTTGTCACTGCCCTTTCCCATTTACCTGCGCCTAAGATGCAGGCATCTATGGGTCCATGAGCTCGAAATACCGCGGATGGACTCTCCTGAGAACCCAAAAAAACACCTATGCCTATGGTTGGGGGTGGCAAAAGCCCGTTCCCCATCCTCCAGAAAATGCAGATTTTTTCTGGGCGCCCGATTTTTTTCTGGAAAATCAGGGGGCTTATTTCCCCGTCTCCCCATTGAAATTTGGAAACATCGAAGAGGCCATTGAAGATCTTTTTGGATCCTCATCCTCCCGTCTGGGATTTCAGTTTCACGATTTAAATTGGGCACCGGCCTCAGTAAAAGATTATCAACAGATTTTCGATGCGTTGATGTCAGAGATCGAAAGCGCACGTTTGCAAAAGGCCGTGCCTGTAGTGATTCAAAAAGCCCCCCTGTCTGGCAAAGAAAATCAAATGAATTGGCCCGCGCTGCTTCGTCATTTGGATCAGTTGCCAGAATCTTTAAAAGTTTTTGTCTTTTGCGACGGAGAGGATTGGATGCTGGGTGCAACCCCAGAAACTTTGATCACCTATGATGGAGAGACTTTGGAAACCGAGGCCATTGCGGGAACTTCCAAAGATTTGAGTTCCTCTTTGCTTTTGGACCCCAAAGAAAGGGAAGAGCATCAGTGGGTGGTGAAAGATTTGGTTCAAAAGCTCTCAATGATTGGAGAACCCCAAGTCGGCACCACGGATGAAAAAATACTTCCCACCCTCAAACATTTGCGAACCCCTTTGAAAGTGCGAGTTTTAGATCCGAAGTCCTTCCAGCTTTCGGAATTTTCAAGGAAGCTCCATCCCACTCCCGCTTTGGGAGGATCGCCAGCGGACGTGGCCTTTGAGTGGCTTCGCCGTCAGAAAAATTCCACTCAAAGAATGCGTTACGGAGCCCCATTTGGATTTGTCACAAAGGCCGGTTTTGGACATATTGTGGTGGCCATTCGCGCTTTGCAAAAAACCAAAGATCATTGGTTGGCTGCTGCAGGTGCAGGAGTGGTCAGAGCCAGCGTTTGCGAAAAAGAGTGGGCCGAAATTCAATCAAAGCAAAATTCGGTGTTAAAAATATTTGAGGACTTTTCATAGATGACCAACAGAGAACAGGTTGTTCAAATTTTAACGGAACTTCAAAATCAAGGAGTTCGGCATTTGGTAGTTTGCCCCGGCGGACGGAATGCCCCTTTTGTGGATTTTCTCTCCTACGGCAAACACCCTTTTCAAATTCACACTCACTTTGATGAGCGGGCCGCGAGCTTTTTCGCCCTTGGACTCTCTCAAAATTTCAAACAACCTGTGGCGGTACTAACCACTTCAGGAACGGCGGTATCGGAAACTCTTTCCGCATGTATAGAGGCTCATCACACCCAAACTCCACTGGCGATTTTATCTGCGGACCGACCAAAAAGTTACCGCGGAAGTGGTGCCCCACAAACCATTGATCAAGCGGAGCTTCTTTCGTCCCACTGTTCGCTGAAATTTGATCTGGAAAAGGCTCCCTTGGAGCTTTTGCCTTGGGACCTGAAAAGCCCCATTCATATCAATGTGTGTTTTGACGAGCCGTTGGTGGACACTCAACCTCCTCATGAGTGGTCGAAATCTTCCGAGAACCTCACCGCAAAGAAAAAGTCAGAGTCATGGGAGGACAAGCAAACCTCTGCCTTAAAAAGTTTTTTAAAAGATTTAAAAAAACCTTTGTTGGTCTTGTCCGGCCAAACTCACTTTTCAAAAGACACTTTGATTCAAAATTTAAAATCTTTAAACTTGCCGGTGTTTCTGGAGTCGACGTCTCAATTGAAAAACCATCCAGAGTTGAAAGACCTCGAAATTCATTTTCCCTCACTGGCGATTCAGGCCGGACACTTTGATTCCATTTTGCGAATCGGACAGGTTCCCCTCCACCGTTTTTGGCGGGATTTGGAATTTCAACCTTTGCCAACGCTTCACATCAGCTCGTCGGCTTATCCAGGTCTTTCAGAGCAACGTTTGATTCTTCCAGAAAATGAGAAGTTTTTTGAAGAACTCCAACAGTTCTCGCTCCACAGTGACAAGGCCCTCAAAGACAAAGATTTTCAACAAAAAGAGAAACTTCAAAAAGCCTTAAAGGATCATCCCCATTCGGAAGCGGCGTGGATGTTCCAATTGCAACACCATTGGCCCAAAGAGGAGTTGGTTTACCTGGGAAATTCTCTTCCCATCCGCCAATGGGACCTTGCAAATGTGGCCAGTGAAATCTCGTTTTCCAATGTGGCCGCCAGTCGCGGGGCCAATGGCATTGATGGTCAACTTTCTACGTTTTACGGACGAAGCTATGAACGCTCAAAAAGCTTGGCTCTTCTTGGCGACCTCACCACTCTTTATGATTTGAGTGGACCTTGGGCAGCCCCTCACCAGGGATGTCACCATGTGGCGGTTTTTAACAATCAAGGGGGATTTATTTTTGATCGCATGTTTGGAAAGGATCTTTTCTTAAATCGCCACTCGCTTCAATTTGAAAAGTGGGCAGACTTTTGGAATCTTCCCTACCAAAAATGGACGTCCCCCTCAGAAGTGCAGTTTGAAGATTTTCAGAAGGGCCATCTGATTGAAATTTTGCCGGACGCAAAAGACTCCAAGGATTTTTGGGAATCTCTCCGATGAATTTGATTGGACTCCATGGGTTTCTAGGAACCTCTAAGGATTTTGAAGGACTCACCTCCTTGCGAAAATTTGATCACATTTGGACTCCCAATTTGTTTTTGGAGGATCAACGACTTCTGCAAAAAGGCTTTAACGACTTTTGCGATCAAGCCTTGTCTGAGCTTCAAAAACAGGGATTCGTAAAAAACAATGTCTTGGTGGGATACTCTCTGGGAGGCCGATTGGCCCTTCACCTCGCACTGAAAGCGCCTGAACTTTTTGAACGCGTGATTCTGATTTCCACCCATCCGGGAATCTTTTGTGAAGAAGAAATTCTTCAACGGCGGATGTGGGAAGGCCTGTGGTGCAAGAAGATGTCTCGTGAAAGCTTTGAACAGTGGACTTCGGAGTGGCTTTCTCAACCACTCTTTCAAGGGGACTCTCCCCGAGATTTGAAGGAGCCAGATTTTGACCTTCAAACTTTGATTTGTGGAATGACTTTGTTTTCAAACACCCGCCATGAGTTTGATTGGGAATCAATGATCAAATTTCCCTCTGGTTTGACTTGGGTTCATGGAGAACTGGACCTCAAGTTTGGCAAGATTCATCAAAAGATCAAATCGGAAAGGCCTCAAGATCAGCTGATTTCCATCCCCGACCGAGGACACCGGTTGTTGGGCCCACAATCCCAGACTTGGCTTTCCCAGATTTTTTAAAGATGATGGTTCTTAGACCTCAAAATGGGAGAGCTCAATGTCTAAAAAATTGGTGGAATTCAAAACCACAGACAACCAAGTCGTCTACCTTTGTCCGGAACACGTCGGCGCCATTGAAGTGGTTCATGGCAGTGCGCGTGTGGAGGGACACCTAAAAGTCTTCGCCAGTGGCTTTAAATTTTTAATTAAAGAGGAGCTGGAAGACTTTCTCAAAAAACTTGGGATGGACACTTGACGAACAGAGGCTGAAAAGGCCAATTTAGGCCCATCTCAAAGGAGTTTGCGGATGGGTCAAAAAGAATCTTGGATATCACTGAAAGACTATACAGACATCAAATTGGAAAAAACAGAGGACGGGATTGCAAAAATCACCATCAATCGTCCTGAAGTGCGAAACGCCTTTCGCCCCCAAACCGTCAAAGAATTGAAAGACGCCTTTGAAATTTGCCGCGAAGACAGTTCGGTGGGCGCAGTGATTTTGACTGGAGAAGGAAAAGAAGCCTTCTGCGCCGGCGGAGACCAAAAAGTACGTGGAATGGCCGGATACGTGGGATCCGATGGTGTTCCTCGCCTCAATATTTTAGACGTTCAAAAACAAATTCGCTCCATGCCAAAACCTGTGGTTGCTATGGTGGCTGGATACGCCATTGGAGGAGGACATGTTCTTCACGTGGTTTGCGATTTGACCATTGCCGCAGACAATGCGCGCTTTGGTCAAACAGGCCCGAAGGTAGGATCCTTTGATGGTGGACTTGGCAGCAGCTATTTGGCTCGCATCGTCGGTCACAAAAAAGCTCGCGAGATTTGGTACCTGTGTCGTCAGTACGATGCGGATCAAGCTTTGGAAATGGGCTTGGTCAACCACGTGGTGCCCTATGACGAATTGGAAATGGAAACCTTAAAGTGGTGTCGCGAAATGCTTCAACACTCTCCTTTGGCTCTTCGTTGTTTGAAAGCTTCATTGAATGCAGATTGCGATGGTCAAATTGGACTTTTGGATTTGGCGGGAGATGCCACTCTTCTTTACTACATGAGTGAAGAGGCTCAAGAAGGTAAAAACGCCTTTGTTGAAAAACGAAAGCCAGACTTTTCAAAATTTCCTCGACTTCCATGACAACGGTTCGCGCTGTGCCCGCTCCCATTGGACTGTGGCGAGCCGTTTGGCTTGCCATGCGCCCAAAGACGCTGACGGCGTCTTTGGTTCCCATTGCCGTGGGCAGCGTTTATTCCGCACACTTTCTAGAGACCTGGTCTTTGGAGGTTGTGCTCCTCACTTTGGCCTCTTCATTGGCCATTCAAATTGGAACCAATTTTTTTAACGACGCCTTAGATTTTATCAAAGGTGCGGATACCGAAACTCGCCTCGGGGAAGCGCGCGCCACTCAAAGTGGTTGGATGTCCTCCAAAATGACCGGCGCTTTGGGGATTTTGTTTTTTCTTTTCGCACTTTTGTGCGGAATCCCTTTGGTCTATATCGGTGGGTGGCCCATTGTTGCGATCGGATTGATTTCTATTGTGATGGGATATTTGTACACGGGGGGTCCATTTCCTTTGGCCTATGTGGGACTGGGTGATCTTTTTGTCCTGATCTTTTTTGGCTGGATCGCAGTCGGAGGCACGGTTCTTCTTCACTCTGGGCAGGTGGATATGGCCTCATTTGTGTTGGGCACTCAAGTGGGGCTTCTCGCCACGGCATTGATCGCCATCAATAACATTCGCGATCAAAAACAAGATGCCTTGGTGGGTAAAAAAACTTTTGCCGTTCGATTGAGTGGATGGTCTCGCTATGAAGTTCCCGCCCTCTATGTGATGTTTTTTGCGGCGAATCTTTATTGGGCCTTTCGCGGAGAGTGGTTTTTGTTTTTTCTGGTTTGTTCTTTGATCTTTCCGGCGGCACGGCTTTCAAAAGATGTTTTGAATACAGAGCCGGATCGCATCTACAATCAGTTTTTGGCCCGAAGCTCTTTGATACATCTTTTGTTTGCCGTGGTGTTTGCTTTGGGAGTGAGCCTGTAAATGAAAATTTGGTTCAAAGATTACGAACTTTTTCCAAAGAAAAAATTAAATGGAAAATCCGATCTTCTTCCTCGAAAAGGTTCGCTTTTAAAAGTGGACTGGGGAGAAGAAGTCATTGGGTACTCGGACGTGTTTCCCTGGGAAGAGTTTGGAGATTTGAATTTAGAAGAGCTCAAAAAGGAACTGATTCAAGCGACTCCAGACTTTTCTTTGGTGAAAAGCCCACTTCTGAAAAGAGCTTTGGAACGGTCCCTTTTGGATGGCCAGGCTCGAAAAGAAAAGAATTCCTTGTTTCAAGATTTCTCCGTCCCGGAAAGTCATGGACTTCTCCCCATGAACAGCACCGTTGAAGATTTGAACGCATTCAGAGACATGGGCTTTCGAGTCTTTAAGTTGAAGTTGACTGGTCAACCCCTGGTCGATCTTCCGCAGACGCTTTCCATACTCAATGCCCTTCTTCCAGAAGAAAAATTGCGCTTGGATTTCAATGGCCTTTTAAGCATGGATGAATTCTTACAGGTTTTACGAGCCCTGAATGATCACTCTTCAAAAATTTCCCAACTGGATTTGATCGAAGATCCATGGAGCGCTGGAAATGCAGATGTAGACAGCTTTCGCCTTCCGAAGCAGTTGCGAGAAAAATTTGCCAGTGATTTTTGTGAACATCCCAGTTGGAAACACAAGGTGGTTAAATCCGCACGACAATTTAGCGACCGACTTTTTTCATTTTCAAACCGTGTGATCGTCACCCACAGCATGGATCACACTTTAGGTCAGGCCTTTTCCCTTTACGAATCCGGTGTTCTCAATCAAAAGCGACCGGCACCTGAAGTCCACGGCGTGGCTCGCGCTCAAGTTTATAAGTCGACAGATTTTGATTGGAGCTGGGAAGGAAGTGGTCCTTCCCCCACGCCGCCACAGGGAACCGGCATTGGATTTGATGAAATTCTCCGTGGAATTTCATGGGAACCTCTTTCATGAAGTCCTTAGCGCGCCCTTTGGTCTTTCGTACAAAGGATTCCGGGAAGGAACTTGCAAAATATTGGAAAAGAACCCGCGACTCACTTTGGCTTGAGCCTCTTTTGACCTCCAAAGAAAAGTCTTTATTAGCGGATTTGATTTCCAGAACTTCCATGGACCCACGTCCTTGGGTTTGGTTTTCCTCTTCGGGCTCTACCAGCGATGGAGGCTTAAAGTTTTTCGCCCACACTCGAGAGTCTTTGACGGCCGCTGCACGAGGCGCCAATCAGCACCTCCGCACTTCCTCTGAAGATGTGGTTGTGAACTTTTTGCCGCTCTTTCATGTGGGAGGATTCTCCACTTGGCTGCGCAGTGAACTGGGTGGCTATACTTGGAAACACCGACCTCTTAAAAAATGGAGTCCATCTAAGGCTTGGGAAGTTTTAAATTCTGAAGAGGCCACTTTGACTTCTTTGGTTCCGACCCAAATTCATGACTTGGTCAGTTTAAATTTGAATGCGCCCCGGTCCTTACGAGCCGTGATCATTGGTGGCGGCAAACTGGATTCTGATCTTTACCGAAAAGCTCGAGCTTTAGGTTGGCTCCTTCTTCCCAGCTATGGAATGACCGAGTTGGGATCTCAAGTGGCCACAGCAAGTTTGAAAAGTGTAAACTTGGATGAGGTCTTTGTAGAGGACTCTGATTCCTACACTTTGACCTGGCTTCCCCACATCACTCAGATTCAAAAGTGTGATGGCAAATGGCGAATCCAGTCCCCTGCCTGCGCCACTTTAAAAGTTCAAATATCACCGGAGAAGGCATTTTCACTGGAGCTCTTTCAACGAAATGGCGAAGTCTTTGTGGAAGATGAATTGATCGTGGATGGGAAAAATCGCACCTTGCAGGCACTGGGGCGTAAAGATGAGGTTGTGAAAGTCAAAGGGGAGTTAGTTTCCCTCAATCAATTGACTTCGAAATTGAAATCTTATGTTGCGCGATTCTTTGATGGGACTTTGGAGTTTGAAATTTGCAACTTTTCACATCCCCGCTTGGAAAATGAATTGGTTTTGTTTTTAGAGCAGAAGGGTCTTTTTGAAATGCACCCACATTTTTTGAAAATCCAAAAACTCTTGAAAGAGTTCAATTCTCAGCAAAAACCTTGGGAAAGAATTGTTCGCGTGGAGTGGCTTCCCCAGTTTACCCGCTCGCCCTTGGGAAAAGTTAAAAAGAATTTGCTGGCTTCACAATTCGAAGATTGTTGTCTTGAAGACTGATGTCTGTTTCTTCAGATCAGATCCTTGATGTCGACGTTTGCAAATAGACCACAACTCCCCAGTCTAAATTCCTTTCCTTACTCTTCCAGCCCTTATAGCAATTTTATCAATTCTTTTTTTTGGGATTTGAAATTTATAAATCCAGACACGCTCATCCATGGGCTCACAAGAATTTTTCTTTTGGAAAAATCGCATCCTGTTTTTTTGAGGTCTGTTCTTGTGTATAAGTTCCTATTTCCCAAATCCATATTTCATAGAAGCGGACACGTCCATCCATGAACTCTTCCAGC
>DKGG01000016.1 GCA_002453155.1 Bdellovibrionaceae bacterium UBA6776
GCCAAAAGGTACCTGCTTCCTTTTCCGATATGCGGTGCATATCGGAAAAGGAAGCAGGTACCTTTTGGCGCCTTTTTAGCGGTCTAAGGATTCTTCGACGGCCTCTTCGATCATTTCTTGGGATTTTTTCTCTCCCAAATATTGATCGATGATGTTGTGACCCAAATAAATCAACGGGGTCAGGGCGATGGCGATGCCCAGTTTGTAGCTGTAGTTGGAAACTGACGTCAGAATGTATTCTTCAAAATTCAATTTTCCAGGAAGGTAAAAGGCAATGCCCAAAATCACAAAGGTATCGATCAATTGAGAAACCGCTGTGGAACCTGTGGCTCGAAGCCACAGTAAGCGCCCTTGCGTGCGTGAACGCACCAGCCAAAACACAAACACGTCCACCAACTGACTGGCCAGAAAGGCGATCAAGCTTCCGGCGATGATCCACAAGCTTTGGCCAAAAACCTTTTGAAAGGCCTCATCAGAAACCGGTGAAAATCCTGCTGCGGGAATGAGTATGCCTAAAAATAAAATCACAAAGGCGTAGATGATCAACGCCACCGTCATAAAGGTCAGCCTTCGCACTCCATTTTTTCCAAAGTATTCATTCACCAAATCTGTGGCCAAAAAAACAATGGGCCAGGGGAGAACGCCCAAGCTCATTGTGAAGGGTCCCCAGGTAAAAAGCTTTCCGCCGATAAGTTCGGCCAGAATGGCATTGGTCACGAAGATTCCGGCAAGGGCCAAGAAGACACGCTCTCTTCGGTGTTCCGAGTGATAGTGGGAGGAAAGGCCGTGTTGATCAGAAGTGTCGGTCGTCATATTCCCATTGAGTTATCTGGATTTTTTCAGGAGCACAAGGGAAAGTCCTGTGATACATTCAATCCAATTCAAAAAGACGAAAGATGGGAGAATTATGAAAAACTCAATTTTGGCATCTGTAATTTTTCTGGGAACCGCTTTTTCTGCCCACGCTGAAAAGAAAACTCTTAAGGTGGACGGCATGCACTGCAAAGGTTGCGTAGAAATGGTTCAAGGTGAGGTCTGTGAAGTGCAAAAGTACAAGACCTGCAATGTTCGCCTCAACCCAAAGAAGAAGAATCAAGGGTTGGTGGAGCTGGAAACTGTCAATGATGAGAAGATAGACATGAAAACCATTGAGTCCAAACTTTCTGGACTGGGTGATTACAGCCTGGCCAAGTGAAGTTTTTTAAATGTTTCTTTGTTTTATTGTGCGCGCTGATCTTTTTGCGGTCGGCGCCGTCCTCTGCATTTATCAATGTGGAATCTTTGCGAACCAATCCTGAAGAAGGGTATCAAGGTTCTGTTTCATTGAGTGGTCTTCTGCAAAGTGGAAATACCGAAAAGAAATTGGTCAGTTTCGACACTCTCAATCGTTATCTGACTGGCGACCATGAGATTCTTGCCCTGGGAAATTACAAGTATGGGGAATCCTTTCGAACCAAAGACACACACAATGGATCGGCCCATTTGCGCTACGCCAGACACCTTTGGGAATATTTCTTTGCCGAGGTCTTTGCCCAGGTGGAGTTCAATGAATTTCGCTCGTTGATCGAACGGGATTTGTTGGGAGTGGCTGCACGGATGCGGTGGTTTCAAGGGGAGCATTTGTCTCTTTTCAATGGCGTGGGGATGTTTGGCGAAAAAGAGCAGCTGAAGGGTCAGGATGGGACCACGGACCTTCGAGGAAATCTGTATCTGTCCTTGGTTTCAAAATTTTCAACGGGTTTGAAGTTTTCTATGATTGGCTATTTTCAGCCTTTGATGAATGAGCTGAGTGATCATCGCATCAACCTGGATGCTGACTTGGAAAACCCATTGGCAAAAAATTTAAATTTAATTCTGTCTTACGATTATCACTTCGACAGCCGTCCTGTCCCCGGTGTGACCAAGTACGATTCCCTTTTAAAAGTTGGCTTGCGCCTGAACTTTTAACTTGCTGAGGCCTGGTTTTTTGAGGTCTGTTCCTGTGTATAAGTTCCTATTTCCCAATTCCATATTTCATAAAACCGGACACACTCATCCATGAGTTCTTCCAGCATTTGCCCTACGGGCAAAGCGCATCCTGCTTGCTGGAGGTCCGTTGCACTGGAAACTCGTCTCTCTTCAATTTTTAAAATGCCTGCAATCCCACGCGCTCATCCATGGGCTCACAAGTCTTTGTCCTTCGGACAAATCACTTCCTATTTCCTTGAGGTCTGTTCCTGTGTATAAGTTCCTATTTCCCAAATCCATATTTCATAGAATCGGACACACTCATCCATGAGTTCTTCCAGCATTTGCCCTACGGGCAAAGCGCATCCCGCTTGCTGGAGGTCCTTCTCTATAAAATATGGAATTGGAAAATAAGAACCTATACGCAGCAAGATCAGCCATTGAAGGTTGCTGTGGTTAACACATCATTTCGTAGTGTCTACGAAACGTTGCGGCGGGATTTGCATTTTTTAGAAATTTTATTTGACGGGTATTTTTCATATTTTTTTTCATCTTATACAGAATGTTTCAATCACTCACAGAAGCACTTCGTAACCTCCCAAGAACTTCTGTGACCGTTTCTTTTTTCATTCGTGAGAACCGACCTGACGGAATCTTAGTCGTCCCTCCAAGCCTCTTCTAGAAGCCAAAATTAGAAAATAAAAACCCATGGTAGTGTCACCTCAGAACAAGAGAACAAGAGAACAAGAGGACAAGAGAACAAGAGAACAAGAGAACAAGAGAACAAGAGAACAAGAGAACAA
>DKGG01000047.1:0-525 GCA_002453155.1 Bdellovibrionaceae bacterium UBA6776
TCCACAGGAATACCACGACCATCATCTTCAACAGTGATGGAATCATCAGCTTCAATGGTCACTTGAATTTTTTTACAAAAACCAGCAAGGGATTCGTCCACGGAGTTATCAACAATTTCATAAACCAAGTGGTGGTATCCGCGTGAAGTGGTATCGCCAATGTACATACCGGGACGTTTACGAACAGCTTCAAGACCTTCTAGGACTTGAATCGAACCTGCATCATACGAATTTTGAGTTTCTTGCACGACTTACTCCAGTTCATTTTTATTCAACGATGTTTCCCTCTTTCACTTTGAAAACCGTCAATGGTCGGCTTCCAAAATCTGCAGAAAAAGACACTTCAGTTGTGGTCAGAAAAATTTGAGAAGGTATGCTTCTCAAAAATTCCACAAGCCGGCTTCGTTTTTGCGAATCCAACTCTGACAAAACATCGTCTAGAAACAAGAAAGGATACACCTTATAGCGCTCGTAATGAACCATTATTTGCGCCATTTTGAATGCCAATACCAGGGCCCTTTGCTT
>DKGG01000047.1:854-30287 GCA_002453155.1 Bdellovibrionaceae bacterium UBA6776
GTTGGGCCCTTTGCTGACCCTGCGAGCCGTAAAAACGGGCGTTTCGGCCCCCTAAAAAGAAGTTGATGTCGTGCTTTTGTGGTCCCACCAAGGATCGTCCGCCTTCCAGTTCCGCCTCGATCAGTTCCTTAGCTCGACAATGCATTGCGCTTAAAACTTCCGTTCGGTCCCAATGAAGAGCTTCCTTCCCGGAAATCACATATTCCACAGAGATATCCACATTTTTATCTCTCGAAATTTGAAAAAAGGCGTCTTTTATGAAGGGGTTAAGACTCCTCAACCATTCGATCCGTTTCATCACGACGTCAGTTGCTAGGGGGAAAAAGATCCCATCCAAGCTGGAAAGAATGTCCAAAGCTGCGGCACGTGTGACTTCCCCACGACGGTAATCTCTTAAAACTCGGTTTCGTGTACGTAGGCAGCGCTTGTAATCCCGAAGAACTTTGAGCGACGACCGACCTTCCATTTCCAAAAGGTCGTCCAAAAGTTCCCTTCGGGATTCGGGCCCGCTTTTAATGGAGGTTAAACTTTCCGGGCTGAACAGCACCAACGGAAATTTCTCGGCAATCTTTTGTGGAGAACTCTGTTTAGAATTGAGGATAAATCGTTTTTTTTGATCTTGAATGCCCAATTGAAGATCATGTTCGAAGTTTCCATCCCAGATCGAGGCCTTTACGGATGCCACCGGAGAAGGAGCATCTTCATCTAAATTCAAATTGTCTGTAACAAAAACATGTTGGTCCGTGGGACGAAAGGATCTTCCTCGCAAAAGAAGATACAAAGATTCAATGAGGTTTGTTTTTCCTTGAGCATTGTCCCCATGAAAAATCACAACCCCTTCGGGAATTTCCAAATCCAATTGCTTGTAGTTTCGAAAATTCCGCAAACGAACTTTAGAAAAGTTCATAGAAGTTGAACTTTCTAAATGCGCATCGGCATGACAACGCAAGTGTAAGATTGATCTTTGTCCGGACGAACAACACCTGGAGAAAGATTGTCATTGAAATCAATTTCAATGATGTCTTCTTTGATCGCACCAAGTACATCCAAAATGTATTTTGCGTTGAATCCAATTCGAATGTCTTTTCCTTTGTAATCCACTTCGATTTCTTCTTTAGCATCTCCCAACTCAGGGTTGTTCGAAGCAATTTCCATCTTCCCATTGGAAAGACTCAAAGTGACACCTTTTGATTTTGCATTGGACAGCAAAGAAACTCTTTTCAATGAACTGAGCAAAGTTTCCTTTGGCGCTCTTAAAGTTTCTTTTAAATTTTTAGGAACCAATTGCAGATAGTTTGGATAACGACCTTCGATCAATCGAATCAACAAAAGGGTATTGTCTTTTCGAAGAATCAATTGAGAACCTTCGATTGCCAGTTCAATGGAGTCACTGGTTGAATCCAAAAGTTTTTTAATTTCGTTTAAGCCTTTTCGAGGAACAATCACTCCAGCATCCAAATTCAATTGGTCGGAACCTGAAGTTTTTCGATCCACCATACTCAATCGGTGACCATCTGTAGCAACCATTCGGATGCTGTGATCGTCTTTTCGATTTTCGAAGTACACACCGTTTAAGTGGTAACGAGTTTCATCCGTGGAAACAGAGTACAAAGTTTTTTCAATCATTTCAGAAAGAATGTCTGAATCCATTTCGATAAACTGGTTGGTTTGGAAGGTTGGGAAAACGGGATATTCTTCCGGACTCATTCCTACCAAATTAAATACGGATTTTTTTTGAGTGACTCGAAGCCAATTGTTTTCTCTTTTTTCCAGAGCAATGGGTCCCTCCGGAAGTTCTTTGATAATTTCAAAAAGACTTTTTGCACTGACTGCCACTTTTCCAGGCTGTGAAATTTGTGCAGGAATTTGATCCTTCAAGCTCACTTCCAGATCTGTTGCGAAAACTTTGAGGTGATGATCTTCAGCTTCTAAAAGAACATTTACCAAGATGGGCATGGTATTTCTTTTTTCGACAATATTTTGAGATCGACTCAACAAGGTCAGCAAATCTTTCTTTTCAACTTCCAATCTCACGAACACATCCCCTTCTTTAATAAAGAGCTATATTTATATATTAAATACCGTAGTAGTAGTAGGTCCGTTAAAAACGGGATTTACTCCCTAAACTACTGAAATAACCTCACTTTTAATGTGGATAAACCTCTGGGAAACTGTGGATCTTTAGATCCGAATCTGTGGATCACTCGAACCCACATTTTAGTTATCCCCTTTATCCACGGACTGTTCCACAATGCACATTCACACCCCTGTGATATTGTGGATTCGCGTCTCTAACTCCTCGATAGATCTCTTGATTTCCAAATCGGCGGCCTGTTGACTTTCGATTCTGCGCAAAGCGTTGATGACCGTGGTGTGATCTTTTCCGCCAAACGCCCGACCGATATCAATCAAGGATTTATCCAGGTGTCTTTTAACCAAATACATTGCAACTTGCCGCGCAATCACCAGAGGTTTTGTGCGTGCTTTGCTTTTTAAATCGGGAAGTCGAACCTTGAAGTGATCCGCCACCAATTTTTGAATGTCTTCGGTGGTCAATGTTCCAGCATCATCATGGGCGGCCAAAACACGTTTTGCCAGCTCCAGATTGATGGGAAGACCTTGAAGTTCCGAGAACATTTTTACTTTATTGAGGTTTCCTTCCAATTCACGGATGGATCTTTTCGAAATTCGGCTGATATATGTGACCACATCTTGGGGAAGAAAGATGTTTTTTGCCTCGGCTTTGTATCGGAGGATAGCCACACGGGTTTCAATGTCCGGCATTTGAATGTCGGCAACCACGCCCCACTCCAAGCGGGTTCGGATTCGGTCTTCTAAACCCTTGATATCCTTAGGAAAACGGTCACTCGCAACGACCACTTGCTGACCTTTTTCAAAAAAGTCATTTAAAGTGTGGAAAAACTCCTCTTGAACAGCTTCTCCACGACCCAAAACTTGCACATCATCCATCAGCAAAACATCGCATTGCTCGCGGTAGCGCATACGGAATTTGTGCATTTCTTTCCGGCGAATGCTGGAAATCCACTCGTTCAAAAAACGCTCGGCACTGACATACATCACTCGGGCCTCGGGTTTTTTACTGCGAATCTGATTTCCAACCGCGGTCAAAAGATGGGTTTTTCCCATCCCCGTGGGTCCACATATAAAGAGAGGGTTGATGGTCCCTTTGCCCGGATTTTCCGAAATGCTGTAGGAAGCGGCATGAGCGAACTCATTGTTTCTTCCCACCACAAAAGTAGAAAAGGTGTAATCCGGATTCAGCATATCTCGCGGATATTGAGGGGGATTTGGCCAGGGCTGCGGAGCCATTTGGGGCTCATGGCGGGGCAAATTCTCCTGGGCAGGGGCTTCAAATTCGATTGGGGATTGGTTTTTCTCGCCGGTGACCACAATCTCAATTTGAAACGGATTCTGATAAACAGCTGAAATCTCTGAACAAATTCGATCTAAGAGGTTTTGAGAGATCCAATATTTGTGGAGTTCAGTGGGAACCCCTAGAAAAAAGCAGCGTCCGCTGTTTCGATCTTCTGTTTTGACCAATTGGGTGGGCTCAAACCACATCTGTAAGGGCTTGTTATTTTGGTTTTTCGCCTTCAGGTTGCCCTTAATTTGATCCCAAAATTGTTCTTCTTGAATCAGCACCTATCCCCCACATCGTGCGTACCATAAACATTGGAGCGGACCACCCACGGAGAAGATCTAGCTTGAAGGTCCATCTAAAGTAAATGAGAGCTACCATGACCGCAAAAATCTTTCAATCTGAGTTGGGCTCTGACGTTAGGCGTTTCTTGACTGGAGCGGTTTTCCTATGATTAAGTGGCGCATCAATCAGAGACCTCATTTTGACGTAATAATAGGAGTCAGTGATGAAGCGCACATATCAACCAAGTCGCAAACGTCGTAGCAAAACCCATGGATTTCGATCCCGTATGGCCACAAAAAATGGCAGAAAAGTTCTTTCCCGTCGCAGAGCGAAGGGCCGGAAACGCCTTTCAGTAGCCACAGGTGGGAAATAGTTCTGTTTATATCCCTTTAAAAAAGAAGCGTGATTTCGAGAACTTGCGTAATAGCGGAGTTGTCATTCATGTCACTCATTGGTTAATGGTGGTGTGTTTGCCGAACTCCGTTTCTGAAAATCGCGTGGGATGGACCCTTCCTAAATTTGTTGGAAACGCAGTGGTAAGAAACCGTCTGCGCAGGTGGGGCCGAGAGAGGGTTAAAGTGTGGGACTTTGCGGAATTCCCGAAGTCCTTAGATTTAAACTTTGTTTTTAAAAAAAGGGCGGCAGGGTTTTACAAAACCCTCGATCGAGAGGAATTCGGAATCGCTTTTAGCCGTGCCTTTGAAAAGGTCAAAAACCGGTATGAACGTTTTGATTAAATCGGTGTCAAAACCTCTGTCTTTTCTCTTCATCCTCGTTGTCAGTATGTATCGTTCTTTTTTGGGTCCCTATTTTGGGGGAAACTGTCGCTTTTATCCCAGCTGTTCTCAATACGCTTTGGATGTTTTGAAAACAGAAAACTTTTTTAAAGCCTTCTACTTAATTTTTAAAAGACTTTCTCGTTGCCACCCTTTGTCTGGAAAGAGTGGATTTGATCCAGCCCCTAAAACTTGTTGTGAGAGGAAAATATGAACGACAAACCCAACTTTTTTGATGGTCGCACTCTTGGGGCAATTGCCATTGTCTTTGCAGCATGGATGGGCTGGCAGTATTACATGCAAAAAAAATATCCAGATGCATTCAAACAAACCAATGAAAATACAATTGTTGAAAATCCAAGTGCAAAATCAGATGGAGAAAGTGCGGACCAGGCTCCCTCTGACACTGTGAATGTTGCTGCGACCCCTGAAGAACCCAAGGCTGTGCTGAGCGGGGCGCCTGCTCAAATTGAATCTGTAAAAGAAAGCATTTTGGCTTTTGAATCTCCAACTTTAAATTTTGAAATTTCCTCCACCGGAATGGGAATTCGAAACATTCATTTGAAAAAGTTTACAGATCGAGATGGCAGCATCATTGAAATTGGAGCTTCGAGTCTTGGAAAACAAACTTTTGAAACTCGGTTGTTGGGTCAAACGAAATCCCTTCCTTTTGAACTGACAAAAGTGAACGAGCGAACCTTTATCGGTCGTGCGCGCTGGGGAGATTTGGAAATTGTTAAGAAGATCGAAGTGGTTGCGTCCAAATACGAATTGAAAACGCACATTCAAATCAATGGAACCAATCCAAATTTTATTGGTCTTTCCACTCACGTCTATGAAGAAATCAATCCGGTTCAAGGGAGCAGCTTTTTTGCTCCACAAATGGAACGGCAGGAATTTTTTATTGAGTCCGATGGATCTTCGGATCGAGTTCACATTGGTAAAGATGATGAATCCAAGAGTTTTTCAAAGGCCAGTTTGGTTTCTTTGGGCAGTCAATATTTTACCCAAGCTTTTGTGAATCAATCTGAAATTCTACCGGAATTTAAGGTGGATGTGATTCATAAAACAAAACTGGCTCACGGTACTTTGTCTTATCAAAGTTTGGTGGGTGGAAAATTTGATGTGAGTTACATTTCGTTTTTAGGGCCGAAGGATGTTGAAATTCTTCGATCTGTAGATAGCGAATTGGACAATGTGGTTGATTTTGGTTTTTTCAGTTGGATTGCAAAATACATTTTGTGGTTCTTAAAAAGCATTTATCAGTTTGTGCACAACTGGGGTGTGGCGATCATCCTTTTGACTTTGTCTGTTCGACTTTTGGTTTTGCCATTCAATATGATGTCTTACAAATCCATGAAGGTCATGCAGGTGTTACAACCTCAGATGAAAGCCATTCGTGAAAAATATAAAGACGATCAACAACGGATGAATCAAGAGATCATGGGATTGATGAAAACGCACAAGGCGAATCCTTTGGGTGGATGTCTTCCAATGTTGCTTCAGTTCCCCATCTTTATTGCGCTTTACCAGGTTTTGGGCCATTCCATTGAACTTTATCAGGCGCCTTTCGCATTTTGGATTCATGATTTGAGTGCGAAGGATCCTTACTATGTTCTTCCAGTGCTGATGGGGATTACACTTTTTGTTCAGCAAAAGGTGACTCCAAATACAATGGATCCAGCACAAGCAAAAGTTTTGGCATTTATGCCCCTACTTTTTTCATTTTTTATGCTTTCTCTTCCAAGCGGTTTGACACTTTATATGTTCGTGAACGGTTTGGCGGGCGTCGCACAGCAAATGTATTTTTTAAAATTTAACCAGGTGGCAACACCTTCAATTTCAAAGTAGTAAGGAGACAACAACTATGACTTCTCTGTTAGGAAAACTGTTCGGGGGAAAGAAAAAGGGCGGAAGTGATTTAGAAACATTGATTGATGATGTTCTTAAAGATTTGATGGATTTGACCCATTTGAAACTTTCTTTCGATTTGGATCGTAAAGAAGATGAAATCACTGTGAATTTTTTCGGTGAAGACGAAGAGTTTTTGACCTCAAAAGAAGGTCAACTTTTGGACTCTATGCAATTGTACATTCGAAGAGTGGTTCAGCACCAAATGCCCGATGAAAAAGTTCATGTGAATTTGGATTGTGCGAATTTTCGAAAAGATGCCGAACAAGCATTGATCGAGCTGGCAGATAAATTGAAAGAGATCGCTCTTTCAAAAGGAAAGCCGGTTTATTTTCGTGCGCTTCCTCCGAAAGATCGAAAAGTGGTTCACCAGTATTTGGCAGAAGATGGCCGTGTGAAAAGCCGGTCCGTTGGTGATGGTCATTTTAAAAAGATCAAAATTTTTCCTTTAAAAGAAAAGAATGCGGAGACTCATGACGGGGCTTCTGAATCGCGATAAAGACACCATTTGCGCCTTGGCCTCTGCGCCAGGTCGTGCAGGTATTTCTGTGGTACGCTTGAGCGGACCACAGGCGCAAGTTATTGCAAAAAAACTTTGCCCGTTTTTGCCCGAGTCTTTGGAATCCCATCATATTTATTACGGACATTTGAGAGATCCAAAATCCAATCACAATGTGGATGAAATTCTTGCGGCTTATTTCTCTGCCGGAAGAGGTTTTACGGGTGAAGAATGTTTTGAATTTTCACTTCATGGCAATCCAAATTTGGTAGATCAATGTTTGGAGCTGTTGGTGGAGCATGGTGCGCGTATGGCGGAACGAGGTGAATTTACATTTCGCGCCTTTCATCATGGTCGTATTGATTTGGTTCAGGCAGAGAGTGTTTTGGATTTGATTCAAAGTGAAAGTCGAAAGTCCGCCTCTTTGTCTTTGCGACAGCTCCAGGGAAATTTATCTTCTGAAATGTTTCAGTTGAAGTCAGAGATCACGTCGATCTTGGCTCACTTGGAAGCTAATATTGATTTTGCCGCAGAAGACATTCAAGTCGCTGAAATGGATGTTCTTCGAGATCAAACACAAGCTTTGGTTTCTCAGATTGAAAAGCTGCTTTCCAATCATCGTGCCGGTCGAATTTTACGGTCGGGATTTAAGGTGATTTTGTTGGGTTCCCCAAATGTGGGTAAATCCAGCCTTTTGAATGTTCTTTTGGGTGAAGAAAAAGCCATTGTGACTCCTATTGAAGGTACAACTCGGGATTTGATTGAAGGCCAATTTTTATTGGAAGGGTATCCGGTGGATTTGATGGATACGGCGGGGCTTCGAGAATCCTTGGATGAGATCGAAAAAATCGGTCAGAAACGCGCTCGGGAAAAGATGGAGTCTGCGGATTTAATTTTGATGCTGATTGATGGGTCGAAAGGAGTGTTCCCCGAGGAACAAGCTCTGTTTGAGTCCTTGCCGAGGGACAAAACCTTGGTCTTGGTTCACAAATCTGATTTGAAGCCGGCCAAAATTTCTGGTGATTTTGGATCCGTTCCCTCTGTCAGATTGAGCTCTAAGACGGGCGAAGGTCTGGATGATTTGAAAGGGATGATCCTGAAAAGGATCTTGCAGGAGGTTCCTTCTGAGGACTCTGTAGTTTCAGTAAATGCAAGACATTACAATCATTTGAAGAGGGCTCAAAAATTTCTAGGTGATTCTTTGACGCTTATGGTAAACGAGGAAAGTCCGGATCTGATTGCCCTCGAGCTGCATCAATGTCTGCGTCAGATCTATGAAATTTTGGGCGAGGTCTATGACGATCAGGTGATGGACCAGGTCTTTAGTCAGTTTTGCATAGGAAAGTAATTTCATGGCTCAAATGTTTGATGTGATCGTAGTGGGTGCAGGTCATGCTGGGATTGAAGCCAGTCTTTCGGCCAGCCGAATGGGCTGTCGCACTCTTTTGGTCACCACAGATTTTTCGAAAACCGGTTTTATGAGCTGCAATCCCTCGATTGGAGGGTTGGCAAAAGGCCATATGGTTCGGGAAATTGATGTTTTGGGTGGAGAAATGGGACTTGCGGCAGACGAAACCTGCCTTCAGTTCAAACGTTTGAATGCCCGCAAAGGTCCTGCAGTGAGGGGTTCTCGAGCTCAATGTGACAAAGACCTTTATGTGGAATACATGTCTGCTCGCATTCAAGATCAGGAAAATTTGGAGCTGCTTCAGGGAGAGGTGGATGCACTGATCTTGAACAAAGATCAGTGTGAAGGTGTTCTGTTGAAAGACGGAAGTCAGGTTCGCTCGAAGACCGTGGTGATTACCACAGGGACTTTTTTAAATGGTGTGATGCACATTGGATTGAAAAGCTATTCCGGTGGACGCGTGGGAGAAAAGGCGACCGGTGGAATTTCGGATCAATTGAAATCTTTTGGTTTCAAAGTTCAGCGGTTGAAAACGGGAACGCCGGCTCGGTTGGACAGAGACTCTATTGATTGGTCAAAGACTCAGCCCCAGTATGGAGACGAGAAGTTTTTTCCGTTTAGTTTTCGGGGTGAGGGAGTTTTAAAACATCCTCAGATCGCATGTCATCTGACCTATACCAACGAACAAACTCATGAAATCATTCGGAATAATTTGAACCAGTCGCCCATGTTTCAGGGAATTATTCAGGGGATGGGGCCGCGATATTGTCCAAGCATCGAAGATAAGATCACCCGCTTTGCGGACAAAGATCGCCATCAAACTTTTTTGGAACCGGAGGGGCTTTCGACCCACTCTATATATTTGCAGGGAATTTCTACGAGCCTTCCAGAGGAAATTCAGTACGAATTTTTGCGGACCATTCCGGGTTTAGAGCAAGTGAAGATGCTTCGGCCGGGATATGCGGTGGAATATGACTTTGTCGAACCCACTCAATTGGCTTTGACTTTGGAAACCCGAGGAATTCAGAACTTATTTTTAGCCGGACAAATCAATGGGACCAGTGGATATGAAGAAGCTGGTGCACAAGGTTTGGTTGCTGGAATCAACGCGGCCTTAAAAGTGAAGGGGCAACCTTCATTTGTACTTGGTCGTGATGAGGCCTATATGGGCGTACTTATTGACGATTTGATAACCAAGGGGACAAAAGAGCCCTATCGAATGATGACATCGCGGGCGGAATTTCGATTGGTGCTTCGTGAGGACAACACTTTGGAGAGGCTGTTTCATCGGGCCAAGACGAACGGACTCTTAGACGAGATTTCCTTGGCAAAGGGCGAAGAGTTATTGACCCGAAGGGAAGACCTCCATCAAAATCTTCGCAGGACAAAGCTTGTGCCGAAAGAATCGGTTCAAGAAGTTCTGCGCTTTTTAAACTCACCGGTTTTGCTAAAACCTCAGAGTGCCGAAGAGATACTGCGACGCGATAATATTTCTTGTCGGGATCTTCAGCACTTCGGAATTGAGGTGGACTTGGATGAACGAGTCAGCGAGGCGGTGGAAATTCGTGTGAAGTACGAAGGTTATATCAAGCGTCAGAATGAAATGATTGATCAGGCACGACGCATGGAGTCGACGCGGCTTCCTGTGGATTTGGATTTTTCTAAAATTCGAGGTTTGTCCAACGAAGAAGTGGAGAAATTAGATCAGGTGCGCCCTGGTTCGTTAGGACAAGCTTCGCGAGTGAGTGGAGTCAACCCTTCTGCAATTCAGGCCATTTTGGTCTACTTGAAAGGTCAAGAACGGCAACGAGAGTCAGAAAGGGTTTAAAATGAGCACCGATGGAAATGCGCTTTGGAGAATTAAGACCTGGTTTCCTGATTTGGACGATTCAACAGCAAATGCGCTCAAGGCGTATCACGCTGAACTTTTAAAATACAATTTGAAATTAAATTTGATCAGTCGACCTACGGAGCGTGATGCCGATGAACAGCACTTTGCGGACTGCATTTCTGCGGTGAAGGTTGTTTTACCGAAATTGAAGGATGCGAAAGAGATTTTTGACCTTGGTTCTGGGAATGGTTTGCCAGGGATTGTCTTGGGTATTTTCGCAAAGTCTGCTCTTCCAAGCCTAAAAGTTGTTTTGGTGGATTCTGACGAGCGAAAATGTGAATTTTTGAAGCATTTGGCCCACACTTTGGAATTAACGAATACTCAAGTGCTGAATTCTCGCATTGAGGACATCAAAACCCCCATGCAGTATGCGATCAACCGGGGTTTTGCATCCGTTTCGAAGACCTGTTTGGCTTGCAAAGCGATTACAGCTGTTGGAGGCCAGGTTTTTCACATGAAAGGTTCAAATTGGTTTCGAGAAGTGGGAGAAATGCCCTCTCAGTTGACGGCCTTTTGGGCTCCTGAGCTTGTGGGTGACTATTCACTTCCCGCTTCTCAGGCAAAACGAGCTGTTTTGGGTACTCGCAAGCTTAAATAATGCCATTTTTGGTGATGTTCCACGTGGAACATCACTCTTCTCCCCCACCTTCAGAATTTTCAGCCTTTTTCGCAGGTTTTGCCTCTCCTTGAGAGGATGGAAGTCGATCTTTCAGCTTCGGAACGCGCCGGCTCCAGTTTAAATTCACCTCTCGCAGCCGCCGGTTGGTCAAATATCCTGAATATTCACTGGGATTGGGCCATTCCTCTTCTTTGTGAGCCTTAAACGCCTTTCTATAGGCGGCTCTCGTCTCTACGCGACGGCGTTCCACTCGAATTTTTAGATAGGCAACCGCAGTCGTAAGGCTATCCACTTGCTTGACGGCCTTCCAATACTCTTTTTCAGCATTTCTTTTGTCGATGGTGCGAGGTTCAGTCTCATTCATACGCTTGTAAGCTTCTTCTTTGGCCTTTTTTGCGTCTTCCAAGCCCTTCTCTGCACCGGCAAGCTCATCTTTGATGGCTTTATAGAGAGGATCTCTCACTTCAGGGTTGGGATCCTCCGAGCGACATCCACCTATGGAGAATAAAAGAATCACTCCAAAAAGCAGTTTTAAAAGGGAAAAACGTGAATGTTCCACGTGGAACTTTTCGGAAAACCCCCGTGGAATCTTAAATAAGAAAAATTTTCCAAAAAGCTTCTTGTCAGAGGTGCAGAGGAGGAATAAAACCTAATTCATAGGGAGACATCATATGGCAAGAGTGATTTGCATCGCGAACCAAAAAGGTGGGGTCGGAAAGACCACAACAACAGTAAACCTGGCCGCCAGTCTGACTACTCTGAGTAAGCGCGTCCTTATTATCGACCTTGATCCTCAAGGAAACGCATCTAGCGGACTGGGAATCAAGCGTCATGAAAACCATGAGAACAACATTTATCAAGTGCTTATTGGAGAGAAGACTATCCAAGAGGCTACTCAGAATACTCAGGTGGAGGGCTTGAAGATCGTCCCAGCTAACCCTGATTTGGTCGGCGCGGAAATCGAGCTAGTTGACATGTCGCAGCGTGAGTATCGATTGAAGAACGCAATCGCCTTGGTGGCTAATCAATATGACTTCGTTTTGATTGATTGCCCACCCTCCTTAGGTCTGCTCACCGTGAACGCCTTGTCTGGAGCCAATACTTTCCTTGTCCCTCTTCAATGTGAGTACTACGCATTGGAAGGATTGAGCCAATTGTTGAACACTGCAGGCTTGATCAAAAAGAGCTTGAATCCTGAACTTAAAATAGAGGGCATTGTCCTTACAATGTTCGACCAAAGAAACAACCTCAGCCATCAGGTGGTGTCTGAAATCCGCACGCATTTTGGCGACAAAGTTTTTGAATCGGTCATTCCACGAAACGTGCGCCTCAGTGAAGCTCCTTCCCACGGTCAAACCATCATTGAGTATGACTCCAAATCCCCTGGGGCAAAGGCTTACAAAGAATTGGCCAGAGAATTGGTTGAAAGATCTGCCCCTAAGCAGCGCACTCAAAATCAACAAGTGCAACAGCAGTCAGCGCCTCAACAGGCTCAAACACAATCAAATACTGAAACCTCTTTAGAAACCCCAATCGCTCGGGAGCCTGAAGCAAATGTCTAAGCCAAACACGTCTCACAATCATAAAAATAAAAAACAAAAATTGGGCCGTGGCTTGGGAAGCCTTCTGGGAGGGGATTCTGGGGCATTTTCAAAAATGACTCCCGAAACTATGGGCAATGATTCTGCTCCTGCGCCTGTGATTCAAAAGCCACCAACGCCCCCCCAACAACAGGCGAAAAAAGATTCAACGGCTCCAGAAACGGCCATCGCTCAAGATGCCGTAAAAGAAACCAAAGAAGCGGTTCAGCCTCAAATTCCCGAGAAAAACCGCATCTGGAATATTCCCATTGAAAATATCCGCGCAAATAAGGATCAACCTCGAAAGCATTTTGAAAAAGAAGCCTTGGACGAGCTGTCTGCATCCATCAAAGAAAAGGGAATTCTACAGCCCATTCTTCTGAAAAAAACGGCCCCCGATCGCTATGAAATCATCGCAGGAGAGCGTCGATGGAGAGCTGCCCAAAAGGCTGCGCTGCAGGAAGTGCCAGCAATCATTAGAGATCTTGATGACCAGGAAGTCCTCGAGTTGGCCTTGATCGAAAACATTCAGCGTCGGGATTTGAATCCCATTGAAGAAGCTGAAGCCTACGATCTTTTGATGAAAAGATTTGAACTGACACAACAGGCGGTCGCGGATCGCGTCGGAAAAGAGCGCGCAACCGTTGCAAACCTTTTAAGACTTTTGCAACTGACTCCGGAAGTTCGAGAAATGATGATGTCCGGACAGATAAGCCAAGGTCAGGCCAAAGTTTTGCTTTCACTTCAGGATAAAAAAGACCAGGTGGAAATGGCTCTTCGGGTCAAAGCCGAGAACCTCAGTGTTCGTGCCCTTGAAAAGCTCATTCACAAAAGAAAAGTGGAAGACGAAACCCCAGAACCTGTGGAAGTAAAACCAAAAAGTGCAGCACAAATGAGCACACTCAAAGAGGAGCTTCAAAAGCACCTAGGGTCGAGAGTGGATATTGAATATCATTCGGGAAAAGGTAAACTGAAACTCTATTTTTATTCGGATGAGCAGCTCAACCAGATTGTGGATCGCCTCCGAGATTGAGAGTGAATGCTGTGGAAGCCTCTAAAATGACAGCGCTCCTGGATGAAGGAGCGCAATTTGATGGAAAATTGACCTTTGAAGGAACCGTTCGAATCAGCGGAGCATTTAAAGGAGAAATTTTTACCAAAGACACACTCATTATTGGTCCCGGCGCCACAGTGGATGCTCAAATCGAAGCGGAAAATGTTGTGATCAGCGGACATGTTAAAGGCAACATTTTTGCGCGCAAAAAAGTCGTCATGCATCCGCCCGCAAAATTTCAAGGCACAGTCACCACCCCATCCTTGAGGATTGACGAAGGAGTCCTTTTCGAAGGGGCTTCATATATGTCTAAGAAATAATTTACATCTGGGATTTTCTCACTTATACAGTCCCAACATAGCTCATCAACCCCACTAACGCGAAGGAACAGGCGCATGGAGCTCTTTACAGCCCTTGGCATCAACTCGACATTATTTATGCAAATTGCCGGGTTCTTGGTGACCTTTATTTTTCTAAAATTGGTCCTTTTTGATCCCTATTTTAAAGCTTATCTGGAAAGATCTCGTCAAACCGTTGGCCAGGTTGATGAAGCTGAAAAATACAATCTTGAGACTAAAACTCTTGAAGAAGAGTACGCCCAAGAAGCTCGAAAAATTAATCAAGAATACAAGAATATATATGACAAGGTTCGAGCGGAAGCGATCAAGGAATATGATCAAAAGGTTTCAACCGCCCGCGAGGAAGCCAAGTTTGAATTGGAAAAATCTCAAAAGAAAATTTCCCAAGCTGCAGAGTCTGCAAAAGACGAAGTGAAAAAAGAGCTTCCTCAAATCAGCGAATTGATCACTTCAAGATTACTTGGAAAGGAACTTCATTAATGGCGGCAAGACTTCTATTTACCTTTATCGTTTTAATGCCTTTGGTTGCTTTTGCAGCCACGGGTGAAAGTCACGGAGAAGGTCATGGAGTTCCATGGAAAACAGTTGGAATTCAAGCTTTCAACTTCACACTTCTTTTTGGACTTTTAATTTACGTTCTTCGCGGAACCGTTGTTCAGCATTTCAAACAAAGAAAACAAGATTACCAAGATTTGGTTTCACGAGCTGAAAAAGCAAAAGCCGAAGCGGAAGCTCAACATCGAGAAATTTCAAACCGATTGAAAGAACTTCGAAAGTCTTCCGAAGAAAATGCACAAAAAGCTCAATCTGAAGCCAATGCATTGAGAGACCGACTTTTGAAGGAAGCCGATGAACTTTCCAAGAAGCTAAAAAATGATGCGATCTCTACAGCTCAAATTGAGATTGAAAAAGCAAAAATGGAAATTCAACATTTCGCGCTTTCTCAAGCTTTGGAAACTGCAGAAAACCAATTGAAAAAGAAAACCTCTGAAATGGATCAATCCAAATTGAATTCTGAATTTATTGATAAGATCCAGGCGGTGACTCAATGAAAACATCTGTAATCGCTCAAAGATATGCGAAGGCCCTTTTTGAACTTTCAAAACAGGCTAAAAATGAAAGTTTAATCTTCACAGAACTTCAAGCTTTGGAAAAAGAAATTTTCAGTTCCACAGAATTTAAAGAATTTATGAGTTCGCCCGTGATTCAATCGAAAGAAAAAGAATCCATCATGGCGAAGTCTTTAGACAACAGTGTTTCTGACACTGTGAAAACCTTCTGTCTTTTGCTGGCAAAGAATGGCCGACTTTCTCTTTTTTCAGAGATCGTTCATGCCTTTCAAGCCTTGGCAGATGACGAAAAAGGCGTGGTTCGTGGAACCGTACGCGCTCCTCAAGTATTGGGAGGAGAAGAACAGAAGGCCATTCGTGATCAAGTTCAGAAAGTCATCGGAAAAAAACCGGAACTTCATTTTGAAGTGGACCCGGCCCTTATTGGTGGTTTGAAAGCAGAAGTGGGCAGTTTCACTTTTGATGACTCATTGTCTGGACACTTAAGAAGAATGAACGAGCAATTGAACAGGAGTGCAAACTAAATGGAAATGACGATCAGAGCAGACGAAATCAGTCGCGTTCTTAAAGAACAAATTAAAAACTACAATAAGACCATCGAAGTCAGCGAAACAGGAAGTGTTCTTTCTGTGGGTGATGGTGTGGCTCGAATCTATGGTCTTGAAAATGCCATGGCTGGAGAGTTGGTCGAATTTCCAAATCAAATTTACGGAATGGTTTTGAACTTGGAAGCCGATTCTGTTGGTGTGGTTATTTTCGGTAACGACCAGGACATTCAAGAAGGTGACACCGTAAAGAGAACTCAAAAAATTGTTCAAGTTCCAGTGGGCGAAGCACTTCTTGGCCGGGTTGTGAACGTTTTGGGGCAACCTATTGATGGAAAAGGTCCCATCCATGCTGCTGAACACCGATTGGTGGAAATGAAAGCTCCAGGGATTATGCCAAGACAATCGGTGAACGAGCCACTTCAAACTGGAATTAAAGCCATTGATTCCATGATTCCTATTGGACGTGGACAGCGGGAATTGATCATTGGTGACCGTCAAACAGGAAAGACCGCAATTGCGATTGATACGATCATCAATCAAAAAGGCCTTGGCGTTCAATGCTTCTACGTAGCCATCGGACAAAAGAAATCTACGGTTGCTCAGGTTGTTGAAAAACTTAAAAATGCCGGAGCTCTTGAATACACAACTGTTATTGCAGCGACCGCATCTGATCCTGCACCTCTTCAATTTCTTGCACCTTATGCAGGATGTGCAATGGCGGAATACTTCCGTGACAACGGAAAACACGCTTTGATCGTTTATGATGATTTGACGAAACAAGCTCAGGCTTATCGTCAGTTGTCTCTTCTTCTTCGTCGTCCTCCCGGTCGCGAAGCTTATCCTGGAGACGTGTTTTACGTTCACTCTCGCCTTCTTGAGCGTGCGGCGAAAATGAACGATGCAAACGGCGGCGGATCTTTGACTGCTCTTCCCATTATCGAAACTCAAGCGGGAGATATTTCTGCGTACATTCCAACAAACGTGATCTCTATTACAGATGGTCAGATCTTTTTGGAATCCAGCCTTTTCCACAAAGGGATTCGACCTGCTGTGGATGTTGGTAAATCCGTATCTCGTGTGGGTGGATCTGCACAGATCAAGGCGATGAAGCAAGTTGCGGGAACTCTAAAACTTGAGCTTGCTCAGTTTAGAGAATTGGAAGCTTTTGCAGCTTTCGCATCTGACTTGGATAAAGCCACTCAAGCTCAGCTTTCTCGAGGAAAGAAGTTGGTTGAAATTTTGAAGCAAGGTCAATACTTGCCGTACAAAGTAGAAACTCAAGTTGCCGTAATTTGGGCAGCAACAAATGGCTACTTGGATGGAATTGCTGACAAAGACGTTCAAAAGTTTGAAGGCGAATTGGTTGATTTCCTTCAAAGCAAATACGGTTCAATTCTCAGCCAAATTTCTTCAGAGCAAAAAATCTCTGATGAAACCAAAGAGAAGTTGAAGTCTGCAATTGCAGAATTTGTTGCAGTTTTTAAAGGCGCATAATTTAAAGGAATTGAATCCATGGCAAACTTAAAAGACATTCGATCGCGCATTGGGAGTGTTAAGAACACTCAACAAATTACGCGTGCGATGAAAATGGTGTCTGCTGCAAAATTGAGAAGGGCACAAAATAACATTGTGAACTTGCGCCCTTACGCAAAAGAATTACTCAAAGTGATTGCGGACATTTCGATCACTCAAAGAGTGAGTCATCCTCTTCTGAATCCGGTTGCGGATCCTAAGAATGTCTTGCTTGTTGTGATTACCAGTGACCGCGGGCTTTGCGGTGGTTTCAATGCGAACATCAACCGCTTTGCAATGAACTACTACAAAGAGAATCAATCCAAATATGAAACGATGGATCTTCTTTGTGTGGGTCGAAAAGCGGGAGAGTTTTTCAAAAAGCGCGGAGTCACTCCAAAGAAAACAATCTTGAACTTGGCCCGAGAAATTTCCTACGACCTGGCAGCGGATGTTGCCAACGACTTGATGGAGCATTTCACCGAAGGTCACTACGACAGCATTTACTTGATTTACAACGAGTTCAAATCAGCAATTTCTCAAGAAGTGGTTTGTGAGCGTCTACTTCCTATCGAAGTGAAAGAAGCACACTTGAACGATGAGATTTTGGCTTCGCCAGATCTTATTTTTGAGCCCGCTCCAGAGAAAATCATTGAAGATCTATTGGTGAAGCATTTTTCGATCCAAGTTTACCGTTGCCTTTCTGAAAGTGTGGCAGCGGAGCATGGGGCTCGAATGGCGGCAATGGAAAACGCCACAAAGAATGCGGGCGAAATGATTTCGAACCTCACTTTGACTTACAACAAAATGAGACAAGCGGCGATCACAACAGAATTGATTGAGATCACCAGTGGTGCAGAAGCACTCAACGGTTAATTTTATTTAGAATTTTAACAGGAGATAAAAAATGGAAATGGGATTTATTAAACAAGTGATGGGACCTGTTGTGGACGTTGAGTTTCCACAAGGTGAAATGCCTGCAATTTATAACGCTCTTCGAGTCACAAATAAGTCCATTGGTGACAAAGAAGACAACCTTGTTTTGGAAGTGGCTCAGCACTTGGGTGACCGAGTGGTTCGCACCATTGCAATGGATTCTACCGATGGTTTGATTCGTGGAGATAAAGTTAAGAACACTGGAAACACCATTCAAACTCCTGTTGGAAAAGAAGTTCTTGGCCGCATTTTGAACGTTGTGGGTGAACCTATTGATGACAGAGAGCCTGTGCAAACCAAAGAAAAATGGTCCATTCACAGAGAAGCTCCAAAGTTTGAGGATCAATCCACTCAAGCGGAAATGTTGATGACTGGAATCAAAGTTGTGGACCTTTTGGCTCCTTACGCAAAGGGTGGAAAGATTGGTCTTTTCGGTGGTGCCGGTGTTGGTAAAACCGTTTTGATTCAAGAGTTGATTCGAAACATTGCGACGGAGCACGGTGGTTACTCTGTGTTTGCCGGAGTGGGAGAGCGTTCTCGTGAAGGAAACGATCTTTACCATGAAATGAAAGACTCAGGGGTTATTGATAAGACCGCACTTGTGTTTGGTCAGATGAACGAGCCTCCCGGAGCCCGTGCGCGTGTAGCTTTGACCGGTTTGACCATGGCGGAATACTTCCGTGATCAAGAAGGCCAAGACGTTCTATTGTTCGTGGATAACATTTTCCGTTTTACACAAGCGGGTGCTGAGGTTTCAGCCCTTCTTGGTCGTATTCCTTCTGCGGTTGGATATCAGCCAACTCTTGGAACAGAAATGGGTGCTCTTCAAGAACGTATTACTTCAACCAGCAAAGGTTCTGTAACTTCGGTTCAAGCGGTTTACGTTCCTGCGGATGACTATACGGATCCAGCCCCTGCGGCGACCTTTACTCACTTGGATGCAACAACCAACTTGGATCGTGACATTGCAGCGAAAGCGATTTTCCCTGCGGTTCACCCATTGAACTCAACTTCTCGTATTTTGGATCCACAAGTTGTTGGTGAAGCTCATTACAAAACAGCTCGTGATGTTCAGGCGCTTCTTCAAAGATACAAAGAATTGCAAGATATCATTGCGATCTTAGGTATGGATGAATTGAGCGATGAAGATAAAATGGTTGTTAGCCGCGCACGTAAAGTTGAGAGATTCATGTCTCAACCCATGTTTGTGGCCGAGCAGTTTACCGGTATGCCTGGTAAGTACGTAGACATCAAAGACACTGTAAAAGGTTTCAGAGAAATTCTTGATGGAAAACATGATGATATTCCTGAACAGGCTTTTTACATGGTTGGAACCATTGAAGACGTACTTGAAAAGGCAAAGACACTCGCTTAATTGATTTTTAGCCTGCGTAGAAGGTGGATAGAATGTTTACTTTAAATTTGGTCACTCCTGAAAAGAAAATGGTCACAGACCAGGAAGTGGAAGAAGTCATTGCTCCGGGTTCGGAAGGGCAAATGGACATTTTTCCGGGTCACGCTCCTTTGGTGGGAACGATGATGACGGGAGTGCTGAAGTATCGATTGAAAGATTCTTCCACCTACACTCCTGTGGTGGTGAGCTGGGGTTACATTGCCGTCCATCCTGACGGAGTGAGCATTCTTGCGGAAACTGCGGAATCCGTGGAAGAAATTGATCGCAAACGTGCGGAAGAAGCTGCGGAAAAAGCTCGAAAAAATCTGGTTGATCCTTACATCGATGGAGATCAAATCGAAAAATTTCAACGCAAACTCAACCGCGCCAACGCCCGCCTGGACGCCCTCAACAACTAGGTGCCAAGATGAGGCGCCATGCACTTTTTGGTAGCGCACGCGCATTAAAGAAGCCACCTCACCAGGTGGCTTCATTTATTTGGATCTGGGTGTGAATACGGATTCCTTCACGGGCTTAAATTTAAAATAGCCGTAATCCGAAGTGGGTTTTCGAATTCCGTGAGATTGATTTAAAAATTCGGCAAGCCAGGCTCCGCTTTCGGGACTGGAAGACCCCATATGGACCACTTTTAAAAACTGTTCGGGATTTTTAATGGCACCGGGCTGATTGGTGTTGATCACAATTGCGCCACTCTTTTGCAAAGGATTTAGCTGGTCCAACCAGCGTGCAGTGATTTTTCCGGAAACATAAAAGACAAAGGGTTTCACAGAGTTTCTTTGATTCAGATGAACAATGCGTTTTTCCACATTGTTTTTAGAAAGCGAAAACCAAGATGCTTTCTTAAGAAACCGTGATTTGAAATTTTTAAAGAAGACAGGATCCGAAGAATACACCTCGATGTCTTCGTGAATTGTAGGAATAGTTTTGGAAGAACCGCCGTCTTTTAAAGAGGACTGAAAGCTCAACTTCTTTACCTCTTTGGATTGTTGAACCAATTTTCTTCGCAGCTGCTCGACCTGTTTTTCGTTAAAGAGCTTTGCTTTTTGAGAAACCAAAATTTTAGCTTTTAAAATTCGTCGTAAGGAGTCGTTCAAACGATCTTGTGGAATGACTCCTTCTTTGATGGCTTGAACCAGGGTTCGATGGGCAGAAATCTGCCGATTGCGACTCCAAGCAACCATAATCATATCGTTTCCGGCCAATACCGCTTGAACGGTGCGCTCTGCAATGGTTCCCACTTTTTCGGCGCCCGTCATTTCAAGATCGTCCGTAATTGCAAGGCCAGAGTAATTCATCTTCTCACGCAAAAGTTCATGATTGAGCTTTTTAGAAAAGGCCGCGGGGTAAGCTGATGCATCGATTTTCGGAAAACTCACATGACCCAGCATCATGGCAGTTGGAAAGTTCAAATCCGAAAACTTCTGAAAGGGTATTAGATCATTTTGTTGAAGTTCTGAATAAGTTAAATTCTTTTTTGGAGTGGCTTTGTGGCTGTCGGTTTGCAACCCGCCATGTCCCGGAAAATGCTTGGCCGTGGGAATAACTCCGGCATTCCATTGACCTTGAGCGAAAGTTTCTCCGAGGGAACCCACTTCATCCGGAGCACTTCCGAAACTGCGCGAACCAATAAAAGAGGGAGCATCTGGATCGGAAATATCCAAAACGGGAGCCAGGTTCATATTCACTCCCAATTGGTTCAACAGAGATCCCATGGTCAAACTGTATTGATAGATAAAAGGAAGGTGATGGGTTTCGCCGAGGGAAAAAGCGGAAGGAAGGCTGGTCCCCACCTTCACCCGTGTAACCACGCCGCCTTCTTGATCGAGCATGATAAACTTTGGAAGAGAAGTCCTTCGCAGCGAACTTTTTTGAATTTGATCGGTCAGGCGACGCAGTTGCTTATAACTCGAAATGTTTCGACTAAAAAGAATCACTCCACCGGGATGAATTTTTTTAAGAATTTGCAGACTCTGTTTGTTCAAAGATTTTCCAGAGAATCCAATCACCAAAAGCTGACCGGCCTTTTCTTCCAAGCTCATATTTGCGATCATGCGGTCGATCTCAGAATTGAGCGTGATGTTTTTCGTTGTAGGCTTTGCGTCTGTTGGTTCCTCATTAGGACGAGTGCGCTTCAAAGAATTTAACGGAGGCCGTGGTTCAGAGCTTTGCGCGGCGATTCGCTTGTCGGGTCCATAGGTATTTTGCACAGGAAAAAATGTCGAACATGAGACCAAAAATAAGGTTCCAAGGGCCAAGAATGTTGTGGCAAAGCGATTCGTCGACATAGAACTTCAATTTTGCCACCGGAAAACAAGGCTGACGAGTCCAGGCGTTGCTCGCCAAAAGGCTAAAGATCCAAGCACAGAAAAACCTGGTCTCATCGTCCCCACTCAATTCGATATACTAAGGACATGTTCAAGAGATCTCGCTTTAAAATTTTAGCGATGGCCCTGCTATGGATATTTGCAGTTCCATCTCTGGCTCAAGAAGATTCCTCCGATGTGGATTCATTGTCCTCAGATGGAATGGTGGAAGTTGAGCCTTCTTACGTAGAGTTTCAGCGCACGGAAAGTCGATTTCAGTTGGTGCCCTATCGCGAACGTCGCGGCAAGTGGGGCAACCAAGTTTCAGTGGGTTACTCGATGTACACGCCGTCCAGTTACGCTTCCGAGTATTCCGCTTTGGCTTTTGATGACGCCTATGGAAATCAATCGGAACTTCCGTTGATCGAAGTGCAGTATGTTTTTAAGCGAAACTTTCCGGTGATGAGCGTGGGATTTGAATTGGGTGTGGGAATCTATGAAAACGAATCGGACATTGAAACCTTGGTTTCGAAATTGCGTTTGATTCCCGTTCGCTTTGGAGCGGTTTTAACTTTGGACGGAATTTTTAAAAGTCCTTATGTGGTTCCATACGCCTCTGCCGGCGGATACGTTATGGTTTTTGAAGAGTCCAAAGACGGAGACAGCGATGTCTATGGCGGAAGCACTCAAGTCGCTCCCTATGCCACCGGCGGAATTTTAATCAATATGGATTGGATGGATCCTCAAGCCTCGCGCACGGGGTTTGAAGACAACGGAATTCAAGCCACATTCTTTTATGTAGAAGCCCGCAAATACTTCGCCTCTGCGGCCCCAAGGGATCGTGATTTTGAAAACGAAATCGAACCCAATGCCGGCCTAAGGATCGAGTTTTGAAATTCTTGAGTTTTATTTTTGTTTTCTTATTTGCCCAAAGCTCCTTTGGATTTATGAAGATTTCGAATTCCGTCAAGGACTGCAACCTCGCAAAAGACTCCGTAAAAGTTCACAAAGCGGTGGTGAATGAAGCGACAGGAAACCTGGCGCATAAGGTGGCGGTTCATGGAGAAGAAAATCGAGAATTGACTGACAAATTTTCTGGTACGGTACCAATCATATGTGTTGAAAGTAATGGAAAACGTCGAGATTTTGGAAGCGCGAATATTATTGATAATGGACGTCTTGTAGGTGTGATTCACAATCTTTTAGAGTTGGGCACTTGTGAAGACCTGTCTTCCACAAACAAGTGTTCCATATATAGTCAGGGAAGTTTTTATTCCTTCAAAGTGAACACGAGTCTGAAGAACCAATGCTTAAAAAATGGTGGTGAAGATGAGCCAGCTATTCTAGGAGTTTTAGAAAATATTCCTATGAGTAATGAGGCCTATGAAGTTGAGTGTGGGGAAATTGAAGACAATGAAGAGGCCTATGTTGTAGGAGCATACGCAAAAAATTTTAAGAAAGAAAATGCATTAAAGTACATGGGGCAAAAAAGGATTGTTGGCCACGGATCAATAGAAAAAAAGGAAAATGGAGATCTAAACTATACGATCGACTCAGGAAGTGGAATGTCTGGCGGAGCGATTCTTGTAAATCGAAATGGGAAATATAAAATTGCTGGTGTTCATTATGGAAAGGACACAAAAAGTGAGTATTCAATAGAGGCAAGAGCCTATAAAAACAAGGGTCTGAAGTTTAGATCCAAGTCTGAAATTTGCCCTTAATGATCAACTTGTTTCACATTGATACAAAGGTTGAGCTTTGGGGACCTTTCGGAGAAATCATGGTAAATTTAAAGAGATGTTAGGTCCAGGGGTCAGGTCGATACTTTTTATTGCTGCTTTAATTATAGGACAGGAGGTCTATCCTGTTACTGATAACCCCTATGAAACACAAAATGAAATTATCAATAGTCGAAATGGTGCTGGGGACTCAATATGCCAGGACGTGTATATTCAAACCTTTAATGGATGTCCAATGGATGCAATGGCGTGCAAGGAGCTGGCGAAAAACGCTCAATTAGACTGCATTAGAAATTCATCTGAAATAGAAAATGTTAACGATGGCCTTGGTGGTTTGGAGTCACTTGGTGGCGGATCTATGCAAGAATTTGAATCTGAAGCAAGAAGGTGCATGGGAAAAGATTCGGATGCACGCACTTGCTGTGGAGATCCCTCTCAATGTGGAATTGATGGAACATTTAATTTTAGCTTGGCAGGAATGTCAGGTTCCTGCGAGCAGTTAAAAAACAGTGCGCAAAGTGCATATAATTCAAATGTAAAAGCAGGTTCGATCTGCAGTGAGCGAGCCGGAATTTGCTCAACGTCGTGTGAAGACACCATGAAAAAGTGGAATCCAAAATTCCAAAATTGTGCTACCGATCCATCTTGTGATCCAGTGATGATGGCTAAATATTTCAATGATATGCGAGCAGCGGTATCAAGATGTAAAGAAGATTATCCAAAAGCTGAATCCCAAATGATCGCACAGGCTGATGAAAATCGAAAAAATGTTAAGGCATCGAAGGCCTGCCAACAGGCCTCAACAATTAATCCTCAAAAAGAAGAAACAGCGGACAAGGGAAAAGACCCTCAAACAGACGGCAAGGCCGAGCCTGCGAGTAAACCTTCGGATCAAACCACAGCGGACAACTCAGACTCTTCCAAAGAGAAGAAAGACGAGCAACAGCAACAAGGCGGTGGACTTGGCGATGCCATGCAAGGCCTTATGAATCAACAGCAGCAAAAAGACGAAGCGAAAACAGCATCCACTCAGGACACATGCAGTCTTTATCCAAACTCACCGGGCTGCGGAGGAACTGCGGACAACTTTAATGATCCTTCAAAAGTGGAATCCACTAAAGGCGATGCGGCCTCATTGTCTGACTTCAACACGGGATCTATCGATGGACTCCCACAGCAACCTCAATTTGGAAACTATGAAGCCAAAGGAGCACAAGGTCGCGCCATTCCAAACGGTGGTGGTGGATTCACCGGCGGCGGCGGTGGAGGAAGTGGTTTCGGTGACGAGGGGCAAGCCAATGGTGGCGATGGTTCGCGCACCAACACCGATATCTTAAATGGAATGCGTGGAGGCGGTGGCGCCAGCGGATCCAACAACGTAGATCCTTCTGCAATCAGTGGCGGTGGAGGATTTAGCGGATACGGAAACTCCAGTGGATTTCGAAACCGATTTAAAGGTTTGGATTTAAAGCAGTACCTACCCGGCGGGAAAAAAGATCCCAGCCGAAAAATCGCCAGTGTGAAAAACCCAACCGGCCATGCAGACATCGCACCTGTGGGCGAAAGCATGTTCAAAATCATCTCGACCCGCATGAGCCTGATGTGCAAAATGAAGCGCCTGATCGGCTGCGATTGAGATCATATTGTCTTCGAACTAGTCAACTTTTGAAAATCATTCAATTTAGTGGCCTTAGTTAAAAATTTATAAATTATCCTGTGTTTTTTAACTCCATGATTTTTCAATAAAATTGGGAATAGATTTAGCAATTTCAATCTCACGAAAAAGTGGCCCGGCCTTTGAATCGTCTATCCAAAAAAATAGGGAAATAAATTAAAACTCCTTAGAGGAGTCACAAATATTACCCCTAGGCACTCATATTGTTAAAGACTGTACGGAAGAGATTTTATGAAGAAATATTTAACAATTCCCTTGAGATCTTTATTTGATTCAATAGGAATTGTTAAAAATTTAGTAATTCAAAGCTCCAATCGAAATATAAACATCATTGTAACTACTGAAGATGTGGTTTTGATCCCAACTACAGCCAAAAGCTATCAACAGTTTCAAATCTTAGATTTATTTTTAGATACGCTTGTCGCTAAAGATCCAGAGTTTGGATACATGAGTCGATTGGCATCGAATTGGGTCGTATCGGAAAATGGGAAAGAGTATGCCTTCACAATTGATGGCAATGCGGCTTTTCACGATGGATCCGCAGTCAGACCAATAGATGTTGTGAACGCTGTCCAATCGCACTTATCAGCGGACTCAAGATCGATACTAAGACCTTATTTGGCAAATGTATTGAAGTCTGTGGAAGTCGTAGATGAGAACAGGGTTAAATTTACTCTTTTGGGACCGTATCCAGCGTTTATAGATCTCCTTTCAATGCCCGGATTTGGAATTTACAAGATTGACCGACAAAATGATGAAGAAGTTGTCTTGGGCACAGGCCCTTTTAAATACCTAGGACTAAGCAACGAAGGCTGGTGTCTTAAAAGGAACCTAATAAATTCAAATTATAAAGGAAATATAGATCAAGTTTGTATTCGAAGAGTTAGAGATGTCGAAGCTACCATCGAGGAGCTAAAATCCAAAAAAGTAGACCTATCTTTGGGATCTCCATTGGAGGTAGCTAGAGCCATGAACGCAGAAGAGGGGTTTGTCAAATTTCCTAATCAGGGCCTGGTTGTTACTCATGCCCTTTTAAATCTATCAAAACCAAATCTTAAGAGTGTAGATACTAGAAACTTCATAAAAAGACTTTTTGAAACATTAAAGTCAAAAGATGATTTCCTCACGGAATATGACACAAAATTAAACACGTTTTTTCCTAGAGGAATTATGCCGGAAAGCTATTATGAAGGTCGAAAAGTAAATAAAGTGGCTTCGCACAATCATCTTAAAGAATTAAGTATCCTCTTTCCCAAAGGCATATTTCTAAAGAAGACAAAAAAAATGATTGTAGAAGAACTGAATAAAAATGGAATAGAAGTTCATTCAAAAAGCTTAAAAGGTAAGGAATATTTAGAGGAGATATTGGAATCGAACTTTGATATTTTGATCGCGCCATATCAAGGCGTATTTCCAGATCCAGATGGCTTTTTGGAAATGCTGGACCCGAATTCGATTTTAAAAAATATGAAGATTCCAGTGGCAAAATTGTTTAAAGAGCTAAAAAACTTTCGATTTAAGAAGGAAAAAGGTGAAAGATTATCTGGTTACACCAAGGCGTTTAAAGATTGGGAAAATAATTCTTACATAATCCCAATCTCTCAAAATGGAATTCCTGTGGTATTCAACAAACGTATATCGATACCAGATATGAATTTTGGATTTCATCTAAGTCTTAGGGATGTGAGACTCAAATAAATGAAAATCATAGATTTATTTCTAGCCCTTTCAAAGAAACAAGGAAAACTTGAAATGGCTAGAAAGAGTTTTGACTAAGGTATGAACAATTTGAACCTCGAATATTTCTTTGTTTCAAAATCACCTCGGCCTTTTAGTATCAATCCACTTCATTCGGATTCAATGTCGAATGCTGTTGTGATGGATGCCCTTGTAGGGACTTTAGTCAAATTTGGCAATGCGGAAAAATTTGAACCGTATTTGGCCAGTTCATGGGAATATTCTAGGGATCAATTGGAGTGGAAATTTCCGATTCGGCAAAACCTTACTACTAAAAATGGATTTTTGATCAATGCTAAAACCTATGTGGATAGTATTCAACGACAAGCGCGGGTATTAAAATCTTGGGGAAGTCTGCTTCAGTTCGACCGATTGGAAGGTTGGCAAGAGTTTAAGAATTCAGAAACTAATAAGATATCTGGGATTTATTTTACAGAACAAAATGAAGTTGTATTTAAGTTCGTTAGAAAGCCGAAACTATTTTTAGATCTTCTAAACTGTGCCTACTTCGGATTTTATTCCCCAGAAAACTATGATGAAAACGAAAATTGGAAGTTAAGTCAGGATTTTGACTTTTCGGGATCACATTTTTTAACAAAATTGGATGCCAAGAAAAATGAAATTTCCATAGAAAAACGAGAAGGTTGGTTTTCCAATTTAGAAGAAACTCCAAAAAAAATAACGTTTAAATTTGTTCAATCGGTAAATCAGAGTATCAATTCTTCTAAGATTCAAATTTTTCAGACTGGGGATATTGACCACGTCGACAATTCAAAATTTTCAATCATTCGTGCTCCTCATGAATTTCTGTGCGCGTTAGTTTTGAGTCCAAAGCGAAACAGCGGTTTTAAAAATTTAAACGCGCGTAGAGCCTTTGCGAAGAAGCTAAGGAAAAATTTAAAAAGGCTAGATTTCCAGTCGATGAGAGCTGAAATCTCCGATAGATTCTGTGCAGATAACAAAGTTCCCGATGATGTCGTTCATAAGGTTTTGAATTCTGAAGAAAATTTTGAGTTTAAAGATGCCCAGTTAACTTTAGTAAATTTGGCATCAGTTCTTTCGGTTTCCGAATCCGATCAATTGATTGAAAAGATTGTCCAAACGCTAAATGAGATGAACATCGCATTGAAGATTTTGAGTCCGGCTGAAATTGGAGAGGGCTGGATGGAAAAGGTTCTGTCCGATGAAAAATTCGACATGAGGCTGGTTTCGGTCTTGGCGGGAAAGGAAATTTCAAATCTAAACAATGAACTGATGTTTTGCACGAAAATGGGGGTCCGATTTCCAGATCCTAACGGAAGAATGTGCGATCTAATTCGAGAATATGAATTGGCCGAAAGGGACGTGGACGAGAATTATGAGAAGGCTTTCTATGAAATCCTGTATGACGAGGCATGTGTGATCCCAATTTTGAATTTGAGAACTTCCTGGATCTATTCCAACTCAATATCTATTCAACCGAGTGCATTCGTCCCGCCATACCCAAGGTTTGATCGTCTTCGGCTGCTTAGAAAATCCTAGGCGCCTGGAAAAATGGACTGTCTGAGTTTGTATTTTGGTATGGTCATTGCCGACAATCCTAAATCCTTAAAATTACATCTTAACTCCAAAAACTGACTAAACTATATCCATAGATATTTTACAGAAATCATCCCTAAGCACATAATTTCATTGGATTATTTCAGGAGTAGGCGTAGTGTGTCGCACATAGTCATTTAGTCTGAGAAAGGCCTGCTTACGTGTTGAAACGTCAATTTCCTCATTTGAAAAACTTATCAATCTTTCCTTCCTTTATTGGGATGCTGTTTCTTGGGAACTTTGCAGTGGCGATGCCTCGACCGATTTCCAACTTGGCAAAAAAGAAGTTCGAACCCGTTAACACTCGAGCGTACCAAGACTTGATTCAAAACATCGCAGTCTATGGTCAAGATGAACGAAAACTGACGGATTCCGAAAACACCCGTGCAACCATGAGAGTCTTTTGCGTTTTGCCAGAGACAGAAAAAGGCGAAGATGGAACTGAATATGCCTCGCTTCTGGGTGTTGCAAGTTTAACTGGGCCCAAACAAATTTCAACGGCTTCTCACGTGATCACTCCTAAGGACAATTGCAAGGAGTTTCATGATCTGACCAAATGCTACGTTCAAGAAACCGTCACAAAAGAATTTTTTCGATTTCGAGCAGAAACAGTCAAAGGAAAACCAAACTGCATCAATAGAATTACGGATGTTGGAAGTGACGAAATTCGAATTAAAATTGAAACCGCTCCACGAGGAATTCGTCATTATGACATTGGCGATGGCAAAAACCTCAAAGTTGGAGACCGCTTAACCGTTGTTGCCACACAGGCTTACAATTTTATGGATGGTGACATTAATCATAACAAACGTATTATACAAACTTGCAAAGTTTTAAAAGTTGAAGCGAAGAAGAACCGATTGCGCACTGACTGTGACACGGGTGCGGGGCAGTCCGGAGCCATCTTGTTGAATGACCGTTGGGAAGCTGTCGGAGTTCTTTCTGCAGACTATAACGTCGGCGATAAAAAAGTTTCGCCAAAGGGACTTGACGGAGTATATCTCAATCCGGATGGGCTCGAAGCTGAGGTAAACACCAACTTTTCTGTGTTTACAATTTTGAAAGCCGATTAATTTTTTGAGGTTTTAAAAGCGGGGGTTCTTTTCGACTTCGAGTGGTAGGGAGTGATTTTGAGAGGTTATCGCCATATTGATATAGAT
>DKGG01000038.1 GCA_002453155.1 Bdellovibrionaceae bacterium UBA6776
AAACGCAATTAAAAATTTTCGCATCTAAGTAATGCACCTGAATATGTCAGAAAACTATTTTTGCTATCTATTCCTTTAGGAGTAATAACTTTTATTACTTTTAATGTTAGAAGAATTTCAGATCAAGAAAGAATGAAACTTATTGCAGTCTCGGCCATTGCCGGCGGCGCCCTGGGAAATTGGACGAGCCGGCTTGAGCATGGCTTTGTAATAGATTTCTTGGACTTTCACTTTAAACGATATTTTACTTACCCAGCATTTAACATTTCTGATTGTGCAATAGTAATTGGTGCTCTGTTGATGGGGGTGCTGATCATCCGTGATGAGGGCCAAAAGAAAATTGCTGGAGTTCATCCATGAAGACTCAACATTATTCAGATTCTTTATTCTTCTTTTCAAAAATTTCGTTTACCTCCCAACATTTGGACTTTTTAAATGATTTGTTTAATCGGGCTTTCTTCTCAACGCATTTGTGGATTTTTTCTGGGGTTTTCGCTTTTTTACAGTGTTTCTGGCAATACTTAACTAGATTGTTAGTTGCCTCATCAGCAAGCACGTTGGTTGATAATAATCCTGTTAATAATCCAAATGCGATAAATAGCTTTTTCATGATTTCTCCTTTTGTTGTTAAAAACAATAACGAATTATTTCTTGACACACTATCATACTTACGCAAGTATGCAAGTATGTATAAAGCAAATATCGAACCTACTGAAATTTTTAAAGCTCTGTCTGATAAAACTCGTTTAAGGATTTTGAAGATTTTGGTTTCATTACCTAGAGAAGAAGCCTGCCTATGTGAATTAACTGAGGCGCTCCAAGAGCCTGAATCAAATGTTTCTAGGCACCTTAAGGCCCTTCGCCATTCGGGTCTTCTACAAGCAGAGAAGGAAGGGCGTTGGATTTATCACCGCCTTGTGCCAGAAAAAGTGATAGAAACGTTCTATCTAACTATTTCTAAACTTCCCGATGAAGATGGATCTTTTAAAAAGGATCTTTCTAGGTTTAAGTCTGAAATTAAGAAGAGGACATCAGATCGTTGCCGGAATAAATCAGTAAATTCGAATAGATCAAATCCTCACCATAGAAAAAGAGCGTAGTTATGGAGATCACATGCAAGTATTAATAACATTATTTCTCTTAACAACATCGCATAATGTATTAGCGGAAGACTGTAATATTAAGTTTAAAAAAGCCGCCCAGTTTTATCGCTGTGCACTTTCTATGGATAAGAGAGTTGCTACTCTAAAGATTCGAAAAAATGAAAGAGAGGGGCGAAAAAAAATGGCTGCCCAGTTTCTAAACCCTGAAGTCGAGTCTGAAATTAATTTCAATTCAGAAGATGGGCAAAGTATTTCAATTGTACAGCCCATTGAAATTGGTGGGAAAAGGTCTTCAAGAATTAAAATCGCTAATGCCGAAAATAAAATATCTGTAATCAACGATGAATTTTTATTAGCTGAAGTTGCTTCCAGTGTTGCAATGGATTTAGTTAAATATCGACAAAGTAAAATAAGATATACTTTACTTTTAGAAATGAAAAAATCTCTTAGTCATTTGACAAAGAGATTAAAAGCAAAAGTTGTCCAATCACCTGAAGAGAAAACAGCAATTTCAATTTTTCTTATGCAGAGAACTGTTCTAGATACTCAGATTTTAGCTCTTGATCGCAAATTGAGTTTAATAAAGGCAAGCCTTGAAGCATCTATCGGACGAGAACTTTCCAGCTCTGAAACGCTAAAATCCAAAGAGAAAAAGGACTGGCCCAAATTAGATTCTATTTCAAAAAAGAGTACATTTAAAACTAGAATAGCGTTAGCATCTATAGAACAGCTTCAGGGAGAACTTGCGCTTCAAAAAAGCCTTGCATGGCCCGAGCTAGCAATTGGTCCCACCATGGAAAGAAATGGAAGCAGCGAAACTTCTTGGGGAGCTAGAATTGAGTTTACAATCCCCCTTTTTAATACAAACAGTGGAGGCAGACAACAAAGTCAAGCTAAGCTTTCAACAGCAAAAGTAATAGCATCTCAAACTCAGTTATATGAATCTTCTAAAATTAAAATCTATGTAAAACAATATAACGATGTTACTAACTTTCTAAAGAGTTCTCCAACTCAGGAAAGCTTAAAAGGTTCTATTACGGAATCCTTAAGTTATTTATCTAGAGGGATGGTTCAGCCTTCTGCAATCATTGAAAGTTATCGTTCGACGCTAGAAACACTTGAAGCTATCCAAGAAAAAGAATTAGTCGCATATAATTTGTACTGGATGCTAAATGCTTTTTCCGGCGAAGTCCCAAAGGAATTTTTATGAAAAAATATTTTTTAATATTCTCTGTTTTTTTACTACTCCTTCCAGCCTATGGAGAAGAAAACGAAAAAACAGAAAAAGGTCGGATAGGATCAGGTAAAGCAGTTACTTTATCAAATGAAAAAGAAGGCTTTAAACTATCTGAAAAAGCAATAAGAAACTTGGGCATTTCAGTTAAGGTTGTGGAAGGACCAGTAGTTACGATTCCCAAAACATCTTTAGTTCGATACTTAGACTTTGTGGCCGTTTATCGTCTACGAGATGGGTGGTACAGGTCTGTTGAAGTAGAACCATACTTTGAGGGAAAAAATGCAACGTTTAAGTCAAAGGAATTTAAAGCTGGAGATCAAATCGTTGTAAGAAACAGTGGATTGTTAAGAGTTGTGGAGCTTGATGTCTTTGGGCCTGAAGCTGACGCTTGCGTGGATTGAATTTAGGAACGAAGAAATCATGAATAAAATAATTTATTTTTCAGTTTACCATCGTGGAGTTGTGTTATTTGCTACATTATTACTCGCTGCATTTGGATGGTTTAGTTTTACAAATCTCCCAATTGATGCCGTACCAGACATTACAAATACACAGGTACAGGTTTTTGCACAAGCTGGTGGTCTCTCCGCAGAGGAAGCCGAGCGTTCAATTACTTTTCCAATAGAAAACTCTATGGGCGGAATTTCTGGTGTCAAGCAGGTACGATCAATAAGTCGTTTTGGTCTCTCTGTTGTGACTGTCGTTTTTGAAGACGGTTATGATATATACCGAGCAAGGCAGCTTGTATCTGAGCGTTTACAAAGTATATCTTCGGAATTACCCCAAGGGGCAGAACCAAACTTGGGCCCAATTTCAACAGGTCTTGGAGAGATTTTTTTCTATGCGCTCAAATACAAAGACAGTGATACTCAAGACCTTTCAGACTTTGAAAAGTTGATGCGACTGAGGTCTATTCAAGAATGGGACATAAAACCAAGATTACTTACAGTTCCCGGCATCGCTGAAGTAAATACTATCGGTGGATATGAGAAGCAGTTTCATGTCATTCCTGATCCACAAAAACTAACTCGGTATGGAGTTGGTTTTTCGAGTATTGTAGAAGCCTTACAAAATACTAATCATAATGTTGGTGGTGGCTATGTTCAGCAATCAGGAGAGCAATTTGTAGTAAAAGGACAAGGGCTGCTTTCTGATCTTGATGATATCAAAAACACTCCTCTTAAACCTCTTAATTCTGTAACCACAGTATTAATTAAGGACGTAGCTGAAGTAAAACTTTCTTCAGAGCTTCGTACTGGAGCAGCGCTGGTTAATGGAAAAGAAGCTGTTCTTGGGACAGCAATGATGCTTCTTGGCGAAAATAGTAGAGATGTAAGCCTGCGAGTGGCCGAAAGGGTGGAAGAGATTAAAAAAAATCTTCCTAGCGATGTTAAATTAGAGGTATTGTATGATCGATCAGAGTTGGTGAATAAAACCCTTGGCACTATTGAACATAATCTTCTTACAGGTGCAGCCCTAGTAATATTGATCTTGCTTTTTTTACTTGGCAATGTTCGAGCAGCAGTTATCACTGCTATGGTAATCCCTCTTTCTTTGTTATTAACGTTTATTTTTATGAGGAAATTTAATATTTCAGGAAACCTTCTAAGTCTTGGTGCTTTAGATTTTGGAATAATAGTAGATGGCGCTGTAATTGTCTTAGATCATTGTGTACGCAAGCTTCACGATGTAGGAAAAGAAGTCGGCAGGCGATTAACAAGAGAAGAGGTCCAGCGGGTTATTTATGAGGCAACGGTTGAGATTAGGACTGCCGCCGGCTTTGGAGAGCTAATTGTTGTGGTTGTATTTCTCCCAGTTTTAGCCTTAACAGGTATTGAAGGAAAAATGTTTCAACCAATGGCGGCCACTTTTGCCCTTGCTGTTTTTTGTGCGTTGGTACTCTCTTTTTCAACTGTTCCTGCATTAGCAAGTATTTTCATGAGTGGTAAGGTCGTAGAAAAAGATCCGTGGTTGATGAGAATGGCGGAAAAAATTTATAAACCTACTCTTTCACTCGCAACAAAGTTTAAAGCTGTTACAATTATCATAGGTGTTTTCGCAATAGTCGCAGGAGGCTTTCTTTTTAGTCGTCTAGGTGGAGAATTCCTTCCGCAAATGGATGAAGCATCTAGAACATTGCAGTTTGTACGACCCGTAAATATATCTCTAAATCAAGCAATAAGATTGCAAGAAAGGTCTGAGTCTATAATAAAAGAATTTCCACAAGTGCAGGCCGTTTTTAGTCGAATTGGTACAGCTGAGGTTGCCACTGACCCAATGGGGGTAAACCTTGCTGATACTTTCGTAACATTCAAAAAAAGAGAAGATTGGCCTAAAAACTCAAATTCTCCTAATACGTGGGCTGAGGTTACCCATGCAATTGTCGAGCAATTAGAGGCAGAAATACCGGGACAGCGTGTTTTGGTGAGTCAACCAATTCAAATGCGTTTTAATGAGCTTCTTGAAGGGACAAGAGCAGACGTTTCAGTAAAGATATTTGGGGACGACTTTGAATCTTTAGTTGAGGTTTCTGAAAAAGTTGCATCTGTCGTCAGAACAGTCCCAGGTGCTGGAGATGTAGAAACTGAACTTCAAGGCGCTTCTCCAATACTTACAGTGACACCAGATCAAGAGTTTTTAGCTCCATTAGGGGTACCAAAGGGAGAGATACTTGAGGCGGTGAAAATTGCTATGGGAGGTGAAGAAGTTGGCTATATCTATGAAGGAGTTCGAAAATTTCCAGTATTAGTTAGACTAAGTGAGGAGTATCGATCAGATCTAAGTGTCATCCGATCAATTCCTGTTGAACTTGGTGAGAGAACTTTAGTTCCATTAAAACAAGCAGCAACTGTAGAGTTTGATGAGGGGTACGGATTAATTAATCGCGAACAAACAAAACGTAGAGTAGCTGTACTTATAAATCCTAGAGGTGTTGATACAGAGACATTTGTTCGTACAGCACAAGCAAAAGTTGAAAAAGAGGTTAAACTTCCCCCCGGTAGTTATTTAGAATGGGGTGGTAACTTTAAAAATTTGATACAGGCAAGAAATAGACTTTCTATTTTTGCACCTGTAGCTCTGTTGTTAGTTTTAGCTATGGTTTATATTGCCTTTGGCAGTGTTGCTCAGACTATTCTGGTGTTTATGGGGGTTCCCTTTGCTCTGGTCGGTGGTGTTATCGGCCTTATGCTCAACGGACTTCCTTTTAGTATTTCTGCTGGAGTTGGATTTATAGCCTTATCCGGGATTTCCGTATTAAATGGTGTTGTCTTGGTTAATTGCTTTAATGATTTGCGAGCTGCCGGTTTAAAAGGGTTAGAATTGGTAAAGAAAGGAACTGTATTAAGAATACGTCCTGTATTAATGACAGCACTTGTTGCAATGTTCGGCTTTGTTCCAATGATGCTATCAACAGGCGTCGGTGCAGAAGTTCAAAGACCACTAGCTTCAGTTGTTATTGGAGGGTTATTTTCTTCCACTATTTTAACACTGGTTGTTCTTCCTATTCTATATTTGGTTTTTGAACGGTTTATGGAACTTCCTGCCAAAAAAAATAAACGGCATCATGTGGCAGCAAAGGAAGTTGAAGCTTTATAATGCCATTAACTTAGTAGAAATTTCTGCCTAAACGAGTTAAAGAACTTGGAATAGCTAGGGTACCTGCTGTAGTTGTAAATGGTAAGCTCGCTGATTGTTACCAAGTCAAAGGGCCAACCGCAGAAGGATTAAAAGCTGCTGGAATTGGAAGTTAGTTATTTACAGCTAATAGTGCTGGAAGAATTTTGCTTCCAGCACAGATTTTTTATCGTTATCTTTCATTTCAGTCATAGCTAAGGGGGAGAATACACCTATGCAACTTCGCTCGAATCTGGTGCTTCAAGTGTTAGTTTCACTCTTAGATGAAAAACCTTTTCAATTAGCTTGGAGAGCTTTTCAGCACTCCATTTATGCCTTTTTGCCACGAAGTCTGAGACTCCTTGAATAGAGACTTCAGCCTTATTAGCAAAGCTCTGTAGTCCCATTGCTTTAATTGTTTCGCGTAGGGCTTCATCAACAGAAAGTCCTTCGCTTTCGACAATATCAAGCAAATAGCCTTGAGCATATTCAAGGTTTTCAAACTTACTAGCTAACACTTCGTCATAGCTTTTATTTCTGTTTGCCATAATTACTCCAATACTCTTTAGCTTTTTTAATGTCTCTGCCTTGAGTTCCTTTATCTCCACCGACTAAAAGAAGAATGAGCTTGTCTCCATCTTCACCAAAGTACACCCTTAACCCAGGGCCGTGAGGAATCTTTATTTCAAAGACACCATCCTTTAAACTTTTAATCGACTTTTTAGCACCGCCTCGGGCGACTCTTTGGATTAAACGGTCAACTTTAAGTTGGCTGGTCATATCCAAATTGTTAACCCATTCAAGGAAAGGTGCTTTATCATTTTCCGTCACATAGTAGTCTATCTTCTTCGTTGCCATCCATGCTCCTTCACTTAAACTACTAAAATATTAGTAGTTTGTCAAGATCGAGTCTTAAGTTACTAAAAACAGAGGGAAAAATGACATTTCCCTCTGTAGGTTTGCGACAAGTAGGCTTAAACATTTGCAGCTACCTTAAGCCTGGAGTTTGACGAAATGAATTCTCCTAGTTGTCCGAGGTAAAGCATCTCTTTCCATTTATTGTCAGAAACTTTGCCTTTTTTCTTTTCCCAAAGTTTGCGAAGACGCTTTTCTTCATGTGACCAAGTGACAGTTTTCAACTGAAGCGATTCAATGTCCTCTTTTTCGACCTTTTCTAAAAAGTAGCCGATCAAAGTGTCAAAAGTTACCTTTCCGCAGTCTTCAGTTTTGTTCACTTTCTCCAAGAACTTTGTCACATCGTCCTTGGTTTTGTCTTTAACTCGAATAGAAGTATAGTTGTAATTTTTCTTAGTTGTTGAATCTGTATTTTTCATTTTTGAAACTCCTTATATTAAAAATTAAGCTTAAAATGTTGTTAGTAGTGGGTAAACAGCTTTGAGCTTTTCTTCTGAAAGCCCTCTGATAATTTCCATACATTCATCTTGAATATCTGTGACAAATCGCTCGGACTTCATGTGATATTCAAAGTCTTTCATTGTGAAGCCATAGGACTTCACAATGTGCTGGATTCTTGAGCTTGGGATTTCAACTCGTCCATTCTCAATGTGTCCAATTGCAGTCTTATGGTATTTACAAAGGAAGCTCGCTTGATACTGAGTTACGCCTTTTAGTTTACGCAAAACCTGAAGAGTCCTTACTTCTTTGGTAATATTTTTCTTGTAACTTCTCCTAAGCTTATTGTTCTCAATTACTTTTTTCGCTTTGGGACTAAGGTTTCTTTTTACTTGCTCAACTCTTCCTTCAACAAGTAACTCAAAGTTAGCAATAGAGAATCCATAGTTTTTGATAAATTGACTAACAAGTGCAGGGGTTAGTTCAACAAAACCGTTTTCTATTTTTTCTAATTGCTTGGCATTTTTTTCGACAAGGATAGCTGCTTGTTTGCGATCTAAGTTTAAAATTTCGCGCATTTTCCTTAGTGCCAATGTTTCAGGCAGCATAATTTTCTGTCTACTTCTTGGTGTTTTAGTTTGTTCCATTCTTTCTCCTTTTTTTGTTAAAAGCTTTTGCTTTTTGAGATTTAGAATGGCCCCCTGCCAGCAGTTCACTGGTTTAGAAAAGCGACGCTTCTGCCAGTGATATGCGACAAAGTAAACTCTCGAAAACAAACGCATTTGAAACTCAAATTGCGAATTTGAAATTTCCGAAAATCGCTTGCGAATTGCTCTAGGCACTACTCTAGGCAACTCTAGGCGAAATCGAGTAATTTCGTGTAATCTCAAGTAACATCAAAAGAAGCAGATAAACGTAACCATTGGAAACCATTGTGGTTTTAATTCAATTAGTTACGCCAAAATCTGATTACCTCAGAAAAAACGAGGTGGGAAAAATTGGTGGAGCCTAGCGGGATCGAACCGCTGACCTCAACGCTGCCAGCGTTGCGCTCTCCCAGCTGAGCTAAGGCCCCTGATCAAATAAGATCGAAACCTTTTGGTATAAAATTCTTTAGACATTGTCCATCAAAAAAACAAATTTTTCTTGAAATTCAAAGGGGTTAGGGGATGTACTAGGGACTTGAGGGGGAATTTATGATCCGTATTCAGAGCCTGGCGCTCATCTGCATGCTCTTTTTCTCATCCGTGACTTTTGCCAAAGACCTCACCTCCCGGCTAGGAGTGGGATACGCCAACAACTTCGGTGTGGTGAACGACATGCCCAGTCTGGCAGCGCGATACTTTCCCAATGACCTTTATGGAATTTCGGGCTCTTTGGGCGTCGACACCGAGGACAACGCCTCTCGCTTTGGAATTTTAGCAAAACTGATGCGCATCGTTTTTCGGGAACAAAATATGAACTTCTTTGTGGCAGCAGGCGGGGGCATTGTCAGTCGAGAACTCAATGGCTCAACAGACTCTGGATTTGAAGGCCAAGCCACCTTTGGCGGAGAATTTTTCTTTGCTGGTCTAGACAGTTTGTCCTTCACATTTGAAGCGGGTTTGGGAGTGACCTCCATCTCCAGCGAAGTTCGTTTTCGAACCATCGGAGATCACCCGTTGCGCGCCGGAATTCTATTTTACTTCTAAGGAGGAGTGATGAAAAAAGCATTCAATTCAGACCATGCCCCAAAACCTGTTGGCCCTTATTCCCATGCGGTTGAAGTGGACGGGTTGGTTTATCTTTCAGGCCAAGTTCCCATTGATCCCAAAACCAACGAAGTCTTTACGGGCGACATTCAAAAACAAACCGAAATGGTCATGAGCAACATCGAAGCGGTGCTTAAGGAAGCCGATTTGAACTTTTCACATGTGATCAAGTCCTCAATTTTTCTGACCGACATGAAGGACTTTGCTCAAGTGAACGAGATTTATGCAAAAGCCTTCCAGGCGCCTTTTCCAGCGCGCTCCTGCGTTCAAGTGGCCGCACTTCCAAAAGCGGTGAATGTTGAAATTGAGGTCATTGCTCGCCGCTCATGAAGAAAGGCATTGGATATTTTCTTCTCGCTCTTCTTGCCATTGGCTTTTTCAGCCTCCTGATTCGCGAAAGAAAGGCTGTCAATGCCAGCACTCCCACTTCATGGACCGAAAACCACGGCGCAGACTGTGCTGTGGTTTTAACGGGTGGCCCCGGTCGCATTTCGGAAGGTTTTAATCTTCTGGAGCAGGGAAGAGTGAAAAAACTCATTATTTCTGGAGTGAATCCTTCCTCCACCCTTTACCAAATTTTTCCGCAACTTCCGGCGTTCTTTCGAATTTCAGAAGAGGATGTGGTTTTGGAAAAACGCTCGGGCACCACTTACGGGAATGCGGTTCAAAGCGAGGCTTTGGTCGGTGCCTTGAAATGTCGTTCTGTCCTTTTGGTCACCTCGACCTTGCATATGCATCGGGCAATCAAAACCTTTCGTGCGCGTTTTCCTTTGGATGTCCAAATTAAAACCCACGGAATTGTGAGTGGCAGTTTAAAGCCAGGATTTTTCGAGCTGAACGTCGAGGTCCTGAAGTCTATGTTTTACGCCCTCTGGGCCTATTGATAACGCTTTAAAATTCCGAATAGAATTCCAATGGTTATCAATAAAATCGTAGGTCCATTGGGACGAAAAACTTTGCAACCGATTCAGGTGGTTTTAAACGCTTGGTTTTTGGCGTACACATCTATTCGCGCCTTCTTTGTCAACGAAGCTCAAGGTTATCGATCGGTCATTCAAGTGATCGCCGCACAAATTTATTTTACAGGTTTTCAAGCATTGCCTTTGATTTCTGTGTTGGCTCTGGCCACGGGAAGTTTAGTGCTGCTTCAATCCTCTTCGCAGTTGTCCCTTCTTGGTGGCGGGGGAATGGTGGGAAGCCTTCTGGTATCGGTGGTGTTTCGCGAACTTGCACCTTTGCTGACGGCACTTGTGGTTGTGGCCAGATCGGGAACTGCCGTTGCTTCTGAACTTGGAAACATGAAAGTGCATCGCGAGATCGAAGCTCTAGAGATGATGGGCATTCACCCATTGAGTTATGTGGTCTTTCCCCGGTTGATTGGTGGAATCATCAGCCTGATGTGCTTAGGGATTTACTTCGCCGTCATCGCTTTTGCCGGCGGATTTCTTTTGACTCAAATTGCTGGAGAGATGAGTTTGGAGTCCTTCTTGAATCTGATTTCCAACGCCATTTCCATGCGTGACCTTTACTTCTTCTCTTTGAAGATTTTTATGGCGGGCCTGATGGTTTTCTCGGTGTGTTGTTATTATGGGCTGTCTGTGCAAGGGGGATCTTTTGAGGTTCCTCAAGTAACCACCAAAGCGGTGGTGCACAGTCTTTTGACGGTCACTGGATTTCAAGTGATTCTTTCTGCAACCTTTTACATTGGCAAACTGATGGAAGCGGGGATCTTATGATCGAATCCATTGTTGCAAAAAATCTGACGGTTCAATTTGGAGATTTGAAAGTTTTTGAAAATCTGAATTTTGAAATTCAGCCAGGATTCAATCGTATCTTCACTTCTGTGGGACGAGGAAAATCTGTTACCTTAAAACTTCTTGCTGGGTCCTTGATGCCAAACTCCGGTGAAATTTTTTATAATGGCAAAGATGTGACAAAATTTTCTTTTGAGGAGTGGTCGGACATCCGATTGAGGCTGGGGTACGCCTTTGATTTTGGGGGTCTCTTAAACAACCGTACTCTTCTTGAGAACTTGATCCTTCCTATTCACTACCACAATTTTTTAGACGCGGAAGAAGCAATCTTGAAAATGAATGAACTGCTGGATTGTTTTGGAATTGTTGAAGATCGCAACCGGAGACCGTCAGATGTAACAGGAAGCCAACGAAAAGCCACGTGCGTGGCAAGAGCCATGGTTCTTGATCCAGAGGTTTTGCTTTTGGATGATCCCACGACTGGCCTCAGTGATCGGGCAAAGGAGGGATTCTTCCATCAAGTGGATGAAATGTTTGAAAAAGGATCTTTGAAATACGTCATTTATTCGTCTGAAGACAAGTCTCTCATTTCGAAGTTTCAGGGGCAATCCATTGATTGCAACACAACTTCAGCGTCAGAAAGGAAGAGCGCATGATCGTGAAATTTACCAAATTTGAAAAGGTGGCCGGAGTTTTTGTCAGCGCAGCCATCGTTCTGAGCTTGGCATCCTTTGTGGCCGTCGCCGTAAAAAAAGGTTGGTTTTCACCCAGAACTCACTTTCACACCTTCTTGCCCTCGGCAGAAGGAGTTTCTCCGGGAACAGTGGTTCAGATGTCTGGATATAAGGTCGGCCATGTGACCTCCACCCATTTGATTTCTCAAAATAAAATTCGCGTGGAATTTGATGTGTTGTCTGACTACGCAGCCGAAATCAGTGAGGGCAGTCGCATTATGGTTCTTCGACCCTTTGTCATTGGAGACAAGGTTTTTGACATTCAGCACTCGGAAAATGGCGGAAAGAATATTTTAGCAGCGGGTGCGGAAATTCCCGCGGTGGAATCTGCAGACCTTATGGAGATTTTAAGTGGAAAAAGAATGGGTGCCTTTTTGGCTTCGTTCGAAAGCTTAGCTCAAAGTGCAAAGGTGGTGGGTGAGGCCTTTGCGGACGGCGAGCGCGCCAAAGATCTTGTAAAAGCTTTGGATCAAATCATGCCCTTGCTTGTAAACCTGAATCGCATGTCCATTGAAGTCACCAAGGTGACGGATGTGGCCCTTAAGAAAAAGCGGTTGGAACAGGTGATGTCGAATCTTTCGTTGGTCAGTAAAGAGATGGGCGAAATGATTCCGGTCTTCAAACAGGAGGCACCTGACTTTGCGATGAGCATGGCTCACATTGTGGAAAACCTGAACGTTCTCACTCGAGAGTTTAAGAAAATCACTCCGGCCATTGCAACCGTGGCTCCAGATCTTCCAAAGACAAGCCTTCGTGCGGTGGAAGCTTTGGATGAAGCCGTGGTGCTTTTAAAAGCCATGCAGCGTTCTTTCTTTATTCGTGGAAGCGTCAGAGAAGTTCGTGAAGAAGAAAGAAAAAGGAGCAAAAAGAAGCGCATGCCGGCTTCCAAATAATTTATGTTAAATTGGATCTCTCCAAAAATTTTAGCCAAGTCCACGCGAAAGATTTCGACAGATTTCTTGAAGCAAAATGGTTTGGAGATTGTCAGCGAGTGGTACCACTCTCCCTATGGCGTGGATTTTTTCATGTGGAAAAATGGCAATGGAGAAGTGATTAAATTTCAATTGAGTGTGATGGGGCAGGTGACCGAGTGGAGTTTAAATGCTCCTCTTCAAACCGGGATGATTTTGGAAGAAGAGGCCATGGCGGGTGGTCCTTTGGCCTATGAGGCCAGCGAAAAGATTCAATATGACCTGGAACCTCAATCCTCCACTTTAATTTATGCTCATCAAATTCTTTTAGGCATGTCCGATTTAAACGCTACGCTTCAAAAGACCTTAACCGAAGGGCTTGAAAGTGGGGGAGTTTCTCTCTCACGTCGCCCTCAAAAAGGCTTTTTGAGCTATTTAAAATCCCTCTTCCTGAGGAAATAGTTCCAATCCGGCTCTGGGCTGGCTTTTGGCCCGCAAAGTCGCTAGTCTATGCTCATCTATGAAGTTTTCATTCCTCCTTTTTTGGCGCTATCTGCTTTCGAAAAGATCTGGATCTTTGGTCAAAGTGATTGCCTGGATCAATTTGGTGGGAGTGTCCTTGTCGGTTGCGGCCTTGGTTTTGGTTTCCAGTGTGATGAATGGTTTCAATGAGACCATCGAAAAAAATCTTCTCTCAGTTCAACCTCACATTCTGATTCACGCCCCCGCAGATCAGGTGGAAATCAAATCTTTATTAAGTGAAGTCAAAGTTCACACCGACGGAGTGAAGAGAGTTTCGCCCTTTGAAACTCAAGATCTGGTTTTAAGAACCATCGACGGAAATTTTGGTGGAGTGGTGGCAAAAGGAGTGGATGCGGAGTCCGTCAAAGGATTTTTGTCCAAGGTGTGGCGTCCTCTTGAAGACGTAGAAAGTCCTTCCATGGGATTGGGTCCTGGGGAAGTGATCCTTGGTGTGGATTTGGCAAGAAGTCTTGGGATTTTTGAAGGGGACCGTGTTTCCGTGATTGCCCCAGACACCTTGCTTTTGCCAAAAGGCGAAGGGCCTCCCATATTGCAAGTGACCGTCAAAGCGTTGGTGTCTCTTCAAAACGCCGAGATCGACGGCAATTTGATGATCTATGATTTTGAAAAGACCTTTCCTCCAAGATTTCGGTCTTCCAGTCTGTGGCGAGGGGTGGAGATCTTTCTCAACAACCCCTACAAATTCAGCTCTCTTGAAGGTCAGCTCAAAGAACAGTTTCCAAAATTTAAAGTGCAAAGTTGGAGAGAGCTTAACGGCGCTTTGTTTTTTGCTCTGCGCTTGGAGCGAACTTTAACCACTTCTTTTTTAGCGCTTGCGGTTTCGATCATTAGTTTTTCTTTGGTGACGGTCCTTGCCCTTTTGATTGCGCAAAAGAAGCAAGACATCGGAATGATGATGGCCATGGGCCTTTCGAAAAATCGCACCCGTCATGTGTTTACCGGAATTGGTTTGTGGTTGTCTTTAGGAGGAACTCTGATTGGAATTTTTGTGGGTTCACTGATTTCTTTTTTGATGGAGTTGTATCCGATCAATGTTCTGCCGGACATTTATTATGATTCGCGCATTCCTGCGAGCTGGAGTTTGATGCAAACTTTGATCATCTTTGGATTCAGTCTGTGCTTGGCTTTTTTAGGCGCGTATTTTCCTCTAAGAACCTTAGTGAAATGGACGCCAACTCAAGCCCTTCGTAAAGCTTAGAGTTGCGTCCTCAAAATTCGACTCCAGGTATCCCGTTGGTTTAACCTCAGTTGTAAGAGATTCTGAGCTTGGCGCCTTTGCTTAAATCCACACTGGCATCGTTGATGACTAAGTTTGAGCCGGCAGCACTGAAGGCAACGGTTCTAAAGCGTGAGCCTTCTTGAATCTCAACCCTCACGATCTTTAGACCGGCAATTTGCTGAACCGTAAAGAACTGTGTAAGGTCTACGCGGTTTTGGCTGGTGGAGTACTCGAAGTTGATAACGTCGGATACAAACTTGGAGTAGTTGGGGTCATGGATAGAATAAGATCTTCGAGCGGCTTCAAACGCCATGATTTCTCCAAGTTCGATGTGCGCAGATCCCACTTCTTGGTCGTCGTTCAATTTGTCGTTGGGTCCCAGTACTGTGAATGAACCAAAGAACATGTTTGTCTTTGGGATCACTTTATAGAATTGGTTCAACTGATCTTTAAATGAAGAGGAAGGCTCTGATTGGTTGTTTGCACCCGTAGATGTGAAGAAGTATTCGTATTTAGAATCTGTGATGCGAGTGGAATTTAGAGTTCCTGGGCGACAGTCGGTGTAGGTGTTTGGCAAAGCCCGAAAAGCTGGACTGGAAAGCCTTTGATCAATCATTTCTTTGGTGAGCTGATCGCAGGAGCTCACACCGAAGTTGATGCGAGTGGAAGCCCATTGAAAGGTTCCTCCTTCGAGCCTTTGCTGGTGCTGCACGGGAATGGTGACCATTTGTCTGGGCGGAGCGGCTTCTCGTTTGTAACCAGAGGACTTCAAGCACCCAAGGTTTTTGGGGGACCCCATGTTCTCGTCGGAGATGACCAGAATGACATGTCTTTTGTCTGCAGACATTTGCTCGACCATTTTATTGTGGAGATATCCAAGCAGCTCACAAGCATAGGAGGGCGTGGTGTCGTAGCCTGGAGCTTTGTTTCTAATGCTATTGAGATGGCTTTGAATCGTGGACAGAAATTGGCTCTTGTCTCCATTGGAATCCAATTGGGCAAGGGGGCGTCCGTCTATGAGTTCGGAGATGGTCCACCCATCCGAAGTGGACCGGGTTCTTCGGGTCATCAAGTGGTAGGGAGAGTTGCGATCAATGGTAAAAGCGGAGAGTATAAATTTTTTCCCAGCGAGACTGGATACCAGATCATTCACTCCACTGAGGATTCTTGAAATGTTATCTACATTGGAATAAGAGTCATCAATGATCAGTGCGATGTCTAGATCGCCTTCTTTTTTGGAGACCGGTGAGACATCAATGTCTTTTTGATAAACGGGAGCAATGGATTCTGGAGGTGAAATCCCTGGGGTGCTGACCACGGGAAGCAAGGGATCGTTGGTCTCATCAACCTCGTTTGAAAGACTTTTTGAGTCTTGCTCTATGGGAGCCTGTTCGAAATTGACTCCAGAGCAGTTTTGAAAGCCCATCAAGGTGAGAAGCGTGACTCCAATTGGAGCAATAATTTTAAGTTTTTGACTCAGACCTTTCATAAAACTCCCAACAATTCAGTGACCGCTTTTTATACAATCGGACTTAAGTCTGCCACCATTTAGTCATTTGAAGAAAAAATTCGATTCTTCGTTATGTCAGCTTTAAATGAGAGCTGAAGTGGCTTGTTTTGAGACATGCAAAACTTTTTTACGAATGGGAGTTTTCTCAAGTAAAGGCGAAGCAAAATGAAAAACCCCTTTTCCAGCAAAAATCTGCTGGAAAAGGGGTTGTGAATTGATTTTATTTAGTTGGTGTAGGAGATCCTCAGGCTGGCCCCTTTTGTAAGGTCCACGGTGCTGTCGTTGATGACCACAGTCGCTCCAGAGATGCTGAAAGCCACTTTTCGGTGCCCAGAATTCTCTTGAATCTCAATTTCCACAATTTTCATGCTCTGAATTTGCGAGACTGAGAAAAACTTTGAGAGATCAAACTGGTTCTTGTTGGTGGCGTGTTCAAAGTCAATGACGTCCGAGACAAACTTGGAGTAGCTCGGATCATGGATGGAGTAAGATCTTCTTGCGGGTTCAAAGGCTATGAGTTCACTCAGTTCGATGTGTCCAGTGCCAACTTCTTGGTCCTGGTTGGTGATGTCACCTGTTCCTTGAACAATAAAAGATCCAAAGAACATGTTTGTTTTGGGAATGATTTTGTAAAACTCATTCAATTGATCCGAAAATCGTACGGAGGAGCCAAAGAAGTAAGTCTGGCTGGATTGGACGGCTCTGTAAGAATTGTAGGAGTAAGTCTGGCACCCCGAATAGGTCTGAGCAACGGCTCTATAGTAGGTTGACGAAAGGCTTTGATCAATTCTTGCCTTTGTAAGCTCTGAGCAACTGTTGAGTGCAAAGTTGAGTGAAGAGGATCTCCATTCCGATCCTCCCCCTTCAAGATTGTAAAGGCGCTCCACGGGGACTCGAACTCGGTTTTGTGAGTAAAGTTCTCTTTTGTATTTATAGGTCTTATAGCAACCCGTGTATTTGGGGGAGTTCATGTTTTCATCAGAGATGACCAGAATGACATGCCTCTTGTCCGTAGACATTTGCTCCACCATTTTCTTATGCAAATAAGCCAACAGTTCGCAGGTGTAGTTGGGGGTGGTGTCATAAGAGGGGCTTCTGCTTTTTATTGAATCTAAGTGAGTCTGAATTTTTTGAAGAAACTGTGCGCTGTTGCCCCCATTTGCAAGTTGTGCAAGGGGAGTCCCATCCAAGTACTCTGTGATTACAAAATCATCTAGAAGAGTGCGGCTCTGTCTCTTCATCATCTTGTTGATATGATTATCCATGGTAAATGCTGAAATCTGATACTTTTTTCCTTGGAGTTTACTTAACAGATCGTTGATGCCATTGAGCATTCGAGAGATGTTGTCCACATTGGAGTAGGAGTCATCAATGATCAATGCAATGTCGAGATCGCCATCCTTTTTGGAGACGGGGTTGATTGCAATGGACTTTTGAAAAATTTCAGGTTTTTCCTCTTCCTTAGGAGGGGGAATTGGCACAGGGGTCGAAGATGTGGGCTCATCGTCTTTGGGCGCAGGAGCTTCCGGCAAGATGGGACTGAGAACATCCAGTTCATTTTGCGGCAATTCTTCGGTTGGATCCGGATCCTCTGATCCTTGAGGCTGGTTGGTCGAACTTTGAGAAACCTGCTCTATGGGGGCCTGTTCAAAGTTGACCCCAGAGCAGTTTTGAAACGCCACAACCACGAGCAGCGAAGCTCCCAAAGGCAATAGGAATTTTGTTTTTTTCTTAAGACCCTTCATACATCCCCCAAAAGCATTGTTTAACTCTTGATGATCAATCGGACTTAGGTCTGTCAGAATTTAGTCACTTGAGAAAAAATTTGAATTCTTTGTCGCCTGGGCTTTATGTGAGAGCTGAAGTGGCTTGTTTTGAGACATGTAAAACTTCTTTTCGAATTGGAAGTCGCATTTAAATATTCAGTGAGTCACCCAAAAATCGGGCTAAACCGAAATCTCAAAGTCTCTTAAGACCTCATTTAAAGACGTCTTTTGATCGGTTTTCTCCGAGCGTTTGCCAATGATCAATGCACAGGGAACAAATGCTTCACCAGCAGGGAATTCTTTGCGCTGACTTCCGGGAATCACCACAGAGCGGGGAGGAACTTCACCCTTTAAGGTAACTGGCTCAGATCCCGTCATATCCACAATCTTTGTGCTTTTGGTTAAAGTCACGCCAGCTCCAAGGACGGCGCCTTCGCCAACCTTCACGCCTTCGACAACGATGCAGCGGCTTCCAATAAAAGCATAGTCTTCGATCACCACCGGCTGTGCTTGAGCAGGTTCCAACACGCCACCAATCCCCACACCTCCTGAAAGGTGAACGTTTTTTCCGATCTGCGCGCAGGATCCCACCGTGGCCCAGGTGTCCACCATGGACCCTTCGTCCACATAGGCTCCGATGTTCACGTAAGACGGCATCAATACAGCGCCAGGGGCCACGTAAGCCCCATGGCGAACAAAGGCCGGTGGAACGCTGCGAACTTTTTGGGTGTCCGTAAAAGACTTTACTGGAATTTTATCCCACCAAGAAAAGGGTCCCGCTTGAAAGGTGGTCATTTTTTGCGTTTTGAAATAGAGCAAAATCGCCTTCTTCACCCAAGCATGTGTGACCCACGCGCCCTCGTGTTTAGAGGCCACGCGAATTTCTCCGCGGTCCAATTGGTTGATCACTTTGGAAATGATCTGAATCTCTTCATCTGTAAATTGAGGTTTCTCACTCAACTCTAAAATTTTATTTTTAAATTCTTCTGCACTCATAAAGATTTCTGCCTTGTTTGTTCGCTGACTTTCAATGCTTCTTGGACGGCGGGGACGTGAATGTTTAAAACGTTGTGAATGTTCAGGCCCCGTTCGATTTCGTAAGTGAGTGTGGGAACATCTCTTTCAAGTCCACAGTAAGTGCCCAAACATCCGGGAGTGGGATATCCAATGGAGTCTTTGATTTCATAATTGGTGCGATCCCGAATGGCTTGCGCTTCGGGTTGACAGTTTCCATTGGTATTTAAGACCGGCTTCCAAGAATGAAGACTGATGATCAGAGAAGGTTTTTCTTTTTCAAGCCATGTCACAAGAGCTTTTGTTTCCGGCTCACTGTTGGCTTCGGGTCCGGGATTGTAACGAGGTTCTGCGACATCTTGGGACCAATCATTGGTGGGCATGTTACGGTTAAGGTCCACACCATTCAAATTCAAGCGTTCTTTATTGAGCACGCCGTCCACGTTGAATTGAGGAACAACGGTGACGCGAAGCTTGAAAGGAAAAGATTCCTTCCAAACACCGATCAATCCTAGGGCGGCCCAAACACCTTCGGGCTCATCCCCATGAACCCCACCAAGAATTAAAATTTTCGCCCCTTCACGTCCAAACTGGTGTGCAATAAGGGGGAGACCTGATACAGATTTGCCAATGACTGAGGTTTTCACTCTCCCATGACACTCTAGATGTGTTATGAACGTCAAGAACTGAAAGCTTTTTTTAGAGAGTGAGGAATTATGAAGCACATCACAAGAACCTTTCTGAAAGGCCTTTTTACGCTTCTTCCCCTGGTGCTTTCCGTCTACGTGGTCTTTTGGCTTTTGGGGTGGGTGGAGTCTTTTTCGCGTTCCACATTTTTGGCGTTCTGGCCGGACTTTCTTTACATCCCGGGCATGGGCGTTTTGGTGGTCTTTTTTGTGATTTATATTTTCGGAACGGTGGTGGACAAACCGGTGACTCGGTGGGCAGTCGCTCACTTGGAAGATGCCTTAAGCAGTGTGCCGCTCTTAAAGTCTGTGTATGTGTCGATCAAAGATTTTACGGGTTTTCTCTCCCCGGGGGGGAAGGAAAAGGCTGACAGAGTGGTTTGCATTCGCTTTCCTGGGAGCGAGGCAGAACTGATTGGTCTTGTCACTCGAGATGATTTGGTGGGCCTGGCGGAAGGAATTGCAAAAGAAGGTCGCATGGCCGTTTACCTTCCCATGAGCTATCAAATTGGCGGCTACACCATCTTTGTTCCTAAAGCTTGGGTGCATCCGGTGAAGATGGGTGTGGAAGAGGGAATGAGAAACGTATTGACGGCTTGGCTTCCTGGAGCCGCTGAAAGCTTAAAAAGTCAAACCTCTCAAGAAAGACCTTCTTAGTTTGAAAGCCTCAAACAAAATGCGCAACAAGCGCCGTCGCACAAGGAGGCCCATCATGAGAGAAATTCAGTCCATCAATCCGTTTACAGAAGATGTGGTTTGGAGTCATGAACTGCTGTCTCCCGAGGATGCGGATCAAAAAGTAGATCTGTCCTTTGAGGTTCAAAAGCCTTGGGCGCGATTGGAAGAATCGGACCGATTGGGTTGCATTCAAAATCTTGGAAATTTGTTGCTGGAAAAGAAATCGGAATTTGCAAGAGTGATCACTTTTGAAATGGGGAAGACCTTTGCGTCGGCACTCGCTGAAGTGGAAAAGTCCGCAAACATGTTTCTTTATTTGAGTGAGCATTTTCCCAAGTGGAATTCTTATAACGAAATCGAAATGCCTTCCGGAAAGCACCGAGTGACCTTTCAACCCTTAGGGGTGACTCTTGGGATCATGCCCTGGAATTTCCCTCTTTGGCAGGCGGCGCGTTTTGCCGCCCCAAGTTTGGCTCTAGGAAATTCAGTATTGCTAAAACCAGCATCCAATGTTTTTCAATCGTCCAAATTATTTGAGGAACTGGCTTTAGAGGCCGGGATTCCTGAAGGAGTGTATCAGCATTTGTCTTTGGACTCTCGCCATATGGACCATGTGATTCAAAACCAAAAACTTGCGGGAGTTTCCCTGACGGGAAGTGCAAGTGCAGGTAAAAAAGTTGGCGAAATCGCCGGCGCCCAAATGAAGAAAATGGTTTTTGAATTGGGCGGCAGTGATCCTTACATCATTATGGAGGATGCGGATTTAGATTTGGCTGCAAGCAAATGTGCGGAATCCAGGCTGCTGAATTCCGGGCAAAGTTGCATTTGTGCCAAAAGATTTATTGTGCACGAGAAAGTGAAGGAAGAATTCTTAGAGCTCTTTGTGAAAGAAATGAAACATAAAACTTTTGGAGATCCCATGGAGGAAAGTACAGGCATGGGACCCATGGCTCGAAAGGATTTGCGCTTGGATCTTCACGATCAAGTGAAGCGCGCTGTAAAGGCGGGCGGAGAGATCCTGACGGGCGGAAGCATTCCTGATCGGCACGGATATTTTTATCCACCCACAGTTCTTGTGGATGTAGATCCGCAAAGCTCCATCTACCAGCAAGAATTTTTTGGCCCCGTGGCCTTGGTGAACTCCTACTCCAATGAAGATGAGGCCTTTGAATTGGCCAACAGCACTCCGTTTGGTTTGGGGTCGGGAATTTTTTCTCACGACCGTGAGCGTGCAGGACATCTGGCTGAAACGCGCATTCACTCCGGCATGTCAGTAATCAATGATTACTTGCGATCCGATGTGCGTCTTCCCTTTGGTGGAGTCAAGGATTCGGGCTTCGGTCGCGAGTTGTCGCCCTTTGGCATTCACGAATTCGCCAATGTGAAAACAGTCTCTATTTACTGATTTCGTGCACTGTCGGAAGTCGGCGAAGTGAGGCAAATGCTTGCGTGGAATCCCGTTGCACGGTTAGAATTTTCGTAACGTTGCCTCAGCGAAGGAGATTTTTATGAAATGGTTGCTGGCTCTGATTTTGATTTCTTCCGGAATTGTGTTCGCAACGAGCAAGGAATCCAAAGAAAAGCACGAAGTGCGTGCGGCGTTTTCAAATCTATTGGACTCGGTGGATCAGTTTCAAAAAGCTCTTCTTGTGGAGCTTCGAGGAAATCCCAAAACCGGTGAAAAAGGAAAGGTGGATGAGGCCATGGAATCCTTAGAGCAAGCCAAAGCGCGGGTGAAAAAAGAGTTGAAAGAGTCTGAAAAGGAAATCAATCAACTTTCCAAAGAAAAGAAAAAGCAATTCCAAAAGAAGTTGGCCGAACTTCGCAAAAAAATTGGTGAATTGGAAGATTCCTTAGACGAATAGTCTTGAAGTTCTATTACAAATCGACCTTTTGAATCGGTTGGGCAGACAGCGGAGCAATCAGATTTTGAATCAATTGTTCCAAGTGGGGAGTCAAATCGGTGCAATAAATCTGAAGGGTGGATTTGTGAGAGCCTTCTTCCATCAGTTTTGGCCACTGCTCTTTTAAAATCTCCTTCAGTGCCAAAGGTGAATCCACCAGCGGAAAATCCCTTCCGGTGACTTTTTGAAAAACCGAGTAAAGAACAGGATAGTGAGTGCAGCCTAAAATTAAAGTGTCCACGCCCAAATCTAAAAGGGGTTTGGTGTAGCGATACACCACCATGGAGGTGAGGGGATCATCAATCCAGCCTTCCTCAACCAAAGGAACCAAAAGCGGAGCAGGCATCTGATGGACTTCAACTTCTGGGTCCAGCTTCTTTAAAGTTCGAATGTAAGCGCGGCTTTGAACGGTGGTTCGCGTTCCTAAAACTCCAATTTTTTTATTTTTGGAGTGATTGAGTGCCGATTGGGATCCGGGTTCGATCACGTTGAAGACGGGTACGCCAAAATCTTCATCACTGTTCAGTAAAACCGTGGAGGCCGAGTTGCACGCCACCACGATCAGGTCCACCTTGTGTGATTTTAAAAACTGAATGTTTTTCTTGAGATAGCTCGAAATGGTGGAGGAAGACTTTGTGCCATAGGGCAAGCGTGCCGTGTCTGCCAGGTACAAAAAATCATGGTGGGGAAAGTGTTCGGCCAGTCCTTTAAGAACCGTCAGGCCGCCCACTCCCGAATCAAAAACACCAATCAATGCCATTTTTGAAAAACCTTAATTCCCCACGCCGTGTGCAATGGATTCTCTGTAGCCCATGCCGCTCATTTCTAAAAACCGCGTGTTTGATTGCAGCTCTTCAATGGTGGTGGCGTTGGCGTAACTCATTCCAGATCTTAAGCCGCCCGCCAACTCGTTGACCACGTCAGAGACATGCCCTTTGACGGGAACAGAAGTGGATTCCCCTTCGGGTGCCATGCCTTTGGGAAGTGTTCCCCTCCATGACACTTGAGCCGCTTTTGAAGCCATTCCGCGGTAGTGTTTTTTACCAAAGTGAATGGGCCCTGGAGTTTCTAGGCAACCAGACAATAGAGATCCCAGCATCACGGTCTGTGCGCCAGCTCCGAGGGCTTTGACGATGTCTCCTGAAGTTTTGATTCCACCATCTGCAATGATCGGAATGTTTTTCTCGCTGGCGGCTTGCGCGCACCAAAGTACGGCTGAAAGTTGAGGGACGCCAAAACCTGTGATGATTCGGGTGGTGCACATGGAACCCGGCCCAATTCCCACCTTTACGCAATCCGCGCCGGCTTCGATCAAATCCAAAGTTCCTTCAGGTGTGGCCACGTTTCCAGCGATCACTTCCACCTTGTCTTGAAAGGTGTCTTTAAGCCATTTCACAGTGTCCATCATGTGATTGGAGTGTCCGTGTGCAATGTCGATGGTGATCACTTGAACGCCTTCGTTTACAAGTGCTTTGGCCCGAGCCTGTTCGTCTTCGGTCACGCCAATGCTTGCGGCCAAAACTTTTACTCCTGCAGCTTTCGCTTTTTTTAATTCTTCCACTTGCTCTTCAACCGACATAAAGCGGTGAAGGATTCCCACGGCTCCCATTTGGTCCATGGCAATCATCATTTGGTGTTCTGTCAGAGTGTCCATGTTGGCGCTGATAAAAGGAGTTTCCAAAGTGATTTTTGGAGTGAGCTTTGAAGAAAGACTGGGGTCCTTTCGCGATTTGACCTCAGAGCGTTGAGGCACCATCAAGACGTCGTCGTAGGTGAGAGCCGTTTTAGAATTTAAGAGTTCGCTGGGTCGTTTTCCGATCGACATAGTTTCTCCTCGTAAGATTTATAAAGTCCGTAAAAAAACATCACTGAAAATCCTGAAAAATAAAACAAAAAGGAATAGGCAAAAAATTGATAAATTTGTGAGTCTGCTCCAAGCAATTTTGGCCCGGCAATAAGCAAAAGAGGAATGGTTAGATCCAGTAGGGCAAAGGCCAAGACGGTGAAGAAGTGAGCCTTGACCAATTGAACCGACCGTTTCAATGCGCTTCGGTTTCCGTCCGCGTAGGTTTTGTCGAAGACCACCACAAAGGGAAAGAAAGTAAAGAGCAGGTGAAGAACAATTCCTGGAAGGACAAACAACAGTGTTCCAATGATTGTAAAGGCTCCTGCCTTTAAACCTTCAGAGGCCAAGGGCTCAAGATTTTTAGAGAGAAACTGTTTAAAGGTTTGGGGGCCGCGCTCCAAGTTTTGAAGGGCCAGCAGAAATGCTACGAAGAGTACCAGGTCAAAGATCACTTGGGTCATCGGCAAGAAAAAGCGAATCAAAAAGGGGGTGGCCGGGTCCTTGAGGACAGGCTCAAGCATTGCGCCCAAATACCAAAACAGCGCCATGTAAGGAATCAGAATGACGCCATAAAAGAGTGGATAAAGCCGGAAGGCTTCCAGAGTTTGTTGATGTGCCTTTAAAATAAGCGTTTTGATTGCGAAATCCCCAAAAATCCCTGTTTCAAAAACCATGAGATTGACAGATCCAGGAAGGAAAGTCACTGTCTAAGGTCTTCATTCTTTTTGTGCCCCGGTGGCGAAATTGGTAGACGCACAGGACTTAAAAGTATGCAGCCATATTTTAAGTCTTGGGATTACAAAAACTTATGGCTGTTTTGGTAGATGAGGTAAAATTTTTGGTAGATAGATCTACCATTTTTTAAAAATAAAATCAGTGGCCCTGTGGCGAAATTGGTAGACGCAAGGGACTTAAAATCCCTCGGGCATTATTTGCCTGTGCCAGTTCAAGTCTGGCCGGGGCCACCAACTTAATACTTAAGACTATGAATGTTATTACTTTAGACCAAATCAGAGAAGCTAAGTTTTTACACGAAGCAGCACAAAAGTCTGGCGGCACTAATCGCAGCTTGTCAGATGTATTGAAAACAGTCCAAAGCCTTGAAACTTCTGCAGAAAATGACGATAAGAATTCGTCATGGCAAAAAAGAAAGCAGCGAAGAAGCGACAGCAAGTAGCTAATCGCGACTATATCATTTCATACTTTATAAAAGAGCCCACTGAAACAAGAAGGTCTTTTTCTATTGTTATGAGAAAACAATTCCCTGATGGGAAGAGAGAACACTCCACAGTCAAACTTCAAATTATTAAAGACATAAATAAAGAATTAAAGTCTGAAAAAATAAGTCCATCTGTTGCTAAAATGAGAATCAATGAAATTAAAGATGGTCTATATAAAACAGAAAAAAAGCTTCGAGGAGTTCTAGAGTTAGATTCTAAAAATGAAGAGGCTTATCACACTTATCTAGATAAACATTATTCAAAGTTAAAGAGGCAGAATCTAAAAGATTTCAAGGCAGCTGAAAATGAGATCATGAGAGCTTTCAGAGCATTGGGAAATGTTAGTATTCGAACAGCATCTAGAGATGAAATAGAAAATCAAATAGTTGAGCATTGTGGCGACAATATAATGAAGCAAAGAAAGATAGCTTCTAGATTAAATTCAGTCTTGAAATCAATCGGAAGAAACGACATTAAATTAACAGTTCTAAAAAGACCTCACCACGATGTTATTTTTATTACTGAAACCGAACTTGGTGAATTAATAGATCATATAGAAACTAATGTAGCAAAAGATAGAACTTTTGGGAATCTAACGAGAGACCATTTTATTATTTTAATAAAAGCATTGTTTTATTCTGGGTTACGAATTGGAGAAGCAAAAGCTGCGGATATAAAAAACTGGAGACCTGCGGATAGAGTTTATAGAGTTACTCATCAAATTGACGACAATGGAAAAAAGAGACTTCCCAAAGGTGATAAAATGCGAAAATTTTTAATTGCGTTT
>DKGG01000009.1:0-30877 GCA_002453155.1 Bdellovibrionaceae bacterium UBA6776
TTCTTTTTTCCTTCGGGGGAACCCACCTGACAAAAAATTATTCTTCTCTCCAGGATAAATCTAGAGGCTAAAATTTGAAAATAAAAACCCATGGTAATCTTCTTTCAAAGAAAAGAGGACCTATGACAATTCACAGTGAACTTCTTGAGCTGTGTAAACAGGAAAAGCGAATCACTTCTGAAATCTTAACCAAGTTGCAAGAAATGGAAAACCGTCGTGGCTATTTAGATATGGGCTACAATTCTCTCTTCGATTATCTGGTTCGAGGGCTCGGGTACTCTGAGGCCACGGCTTACCAAAGACAGGCTTGCGTCCGTCTTGTGAAAGAAGTTCCTGAAATCAAAAAGAAAATTGATCAAGGAAGCCTGACCCTCTCTGCGGTCACCACCGCCTTTAAGCATATCCGAAAGAAGCCGGTCGCAGAAAAAAGAAAATTATTAAAAAGCATGGAAAATAAATCTTCTCGTGAAGTGAAAGCCATGTTTTTGGAACCCACACCACACATAAAGATCAAAAAAACAGAATATGTCGACAAGGTTCTTTTGAGACTTGAGCTGTCCCATAAACAAAATCAAAAATTAGAAAAGCTAACGGCACTGAAGTCACACAAGCACAATTTAGAAAGCTTATTGATGGACTTGGTTGAAAAAGAACTCAGATCTTACGGAATTGATCAATTAAAGGCGCCTGAGTCCAATAAGAGCAAAGAGTTTGTAGTATCAAGATCAAAAAATCCGAGACAAATTCCCAAGCGCCTACGAAATCATGTGTTAATGTCTGCGGACTACAAATGCCAACACCCTGGATGCGATTCCGATCACTTTCTACAGATCGATCACATTTTTCCAGTTCGACTCGGAGGCGACCAGCGAAAAAGCAATCTTCAAGTCCTCTGCGCTGCCCATAACCGCCATAAAGGCTAATATTGCTGTGTCTAAGTTCTTATTCCCCAAATCTATATTTTATAGAAAAGGACCTCCAGCAAGCAGGATGCGTTTTGCCTGAAAGGCAAATGCTGGAAGAACCCAAGGAGGGGTGTGTCCGCTTCTATGAAATATAGATTTGGGAAGAAGAACTTATGCACAGGAACAATGCCATGGATGGGCGTGTTTACTAGAGGAGATAATAGAACCTGAAAAGTTTGCTGAAGAGGTGGAAGAACTTACGGAAAGGTGTGTCCGGTTCTATGAAATATAGATTTGGGAAGAAGAACTTATGCACAGGAACAATGCCGTGGATGGGCGTGTTTACTAGAGGAGATAATAGAACCTGAGAAATTTGCTGAAGAGGTGGACGAACTCATGGAAGAGTGTGTCCTTTTCTATAAAATATAGATTTGGGGAATGAGAATTCATGCACAGAAGCAGACCTCAAGAAAACAGGATTTGGCTTCTTTGAGGGAAAATTCTTGTGCGTTCATGGTTGAACGTACCCTGTGATAATACCCTTGGAATTCGTATATAAAGGCTCATACCTTTGAAGGACTTAATAAGTTTTCTTTTTTGGAAGTGCTGGAATTCTAAATGGGAATGACAGAGAGTTCGGGATTTTCCATCTCGTGGCGGAGAATTCCCTGAATGGCATCCAAAGTTCCCATCATCGCACTGGGGCAACCCCCACAGGCACCTTGATACATGATATACAAATCATCGTTTTCCAACTTCACCAACTCGATGTCTCCACCGTCGGCCTGCAAACCCGGGCGAATGGTGCGGTCCAAAATTTCTTCCATCTTCTCTAAGACTGGATTTTCATGGGACGCTCGCTGAACACGTCCCCCTGAAGAATTCCCCTTCTCGTCCTCTGTCACAAAATTGGGGTCATGAAGTTCATAACGGCTTCGAATCACGGCCGTTACATTTTCACAAAGCTCATCTTCACTGAGTGTTCCATCATGGGTGACGGTGATCGTGTTTTGAAAAACATGAATCTGCTTAATTCCAGAAACGGTAAATAGATCCCTGAGCATCGGCCACTCACCAGCCTCCTCCGCCACAGAAAACGTGGCCTTCCCTTCGTTTTTAAAGGGTTGATTCGCCACAAACTTCAACGCCAAAGGATTTGGCGTGTACTGCATGCGAACCAAAAGATCATCTGCATTGATACGAGGATTCATAACAACATTCCCTTCGCTTTCTTAAGCGCTTCAACCAATCGATCCAAATCATTTTCATCGGAGTAAATAGAAAAAGAGGCCCGCAAAGTTCCACCCACTCCTAATGCCGCCATCAAAGGCTGGCAGCAGTGGTGACCTGAGCGAACCGCCACATCCATTTCCGACAACAAACTGGCAACATCCGAAGGGTGAACTCCGTCATGAACAAAACTCACCACATGATTTCGAACCAAATCTTTTGCAAAGACCTTAAAACCCAAAGCTTCAATTTCATCAGAAGCGCGCTTCACCAAACTGTGATCCTGCTGAGCCACAAATTCCCAGTCCAACTGGTTGACAAAATCTATGGCCTCTCCAAGGCAGATGGCTTCTGCAATGGCAGGAGTACCCGCTTCAAAACGCTGAGGAGATTTTAAAAACGTAGCTCCCTCTTCACTCACACGGTCGATCATGGAGCCACCACCTTGATAAGGAGGCAGTTCATTCAACAGATCTTCCCTTCCATACAAAACACCTATTCCGGTCGGCCCAAAAAGTTTATGGCCAGAAAAAACAAAGAAATCACAGTCCATTTCTTGAACATTCACCGGGTGGGAGCTCACGCTCTGTGCACCATCCACAACCGTTAATAAACCTTTAGATTTCGCAAGCTGGACAAACTTTTGCACATCAACCTGAACCCCCAATGCATTGGACTGTTGGGTCAGCGATAAAACTTTTGAACGTGAATGAATCAAAGATTCAAAATGTTCAAAGTCCAATTCTCCCTGCTTATTCAAGCGAATAAAATGAACCTTAAGTCCTTTCCTTTCCGCCCAAATCTGCCAAGGAACAATGTTCGAATGATGTTCCAACTGACTCAGAATGATTTCATCTCCAGGAGTCAAACGCTCGGATTCAAAAAGAGTACAAGCAAGCAAGTTGATAGACTCGGTGGTTCCCCGAGTAAAGACGATTTCGTTGGAAGAATTCGCGCCCAAAAAATCAGCCACCTTCACTCGCGCCTGTTCAAAGACATTGGTGGCCGCATTTCCAAGTTTATGTCCCCCGCGATGGACATTGGAAACTTCCGAAGTCATCCAATGGGTCATTCGATCAATCACACTTTGCGCTTTTAAGGTGGTCGCAGCGCTGTCCAAGTAAACAGATCCGTTTCCATATTGTGGAAAATGTTTTTGAATTTGCGATGTGGAGTTTAGCTTTGTCGCCATTTCGACTCCATTTGTTTCACATAGTCAGGCAATACGTCCTTCAACACAGATCGAAAAACACTGCGCAATTTTGCGCTAGAAATCTTCAAAACCACATCATTCACAAAGGCTTCGCTCAGCAAGTGAGTGGCGTCTCCCAGCGAAAGTCCTCGGCTTTTGAGATAAAAAATCTGCTCGGGGTCCAATTGCCCCGTACTGGATCCATGGGCCGCCTTAACATCATCAGCATGAATCTCCAGTTCCGGATAGGCGTTGGCCTTTGCGGTTTTCGAGATCAATAGTGCTTTGTGAACTTGAGAGGAATTTACTCTTTGAGCGTCCTTCTCAATAATAATATCTCCACCAAAGAGACTTTGAGACTTGCCTGCCGCCACACATTTAAAATTTTGGTGACTGTAGGTCTCCGGAGAAACATGAACCATACGTACTCGCGAATCGAAAAGATCTTCACCACTGAGCAAATGAATTCCGCTGACTTTGGACTGAGCTTCTTTTCCGACAAGCTCCACATGAACTTCACTGCGCCCACGCTCTACTCCATGGTCCAACTCCGAAAACTCAAAATGACTGAAAGCCTCTTGGCGCACTTCAATGCGAGAAAGGCATTCTTTTGAAGCGCCTGAAGCCCATTGGATCATTTCCAACCGACTCCCCGGTTCCAATTCAATCTGAATCAATGGACTCAAAAGTCCTTCGAGATTTTGGAAGACCAAAACCAATTCTAAGGTGGCCCCTTCTTTGACTCGAATCTTTCGCAGAGGACTGATCCATTGGTCAGATTTTCCGCCAATTTCCGTAAGAACCAAAGGCTCCTGATTTTTATACTGAGAGCCCACCTCGATTTGGATTCCAGAATCCGACAAGCTTGATCTCAAATCATTAAATCCGTCGGCTTCCGAATGCTTTAAGAATTTCTCAGAGGGTTTTTTGAATTCTGAAAACTGAAGACCCTCAGGAAGATTGCCCTCAAGGGACCATTTGCTCCCGGAAAGCTCGATGGAAAATCCGTGTTCATTGAAAGAACCAATCCGTTCCCGGCTCACACTCTCTTCTGAAGAACTCTCTCCCCAAGTCAATTTGTCCAAAAACTTTTGCAACTTATGAACGGGAAAACCCTTCCAACGGGGATGAATCGCAGGTGGAAGTCCTGCAAAATCCTTTTGATACTTTTGAGCGCGCTCTAAAAATTCACTCATTTGATCAACCAATCGTAGCCTTCTTTTTCAAGCTTCTTCGCAAGCTCTTTGTCCCCGGACTTCACAATCTTTCCGCCGGCCAAAACATGGACGTAATCCGGCACAATGTAATCTAACAGTCTTTGATAGTGAGTGATCAGAACAACAGCGTTTGATTTGTTTCGAAGTTTATTGACGCCTTCCGCGACAATCTTCAAAGAATCAATGTCCAAACCAGAATCGGTTTCGTCCAGGATCGACAACCGAGGATTCAAAACGGCCATCTGTAAAATCTCATTGCGCTTCTTTTCTCCGCCCGAAAATCCTTCGTTCACCGCACGATCCAAAAAATCTGGATTGAATTTCACAATTTCAGACTTCTGACTGACAAATTTTCGAAACTCCTCTTCGCCCATCTCAGGAACGCCTTGAGTGCGACAGATGGCATTGTAAGACAATCTCAAAAAAGTGATGTTTGAAACTCCGGGAACCTCAATAGGATATTGGAACGCTAAAAAGATTCCTTCGCGAGCACGTTCTTCCGGTTCCCATTCTAAAATACTTTTCATTTCGAAGTTTACATCAAACTTCACATCGCCACCGGTCACTTCATAACCTGGATGTCCGGCTAAGATTTTTGACAAAGAGCTTTTCCCCGATCCATTGGGTCCCATAATGGCATGAACTTCACCCGGTCGAATTTCTAAATCGATGCCTTTTAGAACTTCTTTGTCACTGACATTGGCTTTTAAATTTTCAATCTTTAACATTGTACTCACAACTAACCCACACTGTTTTCAAGTTTCATTTCAATCAATTTCACTGCCTCTACGGAAAACTCCAAGGGCAGCTGCTTAAACACTTCTTTGCAAAATCCATTGACCAACATGGAAATGGTTTCCTCTTGGTCCAACCCTCTGGAACGAAGGTAAAAGAGTTGCTCCTCGCTGATTCGAGAAGTGGATGCTTCATGCTCCACCGTTGAAGAATCATTTTGAACTTCAATCACGGGGTAGGTATTTGCTGAACACTTTGAACCAACCAGCATCGAATCACATTGGCTGTAATTTCTTGCGTTTTCGGCCTTTGGCATCATTCGCACTTGGCCTCGGTAGGCGTTGATCGACTCACCTGTAGAAATTCCTTTTGAGATGATCGTGCTTTTCGTATTTTTCCCCACGTGAATCATTTTGGTTCCGGTGTCCGCCTGCATTTTATCATGGGTCAATGCCACTGAATAAAAAGCGCCTGAAGAGTTGTCCCCTTGCAAAATGCAACTGGGATACTTCCAAGTGATGGCAGAGCCCGCTTCCACTTGTGTCCAAGTGATTCGCGATCTTTCGCCGATGGCTTTTCCTCTTTTGGTGACAAAATTGTAAATGCCACCTTTTCCATTTTTATCCCCGGCGTACCAATTTTGAACGGTGGAATAATTGATCTCCGCACGATCCATTGCAATCAACTCTACAACGGCCGCATGCAATTGGTTTTCATCCCGTTGTGGAGCCGTACAGCCTTCCAGGTAGTTCACGAAGCTGTCATCATCCGCAACCAAAAGGGTTCTTTCAAACTGGCCCGTCTCTTGGGCATTGATTCGAAAGTAGGTGGACAAATCCAAAGGACAACGCACCCCTTTCGGAATGTAACAAAAAGATCCATCGGTAAAGACGACTGCATTCAATGCCGCAAAATAGTTGTCCGTAAAAGGGACCACCGTTCCTAAGTATTTTCGCACCAACTCCGGATGGGTTTTCACCGCTTCGGATATGGAACAAAAAATCACTCCGACCTTTTCCAAAGTTTCCTTGTGAGTGGTTCCCAAGGACACACTGTCAAAAACCGCATCCACCGCAACACCTGAAATGCGCTTTTGCTCTTGGAGAGGAATTCCAAGCCGCTCGAAAGTTTTTAAAAGTTCAGGATCCAACTCATCCAAACTCTTTGGCTTTTCTTTTACCGATTTAGGAGCCGAGTAGTAAGAAATGGCCTGATAATCAATTTTTGGATAATCCAAATTGGCCCAGGAAGGTTCTTCCAAGGTGAGCCAATGCTTGTAAGCCCGCAGGCGATATTCCAAAAGCCACTCGGGCTCGTCTTTTTTCTTTGAAATAAAATGAATGATTTCTTCATTCAGTCCCTTAGGAGCACTGTCTGCATCAATATCTGTGATAAATCCGTGTTTATATTCTTTTTCAAAGGGTTGCATGGTGGACCTCGTGGGATGGCGCGCTTTTCTCGACTTCCGGAAATAAAATTTCCGCCAATGTGAGAGATCCGTAAAACTCCTCGACCTTTGAATTCAAAGTTCGAATGGGCGACAAAATGTTGCAGTTCGAACTCAATTCGCAATCGGATTCGGTATGAATGCATTTGGTCAGTGCCGTTTTTCCAAGCAAAGCCTCTGAGAAATTCAAAAAGCTTAACGTTGAGAGATCTTGCAAAAGTTCATACCCACCGTGAACGCCCTGCTCCCCTTGAATGATGCTCTTCGACTTCAAAACCTGAAGCACCCGGGCTGTTGGGTCAAAAGGACTGCCGGTTTTTTCACAAAGCTCTTTTGCAGACAGTCGGTACCCTTTGGGCTGACTGGCCAAAACTTTTAAAGCCATCAGGCCATATTCCAGTTGTCGATTCATCCGATTCATTCCAGAATCTCCCCTGTTTGAAATTGAAAACTAAACGATATTTGCAATTACGTCAAAACTTCACGTATTTTGACTTTCTTTTTTCGCTGCGTTTATAAATAATTCAATCATTTCATGGGGTTAGTTTTATGAAATCTGCATTTAAGTTGGGGCTTCTGAGTTTGGGAGTGGTGGCTTTTTTGGGTCTGATCTGGGCCAGCCTGAAAGTGGTTGAGATGAGCGGAAACCAGGCCGCCCCACCCGCATGGACCCATCCTTTGGCCCAGCTTAAAACATGGGATCTTCGTCGCCCTGAAAATTGCGACTCGTCGGATACTTTGATCTCTCAAATTCAAAGTTCTCCAAAAGATGCGGTTTGGTTTATCGATGTTCAGCCGCAAAAAGATCAATGGATCTTCTTCTGCAATTTTTCAAGCTCCACCAAACTCTATCAACAGTGGCAACAGGGTCCAGATCTTGCGCCTGTATTGACAAACCTGACCAAAGACCAGGATCACTTTTACATTTTTAATATCCACGCTTCTCAAGACGAAGAAGCAAAGAGTTTTTTGCGAGCCACTTCCGAAGTTTCCACGTCGCAAAAAATTGCAGCCATCAGCCCCAGTCGCATTCCCATTCGGACCATTCGTAAGGAACGTCCTCAATGGTTTTTCGGTGCAGATGGCACGTCATGGACCAAGGTCGTGGTCTTTCACTCTTTAGGATTGGTTGGCTTTAGTGACCTATGGGCAGACTTCTATATATTAGGACGCCGCGAGCAGGATGCACTCAACAATGCAAACAGCTTGGTGGAGTTTCTCAATCACAAAAATAAGACTTTGATTATGGAATCCGGTTCCAAAAAGAATCTGGTTTCACCTTACAAAGGGGTCCTTATTATGAAGGACTGAAGACCGAGTCCGGTTGCACCTGTTTGAAAAAGAATCTAGTCTTAAAAACATGTCTATTGCACACGCACAACAATCCGTCGACGTGGCTGTTGAGACTGGCGCATGGCACGCCATCACCTCTGCAAGTCCTATTGTTCAACTGACCCTCCTCATTTTGATTTTGATGTCCATTTTTTCTTGGGCCATCATTTTTCAAAAACGAAAGCTCTTTAAAATCATCGAAAACGAAAACAGCAAATTTGAAGATGATTTTTGGAAAGCAAAAGCCTTGGAAGATGCTTATGAAAGTTTGGACGAGCACGAAGAAAGCCCGATGGCCCACGTGTTTGAATCCGGATTCATTGAGTTGAAGAAAATTGCCGACAGCGGAAAAGATGCAAAAGCGGGAGAAGCTCCATCCCGACCGATGCTTTCGGGAATCGACAACTTAGAAAGATCCCTTCACAAGTCCATCGAAAATGAAATCAGCGCAATGGAACACCGATTGAGTTTTTTGGCAACCGTTGGAAGCGTGGGACCTTTTATCGGCTTGTTCGGAACCGTTTGGGGAATCATGGGATCCTTTCAAAAAATTGGAGCCACTGGAGTTGCAAGCCTTGCCGTGGTTGCACCTGGAATTTCCGAAGCCTTGATTGCAACCGGAGTGGGGCTTTTTGCGGCCATCCCGGCAACCATCGCTTACAACATGTTTTTGACTCGATTGAAAAAAGAAGAATTGACTCTCAACAATTTCGGAGCGGATTTCTTAAACGTCGCTAAACGCAATTTCTTTCGAGAGGGCTAAGCATGGGAATGTCTGCTGGCTCAAACCGCAAATCTCGAACGGTTCTTAGTGAAATCAATGTGACTCCACTTGTGGATGTGATGTTGGTTTTGCTGATTATTTTTATGATCACTGCTCCCATGATGCAGCAAGGACTTGAGGTTGAACTTCCCGAAACTTCAAATAGCGGAGTGAGCACCACAGATGAGCCATTTATCATCGTCATCAATAAAGATCGAAGCATTTCTTTTGGAGATTCAAAAATCCCGTTGAAGGAAGTGCAAAAAAAGTTGAAAGCGATTTTTGAAACTCGAAAGAACAAACAGGTCTATATTCAAGCGGATAAGAATGTGGACTATGGAACGGTCGCTCAAACCATGGGAGAAGTTCGCTCCGCTGGAATTTATCAGGTTGGTCTGATCACTTTACCGAAGATGGGATTATGACAGATTCGCTTTCCCGCCCGATATCGATTTCAATTTCTATTCACGTCGGCCTTCTGGCCGTTATGTTTTTAAAAATGTCATTTTTCCCAGCCGAACCCATTCAGATCCGTCGAGCCATGCGCGTTGATATTGTGGGACTTCCCGACAAGGTTCAGCCGAAAGTGCTTCCCCCAAAAGAGATTCCAAAAGCCGAGACTCCTCCAAAGGTAAAGACCGAGACAAAACCCAAACCTGCAGCGAAGCCAAAGCCCAAAGCCAAGCCCTCTCCAAAAGTAAATTTGAAAAAGTCCCAAGATTCAGCCCTGCAAAAAATGAAGGCCCAAGAGGCCTTGGCGAAAATTATGGAAGAAAAGGCCTTGGAAGAGGTCGAAGAAACAGCAGAGCCCACACCCATCAAAGGGAATGCTGTTTCTGAAGGCAACAGCCTAACCGGTTTGGATCAAATTGAATACGACCGCTACATTGATGAAGTCACAACCATCATTTCACAATGGTCTTTGCCCGAGTGGCTTTCCAGTTTAGACCTCAAAGCTTCTGCTCAAGTTTTGATCGACGAGAACGGCTACGTCACAGACAAGAAGATTGTGAACAGTTCCGGCAACGAAATGTTCGACGCCGAAGTTCTTTCTGCCATTGAAAAATCATCGCCATTTCCCGCTCCGCCAGCAAGACTCAAGGGGAGGCTTGCTTCGCAGGGTTTTATATTTAACTTCCCCGAATAAGAGGACCACATATGCGTAAATTCATTCCACTCACAAAACTGACCCTCTTTCTCGTTTTATGTCTTGGCGTGAGCATTAGCTCTCACGCCGAAAAGTCTTCGGGTGCCATCTATATTGATGTGGGACAGGCCAAGGTTAAAAAAAGTATTCTGGCATTTACACCCCTCAAATACTTTGGAACCGAAGGCGACAGCCGATCTAACATTCAAATTGGAAACCAGCTTTACGAAACAATTTTTAAGGATCTGGACGCTTCTTATTATTTTAAATTCTTAAATCCCGATGGCTATCTGGAAGATCCCGCCAAAGTGGGTTTAAAACCTGCGCCTGGAGAGCCTGGAGGATTTAACTTTTCAAAATGGAAAACTGCAGGTGCTGAATTTTTGATTCGCGCCGGCTACCGCGTCACCGGAAGTAAAATCTCTTTGGATGTGTATTTGTACCATGTCCCGCAAGCAAAAAATATTTTTGCCAAATCCTACTCGGGAGACAAATCGGCCATTTCAACTTTGGGACACACCTTCGCCAATGACTTGGTAGAGTCTTTGACCGGAAAAAAAGGAATCTTTCTAACCAAGTTGGTTGCAGTTCGCCAAAACAACGGTTTGGTTGGAAATCAGATCTCTAAAGAGATTTATGTTTTAGATTGGGATGGCAGTGATGCAAAAGTGATCACCAATCACAACAGCATTTCCACCAGCCCCAACTGGTCCCATGATGGCGAAAAGATTGCTTACACTTCTTTTGCCTATCACAAGAAGCACAAAGTGCGAAATGCCGACCTTTTCATCTACAATCTAAAAACGGCAAAACGCTTTTTGGTTTCTTACCGAAAAGGCTTAAACTCCGGTGCGGACTTTTTTCCAGGAGACAAGGAAATGGTTTTGACTTTGTCTCGAGGTGGAAAGGCCAACATCTATAAAATGCCTGCGGACGGAAGCTCTGCAACCCCTCTGACCAATGGACCCGCCGGTGCAATGAATGTTGAACCGGCCGTTTCTCCGGATGGATCGCAGATTGCTTTTTCCAGCGACCGTTCCGGACGTCCCATGATTTATGTGATGAATGCTTCGGGTTCCAATCCCCGCCGAATCACTTTCGCAGGTAAGTACAATTCCACTCCAGCTTGGTCTCCCGATGGAAAAACACTGGCCTTTGCTGGTTACAAAAGTGGTCACTTTGACATCTACACCATCAGTGCGGATGGAAAAGGAATCAAGAAACTGACAGAGGCTAAAAAAACCAACGGCAAATGGTCCAACAACGAAAGTCCTTCTTGGTCTCCGGATGGAAGACACATCGTTTTTGTCAGTGATCGCGATGGATCCAAGCAACTTTATATGATTTCTCCAGATGGAGAAAATGAAAGACAAATCACTCGAGACTCCCGATACTCTTGGGATCGTCCCAAGTGGTCCCCTTACCTCAATGATTAAAAATTTTGAAAGCTATTCTGAATCTGATCGGGCGGAGCTTGCTTCATGCAGCCCCGCCTTTCAGCGCTACCAATCTTTGATTCAAAAACCGAACCCCATAGATCCGTTAGATCAACTTCGAATTTCAAAAATTAAAAGCTGGTCTGAAGCGACTTTGGCCACTTACTTTGAAGAGCATTCTCCAAAAGAAGTCTGTGAGGCTTGGTCCCAAACGGCAGATGAATACATTCAGAAGGTCTATGATCATTTCAACCTGAGTGCCTTTGATATGGCAGTGTGTGCTTTGGGAAAACTGGGTGCCAAGGAATTGAACCTCAGCTCGGACATTGATCTGATTTTTGTGATTCGCGACAAACCTTCGGAAGAGTTGATCCGAGCGTCGCGAGAATTTGCAAAGGCGCTTTCCACTCTCTCTGAATGGGGACCTGGCTTTCGGGTCGATTTGGATTTGAGGCCTGGAGGAAAAGGTTCCCCATTGGTTACAAATCTCAACCACTTTCAAACATACTATTGGACCCAAGCGGAGCTTTGGGAACGCATGGCTTTGGTCAGACTTCGAGTGATTGCGGGACCAAAGGATTTGTCTCAAGAAATCTCAGAGATTCGTGATCAATACTGCTATCGAAAGTATTTGGATTACAGCCTGCTTGAAGAACTTCGAAGACTTCGACCTAAAATTCACGGCACCGCTCACCGAAACCATAATGACTCCATCATTGATTTCAAACTGACTCCTGGATTTATTCGGGACATTGAACTGTTTGTTGCTGCTCATCAAATCATGTATGGCGGCCGAAATTTAAATCTTCGAACCACTTCCACATCAAAAGCTTGTATGGCATTAAGTGCCTTTGAAAAATCCCCTCAATTGTTTCAGCAGTTGTTGGAAATTTACTGGGAATACCGCCAATGGGAAAACCAGGTCCAAGCCATCAACGACTTTCAAACCCATGAGGTGAATTATGAAAATTTGCCCAAAGGATGGGAATGGCCACAGCCGAAGGACTTAAGGAAGAAAAGTGACTTTGTCGATAGGCACATCTCTGATCTGTTGGGTTCTGCCCATGTGAAGGACAACATGCCTTTGTCCCTATCCGACATTACGGACGAAGACCTCCTTGAGAAAGGTTTTTCAAAACAAACTGTGGAAGACGTGTGGCCCACCGTCAAATCAGCCTCGGTTTTGTCTCGACAAAAAGATGTGGATGATCAAAAACGCAGCTTTGTGATTCGCCAGTTTGTGGATGAAATTTCCAGATCCGCTTTTGATAAGAATCTGGGCATGAAAGGTTTAAAGGAATTTTTGACTTCCATTCGTGCCAAAGCCACTTTTTATCATTTGCTGGCCAACGAGGAACAGCTGATCAAAGAACTCAGTTTTCTTTTTGGACTGTCCCCCTATTTGGGAGCGCTGTTTTCGAACCGTCCCGAGTTGATGGACAGCTTTCTTTTTAACCGAACAGACTGGGTTTCCAACAACTTGGAAGAAGCCTTGGTGGAGATGGCAGAACGCAAACGCATTGCCGAGATTCGCGGAGCTTTGGCCTTTTTAACCAGCCTTAAATTGGACCCATTGACTCAAACTCTGACAGACACCGCGGACTCCATCTGCGTACGCCTCTTGAAACTTTTAGAAGAAGATTTGAAATTTGAAAGTGGACTGACCCTTTTGGCCCTTGGAAAATGGGGTGGCCGAGAGCTTGGATTCAAATCGGATTTGGACTTTATCTTTGTGTCTGAGGACAAACCCACAGAAGTCCATCACAAACTGGCCCGAAGGTTTATGTCCTATTTGAGATCTCCCACGCAAAGTGGAGTGATCTACAATTTGGACACACGACTTCGCCCTCAAGGAAAAGGTGGAGCTATTATTGTTCAACAGCCCTTTCTTTTTGAATTTTTGGATCAAAACGCCGAAGCTTGGGAGCGGCAGGCTTACCTGAAAGGGCGATGGATCGATTCCGATCAAAACTTTCAAGCTCATCTTCCACCTTCAAAGGGATTGAGCGACTCCGACTTGGATCAACTGAAAAAGATTCGCGAAAAGCTCATTCTTCCACCACGGTCCACAGAATTTTCCTTGAAGTACACTCAAGGAGGGCTCTTAGACATTGAGTTGGCTCTTCAAACGCTCATTTTAAAGGACAATGCTTTGATTGAAGACGGCAGCATGAAGAGTTTTTTCAAGGCGTTAAATCTCACTGGAAGCTTTTTGGAAACTCACTATTTGAACCTTCGCCAAATCGAACAGATTTCTCGAATTCTTTCACTGGAAGTAGACCCTAAACTGAGCTTAGATAAATCCTTTTTGCCTCTTTCCGCGAAAATTTTGTCTGTCAGTGCAGAAGACCTTCTTCAATCCACCCAAAACTCCGCAGAGAAGGCTCACAAAGAGTTGCTCAAATTGGATCCAACTTACATTTACAGCGGAGAATCTTCGTAAAGAACAACGATTTCGATGCGGTCATTTAAGTTCACTTTATCTGATGATAGAGGTCTGTGACTGCCAAATCCTGCTGTGATCATTTTAGACGGAGAAAGTCCGTGAACCCGTACAAAGTATTTTGCCATTTGTAGGGCTCTCTCTTGAGAAAGTTCAAATTCCCCCAAACGTTTGGTATCAAAAACAGAGTCCACATGACCTTCAATTAAAATCCGACGATCTATCTTTTGTAGGGCCTTCCCCAGCTCGGCCAAAAATGGCATGGCCTCTTTGCGAAACTTCAACTCTCCGCCGGGAAATATCTCTGGACCTCGAATCACCAACCGCACTCCAAGATCATCGGAATAAAGGTCCATCAAATACTTAGATCTGGAATCTGCCGAAATGTTTTTTTCGATTTCTTTTTCGGTCTTTTCGGTCACGGCCATATCCTCAGGACGTGAATTTTTATAAGTGGGAAGAGGGCTTTCGATGATCTGATCGCTTTTTTCGCCCTGTTGCACTTGAGCTCCAGAACCGCCAAAAGCACCTGCTTTGATCAAATACTTTTTAATGCTCTCTTGAAACTGCTGGGTCTTTTCTACATTTCTTTCAGAGGTGGCATAAAGCACTGTGAAGAAGGCAAACAGCAAGGTGATAAAGTCTGCATAGGAGACCAGCCACCTTTCGTGCCCCGCTTCTTCTTCATGATGCAAATCGTTTCGCTTTCTCATTGCAGATAGGCCTGCATTTTTTGCTCGATGATGTAGGGATTCAAACCACTCAAGATGGCGAGTCCACCCTCAAGCATCATTTCTTCAGTTTCCGCTCGGTACTGCACCAAGGACTTCAGCTTGTTTCCAATGGGAATCAAAACCAAGTTGGCAATTCCCACACCATAAATGGTGGCAACGAAGGCCACCGCAATTCCTTGTCCCAAAGCGCTGGTGTCCGAAATGTTTCCCATCACATGAATCAATCCAAGAACCGCACCAATAATCCCGATGGTGGGCGAAAACCCACCTGCATCCAACCACACCTTAGAAGCTTGCGCTTTTTTTCGGTGGTTGATCTCGATTTCAGATTCAAAGACCTTTCGAACGGTTTCGGGATCCACTCCATCAACCACAAAACGAAAAACCGTGCGCATGAATGGATCGGAATAATTTCCCACGCGCTTTTCCAAAGCTAAAATACTTTCTTTTCGAGCAATTTGAGCCGATTGAACAATTTCTTCGGCAATGCGCCTTCTTTCGGCCAGTTCATCGGAACCCAAAAGTTGCCGGACCGCACGAATTGCCGCACGCAAACTTTCTGGCCGATGGGAAGTCATTGTCGCACCGAGAGTTCCCCCGAAAACAATCAGAGCGGCAGTCCCCTGAAACAAGGCTGCAACATGTCCTCCCTCAAGAAGATTTCCAACAAAGATCGCACCCACTCCCACAAGCAATCCGATAAGGGTCAAAGATCTCATTCTGATTTCTCCTTTAATCTTAGAGAGCGTCTGAAAGCACTCCATTTGGAATCAATTTCTTGAACGGTGTCTTTTACGGTCATTCGAGAATCATCAATAAACACCAAAGTGGTGTCCGGACTTTGAAAAATCATCTTAATTTGGTCAGGATTGATCCAAACACTTTCGCCATTTAATTTGTGAAGCTCTAACATAAATTTACGACTTCCAAAGTTATGAAATTCCAACTCAAGGTTGTCTTCTATTGCACTCTGTTACAGACTATCACTTGCCCTAGAGTTTGATCAAAAGCTTTGGGTTCTCAAGACTTTAGGTGGTTTTGAATGAAGAAATATCTCGTCACAGGTGCAACAGGATTTGTCGGTTCTTGGGTGGCTCGCCGTCTTTTGGAATTGAATCATGAAGTTACGGTCCTTTGTCGAGATCCCAAAAAGCTCGACCCTGACCTTTTTGAAAAATGCATTTCCGTCGTTGGTGATGTCACTGATCCTAAATCCTTGGCAAAGGCCTTTAAAGGAATGGATCGAGTTTACCATTTGGCAGGATTTGTAGGCTATTCGGAAGAACTTCGCCAGAAGATGGAAGAGGTGAATGTTCAAGGAACTCAAAACGTCATCGATGCCTGCAAAAAAAATAAAATCAAAGAATTGGTTTACATGAGTTCTGTGGTGGCCATAGGTGCCAGTTTCGATCCGGTGGTTCTTAATGAGAACAGTGAATACACCATTTCGGATTTGAACTTGGGGTATTTTGAAACCAAAAGAGCAGCAGAAAAATTGGTTGTGGAAGCTCATAAAAAAGGTGTGATTGAAGCTTTCATTTTAAATCCATCCACCATTTATGGTCCTGGAGATTTTAAAAAAAGCAGTCGCAAGGCTCAATTGAAGGTGGCATTGGGTAAATTTCCCGTTTACACCAAAGGAGGCGTCAGCGTGGTTTCTATCCACGATGTTGTGGAAGCCACTCTTTTGGTCACTGAAAAGGGAACTCCTGGAGAGCGCTACATTTTGAGTGGGGACAACATCACCATCAAACAACTCTTTGATTTGATTGCCGAGCAGATGAATGTGGCTCCTCCTCGAGTGCTTCTGTTGACCCCGATTGTTCGTGCCCTTGGAAAAATGGGAGGAATGAGCCGCGAATCCTCTTACACTTCCACAATGTATCACTGGTTTGACAATGGGAAAGCCTCGAGGGATCTTGGCATCCAATTTCGCAGCTCAAAAGACGCCATCGCCGAATCGGTGTCCTGGCTCAAAGATCACCTTACGGAGTTTGTTCAGGAAAAATGAAACTTTCAAAAAAGAAATGGATTTTACTGAGCGTGGCCGCCCTGCTGGTTCTGGTTCTTGGAACTTTCGCTTGGGCCTTTTTTAGTTTGCCCCAAGTGGAACAGTTGAAATCTTGCTACACCACTCACTTGTACAAGGTGCGCGTTTGCCCGGGCGATAAAAATTACGTCAAATTGAGCCAGATCTCAAACATTACAAAACGGGCCATCTTGGTTTCGGAAGACGGAACCTTTTACAGTCATGAAGGTTTTGATTGGTTTGAATTGAAACAGAGCTTTATCAAAAATTTAAAGTCTATGGAGTATGCCCGAGGGGGATCCACCATCACCCAGCAGTTGGCTAAAAATGCCTTCTTAACCTCTGAAAAGTCTCTTACTCGAAAGCTTCTTGAAGCCTATTTGGCAAAAAAACTGGAAGAGCATTTCACGAAAGATCAAATCCTAGAGAAGTATTTGAACATGGTGGAATTTGGCCCAAAGCTTTTTGGGATCAAACCGGCGTCTTTGAAATATTTTGGAAAGCCCCCGTCTCAAATTCATTTGTTGGAAGCGGTTTGGCTGGCCCACCTTCTTCCAAATCCAAAAGTATACTCTCGAGGCATGACCAAAGGGCATTTGTCGCCTTATTCGAGAGAGCGCGTGCAGATTCTTTTACAGCGTTTACTCAAATATGGAGACATCACTCGCGCGCAGTTTCAGTTTGCGAAGTCACAAATCGACAATTTCCCTTGGACCTTTTTGACCCAAGAGGATTTTGACAATGCTGGGTTTGATCAACAGGATCAGCAGCGAGCTTTGGAAGAGTTGATGAACAGCGAAGATTGGATCAACGAAGAACATCCCAGTCATGAGGGTGAAGATTCCGAGGATTTCAATGGTCGATCGGACGAAGAACTGTTGGATCGCCCCTTTGGAGATCCTGAATAAGAAATTCTTATTGGTCTAGCCGTGTCCGCCCATAAGGAATTTTTCGTGAGACGTGTCTTCTTGAAGTGAAAGATTCAGCTGTTCAAAATATTCAAACACGCGATTTCGAACATCTTCCACTTCTTTCACCTGAAATATCGTCTTTCTAAAATCTGAAGATTTTGGAAAGCCCGAGGAGTACCAAGCTGCAAATTTTTTTAACTGCAATGCGACCAATCGGTCTTCATAAAATTCACTCAAATGAAGATTGAGTCTTTGAAACAACTCCACCAAACTCTGTGAATCTTTGTCGGCTGATTCTTGCGTGGATTTTTGAAGGCTTTGAACTTTTAAAAGAAGACGCAAAGACTGTTCAAAGATCATAGGATTTTTCAAACAGCCTCGACCAATCATCACACCATCACAACCAGAATCGAGCAATCGACTGACCGCCTTTTCAGGAGAGGTCAAATCGCCATTTCCAAGAATGGGAAGTGGGCTTTTGGATTTTACACTTTTGATGTAATCCCAATCGGCGTCTCCGGAATAAGCTTGTGCACGGGTGCGGCCGTGAATGGCCACCCAAGATATTCCTTCATCGTAAGCGATCTTTGCGACTTCATGGGAGTTCATGGAATTCGCATCCCAACCCGTGCGAATTTTTATGGTGGTGGGAATGGCAACTGCATTTTTTACGGTTCGAAGAATGTCTTGCATGCGTCCAAGATCTTTTAAGCATGCAGAGCCCGCGCCTTTTTTTACAACTTTTGGAACGGGACAACCAAAGTTGAGATCCACAAAGTCTGCACCCATTTGCTCCACTTCTTTTGCAGCAAAACTAAGATCTTCAAGACTTTCTCCAAAAATTTGAATACCGATGGGATGTTGAGTGGAATCAAACTGCATCAACTTCCTGGTCTTTTGACTGGCGTGTTTCAATCCGGTGGCACTCACAAGTTCTGTAACAACAATGCTTGCACCAAGTTCTTTCATAAAAGTTCGAAACGGCTTGTCAGTGATTCCCGCCATGGGAGCCAAAACAAAAGGGTTACGTTTTAATTGAGAGAGGATTTGTTCATCTTTCTTCACAAGTTCTGTTTACCTTGACTTTCGATATGCTGTGCCATAAGTTTTATTTATATACCGGTGGCGGACACATTCTTCAATCCACTCTCGCCGTCACAATCGTTTTGCTCGACACGAACGTTAGCGAAAATAGGTTTTTCTAAGCAAGGAGGTTTTTATGCTTAAAGAAGACTTTTCTCTCCATTTTGAAGGTTTTTCCCCTTCCGAGGAGACATTGGCCCGATTGCGTAATTCTCTCCGTGATCTCTACTCCAAGGCCCCTCACCGTTCCTTTTTGAAGGCCAGCTTCAAAAGAACCGGGCAATTGATCGAGGGCATGGTGGGAATCAATTCCTTTGCGGGCAAGTTCGCCTCAAAAGTGTCTGGCGAAGACTTCGATGTTTTAAGCCATACGGTTTTGAAAGACCTGGATTGGCAGATTCAATCTTGGAAAGCGAAGCGGTTTTACTGACCGCTTCCGTCTCTCGCACTCTCACATCAATGATTTCGATAAGTAATTCCTGAACGGTTTTACAAAATAAAAAACCCACCGATGGTGGGTTTTTTGGCGGAGAGGGCGGGATTTGAACCCGCGGTACGGGTTACCCCGTACGACAGTTTAGCAAACTGCTGGTTTAAGCCACTCACCCACCTCTCCGAGACATGGATTCTACTGACTTTTGAAGAATCACCAAGCTGCCACAGGGTGGCGATCAAATCAAGATCACTTGGGCTTGATTTCCCGCCCCATTGCGTCTATCTTGCCTTTTCCTCGATCGTTGCGCGCCCGTAGCTCAGCTGGATAGAGTACCTGACTACGAATCAGGTGGTCGGAGGTTCGACTCCTTCCGGGCGCGCCATTTTTCCTCTCGAGACCCTTGCTCCCATGAACATTCCAATTTATCTCTGAAGCCATGAAAAAAGTGTGGTTGCAGGTCCTTTTCCTGAGCGTTTCCTTGGTTTTGGTGATTGGTTTGATTCAAAAGCTTCGCAGCTCTTCGGGCTGGGTGGACAAGCTGGGCTTGGCCTTTTACGGCGCCGAAACCGCCCATCAACTGGATTGGTGCCACACTCGGGTGGTTGAAATCAAAGCCCCCTCTCGCTACCGAATTTTTCAAGAGGGTATGAAGTGGTTCAAATCCGATCTGGAAAAAGGAACTCGAGCCGAGCTTGGATTTATTCCCGTGGAAAAGTGGTTTTCCAATTACTGCCGCTTGGTTGTGCAAGGTAAGACCGAGGGTCTGGCCACCGATCTGCAAGCGGACGAGGGCAACAAGGATTTACTGGCCACCGTGGCCTTTGTGGATGGCAGCTCCTCTGAGTTTCGAGAGGTGGGGCCTGAGTTATTTACCTGGAACGACACCACCTTTCGGTCCTCAGAGCTGAAGAAAGCCTTGGATGATTTGAAAGAGCTTCCCGTGGTGGGCGGTTCTGAGGTTGGAGAGGCTCCTGGCCATTGACAAGGACCCTGAAAATCCATAAACATGAGGATTCGTTTTTACCTACATGTTCAGGCGTAGCTCAGTAGGTAGAGCAGGTGACTGTTAATCACCCTGTCGGGGGTTCGAATCCCTCCGCCTGAGCCAATTTTCCCCGAAATCTTTTTACGAAATCGAAAAACTTAAAGCAAATTGAATGGGTGGAGACCCAGAGGTCATCGATTTCCTGTCGTTTGAATGTCACTTGGAATCACACCACATCACCCTGTCAGGTCGGAGTTAGGTCTGATTCAGGTCGGACTTTAAAAAATTCTTTGCTCAGTGGTTTGAGGAGGTTGAGTCCACTCATGTATGGGTATATCGATATTTGTGTATCTATTTTAAAACCGGGTGGGCTATGGCGACTCTTGAACCTCAAAAATTTGTGGCGAGAAATGGAAGGGAGCTTGTTTTCAGGAACCTCGCCCCTGACGATGCCGAGTCCTTTCTAAAATTTCGCAGCCAAGTCCCAAATGATTCCACCCACACCATGCAATATGTGGGCATGACTTTTCCCTCTCTCGAAGAGACGACGAAAAGTCTTAAATTCCGACAAGAAGACAATCTCATTCTTAACATTGGCGCCTTCGATGGAAGCAAAGTTGTGGGATATTTAAATTTTAGGGTACCTTTTCACGATCATCCTTGGGTGAATCACTTAGCCCAGTTTGGGATGATGGTTCTTAAAGAATGGTGGGGCCAAGGAGTTGGCAAAAAACTCCTTGAACTTCAAGACACCCACGCCAAAGCACTTGGCATTCAGCGCATTGAAGCGATGGTTCGAGTGAACAACGAGCGCGGGGTGACTCTTTATGAGAGAAATGGTTTTGAAATTGAAGGGACTCGCAAGAAGGCGGCAAAAATCGATGGGAATTTTGTCGATGAGTACTTTATTGCAAAGGTTTTTAGCGATGAAAGCCGCCAGTGGACTCCCCCGATCTTGGAAACGGAAAGACTTATTTTAAGGCCACTCAAGTTGGAAGATGCCGAAGCAATTTTTGAATACGCTCAAAATGCAAACGTCACTAAATACACAATGTGGGAACCTCATAAGTCCGTCAATGACAGCTTAGACTACATTAAAGACTATGCCTTCAACTACTACAGAAAAGGGGTTCCTGAACCTTTGGGCATCACTTTTAAAAAGGCGCCAAATAAAGTTATTGGAACGGTAGGATGCTTTTGGGCAAAAAGAGCCTCGCGCGGTATGGAACTGGCTTATGCAATCTCTGAAGAACACTGGGGAAAAGGGATCGTTGCTGAAGCCTCCTTAGCCGTGATGAATTACTGCTTTAAGGAATTCCAACTCAAGCGAATTCAAGCTCACTGCAAAGCAGACAATAGGGCCAGTGCTCGTGTGATGGAAAAAATAGGAATGTCTTTCGAAGGGACTCTTCGTTCATCAATCTTCCATCGAAATCAGTTTTGGGATATGCATTGTTACGCAAAGGTGAATTAAAAATTGACTTCTATCAGGCCTAAAAATATAAAAATGTTTCTTTCAAAAGGAGGTTCCCATGGAAATTAAATCATCACTCGCGGCAGCCTCCGCTTCTATTTAATATCAAAAATATCTAAAGCTCTGGCTGCCATCATTATTGGCCTGATTTTCAGGTCTTAAATTTTATGCTTTAAGGAGCTTTATAAATGAATTTTAAATTAACCGAGGAAAGAACTCGGCGATTGATATTGCGCCCCTATAAAAAAGCGGACTACGAAGTTTGGTTTGATGCCTATGTCAACCGTTTGGAACCCTTAAACAAATGGGATGAAGGGCCCGTGCCGAAGAGAAAATGCTCGAAGAGACATTTTGAGAATTTCTTAAAAAAGCTTAAAGAGTTAGGCCGTAAGGATGACTATTACCGATATGGTGTCTTTAAGAAAAAGACAGGTGAACTTATCGGTCATGTCGATTTCGATATTTTCGTTCGCGGAACACACCAATTTTCCAATTTTGGTTATCAAATTTATAACCAACATTGGGGAAATGGGTATGGAAGAGAGGCAGCTCGGAAGGGTCTCTTTATCGGGTTTCGGCAACTCAAACTCAACCGACTGGAGGCCGCAATTAATTTTGAAAATAGGAAATCCATTCGACTTGCCAAGCTGATCGGAATGCAAAAGGAGGGAATCAAAAAAAGATATTGGTTTGAATTTGGAGAATGGACGGATCATGTGATCTATGTGGCAAATCCAGAGGATGTTGGACTTAACCCCTCAAGGCCATTCTAATTCCTAGAATAAGACTGGGGTGGGCGTGGTGCCACCCCAGCTCTCAGAGTCTCTTCCAAAGTGATCTTTCTCAGACTTGACCAAATCAACCATGGATCTCTAAAAACAAATATGGCGACCTTTGAACCTCAAAAATTTTTGGCAAAGAATGGTGCCTCTCAAAACGTTAAAATTAGTCTTCAGATGCTTCAGGTAAATATTGAAGTAGGTCCGCTGGCTGGCAATCAAGTTCTTTGCAAAGAGCTTCCAATGTGGAAAATCGAATCGCTTTTGCCTTATTGGTTTTTAGAATGGATAAATTTGCGATCGTCACTCCAACTCGCTCAGAGAGTTCGGTTAAAGACATTTTTCTATCGAGCAGTATGCGATCTAAATTTACAATTATTCCCATGTTACACCGTGTGCGCTCTCTCATCTTCGAGCTCTGCTCCAAGACGAAAGATTTCAGCCAAAATGAAAATTACAACTCCAGCGAATAATGTGGAAATGTTAAATCCCCCACGGGCAACCAATCGAATTCCTTCGCCACCAAACTGCTGACTGAGCAAATAGGCATTTATGAAAGAAAAGAGGCCCGACGAAATACTGATTCCTAAAATACCAACGGCAATTAACCTTAACCGTCTGATGTTTGACTTCGTAAATGGTGAATCCTCCGCAAAAGTTTTGAACAACTGCCGCAGCAACCGTATGACCATAAGAACCAAAAATCCGAGAAAGATTCCTTCAAATACGATTGCTATAAAAACACTTCTATTCAATGAGCCTTTGATCGCGAGCTTACCCACTCCTTCTGAAAAATAGGCTGTCGCTTTTCCATCTTTGGATTGAAGTTGTGGTGCTGCTGAGTCTAATTCAAAGCCAATATCCCCAACCGTAGCGTTGCTTGAGCAGTTTGGGTTATCACCGCAGGAAGTGTTGGACATAAGTAAGAAGACCGCCACAAACACCCAAATTCCAACAGCTGCGATTCCCAAGTACCACATTCCATCAAGTACAATCTTGATCTTTGCCGATAACGAAGACTTGCCTAAAACTTTCATACTTACATCCCTTAAAAATTATTGAAAATCGATATGTATTTATTGATAAACAGTGATTTATTATTGAAAATCGGTCAATAAATTTATTGATATTCGATAAAAATTATATGGTGCTGGGCAGATCTATTCTATTGATACATCAAATTTTTGAGACATCGAGGTCTTAGCGAAATGAGGAGATTCCTAGGGCTACGTTCCGCATAGAAAATGGAAAAAGGGATTCTTAAGATGAAATTTTTCTTGAAGTTGGGAACCTTTATTCAGACCGTAAGGCTTCGACCACCTGAAGTTTGCGCGCTTTAAGGGCGGGAACCCAGCCACTCAGTATGCCGACTGCGAAAATAGCCATAAATGAGAAAGCGATCGCTGGCATGTTTATGACCCACTCAAAGGCGACCTGCTTTACCATTTTTGAAGTGAGGTAGATCACTGCGTGATAAGTTAAAATTCCAAAAACAATCCCCACAATCCCAGCGAGCAGACACAACACCACGGACTCACCAAGATATTGAATATAAACACTTCGATCCGTAGCACCCAAAGATTTTCGAATCCCGATCTCCCTCAACTGCTCACCAATTGATGCCAACATCATGTTTGTAATCCCCATTCCGCCAACAACCAAGCAGACCAATGCAATCGCCCCCAACAGGAGCTGAAAAATTCCCATGAACTGCTTGAGCTGACTCACCATAATTGCGTCAGAGCCCACACTAAAGTGACCCGCACTTCCGTATTTGTTTTGAAGGTAGTTCTTTATGCCATTAGAGACCTTCTCCACATCTGAACCCTGAGACAACTGTAAGACCACGCTGCTGAGCCGTGAATACCATCGTTCTGAAATGGTCTGAAAATAAGTATATGGCAGCACAACGTAAAAGTCCGGCTTGTCCCATTCGCTGTTTGTTTCAACTTTATTTAGCACACCAATTATCCGACAAGACGAAGAGGTCGCATCCGATCCTCCAGTCGTCATAAAAAGTGTGGCCTCCAATGGATTTGATTTTCCAAAAAGTCTTTTTGCGATTTCGTATCCAATTACACAAACCGGAGAACGATTTTTTATGTGAAAATAAGAAATCGGAGAGCCTGCCAAAAATTCCTGATTGGTTATCCTAAAATATTTTTCGTTCACTCCCATCGGCAAAGCTTCACCAGAAATTCTTCTGCCCCCTGAACTGATATCTGGCTTTCGCCAGTTTACCAAAGTCGGCGAGTAAAATTTAATTTGGGGAAAAACTTTCTTCAGACCCTCAAGATCCTTTTCCTCATCAAATTCCTCAAAAAAAGTTAAATTAGAATCAATGGCTTTACGCCTCCAGTTTGTATACCCAGACAATGAAACTTTGTTCACACCCATTTTTTCATAGTTCGAAACAACTTTCTGTCGAATATAACTTCCAAAGGTGATCATCGAGGTCAAAGCCGCAATACCTATAGACACACCAAGCATCGTAAGCAAGGCGCGCACCCAATTAAATTTAAAACTCTCCAGAACCAAAGGCACAAAACTGAAAAAATATTTTAAATTTCCTCTTTTTTTAGATTGTGAATTGGGCGGCGGGGATTCCTGAAGGGGGTACTCCAAGTCTTGTCGGTCTTGGATTTCGCCATCTTTCAACTCTATGACGTCATCACACTGCTTCGCGATTGCTTCATCATGGGTAATAATCACAACCGTGCGCCCGCTGTCCGCAAGTTTGCGCAAAATTTCAAATATCTCCTGGGCTGTTTTAGAGTCCAGACTTCCTGTAGGCTCATCTGCTAAAATAACCTGCGGGTTGTTATAAAGTGCTCTGGCAATGGCGACTCTCTGTTGCTGTCCACCCGACAACTGACTGGGCTTTTTCTCAAGATGTCCATCAATACCCAAATCTTGTGCCAATTCTTGCGTTCTTAGTTCCAGATTCAAACGTTCAGCTTCAAGGGGATACACTCCAGCCATTCCAATGTTGCTTGCGGCCGAAGATCGAGGAAGCAGATGAAACTGCTGAAAGACAAATCCTATGGTTTGCGACCGGAACTCCGCCAACGTAAACCCATGAAGCTCCGAAATATCAACCCCATTTACTCGAATTTGACCTTTCTGGGGACTTAAAAACCCACCGATCAAATAAAGAAGCGTTGACTTCCCCGATCCAGAAGGACCTTTGATTGCTGTGACTTTTCCTGGATGAATATCAAAACTTACATTTTTCAATATTGGAACTGAAAGCTGATCTTTGGAAAAAGAGTGTGAAAGATTTCTGATTTGAATCACTGCTTGAGATCACCATAAAAATCTACGGGCTTGATCATCGTACCTTCAGGAATATTTAATACTTCTAAGTATTGATCCGTTTGAAGACCCATTTTTACCTCAATAGAATCACCCTTTGTCGTTTCTACTGTAAAACCCCGTCCCTTTCTTTGTACATATTCGTGAGGAATTGAGAGAGCATCTTTCTTTTCTCCGGTAATGGCATCCACAATCGCGGACATTCCAGGTCGCAACTCTGAAGGAGCTTCGATGATTTTTAATTCGACAGGATATTCGACCGAATCATTGCCCCGACGCCAACTGTTTGAGCCGTCGCCGTCGGGTGCCAACGAGATCTGAGTGACTTCACCCTTTAGTCGCAAGCTTGGAAGCGCCTGAACAGAAATATCTGCTTTTTGCCCCAACTTTAATTTTGGATAGTCCGCTTCGGACACCTTGGCCCGAATAAATAATTGAGAAAGATCATCAAGGCGAACCAAAATCGTAGATTGATCCTTTCCCCTTACAAATTCTCCTTCGCGAACACTAATTTGAGTGACGGTTCCTGGAAAATTAGACCGAAGAGGATAATTTGATCCGAGGGAAGCATTAGACTCTATGGATACCAAAGGTTGGTTAACAATAACTTTCTGTCCAATCTCTACATAGATTTTTTTGATGTTTCCATCATAAGGAGCCAATACCATTTGTTGCTTGGCCGTCTGGACAGTCCCAGACATAGAAATTCGTTGATACAAATCTCTTTTGGTTACTGCCTGGGGTTTTAATCCCAGATCATTTTGATCTGCTTCAAAACATCCAGCGGTCCCCATAAGAATCAAAAGTATCAAAATGCGCTTATTCATCGAGCAATACTCCTTGATGATAAAGAGAACTGTAATAAATTTTTAGATAGCTTGAAATAGAGCTTTGGAAATCTTTTTGAGCGGAGAGTCTTTGATTCAAACTGCTGATGAAATCCAAATAGCTAATATTTCCAACCCGATATTCTTGAGAAATTGACTGGAAAACTTCCGTCTGAATTTTCAAAATTTCAATGGCGTTCCGAACCTGAAGCTTGAGCTTCTCGCTTTCGATTTTCAAATTCTTCAGTTTTGAATCAATCTCAAGTCGCTTTTGATCCATATCAGCACTCGCAATAATGACTTGGGATCTCCTATTGCTCAGATCATTTGAAAGTTGCCCACCATCAAATAAATTAAAACTTACCAATAGGGCTGTCTGAAAGTCCGTTCCCCAATCTGATGTACTTCCCTTAACCCAGTACCCGGATAAGTTCTTTCTGAACTCCGTATTCAAATCTACGTGGGGCCAATATGACCTTTGAGCCTTTTTAACTTCGAGATCGGCAATCTTTTTTTGTTCATTTTTAATCGAATATTCAGGATGACGGGAAACCTCAAAATTCTCTGTAATTGGAGGTAGTTTTTGACCTGTCCCAAACTTCAATGGCTTAAAAACGATTTGCTTTTCTCTCTGATCAAAGAGAGCCTCAAGATTGTTTTTGGATTTTTGAAAATCACTTTCAGCACGCTTCAGTTCAAATTCTGAAGATTTTTTTTCAGCTTGCAGTCTTAAAAAGTTCAATCGAGTGCTTGTTCCGGATTCATACGATCTTTTTGTATGGCGAAACTGTTCATCCACAAGTCGTTTGCGACGCTCAGCAACCTCAAGAGAAACAGCACTGTCTGAAAAGTCCAAATAGCTATTAATTCCTCTTAAAATTAAATCAGATACTTGAGTGTAATACTGAAGTTTCGAAACCTTCTCCTGGTGCTGGGCTTGATTGTAGCCATACCAATCCATATTGCTATTGTATAAATTGGCCTTCAATCCAAGGGACGTCGAGGACGAGTCCAAAGGATCTGGCTCACTTTGATGGTCAAAGAGCAACGAAGAATTTAAATCTAAACGAGGCAGGAGTGCGCCAAAAGCCGAATTCTTATTTCTCGCGGAAATTGAAATGCTTTCTCGAGACGAAATCACCGATGGAGCGTGTTCAATGAGAGCCTTCTTAAAGGCTCCCAAGGACTGAATTTCCAAGGAGTGGGCGGTGCTTGCTGCCAACCAGATAAATATTGAAAGAGAGCGGATCATTCACCCATTGTTTACGGTAAATTGCAGACCTGCCAAATATTTTTTTCCTAATGAAGAGGTTTTCATCTGATTCTCATTTTATCCACATGAAACTTCCAGGTCTCATTTCACACAGAAGTAGGTGAAGCCTTCTTCATCCACCTTGAATTCTCCAACCAATTTTCCGGTGAACAAATCTGCTTGAATTTCGTGTAAGTCCTTAGCTCCACTGAAGGCACTCTTCGATAAAAGAGCAAAGGCGTATTCACTTTCGCAAGGGTTTGGATATTTTTGTAAAATCACGGTATTTGATTTTAATGTAAAATCAGATCCCTCTTTCAATGGCGAGACTAAATGAAGGTCCTGAGCAAGGGGAAACAAATTCAAACCAATGTCTTCAGAGACTGCAAAATATTTTGGGCTTAGGTTGGATTTCCTCCATTGATGGGGGCTGGGGACTCTCACGAAATCTTTATTTTTCCAGTGTGAAATGGCCGGGTCTAAAAGTTTTCCCATTTCAAGGTTGATTCGTTTTTCGGAATCTGTAAACTTACGCACCATTTCGTCTGAAAGACTGTCGTCACTCGATTGAACACCGTCGAGTAGAATGTCTAGGGGAGTCTCACCTTTTGCAACTCGCTGATTCCATTCTGCCAAAGGCTTAGATCCGAATCTCAATATGATAGATGCCAATCCGCCCAGATCATAGCCTTCACTATCCAATTGAAAGAAATTTCCTTCGAAAATGAGTCCCATTTTTTCATTTATGGCCACGATTAGATCTGCCTTCAACTCTTCATCTGAAGCAGAACATCCTAGTGCCGCAATTTTTGATGCTATCATTTCCACATATCGGGCCGTTCCTTCATAGCCATCTGTGGTGGATTGTGCTTCCTTGGGGAATTCAGATTTCCATTTTTCAAACCAAAATTTTGCCTTAGAGAGACTTGATTGATTGTTCGTTAGAAGAAATTCTTTAAGGCGATCGAACATCATCCTTCTATAAAGGCGAGGAATCTTGCTGGCAGGATAGATTGTTCCTCTGCTGGAGGAACCCTCTCTTATCCAATTTCTTTGCCCCTCATGATGGAAAAATTCATGAGTGCCAAATTCAAAAGCTTCCTGACTCAGGAACTCCATTCCCAAGGACATCGCTCGACTTCCATTAAGTTCAAAAAAGCTATAGTAACTTCCAGCTACGGCGCCTGGTAAGGTGTCATTTTTAACCGAAGACAAGGTGTTCGAATTGGCGTCCCAAACCCAGGAATGATCCTTAGACGCATAGGCAAACACGACTTTCAGGTCCTTCCAGCTGTAGCCGTTCCAAATCCTTTGTGGGCACTCCATCATTGTGGATTGGAATTCTTTGGCAAGATTTTGGACTTTTTGAGGCGCTTCCTCAGCTTGAACCCCAAATCCCGAGACAATAATTGCCAATAGGGTAACAAGTTTGGTCATAGCGCCTCCTCTAAAATGGCCTTCTGTTTGATTTCACCAAATACTAGATTTGAGAGAGCAAAATCTTGACCATCTTAGGGCGAGTTTCTGACGGAAAGGCATTCCCCTCTCTCTGATTTTCCGCCACAATGGGTGTTCTTAAGATTTCATTGCCCAGGAGAAAGCTTGAAAAACATCGTCTTTACATTGATTTTCGCGGGACTTGGAAACTCTGTCTTAGCCGCATCCATTTCTCAAGAACCCATTGCTCCCATCTACGCCGCAGACCAGGAAGTGGTCACCACCAAAGCCATGGAATTGGAACAACAGCAGTTCGAAGAAATCGCATCTTTAAATTCCTCAAAGGCACGCCTAACCTCGGCTCGATTGGTGTTGACTCAAATTCAAAAGGATTATGACCGCACCAAAAAATTGGTCGATGCTGGACGAATGAGCGAAGCTCACCTTCAATCTGTAAAACTCAGATTGATGCAGCAGGAATCCTATGTGGTGCAAATCGAAGGACAAATGCTCGATCAACGAACGGCCATTGAAGTCAGTCAATTTCATCTTTTAGATGAAGGAAACCCCTCTACTGATTACAGAAGGTCCATCGCCGAAGGCATGAAATCTTCAATGGAAAGAAAATTGTCTCAACTGAAAGAGGCACTTTCTTCCGCCGAAGCCAATCGAGATTACTTCAAACAGCGAGAAGAAAACGGACGCCAACTTTTAGAGAAAAATATCATTTCTCAAGCCGAGTACGAACGGCGTGTTTTGGACCTGCAACAATCCGAAGAGGAAATCTTATCCACCAAGGCACGAGCAGATGGAGTGAAGCAAACACTTGTAGGTTTAAAAAAATCCATAGAGAGACTTTGATCTTTTAGTTATTTTGACTTTGCCTGTCAGGATTTTTTCCAAAGGGAATTCCGCCACCCCAGGGATTTACGGCGGAAAAGCCTTCTCACTACCTTTTCAATTCTAAAAAAAGAAAGACAGGTGCTCTTTTTTCATGACAATCTGAGGTTCATCCAAAAAGGGCGAAATGCCTGTTAAAGAAGGAGTCTCAATGAAAAAATTAAACCTTGTTTTAGCCACTTTGCTTTTGAGCACTTTCGCCGGCACCGGACTTCAAACCTTTGCCAAGGATCATGAAGACCATAAAGATCACGGCTCCAATCATGAAGCGACCATAGATAAATCCAAAAGCAAGTTGAATTGGACAGGAAAAAAAGTCACCGGACAACATGAAGGAACTTTGGTTTTAAAATCAGGAAAAGTTGTTTTTAATGACAAAAAAGAACTGACTGGTGGTGAATTTGTCATTGATATGAAATCCATCAAAGTCACTGACATTAAAGTGGCAAAGGACAATAAAAAATTAACCAACCACTTGAAGTCCCCAGATTTCTTCGACGTGAAAAATCACTCCTCTGCAAAATTTGTCGTTACTTCAGTCAAAAAATCTGGAGATGACAAATATGATGTGACTGGAGATTTGACCATCAAAGGAAAAACCCATCCCGTGAGCTTTCCTGTAGCCGTTCAAGTGTCGGACAAAACGGCCACTGCCAAAGGCACCATCAAAGTGGACCGCACTAAGTATGACGTGCGCTACGGATCTGGAAAATTTTTCGACAACTTGGGCGACAAAATGATCTACGATGATTTTGAAGTGGCTCTAGATCTTAAAGCGAAAATGTAGTTCTTGATTGAATCCCGTCCGCCAAAAAGTACCTGCTTCTTTTTCCGATATGCACCGCATATCGGAAAAGGAAGCAGGTAC
>DKGG01000009.1:31161-32610 GCA_002453155.1 Bdellovibrionaceae bacterium UBA6776
AAAAAGTACCTGCTTCCTTTTCCGATATGCACCGCATATCGGAAAAGGAAGCAGGTACTTTTTGGCGGCAAAGACTTTTGAGTTTTTACTTGGGTTTTTAAAAGATTTCAGAGGCTCGTTTGGCGAGGCCTTGGATCACCGATTGAAAGCTATTTAAATCGCTAAGCTTTTCTGCGCCGAACCTGGATCTCAGCCCCTCTTTGATGGCTGGAAGTTTTGAGGTCCCCCCCGTCAAACAGATTTTATCGATCTCTTCATGCTTCAGACCGCCGGCTCGGACCACCTCATCCAAAGATCTAAAGATGGCTTCGACGTTCTCTTTGGTAAACTCTTTGAACTCCGACTCGTGAACCTGGTCTTGAATTGAAATTCCATCCTCTTTAAATGCGATCTTTGCTTCTCCAGATTCGCTGACCTGCCTTTTTGCTCGGTCAATTTCTTCATAAATGGCAAATCCGAGATTATCTCGAATCAATGCAAACAACTGATCCAACTTCACCGTGTCTTCATCATTGACAGTGCATTTGCGCACATCTTTCAAAAAAGACATCAATTCCTTTTGGGACAAAAGCACAATGTCTGCTGGGGACTTCAACTGGTATTTCAAACTGGAGGGCATCTTTAAAACATTGGAACCCATGGGAAAGCGGTACTCCACTTTAGATCCCAAGTGGGGCGCAATCTTCTCTCCCATGAGATCCCCATCCATAGCGTCTCCAGCTACAGAAAGTCCTCCAATGGAAAGCACATCTTTATCGTCAAAATTTTCAGGACGAAGGCGGATCAATGTGAAGTCGGAAGTTCCACCTCCAAGATCCACAATCAAAACATTCTTCTGACCTTCCATTTGGTTGCGGTAATCAAAGGCTGCCGCAAGTGGTTCTTGGAAAAATTCAATCTGCTCAAATCCCGCGGTTTCCGCAGCCGTTTTTAGTCGGTCTTGGGCCAATTGATCCAATTGAGGGTCCATGGAAAACTTCGCTGGTCTCCCCATAACCACTTTTTTAACATCTTCTCCGTAATGTCTGTCCGCTCGACTTTTTAATTCTTTGAGAAAAAGAGCCACCAGGTCCTCGAGCTTAAAAAACTGATTGTTGATACGAGTGCCACTGAAATTTTCAGAAGGAAGATGCTTTTTGAAAGACCGTAAAAACCGACCCTCACCCGCCTGCTCGGTGTAATCTTCAATGGCCTTTTGACCAAAAGAAGGTGCACCCTGCTTGGGAAAATAAATCAAAGACCGAAAGATCTGTGAATCCTTATGAAGAGGATCCAAGTCGAATGCGGGAAGCACCTGTCCGTCTTTGACAGCAAGGAGCAGCGAATTCGACGTTCCGAAGTCGATTGCATATGAAATAGATTGTGCCATGAAAGCTTATTGTAACCGATTCCAACCCATCTCAAAAGGACTGCTCCGCAAAAAGGTACCTGCTTCCTTTTCCGATATGC
>DKGG01000009.1:32953-36894 GCA_002453155.1 Bdellovibrionaceae bacterium UBA6776
GCATATCGGAAAAGGAAGCAGGTACCTTTTTGCCTACTCAAAATAATTGAGGTCTTTGCCGAAGGTTTCTTTCATTTTCCACAACGAAAGACCAGCCAAGGCAAAAACCACAGCACCGACAACCGTCACGCTGGGAATCATTCCAATGTGGCCTCGAAAGTATCCAAAGGCCAAAGTCACCGGCACCACAGATCCTCTGACAAAATTTGGGACTGTGGTTGTGACCGTCGCTCGAATGTTGGTCCCAAATTGCTCGGCCGCAATGGTCACAAAGACGGCCCAATATCCGGTGGAAACTCCCAACAAAAAGCAGAGCACATAAAAGGCTTCCGCACTCCATCCAGACTGAAGAACATAAGTGAAAGTTAACACCGCCGTTAAAACCAAAAAGACAGACACAGACTTCTTTCGACTTTTCAACACTTGAGAAACCAGGCCCGAAGAAAGATCTCCCAATGAAAGCCCCACATAAGACCACATGATGGCCTTACTTGCCGTCACCAACCCCACCACTCCCAACTGCTGTGAAAACTCGGGAGCAAAGGTGATCAATGTGCCCACCACAAACCAAATGGGAACTCCAATAAGAATGCAGGCCATGTATTTGAAAAATCGCTCTCGACTTGTAAACAGATCCAAGAAAGATCCCTTCTTCACATTGGACTCTGCAACCATAGACTCGAACATTCCGGATTCCAAAAGACTTGCTCTCAAAAGCAATAGACCAAGTCCCATAAACCCACCGACCAAGTAGGCGGTTTGCCAACTGAAGGTGTCTCCCACCATAGATCCAACTACGGCTCCTAAAATTCCAACGGTTGCCACCAAAGTGGTTCCGATTCCTCTAGACTCTTTGGACATCACTTCCGAAACCAAGGTGATTGCCGCGCCAAGCTCTCCTGCCAATCCCACGCCTGCAATGAATCTGAGGGCACAATAAATTTCCACATTGGGAACAAAGGCGTTGGCAATGTTTGCAAGGGAGTACATCAAGATCGAACCGAACAAAACGCTTTTGCGCCCCCTTTTATCTCCAAGAATTCCCCATAAAACTCCACCAACCAACATTCCAGCCATCTGCATGTTCAAAAGCAAAAGACCCTTTGAAAGCAGTTGATCTTCTGAAACTCCCAAAGATTTCAATGAAGGAATTCGAACAATTCCAAAAAGTAGAAGATCATAAATGTCGACAAAGTATCCTAGAGCCGAAACCAAAACCGTCGCAAGAATTCGACGGTCGCGAAGTTCCCCTTTTAATCCTGCCATTTGATTCCCCCTTGCATCTGACTTCCTACAATGTAAGCTCAGATGCAAATGAAACATTATTTTCGATTGTGTTTTCTCTTTCTCTCTCGATACTGGCGCCCTCGCATCGATTTTTTAGACAAATCTATTTTGTCTCTAAGAGTGTGGCCCACCGACATTGATCTTTTGATCCACATGAACAACGGAGTTTATTTGTCCTTGATGGATTTAGGACGGATGGATCTTACGTTAAGATCTGGATTTTATGAGGTTTTAACTCGCAATAAAATTTATCCTGTGCTCGCTTCTGAAGCCATTCGCTTTCGAAAATCACTCAAGCCCTTTCAGTCCTTCGAAATTCAAACGGAACTTCTTTCTTGGGATGAAAAATACTTTTTTCTGAAGCAGCAGTTTGTCTCACACGACGAACTCTATGCTTCGGCCATTGTGAAAGCGCGCTTCCTCAGAAAATCTGGAGGGAAGGTGGATCCTGATGAAATTTTTAGGCTTTTAAAAATTTCTGAGGAGAAATTGAATGCTCAACTTAAAAAATTGGATGCCTTAGAAGACTATAAAAATCTTGAGTCTCACTTGAATTGAAAAATTCTTAAGTCAGAGTGGCTTCGCTTTCTTCGCCACCCTCATTTTCCTCAAGCAAAATGTGCTCGGGCTCGGGAAGAGTTTTTGCACTTTGAACTCCCAAAGCTTCAAAGCGCTTCGCTTGAACCAAAACTTGAGAATGCAATCGGTTCTTGCCTTTTCCATACTCGTCCATGGCCTTTTGAAGATGTCGGCCCACATTTTCATAGCCCTCAATAAAATGGGCCACCCGTTTGTGAAGCTCAATCCCCTCTTTTGAAATCTTCTCGGCGTTTTCGGCCAAACGTTTTTCACTCCAACCGAAACGAATGACTTTGAGCAAACCGACAAGTGTTGGTGGAGTCGCCACCAAAATCTTTTTCTCCATGGCGTATTCGACAAGGTCTGGCTCCACCTCCAAAGCCGCATACAAAAACGACTCATTCGGCAAAAACATCACGGTAAAATCCGCTGATCCGTCCACCACTTCCCCATAGGATTTGAGAGAGAGCTTTTTGATGTGTTCTTTCACATGGCGCCCATGGCGTGCCATTTCAACAGCACGCTGTTCTTCGGTCTGCGATTCCAAAGAATTTAAAAATGCATCCAGTGGTGTTTTTGCATCCACCACAACTTTGCGACCTTCGGGCATGCGAACGACCATGTCCGGAATCAATCGATCGCCATCATTGTCCACCACATCTTGAAATGTCACATCGGCGTATTCACTCATTCCTGCCAGTTCGATGCAGTTCTTGAGCTGAACCTCTCCCCAACGCCCACGAATGTGAGGCTTTTTCAAAGCGTCCTTCAAGGCGGTGGTTTCCTTAGAAAGTTGAGCACCCATTTCCGCCATGCGCTTCAGCTCGGAATCCAGCAACGAAAAAGCCCGGTGCCGCTCTTTTTCCATTTCGTTCACTTGCTTTTGATAATTGGTCAAAGCTTCGGACACAGGCTCCATCAGTTGCTTGATGTTCTTTTGTTTTTGATCAAAATCCATCAGTTGCATTTCGCTTTGTTTTTTAAAGGTAGACTCTGCGATCTCCAAAAGATGTTTGGTGGAGGATTGCAAGGATGTTGCCGCAACATTTGAAAATGAATCTTTTAACTCAGCCTTAATTTGATCAAATCTTGCCCGTTCGGAATTCAAAGATTCTTTGGCAAACAGAACTTCTTGGTTCAATTTGGAGTTTTCAACTTCCAACTCGTGAATGTTCTTTTCTAAAGAGATTTTAGAGCGCAGCTGAAAAAACCAAAGCGCTAGGAAAATAAAAAACAATCCGGCAAAAAGGGAAATCAAAATAAGTTCTAACATGGTTTCCAAATCTACTGGGTCCGCGGTTTTTTGGCAAACGGTGATCTATTTGGATTTTTTCTCGATCCAAGCCCGAAAAGCCTGATTCAAATCATCAATTTCACAATAGGTCTTGAAATAGTCTTCCATATTTCTCTCAAGGCTCATGTGAATGAGTTTTTCCAACCCACATTTTTTATCCAACATTTCCGCCAATGCCTGGGACGCCTTGTATCTGAAGTGAACCATGGCGGGATCTCCAGAAAAAGGATGGGACAATTGTTTTACATCGATCTCTTGATTGTGGGACTTCAACCATTTGTAATCCACCTTGCCCATGCCGGACAGATGGTTGGCCACGCCCTCCTCAAGCCACTTGGGAACGGAACCTTTGTACTTTTGGTAAAGAATCACATGGACCAATTCGTGGCCATACACTCGGTCGAAATCTTTCGTGTTCACAGTGGGCCCCATGTGAATGGATGAACCTTGAGGGCTATTGATGGTAAAAGCCACGGGCTCGCCCTTCAGTTTGTGAATTTTTCGAAAAGCCTCAGAGGACGTGTACCAGTGCATGGTGACTCTGCGAGTGGACCACTCCAGCTTTCTTTGGATTCTGCGGGTGATCTTTTCCATGCGGTTTCTTTTGAGCCAAGAAGGTGCGTCTTTGACGATGACCTCGTTGGTTTTAATGTCCTTGGCAAAAGTCCCCACAAAACTGAAGCAAAATATAAGAAGTACGAGAGTTTTCATCCCACCATTAAAACATAGACTCCTGACCACATCCGCAAAAAGGTACCTGCTTCCTTTTCCGATATGCGGT
>DKGG01000029.1 GCA_002453155.1 Bdellovibrionaceae bacterium UBA6776
CCACCGCCCTGCAGAGCTACCGTGCCGCCTACCACGACATCGGCGACGGCTCTCCCCTGACCGCCGAAGAGCTCTCCGCAGGCCTGCTGCCCCACGGCGCGTACCGCGAGGTGTTCCGAGAGACGGTGCTGAAGACCATCGTGCCCCGACTCGGGTCGCGCGGCATCGCCCTCGATCACGGACTGCACGACGCCGCTTGACGGGCCGACCCCCGGTCGCGATCGTGGCGCCCGCCCCGGACCAGCCGCCGGTCGGGGTCGCTGCCGCCTGTCCCTCGGAGGTCCCATGAGCGGGTTTTCCATCCTCGTCGTCCCCTCGTCCAGCACGCCCGAGGCCGAGTCCGGAGGGACCCATGCCGCCGCGCGCCTCCGCAACACCGACCACGCCGTGATCGGACCCCGTACGGTGAAGGGTGGACTCGCGGCGCTCCAGCAGGCGCTGCGCACCGCAGCCGCGGAGGAGGCGGCCGACGTCGTGCTCGTCATCGGAGGCGTCGGCGTGGGAGCGGACGACGTCTCTCCCGCCGCGGTCGACAGCCTCGCGTCCCGCAAGCTGCCCGGCTTCGGCCAGATCCTGCGCCTCAACCTGTTCCGCAGCCAGGGCAACGCCGCCGCCCTGGACCGCAGCACCGCGGCCATCGTCGGGCCCGCGGTGGCGTTCGCGATCCCGGCCGATCCGGACACCATCGACCTGGCCCTGGACGAGATCATCCTCCCCGAGATCCGCGCCTTCACCGCCGGGATCCGCGCGGGCGCCGCGGTGCCCGAGCCTGCTGACGACGACGTCGAGGACGCGGTCGTCGAGGTGGTCGAGGACGAGGAGGACGGCCCCACGCTGCCGCCCCCCGAGCCCCGCTGGCGCCTCGGCACGCGCTCGGCGGTCACGATGGAGGCGTCGCCCATCACCGCCGAGGCCCCCACCGACGCCGACGGCAACGACGTGCCCGACAAGGGCTGGAAGCGCGCCGTGTACGACCTCGAGGCCGAGGGTCTGCGCGGCAAGGCCCCCGACGTGCCCCAGAACATCGAGAGCCACGCGCCCATCCTGGACGTGCTGCACCACGCCGGCGAGTACGCGCAGCTCAAGTTCAACAACGGCAACCGGGCGACCATCTACGGCTATCCGGACCTGCAGCGCGCCAACTCGAAGGTGCTGCTGGTCGGCTGGGGCGAGCCCCTCGCCGAGGTCGTCGCCCTGCACCGCTACCCGATCCAGTCCGGCACCTGCATCGAGGAGGAGCGCGGGCTGATGCCAGGTCGCAACGCCGACATCGCCGAGATCGCCGAGGCCGTCACCGGGCGCGCCCCCGCCGACACCAGCGGCGAGCTGTTCGCGGTCGACCACGACAGGATCTACGTGCAGCGCGGCAAGTGGATCTACAGCTGGGACGGGCGCAAGGAGCGGCAGGAAGGCAACGCGAAGCAGGCGCTGACGTCGATGGTGGTGCACTGGCATCAGCGGTGAGGGTGGTTGTTGGTGGTTGGTTCTTGGTTCTTGGTTCTTGGGGTTTCGTGGAAATTATATTCTGCCTGCGCGCTTAATCCCGTTTTAGGAATTGAATTGCGGCTCGTCACTTCCTGCCAAACTTTCGTGTTGGTTAAATCCTGGATGATTTTAAATTATAAGAATCGGGTTCGAATGTGATTCTCTCTAACTCTCTCGGTTTTTTGTGAAATCAACACAAGAGAGCAATTTCGACGTTTCCTCCAGCACTCTTGCTTCTGAAGATTTTTCTGCGGTTCTGAATGTGTCCCATTAGAAGTCGCGCCTGTGTCTTTGGTAGACCGAGTCCCTCGATGCGATTGATGGTGATGTAATCTTCCACGTCTAAAAAGGCCTGGCGTCCACGGACCACTCGAGAAAATGGGCGGTAATCCCAAAATTTCCCGATGATTTTGCTGTCCGTCCACCTGGGATTTCCGGCGACTGCCATGCGAATGGCGGATGTGATCGCGCGAATAAAGGACATGTAGGCTCTTCTTTTTGAAATTTTAATGTGAAAGTGCAAGTGGTTGCCAACATTTGCGAGCGACAGCACTTGAATCCCAAATTTTTTTGAAAATTTCTGTGTGATTCTTGAAATGGATTGTTGGTTTTTCTTGGTGCGAAAGGAAAGCGGGCCCTTTGCTTGGCTGGATCTAAGGACCAAGTGCATGGAGGATTTGGTGTCGATGGGGCGGCCATGTTGCCGGCCTTTTCTGGTTTTTAAAAGTGTGCCCCCATAGGAAAGGTTGGATGGTTTAAGAAGAGGGATTTGTTTCGAGCGCTTCATGTGAACGAAGGTATAAAAATTCGAATGGAAGATCAATCTCTTGATCCATACGACGTGGATTTTGAAAAAAATTCTAAGGATGAAAAATGGGATTCAGTTCGACTTCCAAGAAGATGTTGCGCCGCTTTCAAATTTTAAAATCGTGAATCGATGAGAGAGCATGTGAACCTTTTTAGAGAATAGAGAATAGAGAATAGAGAATAGAGGGAAAAAGATCTTAGAAAGATCTTCTGCGAAAGAAAATGGAGTTTTGTTTTATTCTCATGCGAATACGGATGTGGTGAATACAGTCCCGTTCAAAGATCAAAGGCGCGAACTAAGACCTCGCGCCTCTATTTTTCAAAGACATCACGAAAAGCGGCGTTTCTTCCAAGCGTAAATGTCTTCCAAGGTCACCAAGGCGCAAGGGAAAACGATGGTGGTCATAGCCGCTCCAAACAAGACGCCCCAACCCAAAGACATGGCAATGGGAACCACAAACTGATCCAATCCACCGATTCCGTATGCGGTGGGGAGAATTCCCATCACAGTGGTCAATGAAGTCATCACAATGGGCCGAATCCGCTGCTTAGAAGCCTCAAGAATTCCCTCCACAGGACCCAAGCCGTCATCACGGTGTTGGTTGTAGAAATCCATCAAAATGATGGCGTTGTTCACGATCACACCGGCCAAGGCGATGATTCCCAAAAGACCTAAAAAGCTGATGGGCATGCCGTGTAGAAAGAACGTCCAAATCACGGCGATGATTCCGAGCGGAATGGTCAGCAAGACCAAGAACGGCTGTACCAAAGATTTGAAAATCAACACCAGCATCAAGAAGATCAGCAGGACCGCCACTCCAAAAGAGCGTCCCAGTGAGGCCAAACTCTCCTGGGTGTCCTCATCCTCTCCACCAAACTCGATGCGCACTTTCGGGTGCTTCTTTCGAAGTTCTGTCAGTTGCTCTCGCACTTTGTTGTTGGCTTCTGTGGACGTGATCACACGTTCATCCACATCGGCAAGAACCCGAATCTGTCTGGAGTTTCCTTCGTGGTTGTGAGCCGCAATGTTTCGCGTGGTTTTAAAATCTGCTACACGACTGAGAGGAATCAGATTTCCCTGTTTGTTCGGAACCAACACCTGATCAATAGCCGAAGCGCTTTCTCGAACCTCCAAAGGCCAAGACACACGAATGTCCACTTCTTCATCCAACTTTCGAAGTTTGGTGGCAATCAGTCCGCCGTAAGCGGCGCGCACCGAAGAGCCAATGGTCTCTGTGGACACCCCGGCCGCTTGGGCTTCGCCGGCCTTGGGAATGACCTGAACTTCTTCTTTTCCCATGCGGTAGGAATCTTGTATGTCGGTGACGCCATTGATTCCTGCCAAAATCTCTTTCAAGTCTTCCACGGCAGGTAAAATGTCCTCATACTCATCCGCGCGCACACCAAGACTGACGGCCTTTCCCGTGGGAGGTCCTCCTTGTGCGCGCTCAAAGGTCACCCGTTCAAAACCTTCAGGATGACCAGTCTTGGCCCGAAGATCATCAATGATTTCCAAAGCTCGGCGGTCCCTGGAAGACTCTGGAGTCAAATACACCGAGATCTGCGCATAGTGACCGCCGCGTTTGGTCTCGGGATCGTTGGGATCTTGCTGAACCAAGCCCACCGTGGTGGTAAAATCTTTCAGTTCTTCCTTCGGGAGAGACTGAACGATCTTTTCAATGGGCCTTAACTTTTGAACATGGGACTCAATGCTTTCACCCACTTTGGTTTCTGTGCGGATAAAAAAGATTTCGATCCCTTCGGGAGGGAAAAGAACCAACTTCATTCCGCCGAAAGCCAAGGCCAAAGTGGCCAAGAAAAATCCAAAAGCGCCTGCCAAAATCCAGTAGCGATGTTCCACGGCTTTTCTAATGAGCTTCATGTACCGAGGGATCAGAAAATCATCCCAGTTCTTTCGAATGGGTCCGTAAAAGCGGTCCATAAACCCAGGCTTGTGAGATCCGTCTTTAGAAAAACGAATCCAGTTGGCTACGTGAGAGGGCAAAATAAAGAAGGCTTCGAAAAGCGAAATCATCAAAGCAATCAAAATGGCCAGGGGAATGAACTTTATAAATTTCCCCATAATTCCACTCATAAACATCATGGGCAAAAAGGCAAAAGCGGTCGTCATTACCGAGGCCACAAGTGCCGGCGCAATTTGCGCCGTACCTTCAATGGCCGCATCCCGTGGACTTTTCCCCTCGTCCACAAGCCGGGCGGCGTTTTCGGTAACCACAATGGAGTCGTCCACCAAAATTCCCGAAACAATGATCAACCCCATCATGGTCAGCAAATTGATACTGACTCCGGTGTTGTACAAAATAAAAACCGTTCCTAAAAACGCCATGGGTAGACCCAATGAGATCACCAGTGCAAATCGAAAAGGAACAAGGATGGGCAGAAACAAAAGAATCAAACTCAAACCGATGGCCATGTTTCCGGTCAATACACCCAAACGCCTTCGCACGTACTCTGACATGTCGTTGATGGAGGCCACATCCAATCCACTTAAGAGCCCGCCATGAAGGGTTTCCATTTTATCTTTCACCGCATCCACCACATTGATGGCATCGGCAAACTCTTGCTTCAAAATCGTTAAAGACAAAGACTTTTTGCCGTTGGTCCGGTGAACCACCTCGGCCTTTTCCAAATCGTAATAAACCTTTGCCACATCTTTCACTTCAATGGGGCGACCTAAATCATTGGCCCGAATTACAGTGTTTCGGATGTCATCCAAGTTGTTAAATTCACCCACGGTTCGCACCAAGCGTTCGGGGGAATTCAAATCTTTGGGTTCAATGATTCCGCCGGGAATGGACACGTTTTGTTGGCTCAATGCGCTGACGACTTCCTGCAAAGACAACCTGTAATGGGAAAGCCGTTGTGGCGAGATCTCCACCCGCACTTCCAAATCGCGAAGCCCCTTATGAACCACCTTGGCCACTCCGGGAATGCGCTCGATCTCTTTTTCCAAGTCGCGGGCTTTCTCTCGAAGCTCTAAATCTGTAAGGTCATCACTGGCAATGGTCACTTCAATGATCGGTGCTCGGGAGCTGTCCAACAGAAACACATTGGGTTTTTCCGCTTCTGTGGGGTAGTCCTCCAGTTTGTCGATCACATCTTGAACGTCGTCTTTGCCCTCTTTGTCTGTGGTCTCGTCTGGATCTAAGAAAATTGCAACAACGGACATGTTTTCAATGGAGGTGCTTTGAAGTTTATCGATCCCATCCACCTCTTGGAGATCTTGTTCGATGGGGTTTGTAATCAGTTTTTCGATATCGGCGGAAGAGGAGCCAGGCCAAAGAGCGGTCACTTGCACGATGTCAAAAGTGATGACGGGAAAAGCCTCTCTGCGAATCAAAAAAGCACTGACAATTCCCACGCCGATCACAAAAACAGTAAGCAAATCGGAAAACAACGGATTTCGAACAAAGAATTCGATGATCTTTCTCACAGGTGAAACCTCAATTCTGTTTGTAAGCTTCGATGCGTTTAAAGAGGGACTGATCCAAAGTTAAAATTTGAAGAGCGATCAATTGAAGCTGGGCGCGTGCTTGCACCAAACTCAAGTGAGCGCGGGTTTGATCGTCTCCGCTTTGGATCACGTTGATCAACGGAACTCGACCAATGTTGAAGCGTCGAGACTCCAAACGCTCTCTGCGAGACTGTTGATCCAAAGTCAGTTCGTTCTCTTTCACTTTGTTGGACAAAGTTTCCAAGCGCTCACACAAAGACATCCACGTCAGTTGAAGTTGATCTTTGGACTGTTGAAGGCCGCGAGAGGTTTGCACCTGCTGCACAAGAGCTTCGCGGTAATCTCCTTCGGCAACCGGACTTCCAAGAGGGTAGCTCACTTTCAGGCCCACGCTCCATGCAGGGAAACGTCGGTCTTGAACATCTTTGAAGGTTTCTCCGTTTTCAGAGGCGTCCACGCCATTGACCGCATAACTTCCCACCACAGACACATCGGGAAGTTTTGCATTCTTCGAAGCTTTGAGCTGCAACTCACTGGCCTGGTTGCGAATTTCCATGGCCTTCACATTGTAGCTGGCCGGAACATCGCCAGAAGTTTTAAAGTTTGCACAGGCCCTTTTTGCAGGAGCTGTATCTTCTTTAAGTTCTAAAGGGATAAGTGCCGGATCAATTTTTAGCCAAGCCTCTGGAAGCTTGAGCGAAATCACCAGAGATCGCCATTTGTCTTTAAGATCCAAATGAGCGTCTTTCAAAGCCAACTCTGAATCTCGAAATGCGGATTGGGCTTGTAACAAATCCGGCTCTTCACTGGTTCCGCGGCGGCTGCGAATGCGGGTCACCCGAAGAGTTTGCCCGCGACGATCCAGACTTCCCTGGCTGGCGCGGAAGTTTTCTTTGGAGATCCACGCTTGAAAAAAGACCTGAGCCAGTTCCAAACTCCAGTTTTGAACTTTGTTTTCGTAGTCAAATCGGTTGGCTTGGCTGGCAAGATTTGCGGCTTGAAGTTTTTTGCGAGTTTCATAACCAAAACTGTCCTTCACAAGACTTTGCGAAAGGCTGACCTTTGCAGAGGTTTGGTAAACTTGAGAAACGGTGGTTGGGGAAATGGGGGGAAGTTCAAAATAATATTTCCCATTTGAAATTTCCGCACTCAAGCTGGTTCCCGTTTGAAAGCGCGTCTCTGCTCCCAGGGAGTAATTGGTCACCTTTTGGCGCACAAAAGAAAAGGCGCTGACCGGTTCGCTTTTGTCATCACTGTACATGGTGGATCCCGTGACTCGAGTGGCCGTCAGGGCTTTAGAGCGAATTTCAGGAACCTCAACCAATTGGGCTTCGGCTTCCAAAGCTTTAAAGCTGTCTGAAGCCAAAACGGCACGCTCCCAAACCACTTCTAAAGTGACGGCTTTGCCGGGCAAACTTTCCAACATGGCTTTGGCATCGGGAGGCAGTGTGGCTTCCTCTGCAAAAGCCCCTGGGAAAGAGGTGAAATTCAAGATGAAAAGTCCAGCCAGGGAGCGTTTTAAAATATTCATCATGCATTCTCTCTTGGTTTGTTTCTAAATCCCTCTTTTTGAGGTCGAACCGAACGGCTATCAATGCGCACATGGTGGGCGCAATTTTTAGAACAGGTTTCTTTTTCGGGTCCCAGATCCAAACATTTTTGGCAAACATGACCTTCGGTCCCGCACTTGGTGCAAGAGATCACGTGATCAGTGGGTTCACCGCAATGTGGGCACAGGCGATAGGCCTGAGAAGGGGAGAGGTTTTGATCCACGGAAACGCGGTAATCAAAAACAAAACATTCCCCTTCAAATTTGTCGTTGGGATATTCTTTCAAATAATTCAGGATTCCACCTTCTAACTGATAGACCTGATCGTAACCTTGTTCTTGCATTTCTAAAATGGCTTTTTCACAACGGATCCCTCCGGTGCAATACATCAAAAGTTTTTTGTCTTTGGGAATGTTCAACTCGCGCATTTTTTTGGGGAAGTCATGGAAATCGGTGATGTCTAATTCCACAGCATCTTTAAATTTTCCAATGCGGGTCTCATAATCATTGCGGGTGTCCACAACAACCACATCCTCTTGCTCCATCATTTCGTTCCAAGATTTAGGTGGCAGGTGGGCGTTGGGTCCATGGGGAATCAAATCGGGGCGTCTGAGTGTTACGATCTCGGGTTTTAACTTCACTTTCATCTCGTGAAAGGGATGATATTCACAGTAAGAATCTTTAAATGGAAGCTCACTGTTTTCTGTCCACAGACGAATTTGATCTTTTAAAGTTTCAATGCCTTCTTTCGGTCCCGAAACCGTTCCGTTTAAACCTTCCGGTCCCGTGATCACAAGGCCCATCACATTTTGGGTTTCTGCGTGGTTCTCCAACCATTCTTTGATTTCAGAAAGTTTCTCATCTGAGAAATTGTTAAAGCTGTAGAACGTCGTCACGACGATTTGATCCGGTTTCATTTTCTCCTCACTGATGGGGTTGAGTGTTTGGGGTTTGGTTCCGCCAGTAATGACAGGTGTACCCTTCTGGGTGCTTTTGCAGATAATCTTGATGTTCTTCACTGGCGGAATAAAAAATTTCGAAAGCTTGCAATTGAGTGGTGATGGGTTTGCCCCATTTCTCAAAGGCTCGAGCGATGGCTTGTTCTGCCTCCGCCCTTTGAGACTCTGAGCTGTAAAAAATCACAGAGCGATACTGAGTTCCTCGGTCTCCACCCTGTTGATTCAATGTGGTGGGGTCATGCAGGTCAAAAAACAAATCTAAAAGATGAGCCAAAGAGACTTTTGAGGGATCAAAAACCACACGCACGGCTTCGGCATGTCCGGTGTCTCCGCCACACACCTCTTTATAAGTGGGGTCCTTGAGTGTTCCTCCGGAAAAGCCCACTTCCGTTTCAAGGACACCCCCCACTTGACGGATCAACTCTTGAGCGCCCCAAAAACATCCCGCGCCAAAGACCAGTGTCTCTTTAGGAATTGAGGTGAGAGCGGTTGAGTTCAACGGTCCGTCCTTCGTTTGGGATTAAAAATCAGCTCTAGAATCAATAACATGACTCCCCCCCAGATGAGAAGAAAACCAATGAATTTTTTGAACGGAAAGGCCTCTCCGTAAAGGAAAACCCCAAACAAAAATTGCAATGTGGGAGCAATAAATTGCAAGAACCCCATCACATTCAGAGGCGTCTTTCCAAGACCCTTGTTGAACCAAAAAAGAGGCAGTCCTGTGGCCAACCCAGAGCCGGCCAGCAGGAGGGCATCCCTCCCATTGAGCGGAAGAGGAGAAGCGCCTAAGCCTTGAAAAAAGTAAAAACCACCGAGCATAATAAAGAAAACCAAAAACATCTCGATCTGAAGTGCCGAAGAGGCTGGCAGGGGGTTGACCTTGCGAATCATTCCGTAAAATCCAAAGCTTAAGCCCAAGCTGACTCCGATCCAAGGAAACTCGCCCGCCTGGAAGGTGAGCCACAACACACCCAGAGTGGCCAATCCCACAGCATACTGCCTTAGCCGGGGCAGTCGCTCTCCAAGAAAAACAAAGCCCAACAAAAAATTCACCAAGGGGTTGATAAAATAACCCAAAGATCCTTCCACCACTTGGTTGGTATTGACCGCATAGAGGTAAATGGTCCAGTTGGCGGTCAAAAGAAAGGCACTGGTCACCGCGCTGAGGCGCTGGCGTTTTGTGATTTCTGAGAAGTGTGTCATTCTGCGAGAAGTGATCCAAATGACCAAGCTGAAGAACAAAAACGCCCACAGGCTTCGGTGAACCAAAACTTGAGTGATAGGAAGATGGCCCAGCAGTTTCAAGTAAACAGGAATAAATCCCCAGGCGGTGTAAGCAAGAATCGCATAGAACATGAAAAGGGTCTTTCTTGGGTGAAGGCCTATCTTCCACCCTTCTTTATTGCAGGGCAAGGCTTGGCCTTGTGTAGTGTTCTGATTTTACAGAAGTCTGACATTCAAATGCCCATGGTATGGTCTGCCTTCAGTTTGGCGTCTTTTTTGTTTTCTGTATATCTGTTCGAAGGAATGGGGCTTCTGAGCCCTGAAGATCGGGTGAATCAACCCTTGCGCTGGAATTTTTTTCGGGTGCACAAACATTCGGCATTCTTTTGGATCCTGCTCTCTGGTCTGATCGGTGTCCTTTGTTTTGAACGTTCGGATTTGCCTGTCGTCAGACCCTTTGGCTCTCTGCTGGCTTCGGGCTTTGGCTTTGGACTGTACGTGTTCTTTCGTTGGAAAATTTTTGGTTTGATGAAACCTTTTTTGGTGAGTCTTTCGTGGATTTTGGCTTTGTGGGGGTTTTCCCATGTGGAGTTGAACTCTCATTTTCCTTTGTATTTGACGGTGTTTTTTCTTTTGTTTTTAGACAGTCTTTGGTTGGACTTGAAGGATGTGAAAGGGGATGCGGCATACGGTTTTAATGTCAGACATTTTGCAAATCACCCCCGCCGCACATTGAGTTTGGGTCATTTGGCGCTGTTTTTTTTTATCGCAGGGACTTTTTCGTGGAGTCATCCCTTGCAGTTTGCAAATGGGCTCCTTTGGGCTTGCGGTTACTTTTCGGTTTCTCGGGCAACACGTTTTCAGTATGCGCTGTTGATTCCTTTGTGGTCCTATTTGCTTGGACTTATAAATCTGTGGGCCAGTGGGCTTGTTTGAGGGTTTTAAAGAAGAGAGCTCTTTCCTCGGAATTCAGTTCCATCAACGTGGTGTGAATGAATTTTTCAGAGAAGGACTTGAAATTGTCTCCGGGAGTGGTGTCCCGCAAGGTTCGCACCAAACTTTGCAAAACTTTTTCCTCTCCAAGAGTTTCTCTTAAGCTCCAAAGAAAAGAAGAGATCACAAGGGAATCATTGTAAAGCCCGCCATTGAGATCGGACCATTTACGAAGAGGAGTGAGAGAGCGCCGGTTTTCCTCATGGGGAATGGCCACCTCACCCATCAGGGGAGTGTTGAGCTGGCAGGCGGTGATAAAGTCTGCCAAGGCTTCGTTGATGCTCCCGCCCTCGCCTTGAAAGGGAAGGCCTGTTAGGCGATCGACCACGGCGTGAACACTTTCGTGAATCACAATGCTTGGATCTAAAGGAATGTTTTTAAAGCGAACCCCATCTCCTTGTCCCAAACGAATGCGGTTTCGATAGTAAAATGCCGAGTTGATGTTCTCCGGATATCCCATCTGGGTTTGCACTTCTAAAATTCCAGCCCAGGTCCACCCTAAGTTTTGTTCGAACCAGCTGTTGGCCTTTTGAAGCGTGTAATACACCTGCACTTGGGGAAATTTTTCGTCTTCCGGATCAAAATTTAAAGGTTCATTTTGAATGGGCACGTCTTTTCCAGATGCAGAGTGGATTCGAAGTTTTCGACTAGAAATAAACGGTCCAGATTGCAAGTTTGAAAGTTGCACTTGCTCCAGGCCACTTCGCTTTGGGCCTTCGGGGTAAACCGTGGCTTGAAGTCTCATCAGACTTTTTTGAAAGGATGAACCCATGGGTTCATCACTTAAGACATGAAAGCCTTTCGCGTGAACAATCTTTTGTCGAAGGTGAATGCCGTCCTTCAGATAGTTGATCACCCACACAGGGGCCAGCGAGCCTTTGTAGGCCATAAATGCGGGGGCGTGATCGAGCAATTTGTCGCCCTGAGGGGTGAGCTTGCGTATGCTCTCCAGACTCATGGCATAGCTTTCAGTGTTTTTAAAAAAGCTGGAGGGAAGCTCTGGAAGATCTTCGTAGGCATAAATTTGGTAGGAGAGAAAGTGAAGACCTTGATTCGACTTGTTCTCTTTGATCCAGGTGTTGAGGACGGGAATATTGTAAATGGTTTGGTTTTTTAAAGTAGAGGTTTCTGTCCCCAAGTAAACCCGTTGCGAGGTTGAAAACTGATAGGGCTTGAGGTTTTGGGAGACTTTCTCTAAGTCCGCTGTGGCGGAGGAGTAGGGCGACCACTCGCCACGGGTCAGATTCTCCTGACCCGTGCATGCTGTGAGAAATCCAAGAAGCAGAGGTGCTGCAATCAAGAATTTCATTTTTACTCAATAACAAGCTTCTTCTCGAGATAGGTTCCATCTCCGTTCATAAAGCGAAGAGTGTGCTCTCCGGGAACGAATTGACCCATTCGAATCTCTTTGTTGAAAGGAACCAAAACCATGATGCAAAGTCCTTGAGTTACCTCTGCTTTTGCCCGGATTTCGTGAAGAGTTTCAGTAACATTCGTAATTTCTGGAGTGGTCCACGCATAACAACCGTTGGGAAAAAATCCACTGGCCACGGTGTAAACATCTGAGTCAGAGCTGAATCCTCCAGGGACGAACACTTCAGAAACGGTGACGGTCACCTTTTTGGTGGGCAGGTCAGGCTCTTGATTTGCGGCCAAAGCTTGATCGGCTCCCAGAATCAGGCAAACGGCGGCGACGATACCCGTGATTTGAGAAAGAGTTGTTTTTTTGAAATTGAACTTCATGTCATCTCCTTTAGTTCTTCCGTTGATTAAAGCTACATTCACAACGATAGGGGGAGATTGTAAAAAATCCAATGAACTCTGAGATTGTGTAAAAATCTAAATATCAGCTCTGTGAAACCACAAAATCCGGACGTTGCACTTCTTCCGTATAAAAGCGTTCGCTCACTCGCGTCACCACATCAGATTGAAAGGCTTTTTCAAAGCGAACATCTAAGACGTAAGCTTTGGCTTTCAGTTGGATGGCCATGCGATTTGAAAAATTGGATTCCGAGATCACGATATTCACAGGTTTTTTCAAATAAACAAAGCGGCTGGTCACAATGGTTTCAAAAATAATTTTTCGTGCCTGTTCAATGTTTGCATGAAGGGCCACGTGAAAGTCGATGACCACCATCATATCCAATGCGCCCGCATTTCCGGAGGCCACGGCTTCGGTTACAAATTTCGAATTGGGAATGGTCACCAAATTGTCATCCAAAGTGACCAATCGAACGGCGCGCAGTCCGATGGATTGAATCTCTCCGTAGATGTCACCAAAGGTCACGCGGTCCCCCACTTGAAAGGGGCGGTCAAACAACAGGGTCAATCCGGCAATCACCGAGGCCACCAAATCTTTCAATGAGAGACCCACAGCAACGGCCAAACTTCCTCCCGCGGCAATCAATAATTCTTTTGGAGGGTTCAGGATTCCAAAGACCAGGGCGAAACTTCCAAAGATGTAAACGCTAAAGTTTAAAATCGTAAGGATCTGCGAAATCAAAATGCGGCGGGATGGAAAACGTTGATTCAAAGAGCCGGCAAAATGGCTCAGTCCACGCAAGATCAAAATCAATGCGCCAAAGCCGATGATCAAAAATAGAATTTTTTGAAAACCAAAAAGCTCGCTCAGTCCGGAAAGATGAGAAAAATCTGGAGTGTCACTCATAGATAAAGTTCTTTCCTAAAAGATAGTTGTTTAAGCTGTGTTGGGCCAATGGACGCACTTGGACCCGACGGTCCTTTACTTGAAGGATTCCATAATCTTCTCCGTAACGAAGGGCGCGTTTTACAATGGCTTCAGACAGATGAGTCACATTGTGCAGTTCCAAAATCGAAATGTTCTCATGACGGACAATGGCTGCGTAAACGAACAGACTGTCATCACTGGCGTCCGAAAGCCCTTTGACGCGATTAAACTCTGGAACGCCCACGAAAATGCGTTTGCGTCCCAGGTCGGTGAGAGCCGACAGCCATAGAGCTAAGGCAATGCGGGGATTTCCCCGGGACTGTCCCCACAGCAGGCGAAAGAACTGGGTTTCAACCTGCCCCCCTTGATCTTGTGATGACTGGAAGGCCGAGATCAACCGATCAAACCGAAGTTCAAAGCCGGTGAGGTTGTGCCTTTGAATGATGAGGTTTTGAATTTCCACATCATTCCAAGATTTGATTTCCAAAGTTTTTCCAAAAATATGATCTTTCCCAAAAATTCCCTGAAGGTGGTCCCAGCTGCGGCGGTCAAAGGAAAACAGCCAAAATAATTTTGTCGTGGGAAGATTCACACATTCCAAAAGCGTTTTGTAAGCTTCAAAACCTTCTGGGGTCCCTAAGAAAAAGTTTTGGGCATTGTCAAAAAACAGGACGTGGTGGGACTCCATGGTGTCATGGAGTTGAACCAAATCCTCAATGGAGGTTAAAGGAGCATTGAGTTGCTTCGAAAGAAAACTGAAAAAATCTTTTGTCGAAGTGATCTTTGGCGGAACTCGAATTAAAAACTTTTTCTCAACATCCAGTTGTTCAAAAGCCTCACGAAGTGTTGTGGACTTTCCAATTCCTTTGGCGCCAGTGACCACGTACCCATCTTCTTCAATCCTCTCATCCCGCCATCCATAAATATGTTCCACGATCTTTTTAGCGTCTTCTTGCTTGCGTTTGACCAAGGCCTCAGTAGGGAAGGTGTCATCCAAAGAGAAATAGCTTTTGTACTCTTCGGGAATTTCTTTTGTAAATTCCTTTTCGCTTTTCTTAGAAACGTCTTCCAGACGTTTCTTAAATATTTCAGAGTGAATGCGCTTGAAGAAATCAAACTGAGAAAGCCAAGTCAGCGAAATTTCAAAAACGATCACGGCGGAAGATAAAATTCCCAATAAGGGGGTCAAGAGCAAAGAAAAGATGCCGTTTTCGTACCGATGGGAAAAGTTCATGATGCTTTCCGGAAGAGCCCCGTCGGAAAGACTCCAGATTTCTTCCTTCCAGCGGCGGGCTTCAAACAGGAAAAACAGAATGTTGAAGTACAAAATTCCCGAGGAAATCAATGTGTACATCAAAGCTTTGCGTAAAACTTCCGAGACCACGTAAAGGGAAAGGATTTCTCCAAAAAGAATCAAACTGATTCGGCGAGCCGAAGAATTGATCTTCTCTTTCTTGAGAGAGTAGGACTCAAGGCCTTCTCGCTGAAAAAGATAAGTCAAAATAGAATTCAAAAGAATCAAAGAAATGCGGTAGAGGAAATAGATTTTCAAAAGACCCACAAAGAAGATCAGTTCGGCAATTTCTGAGCGGTCCATGATGCTTTCGGCCACTTCAATAAAGGCGTACATTAACCCCCATTTTAAATAGGGATTCAGCCGCAAAATGAGCAAAGAAATGGAAGTTCTTTGAGAATAGCTCCACTGAGACCGGTGAAGGATTTGTGAACGGAAATTTTCTAAGCGGCGGGACAAACTTTGTGCGAAAAAGAAAAAGATAAAAGGAAGGGCAATCAGTGTCAGAATTCCGAAGAGCTGTCGAGTGAGCTCCACCCAACCTTTCAGTCCGGAGTTGATTTGATCCCGGGCATCCTTGATTTTGGTCGAAATCAAGGCATAGGCCCGGTAAGGAAGGATCTGAACTTCTCGAATCAAGTCCGCAACCAACTCATCTGAAATTTGCAACAGAGGTTTGCAGTTGCTTTTTAAGCACTCCTGAAAAAGCTGGGCTCGAAGGCCTCCCACCTGAAGAAGCAAACGGTAACGAAGTTGTCTTTCGGTCTCGGCCATTTTAAAAATATTTTCGCCCAAACCATGGCTCTTCAGATTGTCGTCCACAACTTCCCGCCACAAATGTTCGACCTGGTCATAGCGGGTCGATAAAGAGGCTGAACTTTTTTTGAGAGCTTCCAAGCGGTCTTTCAGCAGGACGGAAGTCGGGGTGGACTCTTCCGCAGGAAGGCTTTGGGACGTATTTGTAGATCCCAAGGCTTCTTCCGAATGGGCTGAGGGAAGGGTCAAAAATGTAAGAAGTGTCGCAAGCGCAAGAGCTGATTTACAGAGAGTTTTAAAGTTGTGTTGGATCATTCGCTTTATTCTATGGACCAAGAGCCAGAGAAGTCAAAAAAATGCTTCAAATGAAGACTTTGGAATTCCGATAACCCAAGTGATGTCTTGGAAAAATGTGGTTGTCATTCCCTGTCACAATGAAGAGGTCTCCATTCGAGAGGTGATTGCGGACGTGCGTCGCCATTCTCCCACTTCTGACATTTTGGTGGTGGACAATGCTTCCACAGATCAGACCGCAGAACGGGCCCGTTCGGTGGGAGCGCGAGTGGTTCATTGCCCCTTTAAAGGCAAAGGCCGCGCGCTTAAATTTGGATTTTCAAAAGTTCAGGCCGATTCCTACACGATTGTGGATGGAGACTCCACCTATGATCTTTCTCGCTTGGAAGAAATGATTCAAGCGGTGAAAAATGGAACTTCCATGTGTGTGGGAGAGCGAAAGTCTCAAGAGGACAAGGCCTATCCCCCCTTTCATCGATTTGGGAATTGGCTTTTTACTTTGCTATTGAGTGTACTGTTTGGCCGCGAAATGAAAGACGTGCTCTCTGGACTGCGTGTGTTTAGCCGCGAATTTGTCGAAGGTTCTCCCATTCAAGTGAAGGGCTTTGAGGTAGAGGCTTTCTACTCTTTGGAAGCGGCCATTCGTGATTTGGACGTGAAGGAGTTTTCGATCAAGTACTTTGCCCGGCCGGAAGGTGGCCAAAGCAAACTGCGATCTTTTCGGGATGGATTTAAAATTTTATTTTGCGTCTTAGGCATGTTTCGTCTCTATCGACCCCTTCATTTTTATGGAATGTTTTCAGGGATTTGTTTTTTTCTAGGCACTCTCTCGGGCTTTCAGCCCATTCTTGAGTTTGTTCAGGATGGTTATGTTTACGCAGTCCCTCGTGCTATCTTGGCAGCTTCGCTGATGAATCTGTGTCTGATGTTCTTTGGGATTGGAGCCATGTTGGATGCCCAAATGAAACTCCATTTGCGGCAGCTGGAGTCACGCCTTTTTCAAAATCGAAAATCCATGGAAGCCCCTTCCTTTGAGGCTTCTAATTCTAATTCGTCAGCGGCTTAGAAAACTGTGGCTGCGCCTTGCGGGCTTTTTCCTCATAGAATTTTTTAAGCTTTTCATTTCCCTGAAATTCATAGGCCTTCGAAAGGTAAATAAAAGAAGGGTAGAAGTCGGGCTGAATGTGCAAAGCTTCTTTCAGTTGATAAATTCCTAGGTCGATCTTTCCTTGGCGCAAATACAAAAGTCCCAAGTTGTGCCTGACCTGGGGATAGATGTCATTGATCTCTATGGCTTTTAAGTAGTGTTCTTCCGCCTTTTGACTGTCACCTCGATCCGAATAGGCCATTCCTAAATTGTTGTGCACGCGAGCCACTTCTTTGGAAGTGGTGAGAATATGCTTGTAAAGAGAAATGGGAGTGCTCCATACCTCATTTTGAAAATGGGTGCGGATTCCCAGAAGCAAAGTCCAAAGAAGGACAACGCCGTACAAGATCTTTGTGTTGAATTTCGAGGAAAGGCGTTTTGCCATTTGGTCTGCACCATAGACACTTACTAAAGCAAAAGAGAACGAGGGGATGTACATCCAATGTTCTAAAAAGAAGGAATTCAGAGGCAGCAAGAGTCCCGTGTGCAAAGAATGGTAGGCCCAAAACCAAAGGCTTGCAAAAGCCAACAGGGGATTTTGCTTCCCGCGGAGAACCCCGAGAAGACTCAGTAAAAAGAGCCCAAATCCCATCAACACGGGAGCGGTGAAAAAATCCACATAAACGGGAAAGGCGCGATCGATTTGAAGCCAGTCCGGCCACGCCCAAAGTTGCACATATTTAGGAAGGCCGGCCAAAGCCGTGTAAAGACGAACCCAAACGGACTCGGTATAGACGTTTTGGGTGTCGTAAAATTGAAAACTGTTTTGGAAGTCCAGCGGCCCGGCCCGTAAGCCAGCATAAATTCCCGCACACAGTAGAGAGGGCGAGACTTGAAGAAAGATCTTTTTCCATTTTTCTTTCCAAGTTTCGAGGCGAGGTTGGGTGAAAAGAATTGCAAAAAGAAGTCCTGGAAAAGTGACAGAGGCTTCTTTTGAAAGAAAGGCTGTCGTTAAAAACATAAGGCCGAGTGCTTTCCAAGGCCAACTTTTATTTAATGAAGCATGAAGAAAGAGAAGTCCAAACAAAGTGTGTAGGGGATCCGCTGTTGCAGAAATGTAAGTGACCGCCTCCGTGTGAAGCGGATGGACCGCCCACACCAAAGTCGCAAGCAGGGAATAGCTTCGAGCTTTTTGTTCTTCAAAAGAGAAGCTTCGCAAAATCTTTAAAGCCAAGGTGAGAAACAAAAGGGCATTGAGAAAATGAAGAAGAACATTGAATGCGTGAAAGGCGACCGTATTCAGTCCAAAAAATTGGTAGATCAGGCTGTAACTGAGGATTTGTAAAGGCCGGTAGAAGGAGTCTTTAAATCCAGAACCATAGGTGGAGGACGAAGTGAAGGCGTTGGTCCAGAGGCTTAAATTTTGAACAATTTCATTTTTCTGAATCAAAAATTCGTCGTCATAAAGAAACTCTCCCTGGAGCGCATTTCCGTAGGAAAAAAGAACCGTGAGTGCCAGGAGAGTGATTGAAAGAGAGATCCAAACTTTTTGAAGCATACCCAGGATTATCAAATCCTTCGATTTGATTTGTCCAGGCCTTCGGTGAGATTTTGGGTTTACCCCTATGGCTGTGACCGATATGATTGTTCGTAATGCGCATATTTCGTCTGTCGTTTGGTTTGCGAGCCCTTTATTTGTCGGTTTTTTTGGTTCTGGCCGGAAATGCTCTGCAAAACATCTACATTCCCATCTACGGAATCGAGTTGGGATTCACTCCCTTTCAAGTGAGTTTGCTGGGGTCCCTTTACTTTTTTGGATTTTTCGCAGGCTGTTTGTTGGTGCCCCCCTATTTGTACAGTGTGGGCCACATTCGTACTTTTGCGGCCTTTGCGGCGATGGCTGCGGTGTCGGCCATTGTGATTTCCATTTCCAATTCCATTGGGCTGTGGCTGCCGCTGCGAATTCTTTCGGGTTTCAGTTTGGCCGCTCTCTATATTTCTATCGAAAGTTGGATCAGTGCCTTTTCCACAGACGACAACCGTGGGCGCGTGCTTTCGGTCTACCGCATTGTGGATTTGAGTGGAGCGATTCTTGGACAGGCGGTTTTGTTTTTTATGACGGGAGAGTCAACAACACTTTCTTTGGTGGCCTGTTTGATTATGATTTCTTTGATTCCAATCAGTTTGACTCAAATTCAAATGCCCGCCTTGGTTCAGGCTGTTCCCGAGCAATTGGTTTTGGTGATGAGGAAGACTCGACAAATGGCTCCCATAAGCCTTTGGGGAGGTTTGCTTTCCGGTGTGATTGCCGGCGTGTTTTGGTCTTTGATTCCCGTCTTTGTGGAAGGAGTGGGGCACAAGCCTTCCTCCGTACCACTTGTGGTCTCGGCTTATTTGATTGGAGGCTCACTCCTTCAGTGGCCGGCTGGAATTTTGTCAGATCGCATTGATCGTCGGAAGGTGATTGTGATCTTGTGTTTGATTGCCGCTTCGGCCTCTGTATTGATGACGGTGGGTGCGGTTCTTGGAAAGCTCAATTTGCCCACACTTCTTTTGTTGGTGGCTTTCTTTGGTGCAGGTGGAATTCCTGTTTACCCCATCGCCGTGGCCCATGCCAATGATTGGGTGAAGTCGGCTTCGGTTGTGGACTTGAGTGTTCTGCTGTTGGTTTCGAGCAGCATTGGATCTGTTCTTGGTCCGTTAATGGTGGGTTTATTTTTGAACCACATAAGTCCCCAGTATTTCTTTTTAACCTTGCTCGGCACCCATGTGTTGTTGATGGTTCTGACGTCCTATCGTATTGTGCGCTATCCGCCGATCACCGAGTCTCGAAAAAGTGAATTTCACGATTTTCCAGAGACCACACCGATGATTGCCACAGTGGTGGACGAAAGTGATGGTTCAACGTGAACTCTTCTTGGGGCCAGAAAATAAAGATGTTGGTCTTAAGTGCTCTCAGTGGAGTGCTTGCTGGAATTTCGGCAACCCTTTTTTTGTTCGCATTGAAATGGGCCACAGACTATCGCGAAGATCATATGATCCTTATTTGGTTTTTGCCTGTGGCTGGATTCTTTATTGGGTGGGTTTATTATGCTTTTGGAAAAGATGTGGCCGCGGGAAACAATCTGATCATTGATGAGATTCATGATCCCAAAAAAGTCATTCCCTTTCGGATGGCTCCCTTTATTTTAATGGGCACCGTATTGACTCATTTGTTTGGCGGCTCCGCCGGTCGTGAGGGAACAGCTGTTCAAATGGGGGGATCGCTTGCGGATCAACTCACACACTTTTTTAAAGTTTCAAAAGAACAGAGAAAAATTCTTTTGGCGGCAGGATCTGGAGCAGGGTTTGGCGCAGCCATTGGAGCCCCATTGGCCGGGGCCATTTTTGGAATGGAAATGAACTTTGTGGGCCGGTTCAAGTGGTTTGCGGTTCTTGAAAGTTTGGTGGCGTCCTATGTGGGATATGCAACCACCCATGTGCTTCATGCGCCCCACACGAGGTACCTCAGAGATTTGGAACTGCCTTTTGACCTTCATGGTTTTTTTGCGGTTTTTCTAGGAGGTCTTGCCTTTGGATTGATGAGTTTGATCTTTGTCAGGTTTTCGCATCGAATTGAAAATGTCTTTCGTCAAATTTCATTTCCTCCTCTTAAGCCTTTGGTTGGAGGGATGATTGTGGTGGGGCTTTTTTATGTGGAAGGCAGTTATCGTTATGATGGCTTGGGGTTGGATATCATTCAAGGGGCACTGACAAATCCCTCGAGCATTTGGGACCCTTTCTATAAGATGTTCTTTAGCGCACTGACCGTGAGCACCGGCTTTAAAGGCGGGGAATTTATCCCGATGGTCTTTATGGGGGCCACTTTGGGAAGCGCGCTCTCTGTGTGGCTTCAGGTTCCGGTTTCACTGATGGCTTCAGTGGGATTTGCTTCGGTCTTTGGAGCCGCTTCCAAGACTCCGTTGGCCTGTTCCATCATGGCCATGGAAGTTTTTGGTTGGGACCTTGCGCCCTTTGCCTTGCTTTCATGTTTTACGGCTTATGTGGTCTCTGGGCCGTCTGGAATTTATTCTTCTCAAATCAAATTCAAGAAATTGAATTGAAGCCTTTCAGCGTTATGACCTTCCGAGGGATTTTCTCTTCTTAAGAAAAAGCTCCAAGACGAAAAACAATTAAAGTGTTTTAATTTACATAAGCCTTTTTGAAACTTGCTGATCCGCAGGAGAACATGCAGATGAGTTTTGCCTTAGAAAATTTAGATCTGATCAATGAGGCCTTGAATGCTTCGGCCATTGTGGCAATCACGGACTCTTACGGGAAAATCAAATTTGCCAACGAGACCTTTTGTAAGCTTTCGGGCTATTCACAGAAAGAGTTGATCGGCCAAAACCATCGCATTTTGAAATCAGACTACCATCCTCCAGAGTTCTACCGGGACCTGTGGCGAACCATTGCCTCGGGTCGGATGTGGGAAGGGGAGATTTGCAATCGAAATAAAAGCGGAAGACTTTATTGGGTTAAAACTTATATTTTTCCATTTACCGATCCCGCCACCAAAGAAAAAGAATTTGTTTCCATCCGCTGGGAAATGACCGAAGAGAAAGAAAAAGAAACCAATATGAAGTCCTTAATGGACGCTGCCATGGACGGGCTATTGATCTATGATCGATTTGGTCGTGTGATCTGGGAAAACTCAAAGGCTCCGGGAATTTTGTCTCAAAAAAGTTTGAAGGGTTTGACCGTGGCACGCATTTTTGGAACCCACTACCGGGTTTATTTTTTGGGGACACAGGAGTTGGTGGTTGGAGAGCCCGGATCTCGGGTGTTTGAAGTTTCCACGGAACCTTTCCAGTGGGAAGGGCAAATCGCCTATTTGGTCAACTTCAGGGACATTACGGAGAAGGTGAGGATTCAATCACAAATGATTCAACAGGACCGCTTGGCATCGCTGGGTTTGATTGCCGCGGGATTGGTTCATGAAGTGAAGACGCCCATGGGTGTGATTCGTGGAAGGACCGAACTGATCGAAATGAATTTGGACAATCCCGTTAAAGTTTATGAAAATATCAAAATCATTCAAAATCAAATGGATCGAATGTCGGATCTTTTGCAAGAGCTTCTCGAACTGGGAAAGCCCGCTCCCGGGGTGAAGCCCCATTTGATTTTTCCGGAAAATGTTCTTTCAAAGGTCTTGTCTTTTTTGGATCACGAGATGTCTCTGCGAAACATTGAATTCAAGAAGTCCATTTCAAATCCCCTTCAAGTTTTGGGGGAAGATAAGTTTTTATTTCAAATATTTTTGAACCTGTTGCTCAATGCCATTCATTCTTTCGCCGATCTTCCTCAGGATCATGATAGGCAAATTGAAGTTTACGACCGCATGGAAGACGGAAGATACCAAATTGTGATTAAGGACAATGGCTGTGGCATTTCTGAAGAAGCGAAAGAACACATTTTTGTTCCCCTGTTCACGACGAAAAAAACAGAAGGCACCGGTCTCGGTTTGATCGTTAGCCGAAAGATGATTCGAGGCTGGGGAGGAGATTTGGTTTTGGAGTCGAAAGAAGCTGTGGGCACCGAGGCGATCTTGAGCTTCTCTCAGGCAGAGGCGTTGTCGCCGCAAATCGCTCAATGATTTCCCGTTTCATATTTCTAGCAATGTGATGAATTCCATTAAAATCTTGAGCCAGTCCTCGCCTTCGGCTGCGGAGCTCGCTTTTAATGAAATTCATCACATTGCTAGAAATATGAAACGGAAACTACAAACCACCATGCATATCGGCTGCGGGGTGGGATGGAATCCCTTTGGAAAATCGATAGGTTAAAGTTTCCTCTCCAAGTGGAGCTTCAAGTCGAAGCTCTCCTCTGGAAACGTAAACCACCACCCAGCTTTCCCGTCCCATTTGCATGTCAGGATCTTTCGCACACTGGGAATCATTTTCTTCCCAAAGCCAGGTGACCTTTTGATAGAGAGTGCATTTTTGAAAGTTCGCATCGTAGGAGCTGCAATTTTGAAGTTCGTAATCTGCCTTGCGATTGCAAACTCCCTGTTCGTCTTCACGGTAGTAGATCAATTGACTTTGATTGTCTTCATTGAAAAACATTTCGATGTGAAGCTTGGGGTTGATCGGCTTCATTTCGGAACCTTTGTAGATAAAGCCAAAAAAGTTCCAGCAACCTACAATCAATGAAGCGATCAATACATTCATTCCACCCATCCCCTTTGTTTGAGCAAACCTTCAAACTTGCGCAAGTCTTCTCCTGTCAGAAGCTCTTTTGCAGAGGCTTTCAATTTGCTCTGAAAGCGCTGAAAAGTTTCGTCCGGATAGAGTTTTCTTAATGTATGAATGGCCAAATTCATAGCCTTCTTTTTTTCAATTTGGGTAGAAAGCTCCCATAAAAAGCTCGAAATCACCATAGAATCGCCGTAGAGCGACCCGCGAATGGAGTTCCACATGCGAGGTTGTGAAATATCTCGCTTGTATTGGCCTTTCATATAAGCTGCATCTCCAAAAATCGAGCGGTCCAAATGCATGGCTGTAAAGAAATCGCAATAGGCCTCATTTAAGCTTCCGCCTTCTCCTTGAAAGGGAAGTCCAGCCAGTCGGGCCACAATGGCATGAACGCTTTCGTGAACCACAATGGACGGATCTTGAGGAATGTCTTTGTAAGTGATGCCGTCGCCGCGACCCAAGCGAACTTTATTTTGATAAGAGAACATAGCGTTGGTTTTGTCCGGATACCCAATGTCAGTCTCCACTTGAAGCTTTCCGGCCCAGCTCCAGCCGAGATTTTCTTCAAACCATAGGTTTGCCTTTTGAAGGATAAAGAAGGCTTGAACCTGGTTGAACTTGGAATCCTCCACATCAAAATGAAGAGGGTCATCGGAGATGGTGATGTTTTCACCGCTGGCCGAAGTCACATGGAGTTTTTGACTGCTCAAGGGACTTCCTTTGTGAACTTCCGAGAGTTCCACCTCTGTCAGTGGGCTTCTGCGGGGACCATCGGGAAACACGAAAGCTTTTAAATCGATAAAGTCAGATCCTGTGGGAGGAGTGAAATGGCTTCCCACGGGAGTTTTTTCGAGAACTTTGAAACTGCGGGCGTCCAAATCAATGGCAAAAAGATGGTTCTTTTTATCCAAGGCGACCACTTCGTAAACGGGGATCATTTGTTTTTTACCGTTTTTCCAATAAGGCTTGATGGAATCCAATTTATATTTGGGCAGCTGCTTTTGAGCTTGAGCCAAGAGAGACTTTTCGTCCCAGATCTTTGGAAAGGTGAAATCTATTTTTGAGGAGGGCCCTAAAATGACCTGCGCTCCAAATTCCTCTAGAGATTTCGATTTGGAATTGGACTCGAGCATTTTGATCCACGCATCTTTGACGGGAGTGCCGCGGAAGAGTTGCTCTTTCCAAACCACTTTGGATTTTGCAAATGCGATGTTGTCTGTTTGCGAGCTCTCCACCGAATACACCTTTTGCAGGTTTTGGAGTCTTTCCGTTTCGGTTGAGTTTGCATCCACATGCAAAGTTTCAAACGGAACCACCTGAGAGCAAGAAACGGCGGCAAAAGTTAAGAAAAGCAGTATGAGTCTTCCCATGACACTCCTTTCAATCGATCCATAAAAGAAAAGGGCCAACAAGTGGCCCTTTTCGAGTTTGGGATGGATGGGGCCTAACCGATCTTGGTTATTCGACCACCAAAGTTTTTTCCAAGTATGTTCCATCTCCATTCATAAAACGAAGTGTGTGCTCGCCAGCGCTGAATTGGCCAAGTCGCACTTCTTTTGTGAAGGGCACAAGTACCATTATACACATTCCTTGAGTCACATTGGCTACAGAGCGAATTTCATGCATTGTGTCAGAAATGTGATTTACTCTTGCTTCTTTCCAAGAGTAGCAACCGTTAGGAAACACGCCGCTTTCAACCACGAAAACGTCGGATCCAGTGTCGAATCCACCGGGAACGAAGACATCACTGACGCTCACGTCGACTTCCTTGACGTCCATTGCTTGAGCGGAAGCGCCAATCACCATTGCTGCAGCAACCAATAATACGGATGTTAGATTTCTCATTTGCATCTCCTTTGCGAATTGTTTTTAAAGCCAAAGTTATTTGTAAATAAGTTAAAGCAAGGGAGATGCCAACTTGAAACGCGTTGCAAAGCCACTTTAGAGGGTTTGCGTTACAAAATGTCCCATCGGGCCAAAAGTTGAGGAGGATTTTTTGTCGGAAGCGGTTTTGGTCCAGTTGGCTTGCTTTTAGGTGGGAGTGAGGCGGGAGTGCCCGGTGAAGAATTCTTGATCTTTTGTGGGGGGGGGTGACCTTGCTGATTTGGTGTTCGTGTTTTCTAAGCGCTTGGAAAATTGAGCCCGATTTTGGTGTTTGAAGGGTTTTGGT
>DKGG01000028.1:0-23054 GCA_002453155.1 Bdellovibrionaceae bacterium UBA6776
ACCGCATATCGGAAAAGGAAGCAGGTACCTTTTGGCGAGCTGCGAACTGTGCAGACTATGAATTGCGAAGTGGGATTCGCAGAACTCGGAGCCGAAAATTACTTGCGGGATTCGGCGTAGACGTCGTGGGAGTGCAGACTTTCAAAATGCCGCACCCAAAATTTAAAATCTTTGAACTCTGAATTTTGAAAGGCCGCTTTCAATCTTCGAGCAGCGTCTTCACAAAACATCAAGTTTTGCGCGTTCAACCGAGCAAACTCTTTTTCATCGATTCGCTTCACCGCCGTCTGGGTGGGCGTGCCCAAAGCTCTTTCCATTTGATCCACAAGCTTTGAAAAATCTGGAAGCTCTTGATGGTCATTCAATAAAAAATGTCCCTGGGCTTGGCTGCGCTGAGAGTGGGGCCATGCCGGCCAGGTGCTTTCATTGGTCAAGAAAGCTTCCACGTCTTTGCAATCGACCTTGCCCTCTTGAAAGCGCTTCATAAATTCTTCGGCGATGGCTTCGCGACTCAATGCTGCTGAGCAGGGGCAGGTGCTTGAATACTCCACACGCAAAGTGACAACCAATTGGTTGGTGTTTTTCTTTCGAGTGCCATGGATTTGCATCGGGTAAGATTTGTAACCCATCTTTTCAGAAAGCAAGGCCGGGCGTTGAAGCAAAGGTTGGGCTTTTACTGTTAACTTGGCGGCATCTGAAGATCCCTTTTGGGTGGCAACCATTTCGTCCAAAGTTTCAAAAATCTTCTTTTTGCTTAAAGTCTTACAGCTTAAACTTTGAACCAGCTCATAGATGCGCGACATGTGAATGCCTTTTTGGTCCCCTTTGCTCAAAGAAACCAATGCAGAAATTTGCGCAGGGATGGAATCCTTCGTAAAGCCTTGAATGGGACTTTTAATGTTCTCCATACCCACCCACTTCAGGGGGCCTTTGATGGGATTGGTGGAGATTGAGAATTGAGCTACATCCGTCGGTTGCTTCATGAGTCCATAACCTTTATATGAGATAGACCAAGCACGCAAAACCTTTCAGGGAGAAAACATGTCCGAGTGGCCGAAATCAGTTAAAGACGCATTCAAAAAGGCCAAAGTTGCTCGCGAGCATGCCCACGCGCCGTACTCTCGCTTTAAGGTGGGCGCAGCCGTAAAATTTCAAGGTTCTCGAAAGGTTTTCGCCGGTTGCAATGTGGAAAATTCCAGCTTCGGGGGCACCAATTGTGCCGAGCGCACAGCACTTTTTTCGGGAGTGGCAGAGCTGGGTGTAACTCCCGTAGACTTTATTGTTTTGGTGACCAGCCAAAATCCCGTGGCCAGTCCCTGTGGAATCTGCCGCCAGGTACTTGCTGAGTTTGCCTCTGACGACACTCCTATATATTTGGCAGACCTTCGGGGCATTCGTGAGCGGGTGTTGCTGGGGGAGTTGTTGCCGCGGGCTTTTCGCAACTTCAAATCCGACCGCTAATGTTCGCCCCCCAATTCATTTTTTCTATGTTGCTTCGTCGTTGAGGGGCATTTTTGCCCATCTTCCTCCTCGCGCCGTGAAAAAATAGAATTGGAAGACGAACCTTAGAGTTGGTCCGCGCCAAAATAAAGATTTCCAGGCGCTTAGGATTTGTTTTGCCCATCTTCCTCCTTGCGCCGTGAAAAAATAGAATTGGAAGACGAACCTTTAAGTTGGGGCCTCGCCAAAATAAAGATTTCCAGGCGCTTAGGGTTTGAGGGGATTGAGGTACATAAGAGTTTCTTCCTCCTCTTATAAATTTCCTATAATTTCTACTTAATACTCCTAAAATTTCAGACGTGGATTCGGCCTCTTGGACTCACCTCGTCATAAAAAAATACAAGCAAATTTAATTGTTTAGAGGCAGTTCCAAACTGGAACCAAAAGTCTTTGCAAAGTTTTCACGGAGGGCATTTAATCTATGCCTACAAAGGCTCAATTACTGGACCTTTGTCTTAAGAACAAAACGGGGGGAAACGAATGCTAACAAGGATGATTCTTTCACTAAGTGCAGTTTTGGTCTGGAGCGCGACCGCGTCAGCAGCCACAAAACGCTATATCGTCACTTTTAAAAATCCAGGGACTTTTCATGAAGTTGCCAGTTCCTTTAAAGGTGGATTAAACCTTTTCAGCCAAAACGAAGCCATGGCCGTTTCCCGCGCTGTTCAAAATGTTGAAGTTTTGGATCGAGTGGAAATGCTTGTCGTAGAAGCAGATTCACAAGGCCTTGCTCAATTGGAAAACCTTTCTGAAATTGCAAACATTGAAGAAGAGCAGTTTTTCCCAGCTCCATCTCCCATCGGAACTTTTTCACATGTTCCCACTTCTCTAAAAGCTTTCCCTACAAATGTAGAAAGACCTTGGGGGATCGACGCTGTGAAAGCTCCTGGAGCTTGGCAGATCACTAAAGGTGAAGGCATGACTGTCGTTGTGATCGACACTGGAATTGATGAAGATCATCCGGCCATTGCCAGCCGCTTCTTGGAAGGTCGTAACTTTCTAGATACCAACAACCCCAATGATTACTCAGATACCGTGGGTCACGGGACTCACGTTGCTGGAACCATCTTGGCGGATGGATTGAACCACGGTCTTGTGGGCGTGGCTCCTGAAGCAAAATTGAAGTCTGCAAAAGTTTGCGGAAACTTGGGTTGCAGTACGGTTGCGATTGCATCTGCTGTGAACTGGGCGATGGAGCAACAAGCTCAAGTTGTGAACATGTCTCTTGGTGGACCTTTCATGACTTTCGCTGAGAAAAAAGCTTACGATGCGGCTGAAGCAGCGGGAACAATGATTGTTGCGGCTTCTGGGAACAACGGGAACAACAAAGTTTCTTTCCCAGCAGCTTACACAACCACTTTTGCAGTGGGTGCAGTAAATCCAGATTTGACCAAAGCTCAATTCTCTCAATGGGGACCTGAGTTGGATGTGGTTGCTCCTGGTGTTGATGTTGTTTCTTCAGTGCCTGTGGGTTCTGGAAGAACTTCTCAAGTGATGGTGGATTTCGGAAAAGGTTCAGAAGTTCTAAAAAGCACTTCTTTCCAAGGTTCTGCCGTCAGCACAGTTGAAGATATGCCAATGGCCTACGTGGGTCTTGGTAAGCCTGAAGATTTCCAAGGTGTTGATCTTCGCGGAAAAACGGCTTTGATCCTTCGTGGAGAAATTCGCTTCTCAGACAAAGTTCAAAACGCGATTCGTGCCGGTGCCGAAGCTGTAATGATCTTCAACAACGAGCCAGGTTTGATCCAAGGTGCGTTGACTGATGATGGTTCTGAATTGGCGATCCCTGTTGTGATGGTTGAGCAAGTTCCTGGTCAAAGAATGAAAGATCTTCTGGCAAAAGGAAGCGAAGTTACCACTTCGATGGGTGTGGTTCCTGCGGACTATGCCGCGTTCCAAGGAACTTCCATGGCATCGCCTCATGTTGCCGGTGTAGCGACTCTTGTGCGAGCAGCAAACCCCAGCTTAACTCCTGCGCAGGTTCGCGCCTTGATCAAAGAAACTGCCACTCCTTTGACTCCTAACAACGAGAATCAAATGGGTTCTGGAATGGTGAACGCTGAGCTTGCAGTTCAGAAAGCTCGTGAGTCTATGCAATTGGACCGAGTGGTTGGTTTCTAATCCACCACGTTTTTAAAAATCTTTGAAAAAGGGAGGAGTGATCCTCCCTTTTTTTGTGTTTTGAACTTTTCCGGAAAATCAGGACCTGGTAGTTTTTGAGTATGTCTGATCAGCCTGATTCCACCACCGCACCTGTCCTTCAAGCCATCACTTACAATTTGCACAAAGGTCGAAATTTTATCACGCGAAGGTCTGTTCTTAAGGAAGTGCGAAAAGTCTTGGTGGATTTGGAAGTGGATATTCTTTTTTTGCAAGAGGCCATGGGCTTGGATGAAGGCATGAGTCACTTGGATCAGTTGGCAGACTCTTTGGGGTTTCACAGTGTCTATGGTCAAAACAACACTCACGGAAATGGCGGCCATTATGGCAATGCGATTTTAAGTCGCTATCCTGTGGAGTTTGTAGAGAATCGAAACATTTCCACCAATCGCTTTGAAAGACGGGGCTCTCTTCATGCCAAGGTGGACTGCGAGGGGACTGAGCTTCTTCTTTACTGTTTGCATCTGGATCTTTTGGAGGCGGGTCGGGCCATGCAAATTCAAAACGTGGTTCGCCAGATTCGTCATCAGTCGGACGAAGGTTCCGCCATTTTAGTGGCGGGCGACTTCAATGATTGGCGGGAACGTGTTTGCCAAACTTTCGAGCGCGAGTTGAAGCTAAAAAATGCCTTTCATGAAGAAGGTTTTGAAGACCGCGATCCGCGCAGTTTCCCCAGCTTTTTTCCCTCCGTCAGCTTGGACCGGTTTTACTTTCGCAATTTAAAATTGAAAGAGGTGCGCGTGCTTAAGGGCTCCCCCTGGAACCGCTTTTCCGATCATTGTCCTGTCTTTGCGGACTTCTCTCTTTAAGAGTGGCAGTGGTGGGCGGTTCGTAAATTGATAAAATGAGCCCAACTGAGAATGGCCCCACCAGAAATGGTGAGGACGGGTTCAAGAATACTCTCGTGGGTCATTAAGCCCATTCCCACTAAAAAAAGTCCGGTGAGACCTAAAATCAAGCTGCGTTTTTTTTTATGAAGTCGGTAGCCTTGAGTTAAAGAAACCAGAGCCAAGGGAAAGACCAAAAAGGCAAAGCCCCAATGAATCAAATTGGAGCTAATAAACTCCAAAGTGTGAGAGCCTTCGGCCCATTCAAAAATTCCAGGAAGTATCAGAAAAAAGAGAGCGGAAATCAGACAGTGAATCCCGCAGGCCACAGAAGCAGTAATGCCCAGCCGATCCAGCCAGGCCCACTTCGTGGAACTTGTGGGGGACGATACCTTGGGTCCCACCGAAAAACCTCTTACTTGATTTCTTTATGAACAGTGTGACGCTTTAGATTTGGATTGTATTTCTTTTTTTCCAAGCGCTCAGGATGGTTCTGAAAGTTCTTTTTTGTGGTGTAACGAGAAGGAGGAACTCCAAGCTTACGGGCTTCGGTGCACTCCAATGTGATGATACGAACTTTACCTTTTTTCTTAGCCATAGCCAGCTCCTCTGAAGGGGATATTTATAAGGGATTTGATCCAAGGCGCCAAGGGAAAACTCGAAAAAATTTGAACTTTTTCGAGCTCTAAGTGCCTCTCAGGGCCTCCAAGTGGCCCTTGAGGGTCGTTTCAAACTGCTCTTTTGTGGTTTCGCCCACCCAAGATTCTAAAATTTCACCTTTTGGACCCAAAATCATGTTGGAGGGGAGGGCGCCATTCCAGCGGGGAAATATCTTTTCCACTTCGTCATAACCGCGATCGCCCTTTAAGTATGTGGGAAAGGGGACGCCCTTTTCCTTGAGAACAGATTCCACTTGAGGGAACAGTTTTTGGTTGTCCATGGAAATCATTACGATGCGAAGCTCATCTCCCAGGTCCTTTTGCAAGTCTACGAGAGCGGGCATTTCTTTGAGGCAGGGCACGCACCAGCTGGCCCACAGATTTACTAGGGTCAATTTTTGAGAACCTTGGGCGATTTCTTCCTTCAATTTTTCCGCATCTAAGGGCTTGAGAATCTCGCTGGAGGGGGACTCTGTAGCGGTTTGTGAGGGCTTCTGGATTCCAAGAAACTCTGGAGATAATTTATACGCCAGCAGAACGCCCACAAGAATTAAAATAAAAACGCCCACAATTCGATGCAACATGGGCGACACCGTCTCACATTCCACCCAGAAATCAAGTTGAAAGCGTCCTTACCAAAGGTCTCTGAGTTTGCGAATTTCTACGAAATCTTGAAAAGAGCAACGGAGAAAGGGGTTGTTCCTTAACTCGAAATCAAGAGTGGAAGGCGAGGTGAACTCTTGATCTCTTTTCAACCACAGAATGTGTGCCTGAATCTGCTCAAGAGAATCTTCGGGCGGAACTTGTTCCGCAATGGTCTTTAAAAACTCAAAGTTGGTTTGGGTGTATTCATGGGCAAAATAGATTTTCGTATCTCTTGGAAGTTTTTTAAGTCGATTTAAACTTTCAAAATGATCTTCAGCGGTGCCCTCCAAAAGCCGTCCACAGCCCAAGGAAAAGAGCAAGTCTCCCACAAATATCACCCTGGATTTTTCGCAGTGGTAGCCAATCTGTCCCTTTGCGTGGCCTTTAAAATCTATAATTTTGAAAGAGTTGCTGTGAAATGAAATTTCTGAGCCTGCCTTCAGGCCGTGGTCCACAAAGGAGAGTCTTTTCGAATCAAAAACCGAGCTATAGACAGGGATGTCATAGTGGCTTTTTAGTTGTTCGACGCCGTTGATGTGGTCCCAGTGGTGATGGGTCAGCCAGATCGCCTCCGGCTTCAAATTGTGCTCTTTGAGAAAGCTTTGAAGGACGTCTGCGTCTCCAGGATCAAAGATCAAGGCTTTGCCGTCCTCTTCCAGGAGGTAAAAAATATTGGTTTCAAGAGCGGGAAGACGGTGAATTTTCAAGAGGACTTCTCATTTGGATTTGCAAGGTCGCAGGAGCTTAAAATTTTGAGATAGTTTTTGATGGTGGTCTCAAAACCTTCCCACAAGGCCTCTTCAATCAAAGCATGTCCGATGGACACCTCTTTGATTTGGGGAATGGCTTGAATCAAAAGGCTCAAGTTTTTCTGGTTCAAGTCATGGCCCGCATTGAGTTCGATTCCAACTTCGGTCAGTTGATGGGCGACCTTTCTGTAGGTTTCCAAGCAGGTTTGCTGTTTCTCGGTGCCAAAATTTTCGGCAAAAGCTTCGGTGTAAAACTCGATCCGCTCCGGTGAAATTTTTCGAAGGGCTTCCAGTTGAGAGGGCGTGAATTCAAAAGGGTCTAAAAACAAAGACACGCGAATGCCCTGTTCTTGGAGTCTCACTGTCACCTCTTTCAAAAAGCTTTCATGCTTTTGAAAATCCCAGCCTGCATCGGAGGTCAAAGCTTCCGGAGGGTCGGGAACCAGGGTGCATTGATCGGGTTTCAGCGAAAGAACCTTTTCTAGAAAGTCCTCACTGGGGTAGCCCTCCACATTGAATTCCACTTCAGGTCTTTTGGTTTTCCAGTTTTGAACCAGGCCTTGCAGAACAGGAAGGTCAGAATACTTGGCGTGCCGTTGATCGGGTCGGGGGTGAAGGGTGAGTCCCATGGCGCCCCACGCGAGAATTTTCTCGCCAAAAATTTCAGGTGCGGGATGGTTTTTGCCCCGCGAATTGCGCAGCAGGGCAACTTTGTTCAAATTCACACTCAAATGGGTCATGGGGTTGGTGTAGCATAGAGCCATGAGTGAGGAAAGAGAGCGCATTGTAATTTTCGTCCGCCATGCCCATAGGAACACCGAAAATCGAGCTTTGGACAATGGGCTTTCAAAAAAAGGGGAGCAGCAAGTTCAGATGCTGACCGAATATTTTTTAAGGCGCTTTAAAAAAAAGCACTTGAAGGCAGCTCACTTTGTCACCAGCCCCAAGAAAAGATGTATCGAAACCCTGACACCCGTGGTTCAAGCTTTGGAAGTGGATCTCCAAGTCAGTGCCCTTCTGGGGGAAGAGGATTTTCAGGGAGAGGGCCTTCTGAAAGATCGAATTCAAAAGTTTCTTGAGGAAGTTCAAGCCTCAAAAGACGATTGGGTGATCTGCAGCCATGGAGATTGGATTCCTGAAGCCATTCATCACATGTGGGGGATGCCAGTGCCCCTTCGAAAAGCAGGGGTCGTGGTGTTTCAGCAATCGGCGGTCTCCAAAGCTTACGAATTGGTGGAACTGGTCAGTCTTTGGAAAGGTTTTTCTCGAATTCTTAAGGGAACCTAACAAAATACTAACGGGCTTTTTTGGTTTTTTTGTGTTTTCACTTGATCCTGCCATCTCAGAGAATACGCTATAGGTTTAATGGGGGAGTTCCAGGATGGTAAGACACATAGATTCAGAAATTCAGATGATCAAGGAAACGGTCTTGAAAATGGGTGGCTGCGTGGAAAAAGCTCTTGAGGGAGCTCGCCAAGCCCTTCTTTCTGAAGACCCCCGTTTGTTGAAGACCGTTCAAGAGCAGGAAGATCAAATCAATGTGTTGGAGATGAAAGTGGACGAGTTGTGCATGCAGCTTTTGGCCAAACAATCTCCGGTGGCGAAGGATTTGCGCTTTGTGATTGCTGTGACCAAAATCAACACAGATTTGGAACGCATGGGAGATCAAACATTAAACACGGTTCGTTATGGCTTGGAGTTTTTTACTTCAGAAACCAAAGAGCGTGTTCCTGCAGACTTGAAGAAAATGTTTGATGAAGTGATTGAGATGGTTCGCATGGGATTGGATGCTTTTTCCCGAGTGGACGTGGAGAGCTGCAAAAAAGTCCTTCATAAAGATGACGAAGTGGATGCTTTGAAGAACAAACTTGTGCAAATGGCACAGGATAAGATGGAGTCCAAAGCTTGGACTATTGATTCAGGAATTCGATTTATTATGATTGCGAAAAATTTAGAAAGACTGGCGGATCATGTGACAAATGTCGCGGAAGATGTCATCTTTCTGGCAACCGGAAAAGACATTCGACATGGCCAAGGAGCTGGGTCGGAGTCGCTCAAAGCCTAAGGAGGATTTTTTATGTCTTCAACCCCTAAGAGAGTTCTTGTTGTTGAAGATGAAACTGAGATCCGTGAGTTGATTGCGCTTCACCTCCGTCGTGAAGGTTATCTGGTGGATGATCTAGGCACCGGAGATCTGGCAAGAACTCAACTTTCCAAACAGCCCTACGACATGGTGATTGTGGACTGGATGCTTCCCGGACTTTCCGGTCTTGAATTGACTCGATGGATCCGAACAGAATTGAAGCAGCTTCAACTTCCTATTCTTTTTGTGACGGCAAAAACCGATCCAGAGCATGTGGCCGCAGGTCTTGATGCTGGAGCGGATGATTACCTTGCAAAGCCTTTTGACACCTTGGTGTTGATGGCCCGAGTGAATGCTTTGATGAGAAGAAAATCCTGGATGGACAGTTTTAATGTGGAATCGGAGCAAAGCCCTCACGCGCACATCCTCATTGGTGAGTTGAAATTGGACCGCGATGCCTACGAAGTTTATCTTCGGGATGAAAAGCTGGATTTGACCAAATCTGAGTTTAAACTCCTGGAAGCTTTGATGATGAGTCAGGGAAAAGTTTTAACGCGAAAGACTTTGATTGAGTTGATTCAAGGAGATGGTGTCAATGTGGTGGGACGAACCGTGGACACTCACGTTTTTGGACTTCGAAAGAAATTGAAAGATCACTCGGAGCTGATTGAAACCATTCGGGGAGTGGGTTACCGGGTGAAGCTTTTGAACGGATGAAAAACCAGAGATTTTTTCCCAAGCGCCTTTTCTTGTGGTCGCTTTTTCGACAGGCCACTTCGTTAACCTTTACATTTTTAGTTGTTGGATTTTTGTCTTGGTTTGCACTGGATCGCATCGCCATGTCTCCCTTTGCCTTTTTCTTAGTGGCATTGGGAATTGGATTGGCCACAGCCCTGGTCGCACAACTTCTTCATTTGCGAAGGCTCTTGATTCCATTGGGCCGATTGATCGAAAAGACCCGGAGTTTGCGGCAGTTTCCATTTGACCTGGAATCTGCAGAAATGGATTTTGGAGAAGACGACCCGGGGGAGTGGTTTGAGTTGGATCGGGCGCTCAATCAGTTGGGGCAAACTCTTCGTGTGAAGACCATTCAGCTTTCCAGAGAAAAAACCCAAGCGCGCGCCATTATGGCTTCGGTTTCAGAAGCGGTTTTGGCGATTTCAAAAGATCGGGACGTTTTATTTTACAATCCCCAGATGGCAATGCTGTTGAATATCAAGGAAGGTCTTAAAGACGAACCCGTGTCCTCCATTTTGCGGCAACCGGACGTACTTCGAACCTATGAAAAATCTTTGGAAATTGGAAAGGCTCTTCGAGAAGAAGTCACTTTGAATGATCCCCGCACCGGTGGGCAACGCCATTTTCTACTGTCCGTTTCCCCTTTAGAAAAAAAGCACAACCAGGAAATTTATGGTGCCGTAGGAATGTTTTATGACATTACAGAGCTGAAGGCGGCAGAGCGGGTTCGCATTGAATTTGTGGGCAATGTTTCCCACGAACTTCGAACGCCACTGACGTCCATTTCGGGCTATTTGCAAACGGTGATTCAAGACATCAATCAGAAAAAATATGATGATGTAAATAAATTTCTGTCGATTGTTCAGAACAATGTGAATCGCTTGAAAAGTCTGGTGAATGATCTTTTGGATCTTTCCAATTTGGAATCGGGCAGGGACATTCATCCCGATTGGATTTCCACTCAAGAGGTGACGGAGCTTGTGATTCGTCAGGTTCCGTCGAAGGAGCATTGGGTGGCGACTTCTTTTGAGTCTAAGGAAGTCTATGCAGATTTTGACCGTGTTTCACAGGTGCTTCGGAATTTGTTTGAGAATGCGATTCGCTATGTGCCTAAGGGAAAGCACATTTGGATTTCATGGAAATCCCATGGTGAAGGAGAAGTTTGTTTGCATGTGAAAGATGATGGCCCTGGGATTGAGGAGAAACATCAAAGCCGTCTGTTTGAAAGATTTTATCGAGTCGATAAGAGTCGTGCACGTATGGATGGTGGAACAGGGATTGGACTTTCACTGGTAAAGCACATTGTTCAGCGCCACGGGGGGCGGATTGAATTGATCAGCAAGGAAGGGCAAGGCTCCGAATTTATTTGCCACTTTCCAAATCCAAAAGCTTCGAAATCGTAAAATGAGAATGGATGTAGGTCTTGCTGTTTCGCAAGGACTCTCTTCAAGAAATTTTTTAATGAAACCACTGCTCTTTTGCCTCATGTGGACGCGTTCTCCATTGAAGTAGAGGGTTTCGTAGCGCGAGGTCAGATCCTGGAAGTTCTCCGTGACTTCAGCCGCGGTCAGCAGATCAAGGGGAGGTTGCCAAAAGATTCCGAATTCTTCGGGTTTAATTTTTTTTTTCGTTGATGGATGTGTCCAAGCAAAAGTCGCGCCTGTGACTTTGGTAGACCGAGCCCTTCCATCCGATTGATGGTGATGTAATCTTCCAAATTCAAAAAGGCTTTGCGTCCTTGGACCACACGGGAGAATGGCCGGTAGTCCCAGAATTTTCCCTCAAAGGGTGATTCTTCCCACCTAGGATGTCCCGCGATGGCCATTCGAATCGCGGAGGTTATAGCTCGAACAAACGAAATGTAAGCTCGTCGACGGCTAACCTTGATGTGAAAATGAAGGTGGTTTCCCACATTCGCCACAGAGTGAACTTGAACTTTAAATCTCTTCAAAAATTTATAGAGGATGTCCGAAATGGCGCGCCCATGTTTCCGACCTTTACGGGTCTTTAATAGCTCTCCTCCATAGGAAAGGCTGGAAGGATTTAAAAGTGGAATTTGCGAAGTGCGCGCCATGTGAACGAAGGTATATTCGGAACGAAGGTCAACGGAATCCGCTAGAGAAATCGATTCGACAGAGTTTTTTTGGATCTCATCCAAGGAATCAGAGTTCAGAAAACGAACTCTATATTTGGGAATAATCCATTTTTATCTTCAATGTCCGTGATGTCCTTAATGGATTCCCTCTTTCGCAAGTATTGCTTGGCACCTAGGAGCTGCTGCTCACCATCCACCGCCCTCGCTCCAGATTTTAAGCCCATCGATGCGGTGGTTCCAAGCTCTTCGTCAGTTTCCAAAAACGTCGTTCTCCAACACGTCATCACGGAAAAATTTATCATGCACGAGGAGGAGTTTCACGGTCTGAGATCAGGTCCATAAAGTTCCCATCCTTCAGATTGCATTTGGACAATTTCAGTATACTTTGGGATCCATTATGAAATTTGAAAAGTTCCCCCTTTCCTCCCAAATCATCGAAAATCTTGAACAGATCGGATATTTCCGAACCACTTACATTCAGTTCAAGACCATTCCCGCCATTTTGAACGGCGAGGATGTCTTGGCCATCGCCCAGACCGGAACGGGAAAGACCGCGGCTTTTGCAATTCCCATTGTAAATAAAATTCACGAGAGCAAGACCAATAAGGCCGCTCGTGCTCCGGGCTGTTTGGTGATGGTGCCCACGCGGGAATTGGCTCAGCAAATTGGAAAGGTGTTTTCTCAGATTTCAAAACACACCTTTGCAAAGAGTTTTGCAATCTACGGTGGCGTTGGCCAAGAAGAACAAATCAACCAACTTCAAGCTGGAGTGGACGTCTTGATTGCCACGCCGGGACGGATGTTTGACCTCCTCTCCCAAGGACACTTGGAGACCAAGTATGTGAGGACTCTCGTGCTGGATGAGGCGGATCACATGTTGGATCTGGGATTTATTGAAGACATCAAAAGAGTGAAGAGGGTGTTGGCCCGTCATCAGACCTTGTTTTTCTCAGCAACAATCAATCCCACAATTAAGAAATTGGCCTATTCTCAAATTCGATCGAATGCCTTAAGGATTCAAGTTTCTCCAGAGAATCTTGTTTCAAAAAACATCTCACATTCTATCATCAAAGTACCCATGGATGACAAAAGGCACCTCCTTGTGAATTTTTTAAACTCAAATCCAGAGTCTAAGGTCATGGTGTTTGTAAGAACCCAGGTGAGAGCAGATCGGGTTTTGGCTCATTTAAGTAAAAATTCGATAGAAGCCGTAAATCTTCATGGAGGAATGGCTCAGGAAGATCGAGAGAAAAGTTTAGCTACATTTAGAAACCATTCTCATGGAGTTTTAATCGCTACCGATGTGAGTGCTCGAGGGATTGATCTTCCGGGAGTGACTCATGTGATCAACTATGATTTGCCAGATGATCCTGAAAATTACGTTCATCGAGTTGGACGAACGGGAAGGGGGTTTGCAAAAGGAGATGCGCTCTCGTTTTGCAGTCCGGAAGAGAGGGAGAAACTGGAGCAGATTCAAGAGTTTCTTCAAACGGAAATTGATCAGATTCAAATTGATGACACTTTTCTCAAAGAGATTCCGCCGTCAAAAGATTTGCAAAACATGAGTGTTGCAGAAATGTTGGCTATGGAAGAAGCTTATTTTGGAATTGAAGATAAAAAGAGCAAGAAGAGGAAAAAAAGGAACAAGTCATGAAAGTTCGTGCCGATTTTCCATTTCACATTCAGTTTGAATTTGAAGATCCCGGAAGCAATTCTCGAGAGTTGCGAACGATGGCATTGCAGCGTTACCTTCTTGAGAGCGGAATGGAAATTTCTGGTTCCATCGATTCTTACGTGGTCGTCAGTTTCCATGGCGAGGACAACGGTGAATTTTGGGTCGTCCAACAAGAGGACCGTTAATCAAGGTTGAGCTGTCTAAAAAAACAACTAAGATTTCGGCTTCAATTTTTTCGCGAGTAGCTTTCGAAGTTCCGGTTGGCAAGAACCTCCGCAAGGACCGCAACCTGCTTGAGTGCGGTCAAAAAGATCGCCAAGGCTTGAGGCGCCATTGTCAATGGCCTCTTCCACCACGCGAAGGGGAATCTTGTTGCAATAGCAAATCAGCTTTTCTTTTTTAGACTTTTTGGATTTATTTCTGGCTCGGTTTTTTGACGTCATCAATTTCATCCAATCGTGCAAGCAAATGCTTCACAACTTTGGATTTTATCTCTTCATAGGGCCCCTCGATAGGAGCTCCTGCCGCAAAGAGGTGTCCGCCACCGCCAAATTTCTCCGCGACTCCAAGTATTTCCATAGAGCCCTTGCTTCGCAAACTCATTTTAAACAAATTGGGTCCGTCTTCCCTTAAGAGCGCTGCGGCCTGAAGGCTTTGGATGTTCATCAACATATCGATCACATCTCGAGAGTCATCCATGTCCAGATTGTGATCCACCAGGTCCTGAGAACTCAATCTAAGGATGGCAATTTGCTTTTCTCCGAAGTACTCAATCTCACCAAGAACTTTGGCAAGGAAAGCGACCTTTTCAACGGTGTGTGTGGCAAACAGATGACGATGAATTTCTTGTGCGTTGGTGATGTATTGCAAAACATCCGCTGCAATCAAATGGGAATTTACAGAGTTCTTCACAAACTTAAACAGCTGGGTGTCAAAGGCCACACTGGTGTAAAGACTTTCTGAAATTCTTTGGTCCAAGCGAATTCCCAAAGCCTTAATGATAAAGTAAGCGATTTCTCCCGTGCTGGCCGCGCGAGTTTCAATGTAACTTCCCAAGGTGGGCTCAGGCCCATGGTTTAAGACCGGATGGTGATCAATAAATAAAATTTGGCCACATTTTTTTTGAAGTTCTGCGTACAAAGGTTCCACCAAGCGGTGGTCATTGGTGTCGAAGATCAATGCCAAATCGGTTTTTTCAAGAGGGCGGTGAGGGCCTTCGAAAACCTCCAAATGTTTTGCCGGTTCCAGGTAGGAATACTTTTTGGGAACTTCGTCCACAGTGAGGCATCGAACTTTTTTGCCTGACTTTTTCAGAGCATGGTAAAGCGCCAAAATTGCACCAAGACCATCTCCATCACACTGTTTGTGAGTGGATAGAATCAAACTTTCCGCTTTTGAAATTTGCTGAATGATAGAATCCACGTTGAGCGGAGTGAGAGAAATTGAATACATATAAATCATTATCGGTTGTTTTGGCTCAGATGGCCTCTGTCAAAAGTCTAGAAAAGTTCAATGCCCCATGAATTTCAAAACGAGCGCGGCAAGACCTAAAAAGGACAAAAAGCCAAAGATGTCTGTCGCCATGGTGACCAAAGGTCCACTGGCCACCGCTGGATCCCACTTCCATTTTTTAAGAATCAAAGGAACTGTCGCTCCAAAGAACGATGCCACAATGGAGTTCAACATCATGGCCACAAACAAGATGATGGAGACCAGCAGATCGCCTTTCCAAAAATAAGTCAGGACTCCGGCCAGTCCACCAATGATCACTCCCAAACTGAGACCCACCATGGTTTCTTTGGCGATGGCTTTCCAATGACTGGTAAAACTAAAGTCTCCAGTGGCCATTCCGCGGGTAACGACGGTCAGTGTTTGAATGGCCGTATTTCCACCAATTCCAGCGACGATATTTTTTAAAGAGGCCAAGACAATCAACTGGCTCATGGTGTCTTCAAAAAGACTCACCACAGAACTGGCGATGGCGGCCAAGCCCAGGTTAATCAACATCCAAGGAATTCGAAGAGAAAGACTTTCGCGAGCATTCGAGTAGACCCGATCACCCTCTTGAAGACCGGCTTGAGCGTAAATGTTTGCAGTGGCTTGTTCTTGAAGAATGTCGACCACATCATCCACAGTCACAAGTCCCACAAGTTTGCGAGATTCATCGATCACTGGAATGGCAATGTAATCATAGTCTGCAACCAAATTGGCGGCATCTTCTTGATCTGTGAGTGGAGTCACCGTGATCACATCCCGTTTTACGATTTTTTCAAGGGGAGTGCTCAGGGATTGAATGGCCAATTGTCTTAAAGAAATCACACCCACCAATTGATCTTCTTCATTGACGCAGTAAATGTAGTAAATGGACTCTTCTTGGACACGGGATCGGATCAAATCCAAGCCTTCTCCCGCAGTGACCGCCAGGGGAAGTGCAAATACATTGGTTTGCATCACTCGACCGACGGAGTCTTCGGGATATTCTAAAAACTGCCGAATCTTTCGGCTTTCTTCTCGAGGAAGCTCTGCAAGAAGTTGACTCACGACGTCATCATCCAGGAACTCCAAAAAGAAGGCCGCCAAGTCCGGTGTGCAGTTTTGCAAGATGGAAAGCACCTGAGGCTGGCTGAGGTCTTCAAGGAGCCGTTCAATCTGAGGTTCGGGCAGATCTTCCAAGACTTGCGGGGCTAAACCCATTTGGATCAGCGCTTCGGTGAGCCAAAGAGATTGACGGCTGTTCAGTTGTGAGTAAAGAGAGGTGATCTCAGGGATTTCCAATTTTTTTAAAATTGAAATCAGTGGACGAGATGGGCGCCCCACAAGAAGCCTCTTGATAATTTTTAAGGTGCTGGGTCCCAATTTCATGCTGCTTACTCTCACCTTCCAACTTGCGTCATATGGGGGGTTATGGTACCTATCGGCACTTTTATAAGGAGTTTTTACATGTCCGATCGTCAACCAATGACTTTGGCAGGCAAAGAAAAATTAGAAACAGAACTGAAAAGGTTGATCTCTGTGGAGAGACCCGACGTGATCCGCGCCATCGAAGAAGCTCGGAGCCATGGAGACCTCAGTGAAAATGCGGACTACGATGCGGCAAAAGAACGCCAGGCGTTTGTCGAGTCCAGAATTTCTGACATTCAGAACAAGATCGCCAATGCGGAAGTGGTTGATATTGCTTCCATTAAGTCAGACACCATCACATTTGGGGCCACCGTCGACCTTTTGGACCTGGACAGTGACGAAAAGGTCACTTACCAAATCGTCGGGGAAGACGAGGCGGATGTGAAGCAAGGTCGAATTTCGATCTTTTCACCTTTGGCACGTAGCCTTATTGGAAAGAAAAAGTCTGATGTTGTGGAATTTCGAAGCCCAAAAGGTGAGAAAGAGTTTGAGGTTCTTAACTTTTCTTTCAAATAGAGCTTTAATGCTTTAAATGCTCATCAAAAAAAGAGACTCCGGTTCTCAAGTCAATTCAAATGGTCTCGCTCTTTTTGTCATAGGACTGGCATTTGCTGGTTTTATCGGCGGGGCCATGCGACTTTTGCTCAACTCCGAGCGCGCACAAACGCGAATCATTTCAGAAGTTCAAAAAAAATTTCCAGAGTGGGAAGTGAAGGCGGATCGGGTTCAACTTCATTTGGCCTCTGGCATATGGCCTGGAGTGACCGTGGAGTTGGGGCGCTTTCAAGGCTCTCGAAAAGTAAAGTGTGGGGAGCCAGAGCTTCACATCGATGTAGACTCTTTAAAAATTCCAGTGAGCTTGTGGTCCCTGTTGGTTCAAAACAGCAAAACCGGTTTGATCTCCATGGACCGCGTGGACATCGAAGTTGCCGAGAAGAATTGCGATCGAGAAGCCGTTGTTGAATCGGGGCAAAGTCTTGCGGGCCCCTCAAAGTCCTCAAAGGTTCCTTCCACAAAAAGCTCGTCACAATTGGTTCCTGATTCGACAGCACTTCCTGAGCAATTGGGTTTGCGCTCGATTTATAATGAAATTCGCCAGCGTGTCAGTGGTTTAAAGATTGAAGAGGTGAGTATTTTCCTTTCGAAAGATCACAACTGGTCTTTAAAAATTTCTCAGCTTCATTTGAATGTGGAAGATCCCATCACTTTGGGGGGCGACCTTTCCATTTGGAGCCGATGGGAGCGAGGCGAATTGCGCCAGGACTTTTCATTTGCCCTGTCATTGATGGGCCCTCTCCTCGAGTGGAATTTAGAAACAGGAGTGAAAGAGGGAAAGGTCTCTTGGACCGGACAAATGGATGAAGAGGCAAAAACTTTTTTGCAACAGTTGAAAGTTCACCAAGGCCCGATGTCGGATTTGCTTTCGGTTCTGTATCGAGTTGGCCTGTTGGATGTGCTTCCAGAGATGAAGCGAGTGTGGCTTAACTGTGAACTCACTCAGGGCGGCGGTTTTAAAAGGCAATTGGATTTTAGAACTCTTCCCGTTCGAATCGACAAGTGTCGCATCGACGGAGAGGTGGGAAACATTTCGGTGGAACCACAGTTGGTGTATTTCAATGAGCCCCATTTGAAATCGGGTCCAATCGCTGTCAAATTTAAAAATCTCTCTTTAGACCTCTTGTTCGAGAATTTTGCGTTGCCGAAAATGGATGTGATTTTTGCCCGGCTGGGAAATTGGAGCGGGCAAGTTCAAGTGACATCGCTCAAAGAAGTTTCTTTCTCGGGAATTCTCAATGGAATGAAGGTCAATGTTTCTCACCAAAGTTTGCAAGGTATCGAAACCATCGAGCAGATTGAGGCACGGGGTTCTTGGAGAGATCCCCAATTAAAGGTCAACTTGAGTCACTTTTCACTTACAGGTGGCGAGGCTGACGGGGAGGCTCAACTTTCCTATGACAAACAAAAAAATGAAGGAGACTTTTTGGTGGATTTCAAGCGCCTTAGTTTTAGCGCTCCCATTCAAAGGTTGCTCTTTCAAAAAGGAGCCAAGCCTTTGCAAATTCATTTGGAAGCCGGTTTGAAAGACGGCAAGGTGGATCATCTGAAGGGAAAGTTTGGCAGCGAAGAAATTTATGGCCAAGGTTGGTCTGTTAAAAACATTGAGTCGAAAATTTCGCAAAAAAAACAGGAAGAATTTCAGTTTGATTTAAAGGCGAGTGCCTTTGAATGGGGTGAAGGCTTTCGTTATCAGGATTTGATTGCCAATCAAAGAAAGCAACTGGAGCTGAAGGATGAGGTTCAGTCTCTGAAGGATCTGTCCGCTCGTGTGGTCTTGGACACTGAAGGAGGGCGCATTGAACGGTTTCGCGGAAAATGGCTGAAGGTCCCTCTTCAGTTTGAAGGCGGATGGGTTCGGGGCGAGCATCTGGAAGGTCAATTTCGCCGGACAAAACCTTCAAAAACTTCAGAGCTTATACTTCAGTAATTTTGAACCTCGCCTTACAAATAAAACGGAGCCATTGCTTTTTCAATGGCCGCGCTGGCAAACTTTTTTACTAAATTTTTGCTCTCAGGAGTTTTGATCTGGATCACGTGCTTGGAGTGCAGGGACTCCATGATAAAATCATCACTGGTTTGAATGCGATCAATCAATCCTAATTTCAAAGCTTCACTTCCGTACCAATGATCGCCATTTCCCACTTCTTCCAGATCCAGTTGGGGTCGGGATTCTTTCACAAAACTTTTGAACAGTTCATGGGTGTCCCCAATCTTTTTTTCGAAATGTTCGCGACCTTCATCGGTGATTTTTCCCAGGTAGCTGATGCTGCGTTTGAATTTTCCTGAAGTGACTTCTTCGTAATCCACATCATGTTTTTTTAAGAGTCGGTGAATGTTGGGCACTTGAGCCACCACTCCAATGGAGCCCACCACAGCAAAAGGAGCGGCAATGATTTCGTGGGCCACGGCTGCCATCAGGTAGCCCCCACTGGCGGCCACTTGGTCCACGGCGGCGACCACATGAAGTCCTTTTTCGCGCATGCGTTTCAATTGAGCGGCCGCCAAACCGTATCCGTGCACCATTCCGCCAGGGCTTTCGATACAAACAAGCACTTGATCTTTTTGAGGATTGCTCACTTCGATGACCGAGCTCACTTGGGTTCTAAGTTGGTCGACCTGTGACGCTTTCATATCGCCTTTAAAGGAAAGAACAAAAAGCTTTGGTTTGTCGTGGTGCTTTTTTTCGTCTTTGAGGGATTTCTTTTCTTTCTTGAGAAGTTTTTTAAAATCTTTGGGAGGCAGGATGCGTGCTTGAATTGTGAGAGTCTGTTTTTTCGATTTTTCCGACAGGTCTTCCACTTCCAATTCTTTTTCGTGAGCCTTGGCCTTCATGGCGGCCGAAATCACCATCAGGAGGCCACCGAAGACCACTAGTCCAAGGACAAGAGATTTGAGAGAAAATGCGCCCACATTCAACAGCATTTCAGTCACGACGAGCCTCCTTCAAGACTTTCGTTCTTACCCTTAAACTCTGGGCTCATTCAACCCTTTTTCCTATGCTATTCTGTGGACCTATGAAGTTATCTCGGACCTTATTTTTTTTGGTGAGTGGGACCCTGGTGGTGTCTCTTAATGCTTCTGCAAAGTGGTCGCAATCTGAGCAAAAGATCATTCAGAACTACAAAGATCGCTATGAAGATTTCTTCGCTCGCAAGCGCGCGGAAGAAAAGCACGTGACTCAAAGAGCCTCTGGCAAAGAGCAAATCAAAGAGAAGCGCCGTAAAGAGGATCAAAAGAAGGAAGCCGCACGTTTAAAGTTTATTTCGCAAAGAAAGCCCCCTAATGATCTTTCCAAAGAGTTTCAAGAGCATTTGGAAGAAGAAAAGAGAAAGCGAAAGGCCTACCTCAAATTGCAGGAGGAGTTTTCTCTGCGTCAGCGGAGATTGGAAGAGGTCCGAGAAGGGGCCATCAAGATCCCTCCGGTTTTAGAATTTGAGCTTCAAGACGCCTTGTGAGAATGAAGAATTTCTTCCATCTTTAAATTCAAAGAATTTGAGAGGGCCTTTAGGAGCCACCACAGCAAAAATCCTGTGCCCAGCGCCAGAGGCAGGGCAATGACAATGTATCCCATCCAAGTCATTTCTGCGATTTGCTCGTTAAGAATCTGAGCCCTTTTCTCCGCTTCAAGAAGGGGGTCAATGGCCTTGAAAATATAAAGTGCCAGTGCAAAGTTGAGTGCGGCACTGGTGAAGAACGAGAGGGAAAACCAAAAGGTCCCAATCTGAGTGATCTTCTTAATGACTTCACTTTGACCCATGGCTTGAGAGCGCTCTTCAATCAAAGGCAAATTGAAAATTTGCGGCTGAAGGAGAGCAGCCTCTACAAAATTCTTTTTCAATCGAAGGGACAAAAGGACGTAAAGACCAAGAATCAAAGGCAAAATGCCTTCTTTAACAGCAAACCAGAAGCCCTCGACCTCCAAAACTGCCAGCCCCCCGGTCAGACCCGTATTTACCAGGCCTAAAATCGAAACATAATTTTTCTTTTTGGCTTTGGCGTAGTCCCAAAGGCCCGCAAACAAAGGAAAAGACAGGGCGATCAAGAGAACTGCAAGAGGGTTTAAATGGGGAAAAAGGCCCGGAAGTTTCTTGAGAAGAAAGACCGGAAGGAAGACATTGATGGCCAAATTCCACAAAGGATTGTCGCTAAAAGTCTTGATTGTTTGATTTTCCGTTGAGTCCAAGGTGGGACCTCATCCTATAATTAAATTATTCATGATTCCAAACGCAATTGAGTGGGTCTTTGCACTCCTCATTCTTTTCCAAGTAAAGCATTTTCTGGCAGACTTTGTCTTCCAGAATGTTTACATGCTTCGCAAGGGCAGCCCCAACTGGGACTTTGTGGTGCCCCTTTCCATTCACGCGGGAATTCACGCTCTTTCCACCTTGCCCATCGTCCTCTATGTGAACCCCTCTGTTTGGTGGCTCAGCGTGATGGATTTTTTCATCCATTTTGTAATGGATCGAATCAAGGCCGGTCCTCGGTATTTGGGACGCTTTGATGATTTGAATTCCAAAGCCTATTGGGTGACCTTCGGTGCCGATCAAATGATGCATCACTTAACACACATCCTCATTATCTGGATTTTGGTCACCCACGTCTAAAAACAATTTGATTAAATACCTCTTATTTAGTTAACTGAGAGTGCTTGAAAGCGTTTAAGAGAGCGGATTTGAGCAAATTATATTTGACTTAAATCAAACAAATTTAGTAGAGGTGGAGCCAGTGATGAATATGCTGACTGAAAAAATCAAAGTAGCCATCGTGGAAGATGATTTGGACCTTCAAGAGGTCATGAAGGAGTTTTTGGAAAGCTCCGGTTTTGACACCTTTTGTTTTAACGATTCCGAACAGTTTTTCGCTCAAGCCAGTTTCAACCAATACGATGCTTTTTTGGTGGACCGCAAGCTCCCTGGGCGCAGTGGCTTGGAGGTCGTGCGGGCTTTGAAGGCCAAGCGCATTTCGGGTCCGATCATTATGGTGACAGGCCAGTCGGAGCCCAATGAAGTGGTGGAAGGGCTTGAGGCGGGAGCTGATGATTACATTACAAAGCCGTTTCACTATCAGGTTTTGGCCATCAAAATTCGAAATCTTGTGGAGCGCTTTCGTGCTCTGAGCACCATGCGTGAACCTTTGCGCTTAATCAATGGAGAGCGCTTACAGCTTCTTGAAAACTCATTGGAACTTAAAAGTGGGGACGAAAGGGTGCGTTTTACGCGGACAGAGTTTCAAATCTTTTGTCCCTTGTTTTTAAAACTTGGACTTTTTGTAAAACGAGAAAGTCTTTTTGAAGGAGACTCTCTTCAAAAAAGCCGCAGCCTGGATGTTCATGTGGCGGCCATTCGAAAGAAAATTCGTCCCTTTGGACTGGATCTGGAAACTCTGAGAGGGGTGGGCTACCGCTTGGTGGAGCCCGATTCTCAGGCTGAAATCAATTTTATGAATTAAAAAGTGCGGGTGGTCCACATGCGGTAAAGCATGGTGGCCAACTGCTGATCCAGATCCTTCTCGGTGAGATTCTCTACCGATTCATCCGGACTCAAAACCAAATAGACTTTTTCTCCTGAAATGCGATCCTGGATCAAATTCACTTGCTGATCCAAATCGATGTTTTTCATTTGAGTCACGTCATAGATCTGTTTTCCTTGAGTGGCCGCATGATAAAGAAGGGCAGTTCCGCCAATTCCCATAGATGCCGTCAAAAGATAAGTCCCACCAATGGCAACCCGAGAGGCAGCAAGGGTTCCTTCTGTCAGGACATAGCTTACGGTTCCAGGCTTAGGCACTCCATAGGGAAGGGATTTGGATTTTTCCATGGACTCTAAAAGGCCACGTAAGGTTTCGTGGGACGCTCGAATCATTTTAGGTCCGTATTTAATGGCGCCATAAAGAAGAACGGTGCCACCGACCATATCAATGGCCATGCGTGTGGCCAAAGTTCTTTGCTGGTGCTTCACATGGGCATTCACTTCCATTTGAAGTTGGGATTTGAACTCCTCGGTCTTCCAGCAGGAATTTTCAAGGGCCGTGCAACTGAAGATGTCCTTTTCGTCGTGCAGACACTTCACCACTTCAATTTTTTCAGGACCACAGCTGCGAAAGCCATAAGCAATGGATGCATAATTCACAGAAGAAGGGGTTTCCTCAGCAAAGCTGAGTGGAGTCATGCAAAGGGACAGTCCAAGAGTCAAAAATTTTTTAAGCATTTGAGAATCCTTTAAGGTTTAAGAATTTAAAATTCAATATCAAGATCTTAGAAAAGGAATGGGGGTAAAGCCACTCCCAGAGAGGCGATTATAAGGGCTATGGACCCCTTGGCGTGAGTGTAAAGATTCTATGTTAATGGTTTAGACAGGGAAAAATGGAGACTCGGGAGAGCAGGAGGGGTGAGTCCCGCCAAAAGGTACCTGCTTCCTTTTCCGATATGCGGTGCATATCGGAAAAGGAAGCAGGTACCTTTTGGC
>DKGG01000028.1:23374-28056 GCA_002453155.1 Bdellovibrionaceae bacterium UBA6776
GGAAGCAGGTACCTTTTGGCGGGAAAATCAAGTTTCAGGACGGACTTAGAAGGTCAGGTTCATGCCCAATTCAGCCACTGTGGCTTTTTCATCTGCATCTGTGGTGGCCACGTATTGGGTTTGAAAATGGGTGAGCTCCAAGAAAAACTTGAAGTTCTCTTTGGCGGCGTAATCCGCACCGAGGCGAATCAGTTCGTTTCGGCTCAGCCCGTTGGCCGCGATCACCTCAGAAGCTTTGTTGTGTTGAGCCATGCCGTAGCCAGCCCATACAGAGCTTTTCTCTCCCAAAGCGGTGGAGAGAGACAAAAAGCCCCCATAAGTCTGAACAGATCTTTTGTTTGCGTTCGAGTAGTTGCTTCCCGCAAGAGCCAACAAAGCCAGATCCTCAGTGTTTTCACCGTAGAAAATTTCAGATTTTAGATTCAAAACAGAGAACTTCAAATCTGTGAACACTTTGTAAGCGTAGGACGTGGAATCTTCAAAAGTGCTGGACGTATTTGTGTCCAAATCCTCGTTGTTCATTTTTCCGTAAATGGCGGCAAATCCCACAAGGCCCATCCCCAAGTGAACATCTCCTCGCAAGGTCAATGCGGGAAGGTATCCCAATTCTTGCTTGGTCTGAGTGGCCGTGGTGTTTTTTCCTCGAGCCCCTAAGGCGCCATAAAGAGTGAAAGCTTCAGAGGCGTTCCACTTTAAAGACAACTCTTGTCCGATAAAGCCAGAGTTTCCAGAATAGAAGGATGCTTGCACGATGTTGTAAGTGTGAGGCACCACTCCGGAAAAAGTGATCCATTTTTGACCACCGGTCAGAGTGAAGTCTCCAAAACCGTACTCGATGTAACCCTGACGAATGCGAAACTGGTTTCCCGCACCATGGGTGGATTGGTTGAAGTCGACAAAATCAATTTCAACCTTTCCCTTAAGATTGTCTCCTTCGGAAACATTCAATCCCAATCGCGACTGCTGGGTTTGAAACGTCGATCGGGCGCTTTCATCGTATTTTTTTTGAGCTTCAGGGGTTGAGGCTGTTTGCCCGGCGTGGGTGATGGCCGAATGAGTCTCTTTTGAAAAGCTCATGACTTTTTGAGTGGCGGTGATGGACGAAAATTTCAATCGACCGTAGGGTTTTACTTCCAAGGCCTGAGCCCAGGTTCCTGCAAAAAGAATCAGCACGGATCCCACAATTGCAAATTTTTGACACAAATCATTCTTAAGATTTCGGTCCATTTCAACCTCCTTGATGCGTTCACATGATGGACTTTCAAAAAAGATCGTCCCTCTTTGAAACAAAACTGTGAAGGAAAAAATAAAGTGCATCTCTGTAACTGGACGTTTAGAAATTCACCGTAAATTTTCATCACTTATCAACCGAAAGGCACAAAGTGGAATCTGCGGAAATTGCAGTGAAGGAGTGCTCCGGTGAAAAAGTACATGAGACATTGGCGACGTATCGTTTTTGAATTTTTCTTGGTTTCAATTGGATCCTTGCCCTTTTTGGCGGTTTTCTTTTTCGTCACCACTCCTTCGAGCGAATCAACCATTCGAGAGGCTCAGTACAAAAAACCTCAAATTGCCATTGAAGCTGCCATGTCCCTGGTGGATCACTACTACAAACTCTACAAAGATGGCCAAATTTCTGAGGATGAAGCAAAGGCCCGAGCCATCTCTTCCATTCAAGATTTTCGCTACCAAGGCAGTGAATACATTTGGATCAATGATTTGGAACCCAAAATGGTCATGCATCCCTTTAAGCCCCAATTGAATGGGAAGTTTATTGGAGAGGTGAAGGATCCCAATGGGAAGTTTTTGTTCCAAGAAATGGTAAAAACTGTAAAAGCTCAAAAAGAAGGCTATGTGGATTACATGTGGCCCAAACCGGGAAAAGACACTCCTGTGGAAAAGATCAGCTATGTAAAGGAGTTTGAGCCTTGGGGATGGGTTCTTGGAAGTGGCGTCTACATTGACAACATTCAAGAAGAACTTTCCGCCTTTCAATTTAAGAACTTAGGCTGGCTGGGATTGGCCATGATTTTTATGGTGGGTTCTGCCGTTTACTTAACACTTAGAACTTTGTCTCAGTTTATTTTACCTGTGGAGTCGGCGATTCTTGGGGTGATGACCTCCGCCAACGAAGTTTTGGATGACTCTCACACGATGAAATCTTCGGCCAAACGGGTTCAAGAAAATATTTCTTCAGAATCAGCAGCCATTCATGAATTGAATGAAACCATTCAAACCGTTTCGGAAAGCACCAAAGGTGCGACCGAGCTTTCTTCTCGGGTTCGCAGTCTTTCCAAAGAATTGGAAAAAGATTTTGAAGAATCTAGAAAGGTTTTAGGTGGTCTGAACCAAGTGATTGAGGCCATGTTAAAGAACCAAGAAGGAATCCTAAAAGGCAACCAAGATCAAATTCAAACTTTCAAAGCCTTTCAAAGCAAATTTGAAGAGATTTCTAAGGCTGTGAACATGATCAGTGAGATTGTCTTTCAAACCAAGCTTTTGTCTTTCAATGCTTCAGTGGAAGCGGCTCGTGCCGGCGAAGCCGGAAAAGGCTTTTCTGTGGTTGCTGAGGAAATCGGAAACTTGGCAGAGAACAGTGGAGAGTCGGGGCGTAAAATTCTTGAGCTTGTCACTCACACCACTCAAGAGGTGGACAAGGTGACCCAAGAGATTTCTTCTTCCATTTCGGAAATGGGCAAACAGTCCCAAGAGGTGGGAAGCAAAACAGCTCAGGCCATGGAGCAGTTCAATCAAATTTTTGAAAGCATGATCCGTAAAAATTCTGAGGTTTCCAGCGCTCAAGAACGCTCTGAGAATGAAGTGAGTTCGGTCTCTCGCTCGATGCTTGAAATGACTGCTGCAGCTCGAGATTTGAACAATGCCAACTGCGAAAATGAAAGCCAATTCAATCAGGTGACTCAGATTGCGCAAAATCTAAATGAAAAGGCCTTGATCACTCAAGAGACCGTTTCGGACCTGGCGAAATTTCTAAAGCTGCAGTTGGCGGAAACTGCGGGGCATTCAGATGTGTCTGGTCGTTTTGAAAAGGATGAGTTGTGGTCTGAAAACTCAGACCACAAAAAAGCGGCCTGAGTTGGAATTTTTAGAATCAATTGCGGCAGGTGATGTTTTGCAGGTCCAAATCAAACTTTTGGCCGCTGTAGTCTGAACCGATGGCTTTAAAATAAAGATCATTCTTAAACAGATCCAAGTGAATTTCCAAATTCCAAGACATATATTCACCTTCCTCGGTGCTGCTAAAGTTGACTTTGGTGGACTCTACGGCTGTGTTTGGAAGTTGAATGTCGATGGTGGGAATACCTTCTAAACTCACTCTTGCCGCAAATTGAGAGTAGGTGCCGCCGGTTTCTTGGTAGGTGTATTTTTTAATTTCAATGAGTGCAGGTGTGCTTTCAGATTGGCACACAAGGACGCGAGACATGCCAATCAGCTCCCCAGATCCGCCGCCTCCGGCAAAGGCATTGATGCTTGAAAACTGCAGGCCAGTAAGTAGCGATAGGGCCAAAAATCCTAAATTTCGAAGCATGAAGTTCCCCCTTATTTTTAATTAAAAAATGACTTTCAGGGGCTTTCATATCCCGAAGGTGGGGAAAAGGCGAGGGTGGAGTCCATCTTGACCAAAACTGAACAATTTTCACGAGGACTGTTTTTTTACTTTGTCTTAATTTGATATGGAACAATTTCAATTGATGGTTTGAAATGAGAAAACAGGGGGCTTGATTCGATTTCCCATTCCTTTTCTCTTAAAATTAAGAAGAGTGGTTTGATTTAGGGGGGGCGTTGAGTTCGAGAAAACCATTTCCATATTTTTATGAATCTCAGATGGGATTTGGCTTGATTGAGCTTTTGATCGGAGTGGGAATTTCGATTGTGGTTGGATTGGGCATTTCCACGGTAGTCATACAGGGCATTTCTTCTCATTCGACGTTGAAACAAAGGGTAGAGGCTCAATATCGGTTTCAAGAGGCTCAAATTCTCCTAAAAAAGTCATCGGAATGTACGAGTAATTTCAGTGACTTCAGGTTGGAGACTCCAAATCTTCAAACCAACCCTTTGATTCAAACAGAAAAGTTGGAATCAAAGGGAACTTCATTTATAGATCCTTCAATCGGGCATTCCAGTGGATTTCAAAAAATCCAGGTTAAAAATTTTCGAGTCTTATGTGCTGCAAAAAATGAATATCTTGCAGATATGGAAATGGATTTCAATGTCAAAGGTCATCAATATCTGAAGTCATTGCCTCTCTATGTAAATACTGATCCCACGGGAAAAATAGTCAATTGCACAAGTGATTTTTCGCAAATTGATCTGAGCGCCTGTATCCCGCCGCCTCCGCCTCCGGCCCCCATTTTACCTCCACCCATTGAGCCCGTGGCGGCTGTACCTGAGGAGCCCGAACCTCCAGTCCCAAGTCCCGTGGGTCCGGCCTCGGTGGTTCCCGAGCCTCCAGTTGAAATCACGTGCACGGGTACGGATTGCGATTCGGGTACGCTATGTGTTGGAGACAATTGCCTATGCGTAGGTCCAAGTTGTCCAAATGATGGTGGCGGAGAAAGTTGTGATCCCAGTGATGTGAACTCCAGTTGTTATACTCCATTCATGGACCCAAATGAGGAGCCTCCTCCGTGCGACCCTAGGGACGTGAATTCCACATGTTATAC
>DKGG01000057.1:0-120 GCA_002453155.1 Bdellovibrionaceae bacterium UBA6776
TAATGTCAAAATGAACCTTCTTTCGTGTGCTTTCATTCTGACGCCCTCATCCGGCGCTCTTATCTTGCGACCTCATGTGGCTCCACGCCAGATTCTGTTTCGCCAAAAGGTACCTGCTTC
>DKGG01000057.1:444-49289 GCA_002453155.1 Bdellovibrionaceae bacterium UBA6776
AAAGGTACCTGCTTCCTTTTCCGATATGCGGTGCATATCGGAAAAGGAAGCAGGTACCTTTTGGCGAGGGCCTTTTGGACGTGTGGAGGTGATGAGGGCGGCGATGGGGTGGGCTTATGACCGAAGGATGTCTCTGTTGTGGAGAGTTTTTGATACAAATTAAATTGATTTATATCATATGGGCAAAACAAATTAACCGTGCCTTAAGGGTCAGTTGGAAAACCCCTTCTTTCGATTGATCTTTTCAGGATCTTATTGCAGAAACACCAAGCCCGATTAGACTTAATGGCGGAGGAAGAAACATGGTAAACTCAGTAATGATCGTTGATGACAGTGTGGAAGATCAGTATTTGACTGAAAGAAGTTTAAGTTCTGCCAAACTTACCACTCGCTTTTTCTTGAAAAATAACGGCCAAGAGGCTTTTGATTTTTTGAAGGATTACAGCGCCCAAAAAAAATCCTTTGGGGACGAAATTCCGCCCGCTTTAATTCTTTTAGACATCAACATGCCCGTGATGGATGGCTTTGAGTTCCTAGAAAAATTCGAGCAGCTCCGAGAACAAAATCCTGAATTGGAATCTGTAAAGATCGTCATGTTCAGCTCCTCAGAAAATCAAACCGACATGGATCGCGCAAAAGCTTATGACTTTGTCAGCGACTACTGGGTCAAGTCGGTTCGTCCTCAGGAAATCATTCATCGCTTCAAAGAGATTTTTTGTCAGGCGGGGTAAGTGGCATTTGCACTCTGAACGTGGAACCTTCGGGGCTGGATTCAAAATCAATTTCACCCCCACATTTTTCCACCTGCTTTTTCACCAAGTAAAGTCCCAATCCACTTCCATCCACAGAAGTGCTGTGGAACCGTTTGAACATTTGAAAAACCTCGCCCTGGCGATTTTCTGGAATTCCTAAACCATTGTCCTTCACTTCAACTGTTAGAACATCGTTGGATACATGGGTTTTGATATCGATGTAACATTCTTCTTTTTGAGTATCTTTATACTTGAGACTGTTGGAAATCAGATTCTCTAAGATTTGATTCAACCGACTCACATCCAAATAAAGGGGAATCTTGTGGCTCAAATGAACTGAAAATTGAACCTTCCCTTCATCAAACAAACTGATCAATCGCTCTTTGATGCCATAAAGATCTCTTCGAGCATCCCAAAGCGAAATTTCGGAATCAACGTGATCTGCTTTTGTGGTTTCTAGAATGTCACTGATAAAATGTAAAAGCTTTTCGCTCAGTTTTAAAATGCGCTCGGCATTGTGCTTTATGGATTCTTGCTGATCCGCCTGATCCAAATCCTCAATCATAAAACCCGCCAGTCCTGCGATGGATCGAAGTGGTGCTTTCAAATCGTGAGAAGTTCGGTAAGCAAATTGCTGAAGCTCTTCATTGCGTGCGATCAGTGCCTTTTGGCTTTGTACCCGTTCCGAGATATCAACCACCGAGCTGACAACAAAATTCCCTTCTTCTGATTGCAAAGGCATCAGCCCCACTTCCACAGGAAATTTTTTGCCGCTTTTCTTTCGACCGAACAGATCCCTTCCAGCGCCCATGGCTCGAGGTTTGGGGTGTTTAAAAAAAGACTTCACATGCCCAGGGTGCGCATCTCGAAATTTCTGAGGAATCAGAGTTTCAATTTTTTGACCCAGAAGCTCTTCTTCCGTGTACCCAAATAAAACTTCACCTTGGCGATTGACTAAGGTGATCTCACCTTTTTGATTCACCATAATCATGGCGTTGGGAGCACCCTCAACAATCGCTTTAAATCGCCCCTGCCCTTTTAAGGTTTCAGACAAATCCACCACCGAGGCAATGGCAAAGGTTTCTCCGTTGGATTCCAATGGGGTGAGTCCCACCTCAATGGGAATGCGCCGTCCTTCCTTCGCCACACCAAAAAGACTTCGGCCCTTTCCCATCTGACGAGATTCGGAATTCGCAAAAAATTTTTTCAAATGACCTTCGTGTCTTTTTTGAGAATCTTTGGGAACCAAAACCTCTACGGGCTTTTTATAGAGCTCTTCTTGAGTGTAGCCAAACAGGTGCTCTGCGGCCTCATTGTGAATTCGAATGCGACCCTGTGAATCCACAACAAACTGAGCCACTGGAGATTTTTGAAAACTCTGAAGGTAAAATTCCTTTTCAAAATTAGACATAAGCCGATGCTTGTAATGGGCTTTCTTCGAAAAGTAAACTTATTTTGTTTTTATAATTTCGATCAGATCTCTAAACTGACGTCTTTGATGCAACTGTGGAAGGGACCATCAAAAAATAAAGTCACCGGACGCCCTTCAAAAAAGGACTGCTGAATCAATCCTTGGCGAAGGGTTTCATGACTGTCAAAGCTGTCCCCACCAGGAAATTTGGAACACAAAGAAAAAGTCTCCTTCTGCGTACCTTCGTCTTTCGATAGGCTCATTACCGTAATCGCTCCGCCATTCTCGTTAGACATCCCTTTGATCACGGCTCTCATTTGATAGGAGTCTTTTTTATTCTGCTCCCAAACACTGTCTGTCAGTGCGAAGGCGCTGGGAATTAACATGGCCAAAATCCAGAATTTCATAACTTTTTAAACCTCAAAGTTTCCATTGGAGGTCTTACCAGACTGCATTTGGGGTGCCAAAGGAAATTTCACTGAAGAGCTATGGACAGTTTTTAATTTCAAAGGGATATCCCACAAAGGTTTCGGGCCGACAAAATACGCGATCCAAGGGCCCATTTTGAGCCAAAACATGGGGGCGGTACTTAGACCACCTCTTTAAAGAGGGCAGGTGCAATTTAAGGCGAACCAGAGATTTTCCAAAGGAACTTGAAGAACCGTGAATCAAATCCGGCCAAGAAGGCGCCACTTCACCAGGACAGATCTTTACCGCAATCAATTGAGTGGCCTGAAGGTGCGAAACCTCCGAAACTTCAGGAAGTCTGCAACCTAAAATTATATGATTCCGAGAAGAAATCTCAGATTCTTTATAGTGGGAGGGAAGGCCTGCCGGAAGTTCGAACTGCTCTCTTCCCATTGTGACTAAGATTTTAGTCCCATAACCCACCAGATTGTGAAACTGCCATTTTGCAATGGAGTTGATCACCTGATCTTTCAGATGAGAATCTCCTTCAATCTGAACCACATAATCGAAGGAATGCCGAGACTCCATCCACGTCGGATCTATTTCGAATCTCTCGGTCTTTGCTTCAGAAGACAACCTGCGCCCCTCCGTGGTGCGTTCGAAGAAATTTTCATTCGCGGCCTCTTCAGGATTTAAAAACTTTCGCACTTCATTTTGAACAAAAAAGGCTTCTTCTGCGGAATCTTCAGAGAGAAGATTCTGCGTGCCTTTAGAGGACCCCGCAGATTCTTCCGAACTCCCATTTGAGACGACATTGACTTGCGAATTCTCAAACATTTTTCGAACGAACTCTGTGGTTGCCGAAACCCCCTCGGAATTTAATTTTTTATACGCCAACCACGAAATCAAACCGAGGTACTTTTTTTCTGACCCCAAAGGCTGATCTTTGTTCAGTTCAAAGCGACAAAAAGTCATGTCTTCTAAACTTCTCAAAGGGAAGTTGCAATACTCTCCAACCGTTTGAGGAAGCTTTGAAAGCTTCAACCATTGTTTGGGATCCACGGTAAATCCAGAGGTGGGATCTGTCCAAACCTCATCCCCGGCGAACAAGTACCAAAGCAGTTCGGCACGTAATTTTTTGGTCACATCTGCTTCACCGGAAAAATTTTGAAAAGTCAGGGCACTCAAAAGGATCTTTTGAAAGGCCATCGGGTTGTGAGCAATCTCTGAGCCCACCACCAAACTTCTTTCAGAGAACAGCATGTAAAAAGGATCTTTTTCGGTCACGGTGACAAAAATTCCACGAAGGCGAGATGGAAAAAGAAATTGAATCCGAGAAAGCTGATTGATGGTTTCCGTGTACTGAAGAAGCTTTTCAGCCTTCTTCTCGTTGTAAATCAGGGACACCTGGTCACAGGAGCGAAGCCCTTCTTCCACCCCATCCACATGAAGCTCGATCACCCCAGTGAAATTTAAACAAGAACGCCCTTCGCCCATAATGCGAGAGCCGATGAAGCTCATCATCACCAAAAATATGGATCCCAAAAGGATGCCAAGAGCATTCAAATGTCTTTCAAAGAAGTCCTTCATAGATTTTCCCAATAAAGAATGACACTTACAAAAGGGATACCGGTTAAGAACGGACCTAAAAGATTTGACGCGTCTAAGCTCGAGTTTTTTACACGCCCCCTGTGTTTTTTACAGCTCTAACACCAACACACCGAGCGATGATTAAGGTGCCAGGCACCTCATTTAGAGGCTTGGAGGACTTTGGAGGGGAGTTTTCGCTTGAGGGTTTTTTCCATCATTTTGGAAACCTTCAAAAGTTTTGAAAGATCCACGCCAGTTTTTAAGCCCATGCCCTCAAGCATGTAAATCAAGTCTTCGGTGGCCAAATTTCCCGAAGCTCCTTTGGCATAAGGGCAACCGCCAAGCCCCCCTACGCTGGAATCAAAAATTGAAATGCCAGAATTCAGACTTTCCAAAACATTGGCCAGAGCCGTTCCCCGCGTGTCGTGAAAGTGCATGGCCACCTTTTCTTTGGGAATGGATTTTAACAAACCCTGAATCAGGGACTTCACCTGCTTTGGGTTGGCAACACCAATGGTATCCCCAATAGAGATTTCATCCACTCCCAACTGAAGCAGACGCTCGGACAGTTGAATGACTTTTTTCTCGGAAACTTTGCCTTCATAAGGACAACCAAAGGCCACAGACAAGTATCCACGAACCCACATCTTTTCAGACTTGGCCGGTTCGATCACTTGGCGGAACCTTTCAAAGCTTTCTTTAATTGTACAGTTGATGTTCTTTTTCGAAAAACTTTCCGAAGCAGCACCAAACACAGCAATCTCTTTGATTCCTGATTTTTTCGCCCGTTCAAAACCTTGAAAATTAGGAGTGAGAGCCGAAAAATGAAGCCCCCGTTTTTTAGGGATTTTCTGAAAGCATTGTTTCACAACCGCTTCGGATCCCTTCATTTGCGGAACCCACTTTGGCGAAACAAAGGCACCCACTTCAATCCGTTTCAATCCTGCATCCACAAGACCCGTGATCATTTTCACTTTGGTGGAAACAGAAACCTGAGTGTCTTCATTTTGAAGCCCATCCCGCGGTCCCACTTCTTGAATTTGTACCCGACTCAAATTCTTTCCCCTATTCTTCGATCTTTGCGAGGACTTGCCCAAGAGCCACTTGATCGCCCACCTGAATGGACATTTCTCCCAGCTTACCGTCCCGATCTGCCTCTAAAGTATATTCCATTTTCATGGCTTCCATGGCCAAAACCGGATCTCCTTGGCAAACTTCCTCGCCAGAAGACTTGAAAATTTTTAAAATCTTACCTGGCATCGGTGCTGTCAGCACTCCATCCTGATTACCACCTGTAGAATTGCCTTTTCGGCGCTCCGAAGACACCTCCGCCACGTGGGTTTCGCCGTCCAAATGAAACCAAATTTTTCCTTGAAGCTTTTGAGCGGGAATTTTTAAAGTTCGCCCCTGCCATTCCACTTTCAACCACTTCATGAAGGCCTCCCAGAGGTGTTCCATCCATGGGTCCAAGGATCGATCGCGACCGAAGAGGTGTCACTTCCAGATGCAGAAGAACCTTCCACCAAATTTCGATTTAAATTTTGAATCAAAGTTTTCTCTGACTCCGACCAATCGGACTTCTTAAGACCTTTTGAAAAATGCTTTTCAAAAAAGCCCGTAGTCATCTCTCCACGAACAAACTCTTCATGACTTAAAATTTGAAACAACAGTGGAATGTTTGTTCGCACTCCAAAAATCACCGTGTCTTTTAAAGTCTGCTCCATTTTTTGAATGGCGCGAGTTCGTGACTCATCCCAGACAATCACCTTTGCAATCATAGAGTCATAATTGGAAGTGATTTCATCCCCCTCCTCAAAACCCACTTCAAAGCGTCGAAAGGGGCCTTCTGGAAAAGAGCAATATCCAAGGGGTCCAACACTGGGAACTCCATTCATATAGGGATCTTCCGCATAAATCCGACATTCAATGGCGTGTCCCCGTGGTTTTAAATCATCCCACCAAAGCAACGGCTCGCCCATGGCTGTTAAAATCTGCGCCTTCACCAGATCCACACCCAAAACCATTTCGGTCACGGGATGCTCCACCTGAAGTCGGGTGTTCATTTCCATAAAATAGACGTCTTTGCCATCGAATAAAAATTCAACGGTCCCTGCGCCTTGGTATTTTGCCGCTTGAGCAATCTGAACGGCCGCAGAGCAAATCTTATTTCGAAGTTTGTCGTCCAAACTTGGGGACAAAGCTTCTTCGATGATCTTTTGATGGCGCCTTTGAACCGAACACTCTCTTTCAAAAAGGGAGTGCACTTTTCCAGAGGCGTCACCAAAAATTTGAACTTCAATGTGTTTGGCATCCTCAATGTATTTTTCAAGGAACACCCGCGAAGATCCAAAGGCATTTTTTCCTTCGCGCTGAGCAGACTCAATCATCTCTTTGGCTTCAGAAGCTTTGCGAATGACTTTAAGTCCCCGTCCACCGCCTCCTGCAGCAGCTTTCACCATCACTGGATAGCCGATAGCGTCCGCCTCTTTCATCAAACGACCCAACATTTGATCGTCGCCTTTATAGCCAGGAATCAACGGACCATTGATCGACTCTACCAAATTTTTTGCAGACACTTTGTCGCCAAAAAGTTGAATGGCCTCACTCGTGGGGCCGATAAAAACAATTCCATTTTTTTCGCAAGCTTTTGCAAAGTCGGCATTCTCGGATAAAAATCCAAAACCAGGATGAACTGCATCCACACCACTTCGAATGGCCGCAGCAATGTTGGCTTCAATGTTTAAATAGCTTTCGCTGCTTGGAGCAGGACCAATTTCTTCGGTAAAATCCGCCATTCTATACGCGCGAGAATTTTGGTCCACATCCGAGTGAAGCAAAACCGCATCGATACCCAACTCTTGGCAAGCACGAATGATACGAACCGCAACTTCTCCGCGGTTTGCGATTCCAATTTTTTTAAATCGTTGAGCCATGATTTAGTTCCACTGTGGTTTTTGTTTGTCGATAAAAAATTGAAGGCCCTTTTGCCCTTCTGGGCTGACTCTTCGCTCGGCGATCACTTGAGCCGTGGCCTGCTTCAGACTAAAAACGTCAAAATTTTCCACACGCTTCAGTAGATTTTTTGTCGCCTTTAAGGCCTCTGGTGCGGCCTGATCCAAAAGTTGAAATTGCTCTTCTAAAAAGTGATTCATTTGGGGAGCATCTCCTTTGAAATGAATCAATCCAGATTCCAAAGCCTCTTCCGAGGAAAAAACTTTTGCAGTCAACATCAGTTGATCGGCGCGGGATTTGTGCATTTTTCGAGTGACAAAGGGAGAGATCACCGCAGGAACCAAGCCCCACTTTACCTCTGAAAAACAAAACAGCGTTTGCAACTCCGCAGCCACCACATCACAAATAGAAACCAATCCCAAGGCCCCGCCCATCACATGCCCATGGACTTTGCCAATGATCGGAAGATCCAATTCATATCCCGCTTGAAACATGTCAAAAAGTTCTTCGGAATCTTGGCGGTTCTCGGACAGAGAGTAATCCTTCATGGACTTCATCCACTCTAGGTCTCCTCCACTGCAAAAAGATTTTCCTTCGCCATAAAGGTACACATACTTGGCCCCCGAAGCCCCTGCCTCTCGAAAACTTTGAGTGATTTCTTTGATCATCTCTGGATGAAAAGCGTTTCGCTTTTCAGGGCGGTTCAATGCAATTTCAAAACGTGAACCTTCCAGTTTTGTTTTCACAAAATCCAAGTTGCCTCCCTTTTTCACAAAGCAATAAAGCTTTGCCAGATCTACATGCGAAATACGCCTTGCTTCTTTGGCCCCCAAGGCTTGTTCATGGATGCTTTCAAGGCCAATGCTAAAGTCTTTCGCGTTTCCTTGGGATCAATGATTCCATCGTCCCAAATTCGGGCGGTGGAAAAATACGCCGAGCTTTCCTCTTCGTACTTTTTCAAAATGGGCGCTTTAAACTCTGTCTCTTGTTCCGCCGTTGTGTTTTCGCCCTTCGCATCCAATTGATCTTTTTTAACGGTCCACAAAACATTAGACGCCTGTTCCCCACCCATTACGGAAATTCGAGCGTTGGGCCACATCCACAAAAATCGAGGTTGATAAGCTCTTCCACACATTCCGTAGTTCCCCGCACCGTAAGATCCGCCAATCACAACGGTAAATTTTGGCACTCGAGCCAAACTCACCGCCATCACCATTTTGGCGCCGTGTTTTGCGATGCCCTCGTTTTCGTATTTTTGTCCCACCATAAACCCGGTGATGTTTTGCAAAAATACCAAGGGGATTTTTCGCTGATCACAAAGCTCGATAAAGTGAGCCGCCTTTAAAGCGCTTTCGCTAAAAAGCACTCCGTTGTTGGCAACAATTCCAACAGGCATTCCAAAAATATGCGCAAAACCACAAACCATGGTTTTACCGTAGTTCTCTTTAAACTCATGAAACCGACTGCCATCCACAACACGAGCAATCACTTCGCGCACATCAAAAGGAATACGAGCGTCTTTTGGAATCACTCCATAAATTTCTTCAGGTGCATACAAAGGCTCTTCAGGAGTTCGAAACTCAATGGGCGGAATGGTCTTCTTGGGCCAGTTGAACAATATGTCTCGGCAAATGGCCAAAGCCTCATCGTCGTCTTCCGCCATGTGATCGGTCACACCACTGACCTCTGAGTGGACCTTTGCTCCACCCAAATCTTCGGCGCTAACCACTTCACCTGTGGCGGCTTTTACCAAAGGAGGACCTCCCAAAAAGATGGTTCCATTGCCTTTTACAATAATGGACTCATCACTCATCGCAGGAACATAAGCTCCCCCTGCGGTACAAGATCCCATCACAACCGCAATTTGTGGGCAGCCTTCCGCAGACAACCGAGCCTGGTTGTAAAAAATCCGACCAAAATGGTCTCGGTCCGGAAACACTTCGGATTGCAAAGGCAAAAAGGCGCCCCCACTGTCCACCAAGTAAATACAAGGCAAACCATTTTCTTCGGCGATTTCTTGGGCGCGCAAATGCTTCTTTACGGTGATGGGAAAATAGGTGCCGCCTTTTACCGTGGCATCATTGGCAACAAGAATCACTTCTTTGCCTTGAACCACACCCATGCCGGTGACAATGCCTGCTCCCGGTGCTTCGCCGTTGTACATTTCGTCTGCTGCCAAGGCGGAGAATTCTAAAAACTCTGTTCCAGGATCAATGAGGTTTTGAATGCGCTCTCGGGCGGTTTGTTTGCCTCGAGATTTATGACGCTCAACAGCCTTCGCGCCTCCACCCTTTTTCACTTCCTCCAGGCGCTCATAAAGCTTTTGAGTCAAAGCCTTCATGGACTGTTCATTTTCTTTAAAGGCCGGAGACCCCTTTTGAATTTGAGAAGATAAAATGCTCATGGATCAGGACTCTAGCCTGGTTGAGGCGGAGAGGTAAGGTTGGAGTTGCAGTCTGACCTGCAAGGTCACAGATCCAATCTGAGCATCGTCCTGACCCCAAAGAGTGAGAAAGAACTCATGGCTCAGGGTTTTTTCGCGGAGCACCTTAAGCCGGAGCTGCTCCATATCGTCTGGCTCCATGCGAAAGCGAATTTCACAGGGCCCTCGATTGGCTTTTAAAAACTCACTTTGCGAGCCCATAAAAAGGACGGAAATTCCGCTCATGCGCTCTTCCAATCGAAATGCCTCTTCAATGGCCATTTCAGAGGCCAAAACCAAAGCTCCGGTGTGGCTGGACGGGGTCATTCCCAACCAATGAGGCGCCACTTGAACCCGCACCTGGCCGGTTCCCGTTTTCATCCACTTGAGACCGTGGAAAAGACTTTCGGGGCGAAACCGCTCCTTCATCCAGTGACGAATCTGGTTTTTCAACTCTAACATGACCCTTTCCTCCACGGCGATTCTAAGTTAATTTGAATTCAAGTTTCAATCTTTGACCAAAGGAATTCGTTATGAAGTTCATCAGCTTGATCTTTTTTATCGCCGCAATGTCATATACCTGGAGCCTCTCGCGAATTCAAATGCCTGTGACTCAATCCGTTCACATGGGCATTCAAGAAGACCTAAAAAATATCATTCAAAATTACATTGAAAACAACATGGAAGGAACCCGCGGTCTTCGCTTCGAAAGAATGTGGACCGAAACCCTTTCGGAAACCCAAGTGAAGGCACAATTTATTTATTCTTTCTTAGATGATCAAAATACACGCATCGAAATAGATGGATATGCCACACTCAATAAAATTTCTGAGGACGATGATGAAGTGAAGTTCAGTTTTGACCAGTTGGTGGTTCAAAACCAAGCGATCACTTTTGACAAGCCCATGAAAATTACTGCCGGTGGCGGTGAGCTTGAAGAAATGGAAGCGGCCCCTGGCGAAGAAGAGTCCGCTCCAGAATCTGATGGTCACAATTCCGAAGCTCATCACTAGAATGGCAGATAAGTTTCAAAAAATTGATGCTGAGGGGTATTTGGTTTCCGATGAAGGACATCGCCTCACCGATGCCCTCTTTGGCCAAGAATTTTTAAGTTCTATTTCTTTGACCGAAAGTTTCACCTTAAAATCCAATTACAAAAATTTGGACATCTTCGTCGAAGCCTTTGATCAGCCCTATATGATTCGCCATTTGGAAAAATCAGATTCCAAATTGATTGGCGAACTTCCCTATGGCTTGAAAGTGGAGCTGGATTCAAAAAGTCTTTGCATTGACGAGTGGGACCGCTTTCATGGACTCGCCACCAACGGGGTTCCCTTTGTTTTTTCCCGCGCAGCTCAAGTGGAGTTTTTTGATTTCCTTACAGAGTTTGATGATGACAGCGTTCAAATCGATGGAATCACTTATCAAACTCCCAACTACTACTTGGATAAAGAGGAAGTGAATCGAGAAAAATTTTGGAGCGACATTTACCGGGAAGAAGAACCTGGGTGGGATTTGAAAGCTCCCGCGAGTCCGTTGGAATCCATTATGGCCCAGTTGAAGTTGGCCAAACAAAGGGTTTTGGTTCTTGGCTGTGGCCGCGGACACGATGCCGCCTTGTTTGCAAAGCAAGGTCACATTGTCACAGCTGTGGATTTTAGTGGCGAAGCCATTGCCGGCGCCAAAGAGCTCTATGGAAATTTAAATATTGAATGGGTGCAGGCCAATGTCTTTGAACTTCCCTCCACTTTGGGAAAGTTCGATTTGATTTTCGAGCACACCTGCTACTGTGCGGTTTCGCCCACGCGAAGATCAGAATTGGTTCGTGTATGGAACAAGCACTTGGATGAAAACGGTCACTTGCTGGGAATCTTTTTTACCATGAGCAAAAGAGTCGGCCCACCCTATGGGGGTTCCGAGTGGGAACTTTCTAAAAGACTGAGTCCTCATTTTCAAAACCGCTATTGGACCCGGTGGAGACATTCTCTTCCCCGTCGTCAGGGAAAAGAGTTGGTTGTTTACGCTCAAAAAATTACGAAATAAAAAAGGTGAGGCCCCTTCCTTTTCAAGAAGAGGCCTCAGAGTTCGACATTGGATTTTCGATAAGCCGGATTCTGTCTGACAAGTGATGTGTCGAAATCACTTTGTGAGACGATCATTCATCTGAGAAAGCCATTGCTGACTTCTTCAAGCAATCAACCCGAAAGCTTCGCGCTGGCCGCGCTCGAACGCTTCCCTATTTGATCTTGCTCCGCACAGAGTTTAGCTGTTTTCACTCCAGCAGCTCCCTAAAAGGCTCCCGTTCCCGCCTTAAAGATCAATGCCCTGGACATTCTTTCTGTTCCACTGGTCCTCACCTTACGGTGGAGGGGCGTTACCCCCTGTGCTGCCATTTGGAGTCCGGACTTTCCTCCCCAGCTTTTTCAAGCCAAAGCGACCGTCTAAAAATCCAAAGGGAGATTATCACAGTTTTAAGAAATGGAACGGCTAAAAAGATTTCAAGTGGCCCGGAACCCCTCAAAATTTTAAAATTTACCGCTCCTTATTGGCTTTCAGCCGAGCTTCTGAGACTTCGCGCATGTGCTGGGCAAACTCGGGATGGCGGCTCAAGATCTGTTGAAAACTGGTGGAACTCAATACCAAAAGGTCCACAAATTTATAAGCTCTAGCTCCGGCACTTCTTTTGGAACGCTCACTCAACAAGGCTCCTTCGCCAAAAAAGGAACCTGCATCCAACCGGGCGATCACATCCCCGGAATCAGACACGATTTCCACACAGCCCTTTCGAACAAAGAACATGCCTTCCCCAGAATCCCCTTTTTTGAAAATGTATTCTCCGGGCATGGCAATCCGTGGTTCCAGATCCAAAACAATCGCTTCGATCAAATCCTGACTGGCATCTTGAAGAAACGGAACCTTTTCCACAATGTCACGGTGGAGGTGCATGGACACTTCTGCCCGAACTCCCGGAGGAAGCACATCCAAAACGCCATGACTGTCAAAACCTCTTCCGCTTTCCCAAGAATAACGAAAAAACGCGCGAATCTTTTTCCGCATGGACGCCGGCAGGTTGTTGTAGGACATAAAGGTTTCCACACGATCCATGTGACTGAAAAATTCTTCTTTGGCGGCATCCAACCGGGCCAGAAGACTGGCAACGTTGCCGAGGACATAACCAAAGAACATCAAACCCAAGATCATCACTCCATTGGCAAAAAGCATTTGAGGAACAGTTGCTGGAGTAATATCTCCGTAGCCTACCGTGGAGAGGGTTGTGACCGTCCAATAGCCGGCTCTCACATACTCATACAAAGCATCTGTATGCGGCCCCGGAGAACCACTTCCCAAATAAATCCAGCCGCAAGCCACAATATGGATCACCAAAGGAACAATAAAAAACAATGGCACCAATCGCGACACCAAGGGCGACAAATGATCTTTGCGGTGAAGGCTTTTTTGAATTTCCGCGATGTCCTTAAGAAAGAAGAGCTTAGGAATTAACAACAACGTGTCTTCAGAAAAACCCATCATCAGCCCTATACTCGCTAATGGCAGGATTGCGAAAATTGTAAAGGTTCTTGAAACACCGATGGGCACGAGGGGACGTTCCTCGATAAGGCTTGGCAAATAGAACTTTAAATTCCAAAGACCATAAATGACAAAAAACAAATCCACCACATAGACGATGGGACTATTGTGGGGCTCGAAGGCAATCAAGAGTGGAAGTAAAATTCCCACCGTCAGCGCACTGACCGTTGCAAATACCTTCTTTTGACTTTTTAAGACTCGCAAATCCATGATCCACCCCTTGTCGTTAACAGGCTAATGCCAGACCTTGGATTGATCAACACGGATATAGACGTTGTGTTCGCGCATGAGATAAACTCTTTCTATGAACATTCAAAACTTAAAACTGACGGCACTGATCAATGGTTTTAGCCTGCTAAAAATTCCCCTTCTGGCCTTTGTGTCTCCGCAAGTGGTGGAACTTGGCGAAAACCGTAGCGAAGTGAAAATTCGTCTGAATTACCGAACCAAAAATCATCTTCGAGTCATGTATTTTGGAGCGCTGGCCATGGGAGCAGAACTTTCCATCGCATTGATGGCCGTCGATCAAATTCAAAAAAAGAAAAAGCGCATTGATTTTTTATTTAAAGATTTTGAGGCAAAATTTTTGAAGCGCGCCGAGGGAACCGTGCACTTTATTTGCTTAGAAGCGGATCAGGTGAAAGCTCTTATCGATGAGGCTGCAGAGACTTCCGAACGGCTGGAGAGAAAATTTACCGGGCATGCCACCGTTCCTGAGGTGAGTGAAGATCCGGTCATGACTTACACACTCACCCTGTCTGTTCGAAATCGCTCCAAATAGATCAAAACCTCTCACTCGCTTTGTTTTGTCCAAGCCACGCTGGCCTCACATTCGGCAATCATGTCTTCAATGATTTTGCGGCAAGGCTTTACATCTTTCACCATTCCCACGGACTGACCCGCACTCCACACGGTTTTCCAAGTGGGTTTTGTGGCAGCCTCCTCTAATGACCTCATGCCCATCCAATGAATCAAGGGCGTGATATATTTTTTTGTGTGCCTGTTTTTTTTGAGTGCTTGAAAGTACCAAGGAAGATCCAAACCCAGCTTTTCCACATAAGGAGTTCGAATGACTGCCGCTGGCGTTCCCGAAACTCGAGTGGTCATTACAATGTCTTCCGGTGTGGAGTCCACCACCGCTTTTTTGTAAGCTTCGTCCACCTGTGCTTCTGTGCTGGCAATAAAACGTGTCCCCACAGAAACTGCTGTGGCTCCCAAGGTCAAGGCGGCCGCCAATCCAGAGCCATGGGCGATTCCTCCGGCCGCAACCACGGGGATCTCCAATTTTTCTTTCAACCAAGGAAGCAATACAAAAGGAGAAATGGGGCCCGCGTGCCCTCCGGCACCTGTTCCCACGGCAATAACTCCGTCCGCTCCCAATTCCTGAACCTTTAAAGCGTGATCCAATCCGGTCACATCACAAATGACCTTGGCCCCATTTTTATGAGCCTGCTGGATCACTTCCTTTGGATTTCCAAGAGACGTGATAAAAAGCTCCACCCCCAAATCCAAAGAGATACCCAAGTCCTCTTTTTGGCGAACATTGCTTTTGTTTACGATAATGTTCACACCAATGGGCTTTTGAGTGCGTTTTTTAATTTGCTCGAGGGCCTTGCGGTACTCTTCAGAGGGCCTGTAATTGAGCGCCGGGAACGTCCCCAGGGCGCCGGCCTCGCTGGCTTCCACAACCATGTCTTCGTTGCTCACTAAGAACATTGGCGCCGCTAGAATTGGATACTTGATCCCCATCATCTTGGTAAAATCTGTGCTGAAATTCATAGACCGCCATTTTGCCATGATTTCAGCCCTGAAATCTTTACCCTTGCGCATTTTGGCTCATGGCGTTATTTTGGCTTCACTCAACGGAATGAGGAGATTTATATGCAATGGAAAGCCGCCTGGTTGATTGCCGCCCTTTTAGGATTGCCCCTGTCTGCCCACGGGCAAATGGTGAACTCCCAAATTGAAAATGCCACGGAGACAGACGCTCTGATGGATGGAGCCCCCGCTGATGTGGTCACCTGCGGTGTGGACCTGGCCATGGGCAGCGACATCATCGCCCCCGCTTATGCCAATGCACAGAGAACATTTATTACCGATGGCGATCAAATGCGACTGCTGATTGACGGTTCCGAACCTGAGCTGGAAGTCATCGTTCAATACTCACGCAAAAAAAATGAAACCACCGGTGAAATTGAAAAGAACCTTCAAATTAAAGTTTTGAAAACTCTCGATCAAAAGATCATCGAAGAATTAAGGACCGGAGTGAAACATCTGATGTACACCACGGATCTGCCCAAAGACTTTTATTTTCACACGTCCAAAGATTACGGAAATCTCAAATTGAACGTCAGCACTCTTATTGTTGAGTGTTCCAACTGATTCCAAGAAATTTCCTTAAGCTGAATCAAACTGAAGCGTAAAATTGCCTTAAGATTCCACTTCAATAAGAATCTTCTTGGGTTTTCTTTCGCGAATCTTATTTGATCAAAATCAATCAAAATTTCCTTCACCCATCGGCCAAAATTGTCGATGAGTTCTTTATAAATTTGATTTAGGACGTTTTATGAGTGGATTTAAAAGCGCTTCCTCTTTTAAAGAGGACCCCCTTGAGGCTCTGAACGAAATTGTTCATTGTCTTGAACCTGGTGAGAATGCCTTTACCGCCCTATTTGTCTCAAATCTCTACGATCTGGAAAAACTTGCACCTCTCATTAAGAAAGAATTTGGAGACCAGGTTGTTGCATGCACCACGGCTGGCGAAGTGGGAACTCAAGGCTTTCAAGCACATTCCTTCTCAGCAATGGCCTTACGCAATGATGCCACCTTGTCGACGGTGATTCCCATTGAAAATTTAGATCAATTTGGATTTGAAGATGTAAAGAAAATCCGAACCCTTGTGGATCTATCTCGCCAATCCCATCGCGCGCTACTTCCCAACTCTAAAACATTCGGAATCCTTCTCATTGATGGGAACTCCAAAAGGGAAGAAGAGGTCACCAGCATGCTGGCCACGGGAATCGTCGATCTTGAAATCGTAGGAGGATCAGCAGGATATGGAAATACCTTTGGAGAAACTTTTGTTTATTTCAATGGAGAATTTAAATCCAATCGGGCTACCTTAACGCTCATCTCCACAGAAATTCCTTTTGAGTTATTTAAAAGTCAGCACTTTGTGCCTTCAGATAAAAAACTTGTGATTACAAATTCTGATCCAGCACAAAGAATCGTTTATGAAATTGATGGCTTGCCTGCCTCAGAAGCCTATGCATTTGCGTTGGGAATTCACGAAGAGGATTTAACTCCCATGGCATTTTCTGAGCATCCTCTGGGCTTAACAGTAGGAAATCGTTATTTTATTCGAAGTGTTCTCAAAAAGAATAAGGACAAAAGCCTTAGCTTCGCATGCGCTATCGAAACCGGGTTGGTGCTTAGTCTCGCGAACCGACTAAGTTATTTCGAAGAAAGCTCTAAACTCTTCGACAATTTGCAAAGCAAAATTGGCCCTCTGGGAGGGGTTCTTTGTTTTGAATGTATTTTGCGAAGACTGGAGGTTCTTGGAAAAGCCCCCGCTGACAGGAAAGCCATCGATCAAATGCTCATTAAAAACAACGCCATTGGGTTTCACACTTATGGAGAACAATATTCGGGGATTCATATCAACCAGACATTGACAGGAGTCGCGTTTGGAAAAGCCGGTTGATTCAAAAAATTTGTCGGAAGAAGTCGAAAGACTCAGAAAAATCAATCTGGCCTTGATGAAAAAGGTTGAGAGTGGATTGGCTCAGAATCAAAGTGCTTTTGGAATTTTTGAAAGCAACGTCTTACTTGAAAACAAAGTGAAAGAGCGGACTCGAGCTCTGGAGTCCTTAACTTCTGTCCTGAATCAAGAGCGCAACCGTTTGGCCATTCTCATTCGATCTCTTCCAGGCTCTATAGTTATTTACGATTTAAATCTTAAACCAATTGAGGTCTATCTTGGTAGATGTGGAACGAAGACTTGGGGCGATAATGAGGGCTTCATACAAAATGCCTGGCCCCATCTCCATGCGGGCCTCAAGAAAGCGATCAATCCAAATCAAGGCAAGGTTGATTTGCAATTCGGTCTTTGGATGCATTTAGATTCTCAGAAACTTCACTTTGAGTGTTCGGTCTCAGAGCTATCAGATCACACCTTTTTACTTTACATACAGGATGACACCAAAGACAAAGAGCAAGAAGAAATCATCGCTTCTCAAAAATCACAAATTGCACAAGCTGCAAAATTGGCAGCCTTGGGAGAAATGGCCGGAGGAATTGCCCACGAAATCAATACCCCTTTAACCACCATTTCCCTTCTTACTGGAAAACTGGTGCGAGGATTGACCTCAGAGGAAATCAATCCTGAAGATCTGATCCAATCTGCGGGACGCATACAGGACACTGTCCTCAAAATTTCAACCATTGTAAAAAGCTTAAAGCAAATTTCTCGAGACACGAATTCAGACGCTTTGAGAACTTGCCTTTTATGTGATGTTCTGGCGGAAACTACTCAGCTTTGTTCCTCAAAGTTTCGAAGTATGGGAATTGATCTTCGCATCAATGCGCCCACTGGAATAAAAATTTCCGTGCGCCCGGTGCAAATCGAACAGGTTCTTTTAAATCTTCTTAACAACTCTGCCTACGCCGTGAAGGACCTAGAAAGTCCGTGGATTGCCATCGACTGCCTCCCATTTGATGACTCCGTTGAAATTCGCGTGACCGACAGCGGCCCAGGAATTCCCGAAGATATTTTGGAAAAAATATTTAATCCCTTTTTTACGACAAAGCCCATCGGCGAAGGAACTGGAATTGGGATGAGCATCTCTCGAAGTTTTATCAAAGATCATGGCAGTGATTTGACCTATGAACTGCGTAATGGAAACACTTCATTTCGATTTGAAGTTCGCAAGGTTTCAGAGGAAGCCGAACAAGAAAAAGCCTCTTAATGTCGCTTTAGAGACTCTAAAAAGAAATGCATCATCAATTCACTGGAGTGCGGACCCTTGGATTCAAAAAAGGGTAGGCGCACATCACTGAAACCCTTCGATTTCAATTGATCCTCACAGTGGCCCGCCGGTCGAGACCCAAACCAGGCATGCCCCATCCCATGAACTAAATGAACCCGAGCAATTCGAAAATCTTTCTTCGAAGTGTATTCAAAGGTGGACATGGCCGTGCCCTCTTTTTTTGAACCGGTTCTTTTCAGTGGATCCGCAAGCCCCGTGAAATCTTCGATCAAAAACTCAGCATGGATGGGGTGAACTTTCTCGTCCGCATCCCCATGAATTGCTAGGAGCGAACCCTTAAAATCCTTAGGATTGCAAAACCGCCATGGAAGCATCGCAGGCGGTCCCCGACGAAGAACATAATCTCCGGACAAAATATTTTGAGCCAACCCGTATGAGGTCCCAGAGTGAATCGCTCCCGCCTGAAACTTCTCGGGAAAGCAAGCCAACAGTGAAGAAGCCATGATTCCACCCGCAGACAAGCCCGCGACAAAAAGTTTTGGATCTTTCAAATCCAGATCCTGAATTTTTGACTCCACAGAAGTCATGATCTCTTCCAACTGCCCTGATTCTCGCTTTTGGTTGGAAGCGTAAAACCAATTCCAGCAATCCACCATATTGGATCCTTCTGGAACTTGAGGATAGATCACCACAAAGTTGTGCTTTCGCGCCAAAGTATCAAAGCCCGTGCCCGCGGCCATGGTTTCTGCGGACTGCATGCAACCATGAAGAACAATCAGCACATTTGCCTTGGATTTATTGAGTTTCTCTGGAACGAATACCAATTGAGCAAAAAGGGGCTGAGCAAAAATCAATAACAGTAACCATCCGCCCCAAAATTTTCTCATCAATCAGCTAACCTTTAGAATTGCATAAAATTTTTCACGAAAATCTGGAAAAAGCTGTGCAGCCTTAAATGCCGCCTGTTCGGCCATGGTTGCTTTGTCTTGGCTCATCAACAGCTTAATCACGTCGTTACAGATATCTGGGGTGGCTGTTCCCTCGTCAATGAGCTTCTTCCCCTTTGTAATTAGTTCATGTGGAGGAAGCTTGGCTTTACCCACTTGAAATTCCATCTGAAGAAACTTAGGAGTTTCACGTGCCTCAAAAGGAAACATCTCTAAGAACACTTCGGCTTCGTTGACATGTTGATCTTTCAACAAGGCCGTCACTACGCGCTCTAAAAACTTGGGATCTCTCTTAGAAGCCGTTGAAGCTTTTTTCAAACTTTCCAAGGCTCTTTTTGAATTTTTCTTTTTTAAAAAATACCGGCCGCTAAAAAACATCGCTTCCGTCATCACTTTTGTCAGACGTTCGGAACGACGATCCAGCTTGAGAAAACTTTCGTAGTATCGATCCAAATCTTCAAAGTGATTGGTAAAGATGGCAAGTGTGGCCATTTTTTCAAGAGTTGCCGGAGAAATGGGGAAGTTTTCATTGATGGTTTTAATCACCTTATAGGCTTCTTCACGATCCTCTTTCTCGAATAGAATATCAAACTTTCCTTGCAAACATTTGTAGTGAACCGGGTTGTGCTTCAATCCCTCTTCGAAACTTTTCAAAGCCTCATCTTTGCGATTCAATTTGGAGAGGATTGTCCCCTCGTAACAGTAGGCCAAAGACGGTTTGTCCGTCATGGATTTAGCTTCTTTGAAAAATTTTAGTGCTTCCTCATCCTTTCCTTCTTTCTGCAGCGCTTTGCCCTCTTGAATTTTAAGAGAGTATGGCGACGGCGACGCTTTTCGATGAAGTACACTTTGTAGAATTTCTTGAAACTGACCCAAGGTGAATGGCTTCAGAATGTAGGCATCCACTTCCTCTTCCGCCGCTTCCGCCACGTTGGAATCGTTGCTGTTGGAAGTGGCCATAATAAAAATTCGCTGACCTGGGTTGTCCAAATATTCCTGTTGCATGGCCGCAAGTTCCAATCCAAATCGATGCCCAATTTGATATTCAGAGATAATGATTTCCGGCTTCTCTTTGATTGCAATCAAGGCCCGCTCGAAAGACGCTTCTCTGAAAATGTTTTCGTGCGCACTTCCCATTTTTAATAAAATCTGCTGAATGGAATTTGAAAACGAAGACGAGGGCTCCAAGATCAAAATCTTTTTACTTTTAATAAATTCCTGCACATTGGAAGGAACACTTCCGTCCGCTTTACTCATTGTCGTCGCCCTTTATACTTTCAAAAATTTCCAAAATTCGAGATTGTTGATGCTCTACAGATTCAATGAGAGTCTGCCAAAGCTTTCGATCCATTTTTTTGAAGTCGATATTCACAAGCATTCCGTCGTCTCTTGGATCCGCCTTAACGATTTGCCCTGTGGCCAAAACCTTCTCTGCTTTTCCTTGAATCTCAACAGCCAAACTCATTGAAACAATGTGACCTTGGGCACAAGACCCCTTGGGAAGCAGAACTTGAATTCCATTGTCTAAAAGACTTGAAGCTAAAAGCTTTTGAGCTACACTTTTTGCGGTCTTACCAATCGGTAATCCTGTGGTGGCATTTTCTATTTCAAGAAGTGCAACTGAAAAAGGGGGACGTTTCGAGCTGGGCACAGACAGGTCCTTTGATCAGGGTTAGGGCATTCCAAAATTATGCCGTTTGGCTGGATCTTTGAAAAGGCTTCTCTCTAAATCTCACCCAAGGTCAGCTTGCCCCAGTCATTATGATGGAATTCGGCAGGAAATACCCGTCTGCATTGACCCTCATGTTGCCATCGGCGAAAATCAAGTGATGGTAAGATTCTTGATTCGGGGCCTGATGCTTTCAGTTTTCTTGATTGGCCCTTTCGCCCAATCAGAACGAACCGCTATTGGCTTGGATGGGAAACCACCCGAGCAAAAAACCAATGATGAGCAAACCAATCCAGTGGATGCGAACGCACCAAAGATCACTCAAACCGATTACTTTGGTGCGGAAGGTTCCGACGAACGAAACAAAGAGGTTCGTGAATTTACCGAGCTCTATCAAAAATTTGCCAACAATCCAAAAATCAAAGGCTCTCAGAAAGCGGTTGAGCATGCCTTGGCCTTTTATGTGAAAAATAAAGATGGAGTTTCGAAAAGCTGTAAAGGTTCACACCCTGGAATGAAAATCAGAGACGACAATTGGGTGGTTGTTACCGACTATACAAAGGGATCCGACACTCAGCGGATGCATATGCTCAATTTGAAAACAGGTGAAGTAATTACGACCGCAGCCGCACACGGTTATGGATCCAGCAAAGATTTAAAAAATTGCCCCAAAGATATGCTGATGTCTTGCCGTAAAAAAGGAAGAACTACCCGTTGCAAGATTCCAACAAAATTCACTGATCGAAGCGGACAAGGAACAACCTTAAGAGGATTTTTTATTGCCAACGGCGGCTATGTCAGTCCACAAAGAACCTTTCGCGCTGGCCGGCCCCCACATAGGCCTGGAACCGTAAATGCGCTTGATCTGGACGGCGTCCAGGAAGCCAACAAAGGTGCCCGTGGGGATCGTAAAGTTTTTCATCGCGCAAGTTACGTGGGAAAAGATAAAGTGAACGCATGCTCTTTCAGCGCAGGCTGTCCCTCGATCAGTCCTGAAATATTTGAGAAGCTCAAAGGCGACCTTAAATCGGGATCGCTTTTCTACAACCATACCATTGTGGAAGACAAACTTGAAAAACCGGAATGCTAAAATAAAGGAATTCCTATGAAGCTAAAATGCCCCTTCTATATAATTGCTCTCTTGCTCTTGTTTTCATTGGAATCCTTTGCCACACCGAAAACGCGAAAATTGGCTCAGCAAAATGAGGGCAGCGTTTTTGAAGTGATTTTGGCTTACGAAAAGGATGCGAACAATTTCAAAGACATCAAACTTTATTTAACACCTACGGACGCCTATATGAGTTTTGTCAGTTACGAACATCGAGAGTACCTCCTGGATTGTCCGCGAAGACCCGGGGATGAAGGATGGACCTGTTTCAGCCCTTGTGATGGAGGCGAAATTAAAATTTCATTTTCGGAAACTTTAGGATTTCGAGAAATCACCATGGCCCCCTTCGATATCATTCCAAGATTGTGCGATGGAAGCGAAGACGACAGTGACCCTCACCTCACCGCTCGAAAGCCTTTGAAGTTTCAACTGAAATCCATCTCTCCCCGCGTGGACAAGTTGCCGCCCTTGAAAAAAGCGTCTTCAAGTAAAGGCTTAAAGAAAAAATAAAATCTAGTTGGAAGCAACAATACGGTTAGAGTCTAGGCTTTTAAGCGCCTGATGAGCCTGTCGGTAATTGCCCACCACCCGATTGGGATAAATGGAAGGCTCTTTTTGACGAGAGATCAATCGGTACACATTCCGTGCACCCATGTTGTAAGCAGCCACATATCGGTAACCGACACCATTGAACTTCTTTCGAAGCTTCGAGAAGTAATAGGCTCCCAATTTGATATTGAGTTTAGGATCTCGAAGATCCAATCGACCGGAGTGCTTGAGCTTCTGAGCCAACCACTTGGCTGTCTTTGGTCGGATTTGCATCAATCCGATTTCACCATGTCGACCCAAAGCCAACGGATTAAATGAACTTTCCGTTTGAATGACCGCAACAAGAAAAAGTGGATCCAATCCACGAATACGAGACTCTTTCATGATAGATCCAGCAATGGCGGTCGCCTGGCTTTTGTAATTTTGCGGCAAACGCTTTTGAATCAACTGAATCAAAGCCGATGTGTTGATGGACTTGCTGGTGGCCAGTGCGCTTTTGTGAAGACCTACGGACACCAGTTCTTTCATTTGAACCTTCTGCTCTTTAGTGAGGTTCAATAAAGGACGGCCCAGGCTCATCCCATGGGAGACCATTTCTGCCGAGAAAACCAAGCCTGCAGCAGCTCCGATTTGTAGGGTCCAAAAGAATTTTCCTTTAATCTGTTCCATACCCCTTAGAAAAGCAAAGCGGGGGCCAGACTCTACCTTATTGAAATTACTCAATTTTCACCTCATCTCAGATACAATGAGGGTGGATTTGCCCAGGGTTCGGACAGCTGTCGAAAGAGTTCTAACAGTCGTTTCAAACTGAGACGCTCTCGCTCAGAGGCCACCTATTGCTCACTGCATCAGGAGCCTTCATAACGCTGCTTGTCTTAAGGGGCAAGGAAAATTGCCTATTTTGCGTGCATCACCATAAGGGAGAATGGCGGCCCAATTTATTCCTGTCCCGATTTTTGCAATTATTTCAGTCGTAACTCAAATCTTAACCCAAGGATCAAAGTATGAGCTCTAGGCCTAGCAACTCCCCACAAAATAGCCGACGATTTCTGTCACTTGTGACTATCTTGTTAGCAGCCCAAACAGCATTTATTGGTTGTGAAGAGGTTGATGACCAAGCGTACACTCCCGATAATGCTTTGGAGTCCGTTAATCCGACTCCTAAGTCTAGAGGATTTGTAGAGAACAATAATAGGCATGAAATACTCATGGCAGTAATAGACTCCGGAACGGATTACAATCACCCTTTAATCGCAGGAAACTTTCATTTCGATCTCGAAGATGGGAAACCCGTAGGGATAGGCTACGACTACACCGGCGAAGACAGATGGCCAGCCCCATATGTTGCGTTGACATCTCATTTAAATCCTCACATGGATCAAAAGGGGAAGGAAAAGGGACTCCTCATTCAGCGAAGAACGGGCAACCTAAGAGATAGGTTCCCATTACTGAGCAAGTTCTTGGACCCTTTACGTAATATCTTGCAAGAGCGTGAAAGTGGAGCGTACCACGGCACCCATGTCGGTGGTTTGATGGTATATGATGAACCTCGTCTCGGCCTCATTCCATATAGAGTCTTGCCGGTAAATAAAATAATGAAGGATGGCAACGAGGACTGGAGTGCCCCCAGCAAATCAGAGATTGTGTTTGAACAGATTCGCAGAGCAGTCAACGACGCTCTTTCAAAAGGCGTAAGAGTTATTAATTTCTCACTATCTTTAAATCAAAGAGAAGACGGCGGTGGCGCCTTATTGTCCGGAGCGGCGTCTGAGGCCGAATTGAGAGAGTTTAGAGAGAAAATGGAATCTATTAAAAAAATTGCTCTTGAAAACCCATCCGTGGCCTTTGTCGCAGCTGCTGGCAATGAGGGACAATGGATTAGTGAAGACTCTGCTCTTCAGTTGCCTTGTGGTATTTCAGCTCCCAACATCTTGTGTGTGGGCGCATTAAATGATCGTAACTCTTTGGCGTCGTTCTCTAATATTCTGCTATCTGACTACCCATTTGTTGCAGCCCCGGGCGAGGATATTCTGTCGCTATTCCCAACCAAGATGTGTAATTCTGATGAGCTAAAGCAGCTCGATAGTGATGATTCTTCTTGGCCTTATGATTCAGTCAAATCTAGAAAACGCCATTATCGTGACTTAGAGGAAGAGTGCTCTAAAAGTGAATCTGGTCTGAAAGTGGCAAGTGGCACTTCCATGGCATCTCCAATAGTTGCCAGGATGATTGGCAAAATACTTCTACAGAACCCAAGTCTCTCAGGTTCTGAAGCTATCAATGTGCTCATCAATAGAGGCGAAAACCTCCAAATGGGACCATTGGGTATTCAGAGACTCGTTGTTGAAAGGCCATCTTGGTACCCCCGTAATTCAGCTCAGACTAATGGTCCCCTATTAAACCCAATTAGCAATAGTGGAGAAGTCAAACAGGGCTGGTTCGAACTCTATATCAAGAAGCCAGATCAAAAGAGCGTCGAAATCTAAAGTTTATGTAATAGTTGGCAATGAAGGGAAAATGATCAAACTCTATGAGCTGAATGTAGAACAAGAACAGCTCATAGAGATCATTGGACATGAGAAAAGAAGGCTTCTGAAAAAGTACCTGGGTACCTGGGTTAAGGGCCACCAAAGCGACCTAAAAAACGACTCCCACGGAGAGTGATGCACTGTAGATTTCGTAATCATAGTAAGACGGCCCATCCAAGAGTTGAAGATATTTGAAGCTGGGTATGATGGAAATCTGCGGATCCAATATGACCGTTCCATACAAATTTCCGTAGAAGAAATCTGATTCCTGCGTTTCCCAGTTGCCGCCGCTGGAACTCTCATAGGTACCTTTAAGAAGCTTCATGCCACCCAAAGTCGCGCCCGCGTGAAAATTGGCAAAGGAAAATTCATATCCCCCATGGACTTGGATTTCATGGCGCCCTTTATTTTTTGAGGTAAAATCGCCATCTTTATACTCCCTCTCCCCATTAAATTTAAATGACGTGTATCCAACAACTGTGTGCGGCCCACTTAGATTTTTATGGACGCCAAAATGACCATTTAAGGAATGCCCACCAGAAAACTGATTGTTAGTGGCGTTGCTAGAACTTGGGCTTAAAGCCAATGTTGCTCCATAGAAGAGCACAACATCTGACTGCAGGGCCTTTTTTGCTCGAAGAAAAAACTCGGGATTGATGAGAGAGCCGTCTTTATCATATTGGCTTTCATTGACCCTCCTCCAGAAAAGACTGGTTCCTAAAGTAAGACTCTCGCTGACCCCATAAAGATAAGAGATTCCATAATCCTGAATCGATGAACCGAAACTGCTGATAGGCAGGCTCCGATCAGTGATTGAAATTTTTGATTCTGAATAATTGTATGTCGGCAAGATTTTGCTCTCACCTTTTTGGGAGGCCAAAAGAGTTGAGTCAAAAACTCTCTCGGTGAGAATTTCTGCAAAAGAAGTCTGCGCGCCTAGAATTCCCAAAATTATCAATAAAGAATTAAACAATGGAGCTCTCATAAACCCTCCTAAATCGATTGGTGAAAATAAAAAAACCACCCATGGGGGTGGTTTTTTTAATCTGGTAGGGCCTGCCGGGTTCGAACCGACGACATCCACCTTGTAAGGGTGGCGCTCTACCAACTGAGCTAAGGCCCTTCAATGGAAGAACTTCAAGGAGTTATATGAAAAACCCCCTGGAGTCCAATGGAAATTAATAATTTTCGAGATTATTTCGGTTTGGGTTGCCCATGGGCTCCAAAACCATCTGACGCCCAGATCCATCCGGATCCAAGGCCTGATCATTGGCGACCATCAAGATCGGCACCAAGTTCTCTGGCTCACAGGTCGCCCTTTGAGACCGTTGGAACACCTGAAGGCGCAAAGCCCTCATCTCCAACCGCGTGTAAGTCTCTAAAGGAATATAAATGGACCGCGCAGACTTAAACACCCGAGCCTTCCCGCGCGCCAGAATTCGAAATTCCTTATCCAGCAAACGGATCTCAATATTAAATCGGTCTGCACCCACGGACGAACGGTCCAGAAGGACATCAATAAATTCAACATCTTGCTCCGTGCCGACCGCTCGGAAAGTTCCCTGCAGACTTTCAAAGTCGATGGGGCAATCTTTTGCCCACGGCCACGGCCATGGAATTCCCGTGTCTCCCCACGAAGGAGTCACAAATCCAATCCCCAAAACCAACATTAAAATATTTAAAACCGCTCGCATCGCCATATCCTTACTGCACTGAAATCCTGGTGGACTTATTCAAATAATAACCGTTCTTAGCCCGGTGTATGTATTTGGGTTTGTCATAATCCGGCTCAATCAATCGCCGTAATCTCTTGATCGTCACATAAATTTTATTGTCATGGTAACGAGGATCGTAATCCTGCTTCCAAACCTTTCGCGCCAAGGCTTCTTTGGAAAACACCTCTCCCGGGTTTTTCAAAAAGAGTTTCAAAAGGTCCATCAGAATAAACTGGTTTTTAAAATCAATGCGTCCTTTACGTTTTTCAACAACCGCATTGTTTGTCTTATCGAAAATCAAATCAAACTCAGCTTCTTTCACACTCAGACGAGCGCTCTCTTCTTTGATCTTTCGGCTCATCACCACAAAACTCTCTGGATCGATGATCTGTTGAGCCAAGTTCAAATAGGTTCGAGCCAGGTTGGCATCACCCAAATGACGGTAAGTTGTTCCAAGAGCAAACAAAAGACTCACATAGGAGTATACATTCTGCCGATTTCTCAGCTTTTCCATGGCTGTCCAAAAAACGCTCAAAGCCTCTTCGTACTTTTCGCTCATCAACAAGATGTAGCCATTGGCAATCACCGTTGAAAGTTCCACTTCGGGAAGATCCAAAACTTGAAAGAAGACCTTCAAATTGTAAATCTCATTGAGGGCTTCCTCGATCCGCCCCAACCGTGCGTACACCAGCACCAAACCAAAAATGGTGTAGCAGGTGTCCTCTTTGTTTTCTGCAGAAAGTGCGGCCGCCAAAGATTTTTGAAGATGATCCAAAGCCTTGATCAAATCTCCAGACTCTTGAGCCAAAAAGGCATAGGTCACCAAAACTTGAGGTGGCGTTGGCAAAGATTCTTTTTTCAACAGACGTTCGATGGAATCACAGGCTTCTGTAATGGCTTTCTTGTTGGCCATTTCATAGTGCATTCGAATCATTAAGGCTTGTGCTCGGAAGTACGGATCGAACTCTTGAACTTCCAAATAAAGTTCAGAAGCCTCTTTGAGTTTTTGAATGGACTTGGGAAACTCCCCCAAACTCCAATGAAGTCGCCCAGCCTCATAGAGGCTTTTTGCCTTAAGCAAGGTGGCGCTGACTGCACTGGATTTCATCGAACTCCCCACTGTGAAAATTTGTTAGAAATGTTTACCTAATCTGGACGTTATCCACAAGAGCATTTCTTAAATAAAGTGAAACGGCGCGCTGCTTAATTAAAAAGCACAGGGATTGCCTTCTAAACGGCACCTTTCCCGTGGAAGTGGAGTTTTCCCCTATTTGAGATGACAGAATATTTAAGAATTTTTCATCGAAATGTTGTGGAAATGAAACTGGCGCAGAATTGGTCTGCGCCAGCATCGAACTTATTAATAATTTTTATTCAAACCAGCTCTTTGCACTCAGTGAGTTTGCAAAGTGTGGCCTGTATATTGGGCACGAATTCCCATTCCTCTTTCTGAACGCACTTTGAAAATTTCTTTCGCGCTTTTCACGTCCAAGGCATTCACAAGCACCTGGTCCACGTGATCCACAAGAATGATCTTCAAATCTTGGCGCACTTCTTTTGGAATGTCGGCCAAATCCTTTTCGTTGTCTTTTGGACAAATGACGGTCTTGATTCCTCCACGGTGAGCGGCCATGGTCTTTTCTTTCAAACCACCAATGCCCAACACGCGTCCTCTTAAGGTCACCTCTCCTGTCATGGCCACAGTTCTCTTTACGGGAACTTTCAACATGGCAGACACGATACTGGTGGTGATCGCAATCCCTGCTGAAGGACCATCTTTTGGAATGGCTCCCTCAGGAACGTGAATGTGAACATCATTGTTGGAATAGAACTCTTTATCGATTCCAAACAAAGGCCCTCTTGAGCGGACGTAGCTCATTGCCGCTGCACAAGATTCTTTCATCACGTCACCCAGTTGACCGGTCACTGTGAACTTTCCTTTTCCAGGAACCACAGAAACTTCCACAACCAGAAGGTCTCCTCCAACCTCAGTCCAAGCCAGTCCGTTGGTCAGACCGATCTCGTTTTGACCTTCGATGCGACCAAACTTCATCTTGTTTGGACCAAGATACTCGGTCACCTTCTTCGGATTGATGGTGTAAGTGGATTTGGACTTTTTAGACTTCTGTCCTTTTTTGAAATCTGCAGAGGCCATTTCCTCTTTTACGATTTCTTTGGCTTGCTTTCGGCAAAGAGTCGCAATTTGACGCTCTAAATTCCGCACACCCGCTTCACGTGTGTAGGAGCGAATGGTCTCGCGAACAGCAGCATCATTGATATTGACCTTATAATCACCTAAGCCATGAGCTTCCAATTGTTTGGGAATCAAGTACTTCTTTGCAATGTTGAATTTTTCAGTCTCGGTGTAACCTTCCAACTGAATCACTTCCATACGATCCAACAACGGACGAGGAATTGGATGGAGTGAGTTTGCCGTGGTGATAAACATCACCGGTGACAAATCATACTCCACTTCCAAATAGTGATCTTGGAAATTGTGGTTTTGCTCGGGATCTAAAACTTCAAGCAATGCAGAAGAAGGATCGCCACGGAAATCCATGCTCATCTTGTCAATCTCATCCAACAGGATCAATGGGTTTCCTTTGTCCACTTTGCGCAAAGATTGAATGATCTTACCGGGCATCGCTCCCACGTAGGTCTTTCTGTGACCGCGAATTTCAGCTTCATCCCGAACTCCACCTAAAGAAATACGAGTGAATTCTCGGTTCAAACTTCGTGCAACCGAACGCGCCAACGAAGTTTTACCAACCCCGGGAGGTCCGACCAAACAAAGGATGGGTCCATTCAAAGAGTTGTTCAAAGCTTGAACGGCCAAATGCTCCAAAATACGATCTTTGACCTTTTCCAAACCAAAGTGGTCTTCGTCCAAGATAGCTTCGGCTTCATCCAAATTGTGTTTCTCTTCAGAGTATTCCTGCCATGGAAGATCCAACATCCAATCGATGTAGTTTCGAACCACCGTGGCTTCTGCAGACATGGGCGACATCATTCGAAGTTTCTTGATCTCTTTGCGAACACGATCCGCCGCCTCTTTGGTCCACTTCTTTCTCATGGCCCGATCTTCAAGTTCTTGAAGTTCCGCTTGGTAATCGTCCTTGTCGCCAAGTTCCTTTTGAATGGCCTGCATTTGCTCGTTCAAATAGTATTCTTTTTGAGACTTCTCCATTTGCTTCTTCACGCGGTTTCGAATCTTTTTCTCCACCTCGAGGATTTCAATTTCAGAAGTCATCATATTCAGAAGCTCTTCAAGACGTTTTCCAGGATCAATGATCTCAAGAAGCTTTTGCTTGTCTTCCAGCTTCAAGTTCAACTGAGCCACAATAATGTCCGAAAGTTCAGCAATGTCCTCGATGGAAGACACACGCATTAAAATTTCTGGAGGAATGCGCTTGTTGAGTTTCACATAGGTTTCAAAGGTGGTTTTTACAGAACGCACCAAAGCTTTCGCTTCGGTTTCTTCCGCAATCACTTCGATAATTTCTTCGGCCTCAACTTGAAAAAAGTTGTCGGTTTGAAGAAAGTTCTTAATTTTTACGCGCTTCTTCCCTTCCACCAAAACTTTGACCGTTCCGTCAGGAAGTCTCAAAAGTTGAATGATGGTCCCAATGGTTCCGATCGTATAAAGATCCTTGGGCTCTGGGTTGTTGGTTTTGGCATCTTTTTGAGCAGTTAAAATAATATCGGACTGTTTGCTCATGGCTTCTTCAAGAGCATTGATACTTTTCTCACGACCCACAAAAAGTGGCATCATCATGTGAGGAAAAATGATCAAGTCCCTCAGAGGAAGCAAAGGTAATTGGGTTGTCGCCATGAGGTCTCCTTTCTTGGAGGTTGGACGATAAAACTCGCCTACTTATATTTTGGTTACGATTTGTCACTTCGTCAAAGTGAACCCTTAAAATTTTGTGCTTTTTAACCTGAAAATTTAGACAAGGAGTCCAAATCGGTTTGATAAAAAAATAACGTTGGACTTGCCAACGTTATTTTTTTCAAAGTCTAGCCGAATATTAATGCCCCGCTGTACTAAGCGCTTTCTGCCGATCCATCATCTTCGGACCCAGATCCTGATTTTTTCTTCTCAGGTTCTTTGCCAAGGACCAACTGAGGGCGATCTTTTTTCAAAATCACATCTTCAGTGATGATGCACTCTCGGACATTGGGCTGTGAGGGAATTTCATACATGATGTCCAACATCGAGTTTTCAATCACTCCTCGCAGTCCACGAGCGCCTGTATTTCGCGCAATGGCCTGTTGAGCCACAGCACGCAATGCGCTGTCTTCAAACTTCAAGTCCACATTCTCGAAAGCGAATAGCTTTTGATACTGTTTGGTCAAAGCGTTCTTCGGACGGATCAAAATGTCGATCAATGCGGCTTCATCCAACGGATCCAACACGGCCAAAGTCGGGAGTCGACCGATAAACTCTGGAATCAGTCCAAATTTTACCAAGTCATCAGGCTCCACCCGTTGAAGCATATTGGTCTCTTCTTTTAGGCGCTCGGCTTTGGTCCGGATGTTTGCCGCAATTCCCAAGGAACGGTTAGAAACACGGTTCTCAATGACCTTATCCAAACCAACAAAGGCTCCCCCAACGATAAACAAAATGTTGGTGGTGTCCACTTGAATGAATTCCTGTTGAGGATGCTTTCTTCCACCTTTAGGAGGAAGATTTGCAACGGTTCCTTCTAAGATTTTCAACAATGCCTGTTGAACACCTTCTCCACTCACATCACGAGTGATCGAAGGATTTTCAGACTTTCTCGAAATCTTATCAATCTCATCGATGTAAATGACTCCACGCTGAGCCTTTTCAACGTCGTAATCTGCCGCCTGAAGAAGGTTCAGAACCACGTTCTCAACGTCTTCACCCACATAACCGGCTTCGGTCAAAGTGGTCGCATCTGCAATTGCAAAAGGAACATTCAAAATACGCGCAATGGTTTGCGCCAGCAAAGTTTTACCAGATCCAGTGGGACCAATCAGAAGGATGTTACTTTTTGAAATCTCAACTTCATCCTTCTTTTTGCCCTTGGCAAAATTGATACGCTTATAATGGTTGTGAACAGCAACAGAAAGGGCCTTTTTCGCAGACTCTTGTCCGATGACATAGTCATCAAGGTATCCCTTAATGTCCATGGGCTTAGGAACAGTCAATTGGGCTTTTGAGCTTTCTTCGCGCTCTCTTTCCTCTTCGATAATGTCTGTGCACAGTTCGATACACTCGTCACAAATGTAGACGCCAGGGCCTGCAATGAGCTTTTTCACTTCTTTTTGACTCTTGCCGCAAAAGCTACAAGTCAATGATCCGTAATTTGATCCATTTTTCTTTTCACTCATTTCGGTTACCCCTTAATCGCTTTTCTGTGTTCCACAATTTCATCGACCAAACCGAATTCTTTGGATTCTGCCGCAGACAAATAACGATCTCTGTCCATGGCCTTTGTCAATTCGTCATAGGCCATTCCGGTGTGTTGTGCATAAATTTCAGTGAGCTTTTTCTTGGTATTGATCATTTCTCGAGCGTGAATCTCAATATCACTGACCTGTCCGGAAATTCCACCACCCATGTTGTGAGGTTGGTGAATCAAAGTTCGAGAATTTGGCAAAATGTAACGTTTGCCCTTGGTTCCTGCCGCCAAAAGAAAGGATCCCATGCTCGCAGCCATCCCGATACAATAGGTGCTAACGTCACACTTCACAAACTGCATGATATCATAAATGGCCAATCCTGCCGTGACGCTTCCACCGGGAGAGTTGATGTAAAGGTGAATGTCTTGCTCGGGGTTTTCCATCTCAAGGAAAAACATCTGGGCAATCAAGCTGTTCGCGACGTCATCTGTTACGGGCGATCCCAACATGATGATTCTTTCTTTCAAAAGGCGGGAATAGATATCGTAGGATCGTTCTCCACGGGCGGTTTGTTCGACGACGACTGGGATTAGGTTCAAGCTGCTTTCTCCTGTTGGAATTAACACTTCAATATGTAGATTCTAATTCATCTGACAAGGTCTTCTCGGGTAAAAGTTGTCCAAACTCAATTCCTTGTGATAGACCTAGACCTTCGATTTAAGACTCACTTAGTCAGTAAAGCAGAAGGGGAAATTTATGTCACACAAGGTCCTTGTTTCCGTATCAAAAAAGTCCAGTAAGGGTTCCACACTCGTTGTTTTTGTCAGCAAGTCCACGGGCAAAAATTCCCTCTCTCACCCTAAACTTTCCAAGGACATCGCGGACATTTTGAAGAAGGCACAAAGCGACGAGATCTTTACAGGCGGAAAAAAAGAAACTCTCTTTTTTCGCGGTGCAAACGTGGATGGTTTTGACCATCTTTTGCTTGTCGGCCTGGGAGATTCCAAAGGGGTCACCGGGGATGCTCTTCGGTGCGCTGCTGCAATCACCTTGGGAAAGATCAAAGCCGAAAAAGTTTCTCAGTTTGAAGTGTTGGCAGCATCTGTCACTCATGGACAAAAGGACTCTGCCGAAGCCGTTCAAGCCTTTGCAGAAGGCCTGCTACTTTCGGCCTACGAGTATGACGATCTAAAATCCAAAGACTCCGATAAAAAGAGTAAAAAACCATCAGAAATCAAAGCGAACTTGGGCTTTGACCAAGCTCCAAGCGCTGCCCAAAAGAAGGCTTTGGAACGTGCGGAAATCATCAGTGAGTGCCAAAACTTCGGACGCCGTTTGGGAGATGCCCCCGGCAACTACATGACTCCCACGATGTTGGCCAACGAAGCGGTCAAAGCGGCAAAAGGAACCAAACTCAAAGTGACCGTCTGGGACAAAGCTCGCATCAAGAAAGAACGTTTGAACGGACTTTACTTTGTTTCCAAAGGAAGCGCCGAAGATCCTCGCTTTATTATCCTTGAGTACAAAGGAAATCCGTCTTCCAAAAAACACGTGGCCTTTGTCGGAAAAGGTTTAACTTTTGACTGCGGTGGAATCAGCATCAAACCCTCTGCTGGCATGGAAGAGATGAAATACGACATGTGCGGCGGAGCCAACGTGATAGCCACCTTGCTTGCCATTGCAAAATTGGGATTGAAAATCAATGTGACCGGTTATGTTCCCTCCACCGAAAACTTGGCAGGATCTGCAGCGAACAAGCCTGGGGATGTGTATGTGGCTCGAAACGGAAAGTCCGTAGAGATCTTCAACACCGATGCAGAAGGACGTTTGATTCTTTCTGACTCTTTGGTTTATGCCTGCGAAAAGAAGCCCGCTGCGATTTTCGACATTGCAACTTTGACTGGCGCCATCTTGATCTCTTTGGGCAATCACTACACCGGTGTCTTTACTCGAGATCAAAAATTGATGAAGACTGTTCAGGACTCAGCAGACAAAGCCGGCGAACTGGTTTGGAACATGCCTTTGGATGATTTCCATGTGGAAGACATGAAAGGAAATCATGCGGATCTTTGCAACATTTCAGGAAACCGACTGGCGGGCAGTTCAACAGCAGCCGCCTTCTTGGAACAGTTTGTAGATAAAGAAATTCCTTGGGCTCATTTTGACATTGCAGGCACTGGATGGAACGTGAACAATCGCTTTCCTTACCACCCCAAAAAAGGGGCTTCAGGCGCCATGATTCGAACCTTTATTGAACTTGCCCAGAAGGTTTAAGTTCAAAGTTCAAGGCTCTCAAACGGGAGCCTTTTTTCTGTGAAGCCTTAAAAGACAAGGGTGAGATTTTGTCGATGGAACTTTTGTACTGCACCTCTTCCAGGCGCCAGTCCATGGGCCATTGAGAGACCATGTCTGACACTCTCACTCGGCTGTTTTTTGCATCGAAAAACCGAACATATTGATCTTTGGGATTCCAAGAGAAGATCTCGGACATGGGAATTTTCACCACGATCTTTCCAATTTCCTTGGGATTTTCTTCAGACAAACAGTCCGTTTCTACGGTGATGGACGGCTGACGTCCCGCTTCGGAAATCCCAAGACCTTTGAGTTTCAACTCCACACGGTCATAGACTCCGGCGCGACCTTCCACACGACAGACAAAATTTCTTTGCCCATCTTCATCGGTGATCACAAACTGGTTCAGCTGAACTTCCACTCCGTCCGGAGTTTTGATCAAATCACTTTGAGAGACAAAATAGTCTTCGGCCGCCTCGGACAAAGACGATCCTCGAAGCGAGGAAAAGTCCCGCAATCCATGAATGGCCGATGGCGATCGCCATCCGTCCACAGAGACGTACTGAATTCCACCCCAGGAAAATTTCGCCATTTTGGAAAACCCTGCAAGCGTCATTACAAATAGAAAGACCGACAAAAGACTCTTTTTCATAAAAGAATTATCGGCCAAAAATGAGATGGAATTTAAGGAACCTGATCAAACTCGACGAAGGTCGATTACTGGTAGCCCATCAATTTTACGCCGGAACGTTTGGCTTCTTCAGCCACCGCCAAAAAGGCCAGCTTTGCAATCCAACCGTAGGCGTTTTCTTGAGGGCTTCCTTCTGGCTTCACTTTCAAGTCAGACACACAAAGTCTTTGAAAAACCGCACCCGGAGAATTCAAGCTTTCGGTCTCGGACTTTTTGGTGTGAGTGCGCAGGAATCCGCCGGCCAGTTGGCATCCGATCATATAAATTGCGGGCTCGGCAACTTGGCCCTCATGTCCTTTGACCTGAGTGGAGATTCCCTCCTGAACCAAAACCTGACTGATGCCCCCACCGCCTTTGGCGGCCTTCATCTTTTTTCGAGATTTGTAGTTCCAATTCTCCACGTCTTCAGGCTTTGCCACTTGAATCACACCCAAACCATAAGTTCCGGAATCATTTTTAATAAACAAGAAGGGTTCTTCATTGATGCCGCGAGACTTCATCTCTTCACGAAGAGAGTCCGACATCTTTCGACAGTGATCTGCCAATTTTTTGCGACTGTCCTCATCATCCACGGCAAAATCTTTAAAGCTCTCCGAACGCACTTGGATTTGCCAAGGGTCAATATCGATCAACTTGGCAAACTCCTCGGCCAATTCATTGTAGATTTCGAAAAACAAACTTTTCTTACGGCGGTGCCATCCCATCTCACTGGGAGGATTGAAAGGCACCTTCAAGCCATCCGACCAACAGGTGTTGAGCTGACTAAAATCATTGTTACTTATGACTAGATCGGGTTTCCAATCTCCAATGTACAACTCTCCGTCCACTTTACGGTTGGGCTCAACAAGAAGCATGGGACCAGAAGCACTTTTCACCTCGATGGGAGCTTCCAAACAATTTGGAAAGGACAGTCGAACTTCGTAACCCGCTTCCTCGATCAATGTTTTCAAAGTAAAGACATTGTCCCAATAGTAGGCATTTTGCGTGTGCTCTTCCGTCACCAGAAGAATTTTATTGCCCGCAAGCTTATAGTGCTTTTGCAAATAAGCTTCGACCAGGTCCACCGCACTGTTTTTGTCCACTTGGCAGATGTTGTTAAATCCTGCTGGGAAAAGATTGGCATCAATGGGAGCCACCTTGTAGCCCGAGTCTCGAATGTCAAAACTGGAGTAAAAGGGCAGCTGAAGATCGCTCTTGCGTTTGCTTTCAAACCACTCTTCGATTTTGTCGAAGTTTTCTGAAATCTTGGTATGCAAAAGCTCTTTGATTGCTGTCATGGTCGGTCCCTTTTGAAGGAATTATTCATTTTTTAAAATCAAAGCGGCACCCACCACCGCTCCGGGCAGAGCAATGAATGTGAGACCGGGCACCAACAACGTCAAGGCCATGCCAAAAGATAAAATAAAGAAATCTTCCCGGTACTTTGCAAAGTACCTCAAACGTTGGCGAAGCCCCATGCCCATGGCCTCAAAACTGTAATCCATACTGTCAAAAGCAAAAATCCCGGCCGTCACAGCAAAGCTCACCCATTGAAGGCCTGGCACTAAGCTCAAAGCAAAACCAATCACGCTGATAAAAAGGAACAAAAAAACCTTTAAAAGAGAGGTCCGAAGCATTTTCAAAGTCAGCCAAAGCCATTCGGAAAACCCTAAGGAACCCTTTTGGTGTCTTCCAGTTTTTTTCAAAACAGACTCCACAAGCAAAGAGTAAAAGGGCGCACACAGCAAAATGTAAAAGCAGTAGAGCAGAATCAGTCCCACACCTAAAAAGAGAATCCCAAAGACAATGGCAAAAAACCAAAAAAAGCCCACAGACAGGGCTTGCATAAAATGCGGCAAATAATAAACCAATGCGTCGGCCATCCCCGGAACCATGGGCACTAGAAAATAGGCTGCGGAACCCACAATCCCCAGTCCCAACAAAAACGGAGCGGCAACCAATCCTAAATATTTTGGATTGTTAAAGAGCCAAAGCCAGCCAAAGAACCAAAAAAAGAGCTTTTCTCCCCTAGTTTTCAATGATTCTTCCCTCTCGCTTTAAAGACTCTCTCTTCTTTTGTTCCTTGGTTTTTTTGAGAGTGGAAGACATCTTTGCCAACTGTCCTTCCAACCAACTTTCGACTTTATCGACAACGGTAAATAAGGGTTGCGTGTAATCCTTCGTGGAAGGCAATCGCAACTTTTGCAATTCTCGCGTGGTCCTCAATGCCTCTACGTAAAAATCTTTTTGCTCCGCCCGCGTTTTAAAACGAAAGTGAGTCATCTTTTTATAAGCATTGGTTAAATCATCTTTTGCTCGCTCAGAAATAGGTCCCGATTTCAACTCGGTCGCCTGGAGCAAAAAGGCCTGCTGCATTCCAAGCATTCGAACAAACAAAATTGGATTTTGAACTTCTCCCAACTTTCCCATGGCATACAAAGTTTTCGCCGCCAAAGCCACATCTGATTCCTGACGTTTTGCTGTGGCCAAGATTCTTTTCAAACCTTCCGAAGCTTGGTTGAAGTAAAACAATGCTTCCTTTTGCCTTCCCACACTGGCATAAGCTGCTGCCAATCGTGCCGGAAGTTCTGCCGTAGAAACATCCGGAGGCAAATATGAGGATTTTTTCTTCGCGTCTAAAAATGCCACAATAGATTTGTTTGCATCTCCCAAACAGGAGTACGCAAAACCCAAACGATAGACGGCCAAGGCGGCGATTTTTTCAAAACGCTTGATGGCGACTCTTGCAACCGAACGGTATCGGTCTGCTGCCAGTTGGCAGTTTCCCAATCCCTCCAATGCCACTGCAGAATTGTACATGATGACCAGGTCCAATTCGGAAACGGGCTTTTCGTTCAATAGACTTTCAAATCGAGAGGACGCCGAAGCATAATTTTCATAACTTAAATCTTGCATGGCTTCATTGAAGTCTTGCATACGCTGAGGATCCCCATCCAAAACTCCCTTGGATTTGGGTTTGGATGAACACCCCACCATAAAACCGAACACCAAGATCATTGCAGTTAAAAACTTCATAGCTCCTCCACAACCTTGGATAACTTTACGATATCTTTCAGCCCAATCAAAGGTTCGTCTGACTCTGGCAGACTAAAAATGGACATGGACCCATGATTGTCCTTAAATTTTTTTAATTTCTGAAACTGTTGATCATAATAAGTGTGTGCGGATTTAAAAAATTCATTGTCCGCCTCAATTTTCTCACCAGATTGATACCATTCGGGATAAGCGCGATTGAGAAGCAGAGCTCTAAAATGAAATCCTTTGTCTTTTAAGGATTGAACGAATTGAGTGGCCTCCGTGAGTTTTTCACTGTCCGGCGAAGCCACCACCACAAAGGTGGTGTGAGATTCCGCCAAAAGAGCTTGCACCTTTTGGCTGCGTTCTCTGACGGATTTTTGCAAGAAAGACATTTGCTCAAAGAAATCCGAAAGCTCTCCGATGAACTCTGCCCCGGTTACTTTTTCAAGTGCGGCCAGTGCCGTGTGAGTTCCTCGAGAAATGATCTTAGACAAAAGATGTCCCTTTTTCTGAGTCCCTTGAGCAAACCACTTGGTGATTCGCTCATCAAAAAGCTGCACAATTCTTTGCGGAGCTTTTAAAAAATCCACCGCATTTTGAGTGGGAGGCGTATCTAAAACAATGATGTCGTATTCGCCACTTTCAAATTCACTCAACAAGCGATCCATGGATGTAAATTCTTGAGATCCCGTCAGGGCGGTCACAAGTTGCTGGTACAACCGATTGTCCTTCAAACGCTCAACCACCTCTGAATTGGGAGCAAATTTTTCCACAAAACGATCGAAAATGGATTTTGCATCGATCATCGAGGCCTTCAGCTGCCCCAAACCTTCGATGCCCTGAACTTCAATGGCTTCATAGGCGGAACCTTCAAGTCCCAAGGCTTGAATCAATCGTTTGGCTGGATCAATGGTCAAAACCAGAACTTTTTTCCCTCGACGAGCCAAAGTGACACCCAATGCTGCAGAGACTGTGGTCTTTCCCACTCCGCCCGTTCCCGCAGACACGATCACTTTGGAGTTTTCAAGAAGCTCTACCAAACTCACAGGTCACCTCCTGATTCGCGCTTTGATTTCCAAAGCTTTGTCAGAAGTTCGATTTTTTCCAAGTTGCTGTGAGACCAAATCTGCGGCAACACCATTGCTGTTTCCCTGAGACTCTTAGAATCAAACTGGTTTTGAAGATCCAGCTTTCTCTTCCAGTTCTCTTGAAAGCCCTTGGGAACTTGATCCAACGGCTCTGACAGCTGCGGCCACCAGCGGTTTTTTACCCATTTTGCCGACCGCCCCACTTGGGCATCAATCCCCGCGGCCAGCTCCTCACCCTCGGTCAAAGGCAACTCTTCGGGATTCACCACCACCAAATATTCGCAAACTTCACTGGATAAAACCTGGTGAACAGACCGGGATTGAGCTCCCATGGGTCCGATGGAGATTGCCTTTGCCATGGCCAAGGGCGCTGAAAGCAAGGCAAGAAAATGCCCCGTGGAATAGGCATCGATGACCAGGTCATCATAGGGTAGTTCCGGTCCAATTTTTCGCTCGCGGCTGGTGATTTTGCCCGTCAGGGCCAACTCTTTCAATCCCGGAGCCCCGTGAACCAAGGCCTGCATGATCGTGTTGTCAAAAAAGAGATCCACGATTTTGGCAAATTTAAGAAGGTAAAGCAGGTATTCCTTCAGGCAGGCCTCCCCATCCCAAAGACTCAATGACAGACCCGGCCGAAGCTCGGTGGGTTCGAATCCAATTTTTTCACCGTAAATGTATTCAAAAAAATGGCTGCCACCGAGTTCTACGAGAAGTGTTCGACGTCCCTCTTCAGACAGTGCTTGAGCCAGAGAAGCGGCCACCAAAGATTTGCCCACTCCCCCTTTTCCAGAGACAAAGTGAATCAAATTTCCCCCCGGAATCCTTGCTTTTGGAGCCGAGCTGGACTATGACCAGCCGGGTCACAACAAAAAGGAGCATGTATGAAGGCCACGCTGGATAAATTGGACGGTTTGTCTCGAAAACTCAATGTCGAAGTTCCCACCGAAAAAGTGAATGATGCATTTGGGAAAGTTTATAAGGTCCTTCAAAAAAATGCCAACATTAAGGGATTTCGAAAAGGGAAAGCCCCCATTTCTGCCATCAAATCCATGTATCAAGATCGTGTGCACGGTGACGTGGCCCAAGAATTGGTTCAGGAAGGTTATTCTGCTGCTCTTCAAGAGCATGATCTAAACCCCATCGGTTATCCGCAAGTGAATATCGAAAAGCTGGAAGAGGATCATCCCTTTGTTTTTACCGCTGAGTTCGAAATTCGCCCCGACGTGGAAGTCAAAAAATACGAAGGCTTAAACATTGAGCGCGAAAAGTTAGTGATTTCGGACGAGCAAATCGACCAGGTTCTTAAGAACATCCAACAGAACCAAGCCGAAACCGCTCCTGTTTTGGAAGATCGTGCTTTGCAAAAAGACGATATTGCAGACATTGATTTTAAAGGCTTCATTGATGGTGAGCCCTTGCAAAATGGAGAAGCCCACGGCCATCAACTTCAAATTGGAAGTGGTCAATTCATTCCTGGCTTTGAAGAAGCCATTGAAGGCATGAAGGTCAGCGAAACGCGTACCATCAATTTGAAATTCCCCGAGGAGTATCACGAAAAATCCTTGGCCGGAAAACCCGTCAACTTTGAAGTAAAATTGAATGGAATTAAAAAGCGCGTACTTCCTGAAATCGACGATGCCTTTGCGAAAAAGGTTGGAGATCACGAAAGCCTGCAAGCTCTTAAAGATGCCATTCGCGAAGACATTGCCGAATCTGAAAACAAGCGCATCAAAGAAGAAGAGCGAAACTCTCTTTTAAAAGCCTTGGTTGAAGCCAACCCCTTGGATGTTCCAAAAAGCCTTGTCGCCGATCAAAAGCAAGCTCTTGAGAATGACTTTAAAAATCGTTTGGGCCAACAAGGCTTTGGCGATAAAGAATTCGCAGAATACAAATCCAAGTGGGATGCGGATTTCCAAAGTACTGCCGAATTTATGGTTCGAAGCACTTTCCTCTTGGACAAACTTTCTAAGGACTTAGAAATGTCTGCTTCCGAAGAAGATTTCGAAAACAAAATGAAAGAATTTTCTGAGCAAGTGGGACTTGATGTGAACAAAGTGAAAGAGTTCTACAAAGAGCCACAAAGAAAATCACAAATGATGTTTCAAATTACAGAAGAAAAACTCATTGAACATTTGATTTCAAAATCCAAAGTCAAAGAAGTAGAACCTAAAAAGTCCTAGTCTTTGACAGTGTCTTAATGGCCTTCAGGTAACTGTAGGCCTGTTGCAAATCAAAATCCTTTTCCAACAAGCGCTCCTTCGGTGTGAGCGCTTTGTCTGATGACCTTGAATCTGATTTGGCCCACCAAAATTCCACAGGTTTTTTCTTTTTCTTGTTCGACTTTTCCTTTTCTCCCAAAAGATGTCCTTTCAGGTGCTTTTCTTTTCGAACATCTTTTTTGATGATCGACTTTTGAAAGCTTTCTGGATCCACCTCTTGTAGCTCCACATCTGGAGTGATGCCCTCCGACTGAATGGATCGACCTGAAGGGGTGTAATAGCGCCCCACAGTCAGCTTCAGTGCTGATCCATCTCCCAGCTTAACCACCGATTGAACCGAGCCCTTACCAAAGCTCTTTCGCCCCATCACCAAGGCTCTTTTGTTGTCTTGAAGGGCACCCGAAACAATCTCGCTGGCGCTGGCTGAGTATTCATCAATCAATATGATGATCGGGAAATCTGGATAAGTTCCGGTTTTTTTCGCGTAAAGAACTTCCTTTTCTTTTTCTCCACGCCCCTTTGTACTGACAATCACACCTTCTTCTAAAAACATGTCACTGATTTGTACCGCCTGATCCAAAAGACCCCCAGGGTTTTTTCGGAGGTCCAAGATCAAACCTTTTACTGATTTGTACTTTTTGATGTGATCGTCCAACTCTCGCTTGATCAGCTCTGCTGAATTTTCGATAAAACTTGTTAAGCGAATGTAAGCAAATCCTTCATCCAAATCTGTGTATTTGGCCGACCGAATTTTAACCACCCCACGGACAATCTCAAAAACTTTAGGCTCTTCAAATCCTTTGCGGAAGATTCCCAAATGGATTTTTTCTCCCTTTTTGCCTTTCATTCTTTGAGCGGCTTCCACAAGACTGAATCCCTTGGTGGACTCGCCATTGATTTCAACAATCATGTCTCCCGCTTTAATTCCCGCTTTCCAAGCAGGAGTGTCTTCAATGGGTGAAATCACGGTGAGGATTCCATTTTGAACGGTCAACTCCACTCCAAGTCCGCCGAATTCACCGCTGGTTTCGTTTTCAAACTCTTTATAGATTTCTGGCGGCATAAAGTTGGTGTGAGGATCCAACTCAAGGAGCATCCCCTTGATTCCACCGTAGATCAGTTTTTTCAACTCCACCTTTTCCACATAAAACTGCTGAACCAGGTTAAGGACTTTAGCAAAAAGTTGAATTTCCTCATAGCGTTCCTCAGCTTTCAGAACATTGAAGCTCACTCCGAACGTCAAAATGAGGGCTGCAAACACAATCCGTGGCTTCTTCATAGTTGATCTCCTCTTGAAGAAAAGCTCGTTCCCGCGACATCCTCCGAACGTCCATTGGCAATCCATTTTTCTGGGTCAATGGCATTGGAATAATGTCTCAGTTCAAAATAAAGTTGGTTTCCGGAAAGTGCCAGAGTTTGACCTTTGAAGACCTTCTCGCCTTGAAAGACTTTGGTTTCTAGATTGTAGGAGTACACCGAATAGTAATGGTTTCCATGGTCCAGAATAACCGTTTGTCCAAAACCGGGGATGGGCCCCACATAGGCAACTTTGCCATCAAAGACGGATTTTACTGTGCTCATTCGGAGTGCGTTATACGTCCATCCCAAATGGAGCAGTTTCACTTTATAAATGGGATCAAAAGTGCTGCCATATTCCTTCCAAGGCGCTTGAGGAAGTGGCGGGTAGAGCTCCCCTTTCTTTTCGAAAAAGGCCACCTCCGCATCTTGATCCATCTCTGGAAGTTGGGAGCGTAGTTTCTTTAGGAGCTCCAAGTTCTTTTCTTTGTCTTTATTGATCAACTTAATCAGCAGATTTTTCTCTCGCTGATCCGCAAGGAGTTTGGCTTCTTTCACTTTCAATTTGTTTTTTAGCCCCAAGAGTTTTCGAACTTCTTCTTTGAGGTCCTCATTGGCTTTTTTGGCCTGAGTCAAACTGACACGATAGGTTTGAAACCGTTTGAAATCAGATTCCGAAACTTTTTTTAGAAAGCGAACATTGCGTTCAATTTCGGAAGCACTTTGGTCACTGAAAAGAAAAGTTAAAACACTGGGGTTTTTTAATTGGTAAAGGTGGGCCACCGACTTCGCAATTCGAGCCCGTTGTTCTTTTACTTTTTGGGTCCAAAGGCGAACCTCATAGGCCAACTCTTGTGCATCGGCCTGGGAACTCAACATTTTTTCGTTCACCTTAGAGCGCTCTTCGCTCATTTTTTTGACACGCAGGTCGCTTTCTAAAACTTGCTTATAAATCCTTCGCTGCTTCTTTTCGGCATTGGAAACAATGCTTTTGGTTTCATCGATTTTTTCAATGAGGTCCGGATTGGAGGAATCTCCAAAAACGGGAAGGGAAAGGGTTATGATCAAAAAAGCGAATCCCCACTTAGACATAGGAATCCATTTCTCCTTGGAAATTTCGACCACCGATTTTTCGGACACAAAAATAAGATCCCAAAAGACCAAATCCTAGTCCTGTGAGCAGAATAACGATTGCCGAGGACATCGAAAGTTCAATTCGAGAATTTTCAATCCACATCCACCCTGCGGATGAAAAGTAACCTAAGACGGCCTTGTTCAGAAACATGGAAAGAATCAAAGAAAAAAGTGCGGAGCCCAATCCCAAAAGAGCACCTTCAATTAAAAATGGTCTTTGAATCCATCTTCGGGTGGCGCCCACCAATTCTAAAACTTCCACTTCTTCCAAGCGTCGCTCCATGGAAACTCGCGTGGCATTTCCAATGATCAAAAGGCCGATGACAAGGACCACGCCAACCGCAAATAAAGTGGCCAAATTAAACTTTTGCAAAAAGCGTCCCCAACTTTCAATCCACCCTTGACCGAAGGTCACATCGGAAACTCCAGAGTATTCAGAAATCTGAGTGGCAAGTTGTTTTAAAATGTCAATTCGCTCGGTCAAAGAGATGTCCGCGGAAATTTTAATATCAAATGTGGCCGGCAACGGGTTTTCCTCTGGTTTGTCAGATTGCAAAAAATCAGGAGACAAATGACCCATGCGCTCTAAAAACTTTTTTGCCGCATCTGTTTTAGAAACAAACTGAACCTGCTTCACATGATCCATAGCTTGAATCTTTTGTTCCAGCTCCTTTTGCTCTTTCGAAGGCAACCCGTCTTCAAGATAGGCGGTGATTTCACTGTCTTGCCCCCAAGTTTCAGCAAGTCGAACTAAGTTTTGGCGAGCCAGAAGTATTAAGCTCAGGCAGGACAACACCACGGACATGGAAAAGAGCGTTGCCAAGAAGGTGGCTGAGTGATCGGTGATGGTTTTTTTCAAGTGGTTTAAGACGTAGTTGTTCATTGGTCTAACTGGATCTCCCCAAGGTTGATATCAATGCGACGGGCTTTTTTTCTTTTCACCAGGTCATGATCATGGGTCGCTACAAAAACAGTGGTTCCACGGGCGTTGGCTTTTTCTAAAAGAGCAATGATCTCGTTGGTCAAAGTGGGATCCAAGTTCCCCGTAGGCTCATCTGCAATCAAAACTTCGGGCTGATGAACCAGGGCCCTCGCAATGGCCACGCGCTGTTGTTCTCCCCCTGACATTTCCAAAGGAAGACAGTCCTTTTTCGAAAAGAGTGACACCTGATCCAAAACATCCATCACTCGACGCTCTATGGACAATGTCGATTCTCCCCGAACAACTAAAGGCAAAGCGACGTTTTCAAAAACGGTGCGATTTCTCAGAAGGCGAAAATCTTGGTAAACCACACCCACATGTCTACGAAAAAAAGGAAGCTCTCGGGGTTTTAGCAGCGAGATTTCACGGCCTGCGACGCGAACATTCCCAGAAGTAGGACGGTCATAGGCGGAAATCAGTTTAAACATGGTTGTTTTTCCCGCTCCACTGGGGCCGGTGAGAAAAACGAACTCCCCTTTTCCAATTTTAAAAGTCACATCGCGGAGGGCTTTGTATCCATTCGAGTAGGCTTTGTAGGTGTGGTGAAATTCTATCATTCCACCATTCTAAGATTTACTCCCAGAGTTGGCCAGAAAGGAGCAGGTCCAGAATTTTGTTGTGCTGGATCTTCATCGCGAGGCGAATGTCCTGGGGAACCGCTCTGCGACCGCCAGGAAGAATTTCTTCGTAGGAGGTCTTAATGCTTCGAATGACAGCGCCATTACTAAAGACTCGACTGACCAAAAAGGGATTGTCGCGACCCCAGTCTTCCGTCTGGACGTGGTACTTTCGATCTAAAACTTGAATGTCCGAGTTAAAGCCTTTTTCCACAGAATTGTGCACAATTATCCCCTTTTAAAATCACTTTCGAAATTGAGGAATTTAATTCGTCATTTTCTCAAAATGAGACGTTCCATTCCTCAATCAAAGTTTGAATTTTACCGATATATTTTTAATGAATCGTGGCTCAATTTTCCATGTCTTTTTTGTTTTTTTCGTTCTTGGAGCCACGGCCTGTTCTTCAAGCAGCAGTTCTCAATCCACACCCACCTCCACTTATGAAGGAATTGCGCCCGGTCCGGCGGAAGCCACATATTGCAGCACGACGACATCTTACTCTTCACCGATCACCATTACCGGCACAGCAACTTATCAAGCTCGAGTCACCTATGGAACGAAACCCGGCGGGGGACTTGGTAATGCCGGTTCGGCAAAACCCGTTCGATACGCCGAAATCATGGTGAAAAACTCTGCAGGCAGCACTGTCCAATGTGGAGAAACCTTGGTTGATGGAACTTTTAGTCTTCAAATGCCAAATGATGGGAACACCTACACCCTTTATGTAAACACTCGAGCCAACAACTCAAAAGCTGTGGTTTCCGTGATGGATCGTCCCGCCCTGAAAAACTACTATTCACTCACGACCTCTTTTGTAGCAAATGGTTCGAAGAGCGTGGGAACTTTGAACGCCGCTGTAACTGGAGACATTCTAGGTGGTGCCTTTAATATTTTCGATCAAATCGTGGAAACCAACAATTATCTTAGAACCGAAGCCAGCTCTTGCTCTTCAACTTACACCGGATGCCAGGATTTCTCGGTAGCGCCAAAAGTTGAAGCTTACTGGATGAAGGGTGTGAATCCAGCCACCTATTTAGGTTCAACAAGTGCGTTGAGTTTTTACCTGCCGGGATATTCTCGTCTCTTTATTTTGGGTGGACTCAATGGAGACACCGACAATACAGACACCGATCACTTTGACAACTCTGTGATTATTCACGAATACGGACATTTTCTGGAAGATGTGGTTTTCGGAAGCAATTCACCTGGTGGATCTCACAGCGGAGACAAAATCATTGATCCTCGATTGGCGTGGAGTGAGGGTTGGGGAAACTTTATCCAAGCTGCTGTGTTAAACACCTCGGAATACATCGACACCACAGGGAACATCGACGGTTCCACGGCTTACATCTTCAAATTGGATCTTGAAACTGCTCAAACTGGAAATGACATTCCAACCGCTTCGGGCGAAGGAAATTTTCGGGAATTTTCGGTCACCCGATTCCTTTGGGACATGATTGATTCCAATGCGGACACTCGATTTACCGGAACGGACAACGTATCCGGCGCTTTCAAAGACATTTGGGCTTCGCTGACCAAATCCACTCAGGGATTTAAAAATGCAAATGTGGCTTTTCGTAACATTGGGATCTTTCACACCTTTCAAACTTGGCTTCAATCCAACAACTCTGGAAAAGATTTGTCCGAGTTGATCAAGATCGAACGTCAGGTTGCCAACACTTCGGAATATGCTCAGTATGTGACCACATCTGGATCGTGCACTTACACCATCACTCCCTACAACGATCCGAATGATACAGGATCTTTTTCTACAGCAAACCTTCATCAGAACAATGATTTCTTTCACATTCGGCCAACCTCTTCGGGAACCTACACCATAAGCCTTGAATATTCAGATTCGGATTCCTCTGGGACTGAAGCGGATGCGGACCTATATCTTTACAATAAGAGTGCGCGCATTGGGCAAACAGCCGACATCGTAGCAAAATCTACCAGTGATCCCGACGGAAATCCCGCAACCTCACAAACAGAGTCTTTCGCGGTTTCGCTGACTGGGGGCACAGACTATCTTTTGAATGTTTTTGTCTATACCGGTGGAACCTTAGGCGGAGCCTTTACTTATAAAATTAAGATGAATGGGAGTGAACTGTGTCAGTCAAATCTCTACTGATCCTTGCCGTCTTATTTTTTAGTGCTCTGGGAACGGCCTACTTCCTTCAAGTGAAGATGGGAGGAGAGGTTTACTCTCAAAGAAATCCCAGCTCTGATGAAGAGATTCATCTGCATGCATTAAAAGAGCAGGTTTTGAAGCCCAAAAAAGGGGCGTCGGTAATTCATACGGAAAAGCTACGAGGTCCACTAGAGATTCATTTGTCCAACGCAGATAAAAATGGTCCTTCAGCTTCGGGTCAAATCACATTGAACTTACAGATTACTTCTGACAGAGATTTGCCTCATGTCAGAGTTCGATGGGTTTTGCCTCCAGGAGTTCAATATCTTGGGGGTTCGGGAAGCTTCGACGGTCACAAGTTTGTGGAAGAAGAGATTTCTGTGAATCGAGATGTGGTTGTTGAAAAGCAGATTTACCTTCAATTGTTGGATGATTTGAATCGTCAGATCCATGTTCAGGTTTCCAGCGAGCAGACTGGGATGCAGTTTACTGAAGTGGCCCAGTACAACACTTTGTTTGAGCCGTATTTGAATGACGGCGCAAAAATGGAAAGCCTGCAGAAGTCGTCGGTGGAAGATGTGAAGCCGGATGTGAAGGTTTTTGAATAGTCGTTTTTTCAATTTTCAGCTGAATTCAAGAAATTGAAGAACTATGCCTTTGCTTCCAAAAATCTCAGACAGTCCTCACTCCGTTGCGGAACTCAATTTTTGAAACAAAGACATAGTTCTTCACGTTTCTGATCCTATACAAAATTGCCATGCTAGGACTCTAGAATATGATGCCCCGTCTTTGCGTATCCTGTTTGCTTGAGGTCTTTATGGTATACAAACTAAATCTTAGAAATATTTTGAGATAGAAAATTGAAACAGGGCCATAGTTCTTCAAGACTCTGATCCTATACAAAATTGTCATGCTAGGACTCTAGAATATCATGCCCTTTTTTTGCTCATCCTGCTTGCTTGAGGTCTTTATGGGATACAAACCAAATCTTGGAAATTGTTCGAGATAAAAAATTGAAACAAAGACATAGCTCTTCAAGATTCTGATCCTATACAAATTGATTACATTTTAAGATTCAAGACTGTGATGGCCTTTCTCTGCAAAGCCTTAGTTCTTCACGTTGCTGCCGAGAATATAAATTCTCAAAAAATTTTAAATGAATTTTCATCAAATTGTCTTTTATCCCAAAAGGACCTCAAGCAAGCAGGATGCGCTTTTCGCGAAGGGAAAATGCTTGTGAGTCCATGGAAGGACGGGTCTGTTGGGATAAAAAATGATTTGAGGAAAGTGCATTGAAAATTAAATTTAGGGAATCATCCTCTCTGGTGCCTACTAAACGTTGCGGCGAGGATTACTTTTTTTGAAATAATATTTGACGG